>NZ_JAMQTH010000012.1:0-277557 GCF_032883035.1 Mycobacterium appelbergii
ACGGCGAGCAGCTCAGTACGGGTCAGTGATTCGACCTCGCAGGCGGCGAACGCGTCGAACGCCGCCCGCAACCCGGCCATCGCTGCGACCACACCACCCTCCATTCATCGAACATACATTCGACCACTGACAAAAACTGTTCGCCGCCAGAGTGGCCCTGCTCGATAATGGGACACATGTGAACTGCTGTGACTGTTGAAACCAAAGTGCCTAAAGTTTTTTCCACGGCACCGTTCCGACCGCTCCGTGACGGGGGCGTTCGGTGTTGTAGATGTGTCGAAGTCGTCGACTTGGGCTTGCAGTTCGTCGCGTGTCTCGGTGAGAGGCTGTCTGTCGGGGTAGCCGAACAGGGGTTTGGTGGAAGCGATGCACCGGCCCGTGATCCAGACGAGACTGCCCCGCGAGGTGCATCATCGGGCCAATGAGAGATGGCTAGGCGAACGCGTGCCTTAGAGCACCGAGATCGCCGATTCGGCCGCGAGCCTGACTGCCTGGCTGACCGGCAGGGCACGGTGCGCGGCCGAGAGGATCTCCACACCCCAGGGCCCGTCGAAGCCCAGGCTGCGCAGCAGGATTACTAGTCCGGGGAGGTCGAATATCCCCTCGCCGCACAGCAAGCGATTGTTGACGGTGTCCTCGAACAGTGATCCGAGGACCGTGGCAGCCGCGTCATTGAGTTCGACGCCGAAGAGCATTTCCGGCGCCAACGCGGTCGCTGTCTCGTCGAGGGAGGTGCCGGCGCGGAAGACATGCCAGGCGTCGACGACCAGTCCGGCCGCGGGATGTTCGGCAGCCCTGATGATCTCGGCCCCCATGGGAACGGTCTCGATGATCGAGAACGGCATGGTCTCGATTGCCACCCGGGTGCCGTGCGCGGCGGCCTCATCGGCGAGCTGCCGTAGCGGCGCCACCAGGGACTCTGGATCCGTTGTGCGCGGCCCCTGCTCGGAGCCGAGCTTGATGAATGCGGGCGTCAGCACGTCGGCGGCCTCGAACAGCAGATCTCGTACCTCGTAGGTGTGCCCTGGCGCGCCCCGGGGGATCCACCAGCGTTCGATCAACTCGATCTCGATGTGCTGGAGTCCGGCGTCGGTAATCAGGCGGCGCAGCCCGGCGAACCCGATGGAGTTCCGGATGGCGAGCAGGTCATCAGCGATCAACCCCAGGCCCGTATAGCCCGCATCCGCCACTGCGGCAACACGTTCAGTGATCGGTACCGGACTGACAGCGGGGCTGTCCATCGGGGATATATCGCCCGCGCTGGTCCATGCGGTGGCAACCAACTGTGGCATGTGACGGCTACTTGCGGTACTTGGCGACGTAGTCGGTCATGGTGGCGAGCTGGTAGCGCGACACCTCGGGCGAATTCTCGTCCTCGGCGAAGACGGAGGACACCATCACCGTGTCGGGACGGTCATAGAAACCGATCTCGGCCAACCCGCCGAAGAACTCGTCCCAGTCAACGTCACCGTCACCGATCTTGAGGTGCTGATGTACCCGCACCGGATTCCCGGGCGGGTTGGTGATGTAGCGCAGGCCGTGGGAGCGGTGATGGTCCATGGTGTCGGCGACGTGCACCAGGCGTAGCTTTTCGCCTGCGGCACGCATGATGTCGAGCATCGCCGACCCCATGTGAAAGGTGTGACACGCTACGTAGACCATGCCGATGTTGGGGGAGTTGACCCCGCGGATGATGCGCAGCGCTTCAAGGCCGTCTTCGACGAAATCGTCCGGGTGCGGGTCGATTCGGACGTCGATACCCTCCCTTTCGAAGACCGGCAGAAGCTCCTCCATCGAGCGGAAGAACGCCCGCTCGGACTCTTCGGACTTCTCGGGCCTGCCGGAGAATTCGGTGTTGATGACGTTGACGCCGAGGTCGACGGTGATCTCGATGACGCGCTTCCAGTTGCGCACTGCGGCCTCGCGGGCATCTTCATCCGGACCGGACCAGCGCAGTACCGGCAGCACCGATGCGATGCCGATGCCCGCATCTGCACACGCCTTACGGAACTTCGCCACCAACTCGTCGTCTGCGCGCGGGTGGTTGAAAAACGGGATGAAGTCGCGATGCGGGGTGAGTTGCAGGTATTCGTAGCCCAGATCGGCCACTACCCGGGGAAGTTCGAGCAGCTCGTGGTCGTGGTGGAACGGGGTGGGATCCAGGGCGATCCTCATCGCTCAGGCTCCTGGGATCGAGGCGCGGGCCACCATGTCCACCTCGACAACCCCACCAGACTGCAGTGACTGGACGCCGGCCGCGCAGACCGCCGCGGCCGCGTAGCCGTCCCACGCGGTCGGGCCGTCTACGTTGACGCCGCTACGGACGGCATCGACCCACCGCTGGAACTGGATGTCGTAGGCGCGGCCGAACCGTTCCCGGAACCCGGGGGTGATCTCGCCGCCCCAGGTGCCGGGGGCGCCCTTGCGGATCAACCCGATGTCGAGTCCGATGATGGCCGAGCCCTTTTCGGCGACCAGTTCGGTACGCACCTCGTAGGCGACGCCCGTGGTGACGAACAGTTCGACGTCCACATGCTTGCCGCCGGCGGTGCGCAGAATCGCAATCTGCGGATCCTGAATACCTTCGGGGGCCCCTGGATTGGTGGCCGGACGCAGGATCTGGATGGAGGTGATCTCCTCGTCGAACAGGAAGCGGGTGACGTCCACTTCGTGCACGAGAGAGTCCTTGACGATCATCGAGCTGTCGAAACTGGGTGGCACGGCGGGGTTGCGATGTACGCAGTGCAACACCAGGGCGCGGCCCAGTTCGCCGCCGTCCAGCAGATTCTTGAGTCTGTCGTATTCCTCGTCGAAGCGGCGCATGAACCCGACCTGAATCAGCCGCTTACCGAGTTCGGCCTCACGACGGACCACCTCCAGTGAGGATTCCACGTCCGTGGTCAGCGGCTTCTCACACAGCACCGGCTTGCCGTGCTCCAGGCAGGCCAGCAGTTGTTTGTCGTGGGTGGGCCCGGGCGTGGCGAGCACGACCGCATCGACATCCGGATCGGCGATCGCATCCAGCGGATCGGCGACAGCGCGGCAGCCGGGGATGCCTGCCGCGACGGCTTCGGCCTTTTCGGCGATGAAGTCGTTGACCACCGTCACCCGCGCACCGGAGATGCGGGACGACAACCGCTCGACGTGGTCAGTACCCATGATGCCCACACCGAGGACGGCGACACGAAGATCGGACATGATGCTCCTAGCTGAAACGAACGGACGGGATGCCGCACGAGCCCAGATATCGATGGGTGCGTTTGGCGATGGGCAGGGGTTCGTCGGCGGCGCACGGATACATGTCCTGCTCGACGATCGCGAACACGTCGATGCCGAGCTTCGCGACGGCCGCGAGAAGTGGTGGCATCTCTGGGATTCCGTGCGGTGGCTCGATCATGGCGCCGAGTTTGACGGCCTGACCGAACGGCAGATCTTCGGCTTCCACCTTGGCCCGCACCTCCGGGTCCACCTGCTTGAGATGCAGGTAGCCGATACGTTCCGGCGCATGTTCGATGATGGCGATGTTGTCACCCCCGCAGTACGAGATGTGACCGGTGTCCAGGCACAGGTTGACGAACGCACCGTCGGTGCCGTCCAGGAAGCGGTAGACGTTCTCCTCGGTGTCGACATGGCTGTCGGCGTGCGGGTGGTATTGCGCACGCACCCCGTATGATTCGAACATCGCCTTACCCAGCGCGTTCATCCCCTGAGTCTTCTTCCGCCACTGTTCCGGGGTGAGGTTGCGATCCTCCAGCACCGCTCCGGTGGCGGGATCCCGCCACATCTCGGGGATCACCACGACATGCTTGCCGCCCACGGCCGCGGTCAGTTTCACGACATCCTCGATCTGTGACCACACCGAGTCCCAGCTGTCGTCCTGGTGGAGATGTTCGAAGACCGTGCCCGCGGAGAGTTTCAGGCCACGGGCGGCGAGCTCATCGGAGAGCTGCTGCGGGTCCGTGGGCAGATATCCGTAGGGGCCCAGTTCGATCCACCGGTAGCCGGAGGCGGCCACCTCGTCGAGGAATCGGGTGTACGGGGTCTGCTGCGGATCGTCGGGGAACCAGACACCCCAGGAGTCGGGGGCGGACCCCACCAGAATCGTGCTCACGGTCCCTCTCAACGGTCCGACGGATTGACGAATGGGCGTTGGACCTTCTTCCAGTCCGCGTAACGCCGGTAGGCCTGCTGCGTTGAGGCCAGCGTGGATTCCTGGCTGACCGGCACGTCCCACCACGAGTTGCTGTCCGGGGCGAAGATCATCGGATCGGTCTCCACATGGATCACCGTGGTGGTGTCGGCGCCCTTGGCGGTTTTCACGGCGTCGGCGAACTCGGCCGCAGTGGTGACCTTGATGACGTCCGCGCCCAGGCTGGCCGCATTGGCCGCCAGGTCGACGGGCAGGGTGGCGCCGTCGAGACGACCGTCCTGGCTGCGGTAACGGTAGGCCGTACCGAAGCGCTGGGAACCCAACGACTCGGAAAGGCCTCCGATGGAGGCGAATCCATGGTTCTGGACCACGACGGGAATGACTTTGACGCCTTCCTGCACGGCGGTCGCCAATTCGGTGGCCATCATGAGGTATGAGCCGTCGCCCACCATGATGAACACGTCGCGGTCGGGTGCGGCCATCCGTACCCCGATGCCACCGGCGATCTCATAGCCCATGCACGAGTACCCGTACTCGACGTGGTAACCCTTGCGGTCGCGGGTCCGCCACAGTTTGTGCAGATCGCCCGGCATCGACCCCGCCGCGCATACCACTACGTCGTGGGGGTCTGACAGCGTGTTGACCAGTCCGATCACCTGGTTCTGGTTGAGTGGCGCGCCCTCCTCGGTCGCGTAGACCGACGACACGGTGACATCCCACTCGGTGGCCAGCTCGACTGTGCGGGCACGGTATTCGTCGCTGACGGAATGATCCCCGAGGGTGGCGTGCAACGCTTCGAGACCTTCGCGGGCATCGGCGACCACGCTGATCGCGCTCTGCTTGACCGAGTCGAGCGACGCCACGTTGATGTTGACGAAGCGAACGTCGGGATTGTTGAAGGCGGTGCGCGACGCCGTGGTGAAATCGCTGTAGCGGGTGCCGATCCCGATGATCACATCAGCCTCGGCTGCGAGTGCGTTGGCTGCCGTGGTACCGGTGGAGCCGATGGCCCCGACCGACTGCGGATGGTCGAAAGGTAGCGAGCCTTTGCCTGCCTGGGTTTCGCCCACGGGGATGCCGGTACGAGAGGCCAGTGCGGCCAGGGCGTCGGTGGCGCCTGAATAGATGACACCGCCGCCGGCGATGATCAGCGGTTTGGCGGCCGAACGGATCAGCTCGGCGGCGCGGGCGATCACCGAACGTTCAGGCAGCGGCCGCGCCACATGCCAGGTGCGTTCGGCGAACAGCGATTCGGGCCAATCATGGGCCTCGGCCTGCACATCCTGGGGGATGGAAACCGTCGCTGTTCCTGTTTCAACGGGGTCGGTCAGTACCCGCATGGCGCCGAGCAGCGCGCTGGGCAGTTGCTCGGGTCGCCACACCCGATCGAAGTAGCGCGACAGCGGTTTGAACGCGTCGTTGACGGTGATGTCACCCGATGAGGGCAGCTCGAGCTCCTGCAGCACCGGGGCACTGACCCGGGTGGCGAAAGTATCGGCAGGCAGCAGCAGTACGGGTAGCCGATTGATGGTGGCCAATGCGGCACCGGTCAGCATATTGGTCGAGCCAGGGCCGATGCTGGCGGTGACCGCCCAGGCCTGCAGCCGGTCCTTCTGCCGGGCGTAGGCGACAGCGGTGTGCACCATGGCCTGCTCGTTGCGGCCCAGCACGTATCTGAGTCCGGGCTCGGTGTGCGCCTCGGCTGCGTCGATTTCATCCTGCAACAACGCCTGGCCGAGGCCGGCCACGTTGCCGTGGCCGAAGATGCCGAGGCAGCCGGCGAAGAACTTGTTGCGTTCGCCGTCCCGCTCGACATATTGGTTGGCCAGGAACCGAATCGTGGCCTGAGCCACCGTGAGTCGCACGGTGGCCTCCGTGTCGGCAAGCTTCTCGGTGGACTTCGGTGCGGTGGAGACCATCGGTCAGGCTCCTTCTCGTGCGCTGCCGAACGGCAACCGGGGATCGATTTCCTGGTGTTCCCAACTGTTCCGCAGCCAGGTGTGGTTCGGATCGTCACAGATCAACCAGGCCCGATTCGGACCGGAGCCTGCCATCACATTGAGGTAGTACATGTGGTGGCCCGGCGCTGCGATGGACGGGCCGTGGTAGCCGTGCGGCACCAGCACCACATCGCCGGTCCGCACCTCTTCGAGCACCTCGATCGGGCGTTGCGGGGTGCCGTACACGCGGTGGTAGCCGAAGCCGGGGGTGCCGGCCGGGCTGTCGTCGACCTCGAAGTAGTAGATCTCCTCCAGCTGCGTTTCGACGTCGGTGTTCTCGTCATGCTTGTGCGCGGGATAACTCGACCAGTTGCCGCCGGGAGTGATCACCTCGCAGGCGATCAGCGAATCCGCCTCGAATGCGGTTGCGGTACCGAAGTTGTGTACCTGCCGGCTGCAATTGCCCGCACCGCGCAGTTCGACCGCGACATCTGCGGCGGCAACGCGCCGGTTCGGGAGCGACCGTGCGGCGCGAGCGCCGCAGATCGCGATGCGGCCGTGACCGGTCAGCGTGTACTTCTGGTCGATACCGAGATAGACCATGTCGGCCGGCCCGTCGAAAACCGAGGCACGCGGGGACAACTCCAGCGTCTCGCCTGCGCATTCGACGGCGCCGCCGCCGGCCAGCGGCAGGATCATCAGCTCAGTCTGGCCGGTGGACCGGGCCACCGAGCCGGACTCGCCGAGATCGACCACCTGCAGCGAGGATTCGGCCCAGCCTGCTGATTCGGGGGTGATGTCGACGGTGTACGGAGACGCTGCGCTGTTCGCCGGAATGTACAAGCTGTTGTCCACGGTCACCTCACCATCTTCACCGCGGTCGCGACCGCTGAACTGACATCGTCATCGGCTGGGTACAGCAGCGTACGTCCGGCGATGAGCCCCCGGACCGACGGCAACGTCAGTGCCTTCTCCCAGCTGGCGAACGCCTCGTCGGGGTCAGCCGGGTCACCGCCCAGCAGCAGCGTCGGCAACGTCGTCGCTTCCATCACCCGGTCCATCTCGGCCACCACCGGCAACTTCATCCAGGTATAGGCCGAGGTGGATCCGAGGCCCTGGCTGATGTGCACGGACTTGATCACCGCGTCGGGGGAGAGGTCGTTGCGGACCTTGCCCTCGACCCGGGTGGACAGGAACGGCTCCAGCATGGCGATCAGGCCGTGGGCGGCGAGCTCGTCGACGGCCTTGGCGCAGGCGGCCATTGTGGATACCGTGCCGGGATCATCGACATCGATGCGGCACAACATCTTTCCGCCGTTCAGTTTTGCCGCTGCGGTCGACGCCGCGGTGGCGCCCGTCATCCGGTCATCGAGTTCGAACGTCGAGCCGGCCAACCCGCCACGGTTGAACGAGGAGAACACCACCTTGTCCTCCAGCGCCCCGAGCAGCAGCAGGTCGTCGAGAATGTCCGCGGTGGCCAGCACGCCGTCCACCCCGGGATCGGCAAGCGCGGCACGCAGCCGGTCCAGCAGGTCGATGCGGTTGTTCATTGCGGTGGGCCGTGACCCGACGGCGAGCGCGCCGCGCGCCGGGTGGTCGGCGGCGACGATCATCAGCTTGCCGTCACCACGCACGGTCGGTCGGGTGCTGCGCTGTTGCCAGGCGGCGGCGACCGCGGCGGGCTCGGCTGCGCGCAGTTCGGTGATCTCGGTGTAGCTCTTACACACGGTCGGTTCAGACATTCACGGCCTCGTCCGCGGTTCGTTCGGCGAGCTCGGCCACTTCGGCGGCGGTCGGCATTGCGGTCGAGCATTCCAGCCGGGAGGCCACGATGGCGCCCGCGGCATTGGCATAGCGCAGCGTCTTCTCCAATGGCCAGTCGTGCAACAAGCCGTGAATCAGGCTGCCGCCGAACGCATCGCCTGCGCCGAGGCCGTTGACCACCTCGACCTCGTTGGGCGCGACGGTGACCGCGGTGTGCCTGGTCTTGCCCAGCACACCACGCGGGCCCTGTTTGACGATGGCCAACTCCACGCCCAGGTCGAGCAGCGCGTCGGCGGCCTTGTGCGGGTTGGTCTCACCGACGGCGATCTCGCATTCCTCACGGTTGCCGACCGCCACGGTGACGTGCTGCAGTGCGCGTTGCACCTGTTCGGTGGCCGCAGCCGGGGTGGCCCAGAACATCGGGCGGTAGTCGAGATCCAGCACGGTCAGCGGCGCCCGATTGCGGGCATCCCACGCGGCGAAATGCGCACTGCGGCTCGGCTCTTCAGACAGCCCGGTGACCGTCGACCAGTACAGCCGGGCGTTGCGTACGGCGTCCAGGTCGATCTCGTCTGCTCGGACCTGCAGATCGGGAGCTGACGGCTTGCGGTAGAAGTACAGCGGGAAATCGTCGGGTGGGAAGATTTCGCAGAAGGTCACCGGGGTCGGGTACTCGTCATGGGTGGTGACGAACCGGTTGTCGACGCCGAGACGGGCGAGCTCGTTACGGACGAAACGGCCGAACGGATCGTTGCCTGCACCGGAGATCAGGGCGCTGCGATTCCCCAGCCGCGCGGCGGCGACCGAGACGTTGGCGGCACTACCGCCGAGGAACTTTCCGAATGATTCGACGTGTTCGAGACCCACGCCGACCTGAAGCGGGTAGATGTCGACACCGCTGCGCCCGATGGCGAGGACATCGAATGCCTGGTTAACCGTATCGGTCACGACTGACTCCCGGGTGCGATGTGCAGATGTGGCTGGCTACGAGCGTGAGCGGCGACGGGTCCACCGGCTCCCGTTGACGACTGTGCTCCCTTACGCCGCACGCTGTCAAGACTTTGTTCGGACATTCTTACTTCCAGTCATTAGCAGGTACGCTGAGCAGTCACTCCAAGCGAACGCCGTGCGGAGCACGTGAGGATCGGAGCGAAGGTGACCCCGATGCTGTCTGTCGAACTCGACCGCTCGAGTCCGGTGCCGCTGTACTACCAGGTCGCGCAGGTCTTCGAAAAGGCAATCCTGGACGGACAACTCAAGCCGGGCGACCGTTTTGAGAACGAGCTTGCGCTGGCCAGTCGACTGAATTTGTCGCGGCCGACCACGCGCCGTGCGATCCAGGAGTTGGTCGACAAGGGAATGCTGGTGCGAAAGCGCGGCGTCGGCACCCAGGTGGTGCAGACCCCTGTGCATCGTCCGGTCGAACTAACGAGCCTGTATGACGATCTGACGAGGGCCGGTCAGGAGCCGGCCACCAAGGTCCTGGACTACTCGGTGCGTCCGGCGGATGACGACATCGCCGAGCGGCTGAACCTGGAAGTGGGCAGTGAGGTGGTGATGATGCGCAGGCTGCGCTCGTCGGGCGGACAGCCTCTGGCGCTCATGACAAACCATCTACCTGCGGCGATCGCGCCCGACCGCGAGGAGCTCGAACGCGCGGGCCTGTACCAGTCGTTGCGTTCACGCGGCGTGCACATCCGGCTGGCCAGGCAGCGGATCGGGGCCAAGGCGGCTGATCGGGAAGAGGCGCGACTGCTCGACGAGAAGCCGAAAGCGCCGCTGCTGGTGATGGAACGCACCGCGTTCGACGACTCAGGCCGCATCGTGGAGTTCGGCAGCCACGCTTACCGCGCGTCGCGCTACTACTTCGAGACCACGCTCGTCGACCGCTAGGACATATTCAAAGCAGCTTTCCTCCTGTCCTTTTCGCGACACTCGGCGCATTTGCGGCGGCTTGGTGTTCACCAGCCGCCTGCTGGTGCATTTGATATGCAGTCCTAATGTCAGAACAAAGTCTTGACATTCAGATGTGAGCCGTATTACATCAGCGGTGAGGCCGTGCCGCTTGGCTCCGGAAGCCGGACGCACAAGCACCGCGGTGAGGTCGATGACAAGGAGAAGCAATGAGGTTCAGTCGGCTCATGGCGGCCGCCGCGGCGAGCCTGCTCGTGTTGGGGGCCAGCGCATGCTCCAGCACGGGTGGGAAGCCGGAGAGCAACGGTGACGGTATGGGCGCCGGGCAGGCGAACACACCGCGTGCGACGATCGCGATGATCACCCACGAAGTACCCGGTGACTCTTTCTGGGACCTGATCCGCAAGGGCGCGCAAGCCGCAGCCGACAAGGACAACATCGAATTGCGGTACTCGAGTGATCCGGAAGCCCCCAGCCAGGCCAACCTGGTGCAGAGCGCGATCGACAGCAAGGTCGACGGAATCGCGTTGACGCTGGCCAAGCCTCAGGCCATGGCGCCGGCGGTCCAGAAGGCGCTCGATGCGGGCATCCCCGTCGTCGCCTTCAACTCGGGCTTCGCCGACTTCAAAGCCATGGGCGTCCAGCAGTACTTCGGCCAGGACGAGAAGCTCGCCGGCGTCGCGGCCGGTGACCGCCTCAACCAGGACGGTGCGAAGCGGGCGCTCTGCGTCATCCAGGAGCAGGGCCAGGTGTCGCTGGAGGCCCGTTGCGCCGGTGTGCGGGAGGGGTTCAAGGGTCAGATGGAGATCCTGAACGTCAACAGCAAGGATATGCCGTCAGTGGAGTCCACCATCACCGCCAAGCTGCAACAGGACCCGACCATCGACCATGTCGTGACCCTCGGGGCGCCCATTGCCCAAGCGGCCGTGCAGTCGGTCGGTAACGCCGGAAGCCAAGCCAAAGTGGTCACCTTCGACACCAACGCTGCACTTGTCGACATGATCAAGAACGGCCAGGTGCAATGGGCCGTCGACCAGCAGCCGTTCCTGCAGGGCTACCTCGCCATCGACTCGCTGTGGCTGTATCTGAACAACAAGAACACCATCGGCGGCGGGCAGGCCACGCTGACCGGCCCGTCCTTCATCGACAGCTCCAACATCGGCGCGATCGCCGAGTTGGCCAAGTCCGGCACTCGTTAGCCGCCGAATCGGAGAAATGATGACTACGCAAGCAGATCTCGACCTCGAGACCCACAAAGTCGTCCGCGACGAACGGGTCAAGGAGCAGAACAAGCTGCAGCGCTTGATGATTCGTCCCGAGGTCGGCGCGCTGGTCGGCGCGATCGGGATCTTCGTCCTGTTCCTGATCGTGGCTCCGCCATTCCGCACCCCTGAGGCCCTGGCCACCGTGCTGTACGCCAGCTCGACCATCGGCATCATGGCGGTCGGCGTGGGTGTGCTGATGATCGGCGGTGAATTCGACCTGTCCGCGGGTGTCGCCGTCACCACCGCGTCGCTCGCGGCGTCGATGCTGAGCTACAACCTGCATCTGAATCTGTGGGCCGGGGCGGTGCTGGCGCTCGTCGTGTCGTTGGTCGTCGGTTTCTTCAACGGCTACATGGTGATGAAGACGAGGATCCCGTCGTTCCTCATCACCCTGAGTTCGTTCTTCATGTTGACCGGCATCAACCTGGCCGTGACCAAGCTGGTCTCCGGCCAGGTCGCCACCCCGAGCGTGTCCGATATGCAGGGATTCGAGTCCGGCAAGGCCGTTTTCGCCTCATCGTTCGACGTCTTCGGGGTATCGGTGCGCATCACCGTGGTGTGGTGGATCCTGTTCGCGCTCATCGCCACCTATGTGCTCTTCAAAACTCGCGTCGGCAACTGGATCTTCGCGGTCGGCGGAAATCAGGACAGTGCACGCGCGGTCGGCGTCCCGGTCACCAAGGTCAAGATCGGCCTGTTCATGGTGGTCAGCTTCTGCGCCTGGTTCGTCGGCATGCACCTGTTGTTCGCGTTCAACACCATCCAGTCCGGCCAGGGCATCGGCAACGAGTTCTTCTACATCATCGCCGCGGTCATCGGCGGCTGTCTGCTCACCGGCGGTTACGGCACTGCGATCGGCACGCTGATCGGTGCGTTCATATTCGGTATGACCAACCAGGGCATCGTCTACGCCGGCTGGAACCCGGACTGGTTCAAGTTCTTCCTCGGCGCGATGCTGCTGTTCGCGGTGATCGCCAACAACGTTGTCCGCAACTACGCAGCGAAAAGGTAAGTGATGAGCACAACTGCTGAAGCGCCGCTCGCCGAGACACCCTCGGGTGGCGAGACACCACTGGTCGAGCTCAAGGAAGTCGGTAAGAGCTACGGAAACATCATCGCGCTCAAGGACATCAACCTGCGGGTCGGTGCGGGCGAGGTCACCGGTGTGCTCGGTGACAACGGCGCAGGCAAGTCGACACTGATCAAGATCATCGCGGGGCTGCACAAACCCACCGAGGGGGAGCTGCTCATCGACGGCAAGCCGACGGTGTTCGAATCGCCCAAGGATTCGCTGAAGGCCGGCATCGCGACCGTGTACCAGGATCTGGCAGTGGTTGCACTGATGCCGGTGTGGCGCAACTTCTTTCTGGGCAACGAGCTCCGCAAGAAGGGCATCTTGAAGTCGCTGGACATCAACGCGATGCGCGCGACCACCATCTCCGAATTGCAGAAGATGGGCATCGACCTGCCCGATGTCGACGCGCCGATCGGCTCGCTGTCCGGCGGCCAGCGTCAGTGCGTGGCGATCGCCAGAGCGATCTTCTTCGGTGCCCGCGTGCTGATCCTCGACGAACCCACCGCCGCACTCGGGGTCAAACAATCCGGCATGGTGCTGCGCTACATCACCGCGGCCAAGGATCAGGGCTTCGGCGTCATCTTCATCACCCACAACCCGCATCACGCGCACATGGTCGGTGACCATTTCGTGTTGCTCAACCGTGGCCGCCAGAAGCTCGACTGCAGCTATGACGAGATCACCCTGGAACACCTCACCCAGGAGATGGCCGGTGGCAACGAACTCGAGGCCCTCAGTCACGAGTTGGGCCGCAACTAGCCTTCGCTTGCCCGTGCCGACGGCACCCCCGTCGTGTCTGGTCAGAGAACGTGGGCGGGTTCCGGGATGTGTTCGACTATGCGTAACCGCGCGGCGTCCTGCCCCGGTGTCGCGCCGAACAATCTGCGGTACTCCCGGGTGAACTGCGATGGGCTGTCATATCCGACCCGGTGCCCCACGCCGGCGATATCGTCACGCTGCGCAACCAACAGTGTCCGCGCCTGCTGCAGTCGGATGCGCTTGTGAAACTGCAAGGGGCTCATAGCCGTCACGGCCCGGAAGTGTCGGTGAAACGCCGAGGTGCTCATCCCGCACATCCGCGCCAGATCCTCGATCCGGACCGGCTCGGCGAAGTTCTCGCGTATCCAGCCGATGGCGACACTCAGGTGCGCGAGATCGCTGTCGGCGAGCCCGATCTGGCGCACCATCTGGGCGTGGGGCCCGGTGAGCAACCGCCAGAGGATCTCCTGCTCGATCAGCGGTGCGAGCACCGGGGCATCGGCGGGATGGTTGAGGAGCCGTAGCATTCTGGCGACGGCGTCGAGCAACTCGGCATCGGCAGGTCCAGTGGCCATTGCGGGTCCGGTGGGCGACGTGCGGGGTGCCGTCGGCACCTGCAGCATCAATGCTGCGACCGCGGCAGGCCGCAGCACCAGTCCCATACCCAGTGACGGCGCCAGGTACTCGCCGGTGACAGGCAGATTCGCCGTCACGATCAGACAATGCCCGGCCCGGTACTCGAAAACCCGCTCACCCAACAGCAACCGCTTGCCGCCCTGTGCCATGACGACCAGCAACGGCTCGGTCAATGAATAGTCCGGCGTCGCGGACCTGGTGACCTTCGACAGCAGCAGGCCGTCGATCGGCGTCCGCAGATCCGGACGCGCGTGCATGGCGATGAGGGCACGAATATCGGCAAGGGAGTCGGACGCGGAGCGCATGAGTTCAGCCAATCACCTGGCGCAGGCGTATGTGGACGATCACGATAGTACAAGCAGGATTGTGCAAGAGTCGGCCATGATTGGTCTACCGCGGGGGCTGCAGGTCGGATTCGATGGAACCATCCAATTCGCCTCAGCAAGGAGAAGTTTCATGTCGCTCGACAACTACGTCACCCTCGGTCGGTCCGGTCTACGCGTCAGTCCATTCGCGCTCGGCGCGATGACCTTCGGAGAGGATCCCGGTGCAGCGGGAACCAGTGTCGAGGAGTCGGAACGGATCCTGGCCCGCTATCTGGACCGGGGCGGCAACTTCATCGATACCGCCAACTTCTACACCAACGGGCACTCGGAGAAGATCCTCGGCGACTTCTTCGGCTGTAGCCCCGGTCGCCGCGAGCATGTGGTGCTGGCTTCGAAGTTCTTCACCAACCTGTTCCCGGGTGACCCGAACGGCGGGGGTGCGGGGCGGTCGGCCATCACTGCGCAGCTGCACCAAACCCTGCGTCGGCTGCAAACCGACTACCTGGACGTGTACTGGCTGCACAATTGGGACCGCCACACCCCGATCGAGGAAACCATGCGCACGCTCGACGATCTGGTGCGCGCAGGCACCGTCCGCTATATCGGGTTCTCCAACACCCCGGCTTGGGTCACCGCGCAAGCTCAGACCGTGGCGCTGCTGCGGGGCTGGACTCCGCTGGTCGCGCTGCAGGTCGAGTATTCGCTGTTGGCGCGGACCGTCGAGGGAGAGCTGGCACCGCTGGCGGCCGATCAGGGTATGGCGTTGGTGCCGTGGAGTCCGCTGAAGAACGGCTTCCTGTCGGGCAAGTACCGCCGCGGCACCGACGTGGTCGACTCCGAGCGCGCCGCGTTCGTCGGCGGGCCCAACGATGACGAATACACCGTCATCGACGCAGTGGCCGACATCGCCGACGAGCTCGAAACCACTTCGGCGGCAGTATCGCTGGCCTGGCTGCGGGCCCGCACCGGAACTGTGGTGCCCATCATCGGTGCGCGGCGCCTGGCGCACCTGGAGGCCAACTTGGCTGCACTCAACATCACGCTGAGGCCCGAACAGTTGCATCGCCTCGACAAGGTATCCGTGCCGGCGCTGAACTACCCGGCAGAACTCAACGGAGACATGCGGGCCATGTTGCAATTCGCGGGCACCACTGTGGACGGGCAACCGTCGAGGGTGTATCCGCCGCTGCTGGCCAGTGACGTTCGGTACTGAACCCGCGGTCAGCTGAACGCGGCGCGGAATGCCTCCAGTGCGGCGACGCTGTCAGAGGCGGCGTAGGCCTCCATGCCTACCGGACCGGTGTATCCACTGTCGCGCAAGGCTTTCGCCACCGCCGGGTAGTGGATCTCACCGGTGCCCGGTTCGCAGCGGCCGGGGACATCGGCGACCTGGATCTCGCCGATCGCCGCGCCGGCCCGGCGCACCAGTTCCACCAGGTTCCCCTCGCCGATCTGGGCGTGGTACAGGTCGAGCATCATCTTGACGTTGGGGTGGTCGACGGACTCGACGAGCGCCAGCGTGTCCTGGGCCCTGGCCAGCGGCACGCCGGGATGATCGACGATCGTGTTCAGGTTCTCCAGGCAGAACATGACACCGGCATCGGCGCCAAGCTCACCGAGCGACTCCAGTCCACGTTGCGCGGAGAGCCACATCTGCCCGGTGGCCCGATGCTGTGGCCGAGCTGCCTGGCCGTCCACTAGCTCACCGGGATGCACCACAAGCCGCGGAACACCGAGCACCTCAGCGGCTCTGATCGCCTTCTGGGCCGTCCGCACGACCTCGCGGGCGCCCTCGGGATCGTAGAGATCGCCGTGCAGATACCCGGTCATCGACGAGAACCGGGCTCCCGTGGCGGCGAGCGCGTCGAGATCCTTATCGTGAAAACTCCAGATCTCCACCGAGAAGCCCAGGTCCGATATCCGCCGGGCGCGCTCGACGATATCGAGCTCGGTAAACACCATCTCCGCACAGACGGCCAGATCGAAGGTCATCACCGCGCCGCCGTGGCGGTGAGACAGAAGCGAAGATTGTCTGACATGAGGGCTCCTGATAAAGCTAGAACGTTCTAGTTCGACGCAAAGTAAATCCTGCGCGACGGATGCAGTCAAGGATTTTTCTAGAACGTTCTAGACTGCTCCGCATGCGGGACCGTCCGACCCTTCATGATGTGGCAGCGCGCGCGGGGGTGTCCCGCGCCCTGGTGTCAATCGTGATGCGGGAAGCGCCCGGTGCCAGCGACGCCACCCGCGAGCGGGTGCGCCAAGCCGCAAACGAGCTCGGCTACCGGCCGGACCCACGGGCGCGCATGTTGCGCTCACAGCGCACCAATCTTCTCGGGGTGGTCTTCACTGCGGGGCAGGAGTTCCACGCCGGTCTGGTCGACGGGGTCTACCGGGCCGCCGAACAGCGTGGCTACGACGTCCTGCTGAGCTGCGTCACGCCCCACCACGACGAACGCAAGGCGGTGCGCACCCTGCTCGACGACCGCGTCGAGGCGCTTGTGCTGATCGGCCCTGAACTTCCCACCCGCGAGCTGGTCGAACTCGACACCCGGCTGCCGGTGGTGGCGGTTGCGCGGAAGGCGCGTGGGGTGGACGTTGTCCGCAACAATGACGTGTTCGGCGCCGGGCTGGCCGTCGAGCACCTGGCCGGGCTCGGTCACACCGCGATCACGTACCTGGATGGCGGACGCGCACCCGGCGCGGCCGAACGGCGCAAGGGCTACCGCACCGCGGCGTCCGCGGCGGGAGTCGGCGCGACGATCGTCAACGGTGGTAGCACCGAACGTGCGGGCGCGGCTGCTGCGACAGCCCTGCTGGAATCACCGCTTCCGACAGCGGTATTCGCGTTCAACGACCGGTGCGCGCTCGGCTTCATCGATGTTGCGATCCGTGCTGGAGTGCGGGTGCCGCACGACGTGTCGGTGGTCGGTTTCGACGACAGCCCGCTTGCGGGTCTGACGCACGTCGACCTGACCACTGTCGGTCAGGACAGCGCTCAGCTCGCCGATCTCGCCGTCGGCCGCGCCGTTGAGCGCATCGACTCCACTGATGCCAGGGTCGACCTGGTGTGCGAGCCCAAACTGGTGATACGCGGCTCGACGGCTGCGCCGATACTTATGCCATGACCGATCTCGGCGTGTTCACCTTTCATCTCGTCGAGATGCCCATAGTGGCGGCGGTGCCGCTGTTGTGCCGCCCGCCTCAGGCGGCACATGTTGCGCCCCGGTCGATCCCCACGTTCTCGATCTGGAACTCGGTTCGGGCGATGACCGATATGGTGCACGGTCACAGTGGCATCGCCGAAGTCGCAGACCCCGCCATGCATGCCGACGCGATGGCGGAGCGGCGACGCCGGGACTTTCATCACGAGTTCGCAACCTACCGGTTCCGTCCGCTGTCCGAGTACGGCAGCTGGAACGGGCGTACTTGTTACGTTCCGCGACGTTCCAGCTTGTAGTGCAATCGGACGGCTGCCGTATTCCACACCCGCAGTACGTGATCGGTGCGCAGCACCTGCTCGTCATCGACATACAGATCGAATGTCTCGTGTATCGGGACGCGCTTGGCAAAGTAGCGTCCCCGGTCACGTACCAACACATAGGCCCCGTCCGCGCCCCACGACCCAGCCGGTGACGCGAGCCGCAGGCCACCGGCCGGCCGGTGCTGTGGCTGCAGGAACACCTGCACGTTGCCCTCCTCCAGCGGGAACGTCACATGGACACTGGGGCGCAGGGCATCGGGAAGCTTTCTGCGCGAATAACATCCGCTGAACACAGTGTCGCCGTTGCCGCGCAGGGTCCGGATCCATCCTGCCGCCACCTGAGTACCGCCGCTGTCGGTGATCACCGATACCCGGCCGTCCATGCCGCGCGCGACATCCAGTGGCCGCATCGGCAGCGCCAGCTGTCGCACCCGCTTGCCGAATAGGCGCGAGACTAGCTCTCCGCCAGGCCAGAACAGCGGCGACCAGCTGCTCCACACCTCCATCCGCCATCGCGCTGTGTGGGTGTAGAAGTCGTGAATCATCGGGTGCACCGTCGCGGGATCGAACCCGGGCCCTGCCAGCCCGGCAAGGCCGGGCTGCAAGCCGGCATCGGGATCGCCCTCGGTCAATGCGCCGCCGCGCCGGGCAGCTTCGGCCCGTAGCCAGCTGTTTCCACCGTCCCTCGTGCCCAAGGGGGCCTGCAGCCACGCGTGGGTACCGTCGAGGTCGACGACGCGGCCGGTGACCCGCCAGAACTTGCGCGTCGCGAGGTCCAGCGTCGACAGCTTCACACTGTGGATCGTACGGTCGCCAACCGTCAGCGGGGCTCAAGTCCCGCGGCCCGGTAGGCCGCGTCGACGAAGGCCATGTTGTCCACTGCATCCGCGGTGCCGAACGGTAGCGGTGCCCCGTTCTGCACATGATCGGCGAATGCCTGGAGTTGATAGGTGTAGCTGGGGCGGGTGCCCAACCGCTCGACTCGCTCGGATGCCGCGGACCGCACTGTCAACCGGTCGTCGTCGTTGGGCCGGATGAAATCGTGGACCAGCGCTTCACCGCCGGTACCGACGATCCGGATTGTGAATGAATACGCTTCGGCCACCATCGAATGCGTCGCCAATCCCGTCGTCCCACCGGGAAATGAGAGTTCGACATCGCACCGTGCGTCGACACCGGGTGAGCGCTGTTCGGCGCGGGCGCTCAGGATCGACGGCGCACCGCCCAGCACCAGGCGGCCCAACGATCGCATGATGTGCAACCCGTAGCAGCCCAGATCCATCAGCGCGCCACCGGCCAACTCCAGAGACCAACGCGGGTCGGCGTCCCCGGGCGCGGGCATGCCCATCCGCACTTCGACACGCGTGATCGCGCCCAGCTCACCGGCGGCCGCCAGGGTGAACGCCCGCTGCGTCACCGGATGGAAGAAATAATGGAAGCCTTCGAGCACCGTGATGCCAGCGGCTTCAGCCGCCTGCGCGACCGACAGGGCTTCGGACTTGTTGCGCGCGAACGGTTTCTCGCTCAGGACCGGCTTGCCTGCGGCGATCGCCGCGAGGTTCCACGGTGCGTGCAACGAGTTGGCCAGTGGGTTGTAGATGACGTCGACCTCGGGGTCGTCGATCACCGCCTGGTAGCCGTCGAGGACCCGCTCCACCCCGTACTTGTCGGCGAAGGCCGCCGCCCGCTGCGGATCGCGCGCCGCCACCGCCACCAGACGATGACCCAGTTCAGCCGCCGGGCCGACGATGGCCTTCTCGGCGATCCGCGATGCGCCGAGTACCCCGATGCGCAGGGTCATGCTGTGACGCTGGTCAGGTAGGCGACGCTGGTGACCACGTCGGCGACCGGCCCGTCACCGGTGGGTTCGCCCTCGAGGATGGTGTCCTGTTCGAGGACGAACCAGCCGTCGAAACCGTTGTCCCGCAGAACGGAGACGATGCCCGCGATGTCGATGTCACCGGTGCCCAGCGGCGTGTACATGCCTGCCTTGACGGCATCGGTATAGGTGATGTCGCCCGACTGCACCCGGGTGGCCAATGCCGCGTCGACGTCTTTGAGGTGAGTGTGCGCAATGCGCTGGGGTACGGCCTTGGCGAGTTCCACCGGATCGGTGCCGCCGATCAGCAGATGGCCGGTGTCCAGGCAGAGCGCGATCGCCGAACCGGCGAGCACCCGGTCCACATCGGACCGGGACTCCACCATGGTGCCGACGTGTGGGTGCAGCACCGCCAACAGTCCCGCGTCGGAAACGATGTCGGCGAGCCGGTCGAGGTTGGCCAGCAGCGTCGCCCACTGGTTCCCGTCGAGCTCCGGGCGCGAGTCGTACCCGTCGGCTCCGGTGGCCGCGGCAAGCACCACCACGTCGGCTCCGGCGGCGCGCAGGGACGCCAGCGGGCCGGCGAGATCGGTAGCGGGATCGTGGTCGGCGTCGTGCAGTACGACCGGCACGAAACCGCCGACGCACGAAAGGTCCTGTGCGGCCAGGGTGGCCGTCAAGTCGTCGGTGTCGGCAGGCAGGAACCCCTCGGGACCTAGTTCGGTGGCGCTCAGGCCCGCGCCGCGCATTTCGGCGAGCACCCGATCCGGGGGCAGTTGATATCCCCAACCGGGTACCTCGCAGACACCCCAGGAGATCGGTGCTCCGGCGATTTTGATGGCACTCATGCGTTGCGGACCTCCTCGATGCGTACCGGTGCGTGGCGTCGTAGTGATTCGGTCGCGGCCTCGGCCAACCAGGCCACCTCGACCGCGTCGGCGACTGTTGCGCCGGGGATCGCGTTGCCGTTGACCACCGATACGAACCCGGCGAGTTCGGCGCGGAAGGCGTCGGTGAAGCGGTCCATGAAGAAGTGGTGGTAGGGGCCGGACGGAAAATCGTTGTCCGGATCCATGTTCCGCATCGGTGCTCCCTGGTCCCACCCTGCCACCACGGTGTCGTTGAAGCCGTGGACCTCCAGGCGGCAGTCATAGCCGCGGGCGTTGTAGCGTGCTGCCGACACGATGCCCATCGCACCGCCGTCGAACGTCACCACCGCCGCGGCGGTATCGACATCGTCGTATTCGGCGAAACGCGGATCGCCCTGCACGGTCCCGGTGGCGTACACCTCCACCGCGTTCTGGCCGGTGATCCACCGCAGCACATCGAAATCGTGCACGGCGCAATCGCGGAAGATCCCTCCGGAACCGGCGATGTATTCCATCGGCGGCGGCGCGGGATCCATGGTGGTGCTGCGCACGGTGTGCAACTGTCCCAGTGTTCCTTCGTCGACCGCGCGTTTGGCCGCGGCGAACGCGGCGTCGAACCGCCGCTGGTATCCCACCTGCACAGGTACGCCCGAACGGGCGATCGCCTCTGCGACATGGGCGCTTTCGGCGGCGGTCGCGGCGATCGGCTTCTCGCAGAACGTCGGCAGTCCGCGGTGCACGGCAGCCAGTGTGAGCTCGGCGTGGGCTCCGGTGGCGGCGGCGACCACCACGCCGTCTACTCCGGAATCGAGCAGGTCCTCGACCGAATCAGCAGGCGTGGCACCATGTTTGGCCGCCACTGCGGCGACCACGTCGGGGCGTTCGTCGGCCACGATGAGTCTGTCGATACCGTCCAGTCCGGACAGGGTGTCGACATGGAATGCGCCGATGCGCCCCAGGCCGATGACGCCGAGCGTGGTCATGGGATTCTCCGTTCGTGTTGGGCATGCAATTCGCGATCGAGATCTGCCAAGGGGAGGTCGGCGTCCAGTGCAGCCAGGACGGTGTCCACCTGGCTCGCCGGGGCCAGACTGCCGATCGGTTGGTCCTGGTCGAGGTTGGTGGGGAAGGGGTAACCCTCGGCGGTGGCATTGACGGCGTTGGCCAGCGCGCGCCGCGGGCGTCCGGCGGCCTTCATCGCGAGCAGGGCGGGATAGATGGCGCGCACCATCGCGGTGCGGTCCAGCGACTCCATGGCACGACCGAACGGCGAGGAGATCTGCAGTAGGTTGGCCATCCGGCTGATGTCGGCCGAGGTGTTCGCGCCGGCTCCGTGGTAGAGCGCAGGGTTGAAGAACACCGAATCGCCTTTGCGCAGCGGTACCTGCACGTGGTGGGCCGCGAAGAACTCGATGAACTCGGGCCGGTAGAACGCGATGTAGCCGGCTTCGAAACGCTGCGAGTAGGGCAACAGCATCGTGGGCCCGCTCTCCAGTGGCATATCGCAGTGGGCGACTGCGCCCTGCAGCGTCAACGCGGGCGAGAGCCGGTGCAGGTGCAGCGGATAGTCGGCCAGCTGGTCGGGGGCGACGAAACCAAGGTGGTAGTCGCGATGCGGAACCTGCGCGGCGCCACCGGGATTGACGACGTTCACCTGCGAGGTCACCTGGTAGCGCGGGCCGAGCCAGGCCTGCGAGACGAGTGCGAGGACGTCGTTGGCGTAGTACTCGGCGAAGACGTCCGGGCTGTGCAGCGCGAGCTTCTGGGCGGCGTTCCAGATGCGGTCGTTGGCTCCGGCCTTGCCGAAGTGATCACCTGCGGCGGCGCCGTCGGCGCGCTGTGCGGCGATGATCGAGTTGAACGCACCGCTGGCACGATCCAGCAGGTCGTGGTCGAAGCCGCCATCGAACACCACGACGCCGGGACCCTCGCTCAGGGCACGGATGAGTTCGGTCTGCAGCGCCCGCCGCTCGGTGCGGGCGATCGCGGTCGCGGAGTAGACCGGAATGTTGCGACGCACATCCACGGCATGCGGGTAGTCCGACGGGTCGGTTTCGCGGGCAACCTGGGCGCGGAAGTCCTCGAGCGAACAGTCGGGTTCCTCGATCCATGCCCGATGCGCGGTGTTCAGCGGTGCGGCCATGGCAGCTAGTCTCGCTGTGTACTGTGCCACAATCAACGGCAGAAACCCATCAAAAACCCCTCACACACCCTGGCGGGAAAAGGCGCGCGAGAAAAGGGGGAACGTGCACCGATACAAAGTGCGGGAAATCGCTCAGCAGGCGGGCCTGAGCGAGGCGACGGTGGACCGTGTGCTCAATGACAGGCCCGGCGTCCGCGAGAACACCCGCGCGGAGGTCCTGCAGGCGATCGCCGACCTCGACAAGCAACGGGCGCAGTTGCGGCTGAACGGGCGTCGCTTCCTGATCGACGTGGTGATGCAGACGCCCCGCCGTTTCTCCGATGCGTTCCGTGCGGCGATCGAGGCTGAACTGCCTGCGTTCGCCCCGGCGATGCTGCGGGCCCGGTTCCGCCTGTGGGAGTCGGGGGCGACGGACCAGATGGTCGACGCGCTGGCCAGGATCCGCGGCAGTCACGGTGTGGTGCTCAAGGCGCCGGATCAGCCGGAGATTGTCGAGGCCATCGATCGACTCGTTGCTGCGGGCGTCACCGTGGTGACCTACACGACCGACGTGCCGCACAGTTCCCGCTGCGCCTACGTCGGGATCGACAACCACGGGGCCGGCGCGACCGCGGCGTATCTGATGGATCAGTGGCTCGGGTCGGCACCGTCGTCGGTCCTGATCACTTTGAGTCGCACAGTTTTTCGTGGTGAGGGGGAGCGGGAGGTCGGGTTCCGGTCCGGGCTGCGGTCCTCCGGCCGCGACATCGTCGAAGTGAGCGACAGCGACGGCATCGATGCCACCACCGAACGGCTGGTGCTCGAGGCGCTGCGGCGGAATCCGTCGGTGGAGGCGGTGTATTCGCCGGGCGGCGGCAACACCGCGACGGTCGCGGCGTTCGAGAAGCTCGGCAGAGTGTGCCGGGTCTACGTGGCCCACGACCTCGACGCCGACAACCGGACACTGCTGCGTGACGGCAAGATATCGGTGGTGCTGCACAACGATCTGCGGGCCGACGCCCGGCTGGCGATGCGGCTGATCCTTGCCCAACACGGCGCCCTTCCGGTCGAGCCCGCCCGTCCCACGCCGATCCAGGTGATCACGCCCTACAACCTGCCGCCATGAGGGCCACCAACGATCCCGACTACCATTTCGCCCGCACGGCCACACCGCTACCTGGATGCGCCGGACGCCGCCAGACCACGACCGGGAGACTCTCTTGATGCGGACAGAGTTAGTCCCCGGCGTGACCGTGCTCGGCAACTTGGCGATCGATGTGATCGACGGAGCACCGAGGAGCCCGGGCGGATGTGCGTCATTTGCCGGGGTGGCGCTGGAGGCGACCGGCGGAACCGGCCGCATCGCCGCGATGGGCGCCGAAGTCGACCACGCGCTGTTCGACCCGCTGCTGGACCGCTTCGGTGACATGGTCGCGATCCTGCCGTCGGACCGGACCAGTTCGTTCCGCCTCGACTACGACGACACCGACCATCGACATATGTCGGTGGAGGCCATCGGGCCGGTCTGGGGCGCCGCCGAGATCGAGGCCGCCGACCCACACACGACCTGGGTGCACCTCGCGCCGCTGCTGCGCACAGACTTTCCGGCAGGCACGCTTGAGGTTCTCGCCGCCCGCGGGCACCGCGTCGCCTACGACGGGCAGGGCCTGGTGCGTGCGGACCGGCTCGGCCCTTTGGTCGAGGACCGGCATTTCTCGACTGACCTGCTGACGCATCTGGACGTTCTCAAACTCGCCGAGGATGAGGCACTGGTGGTCGCCGACGGCCCCTTCGATGCTTCAACGGCTCGCCGGCTCGGTGTGCCGGAGATCGTGGTGACCTACGGGTCCGAGGGCTGCGTCATTTACCTGGAGGGCGACATCGTGCGGGTACCTGCTGCGTGGCGGGTGCTCGGAGTCCAGACGACCGGCGCCGGGGACATGTTCACGGCCTGTTATGTCGCCAACCGGGCGGCCGGTGCCGAACCGCGCCACGCCGCTGAACGTGCTAGCGAACTCGTCGCCCGGGAGCTGCAGAAGCGGGTGCAGGTCGGCACCTCCCAAGGCGTGTAACCGCAGGTCGTAGCGTTGAGTTGACAGCTGTCAAGTTGGTGCTTGCCAGTGCTAGCTGCGCGCTACCGACGGGTAGCATTTCCTTAGAGAATGACATTCTCCAAAACGTGACGAAAACCACAGTGGTGTCTCAAACCGGGCTTCTTCACCTCTATGAGCAGTGCCTTCGGTGGCATTCGTGTCGCGTGTCGGACCGCGCCTCGGTGAAGTCCAGCCTAAGAGCAGTGCAATAATCGGTACTGGCAGTGACATAAAAATTTCGGTGTCCATCGAACCGGAGGCGCGCCGCAGGACGGCGACTCGACAGGCGTGGCCGAAGTAGCGTGAAAGGCGGTAGCCGTGGGTGAGAACGGCAACGGCAATGGCACCGCGCCGCGGCAGAAGCTGGAAAAGGTCGTCATCCGCTTCGCCGGCGACTCCGGCGACGGGATGCAGCTGACCGGTGACCGCTTCACCACCGAGGCAGCGCTGTTCGGCAATGACCTTGCCACCCAACCGAATTACCCCGCCGAGATCCGCGCGCCACAGGGCACGCTGCCCGGTGTGTCGTCGTTCCAGATCCAGATCGCCGACTACGACATCCTCACCGCGGGCGACCGCCCTGATGTGCTGGTCGCGATGAACCCGGCGGCGCTGAAGGCCAACGTGTCCGATCTGCCGCGGGGCGGTCTGATCATCGCCAACTCCGACGAGTTCACCAAGCGCAACCTCGCCAAGGTCGGCTACGACGCCAATCCGCTGGAGACCGACGAGCTGTCCGACTATGTGGTGCAGTCCGTCGCGATGACCACCCTCACGCTCGGCGCGGTCGAGGTGATCGGCGCCACCAAGAAGGACGGCCAGCGCGCCAAGAACATGTTCGCGCTCGGGCTGCTGTCGTGGATGTACGGCCGCGAACTGGAGCACAGCGAAACCTTCATCCGCGACAAGTTCTCCCGCAAGCCCGAAATCGCCGAGGCCAACGTGCTGGCGCTCAAGGCCGGCTGGAATTACGGCGAGACCACCGAGGCCTTCGCCATCACCTACGAGGTGGCGCCGGCCAAGCTGCACTCGGGCGAATACCGCCAGATCTCGGGTAACACCGCATTGGCGTACGGCATTGTCGCGGCCGGTCAGCTCGCCGGCGTTCAGGTGGTACTCGGGACCTATCCGATCACCCCGGCTTCGGACATCCTGCACGAACTGTCCAAACACAAGAACTTCAATGTGCTGACGTTCCAGGCCGAGGACGAGATCGCAGGCATCGGTGCGGCCATCGGCGCCTCCTACGGTGGCGCGCTCGGCGTGACCAGCACCTCGGGGCCCGGTGTCTCGCTGAAGTCCGAAGCCATCGGCCTGGCGGTGATGACCGAGCTGCCATTGATCGTCATCGACGTGCAGCGCGGCGGCCCTTCGACCGGTCTGCCGACCAAGACCGAGCAGGCCGATCTGCTGCAGGCGCTGTTCGGCCGCAACGGTGAATCCCCGGTGGCGGTACTGGCCCCGCGGTCGCCGTCGGATTGCTTCGACGTCGCGGTCGAGGCCGCCCGCATCGCGGTGAACTACCACACCCCGGTGATCATCCTGTCCGACGGTGCGGTGGCCAACGGTTCGGAGCCGTGGCGCATCCCCGACGTGAGCACCTATCCGGCCATCGAGCACACCTTCGCCAAGGAGGGTGAGCCGTTCCAGCCGTACGCACGGGATCCCGAGACGTTGTCCCGCCAGTTCGCCGTGCCCGGCACACCGGGTCTGGAGCATCGCATCGGGGGCCTGGAGGCTGCCAACGGTTCGGGCAACATCTCCTACGAACCCAAGAACCACGACCTGATGGTGCGGCTGCGTCAGGAGAAGATCTCCGGTATCTCGGTGCCCGAGCTCGAGGTCGACGATCCGAGCGGTGAAGCCGAATTGCTGTTGCTCGGCTGGGGCAGCTCGTACGGCCCGATCGGTGAGGCGTGCCGTCGCGCCCGGCGTAAGGGAATCAAGGTGGCCCACGCGCATCTGCGTCATCTCAACCCGTTCCCGGCTAACCTCGGTGAGGTACTCCGTCGCTACCCCAAGGTGGTTGCGCCGGAAATGAACCTGGGCCAGCTTGCGCTGCTGCTCCGGGGCAGGTACCTGGTCGATGTTCAGTCGGTGACCAAGGTTGAAGGCATGGCGTTCCTGGCGGACGAGATCGAAGGCATCATCGATGCCGCGCTGGACGGAACGCTGGGCGACAAGGAATCGGACAAGGCGAAGTTTGCACGGTTGGCGGCGGCCACGGTGGAGACGAGTGTGGGAGCGAACGCATGACTGACCTAGTTGGCGCGGACCATCAAGATCTGGGCCTGACACCGCTGACCAAGACTGCCCTGGTGCCGACGACGGACCAGCCGCAGAAGGGCAAAGACTTCACCAGTGACCAGGAGGTCCGCTGGTGCCCGGGGTGCGGCGACTACGTCATCCTCAACACGATCAGGAACTTCCTGCCCGAGTTGGGGCTGCGTCGCGAGAACATCGCGTTCATCAGCGGTATCGGGTGCTCCAGCCGCTTCCCGTACTACCTGGAGACCTATGGTTTCCACTCGATCCACGGCCGTGCCCCGACCATCGCCACCGGCCTGGCGTTGGCCCGGCCGGACCTGTCGGTATGGGTGGTCACCGGTGACGGCGACGCGTTGTCGATCGGCGGCAATCACCTGATCCACGCGTTGCGGCGCAACATGAACATCACGATCCTGCTGTTCAACAACAGGATCTACGGTCTGACCAAGGGGCAGTACTCGCCGACCTCGGAGACCGGCAAGGTCACCAAGTCCACCCCGATGGGGTCGCTGGACTACCCGTTCAACCCGGTGTCACTGGCGCTCGGTGCCGAGGCGACCTTCGTCGGCCGGGCACTGGACTCCGACCGCAAAGGCCTCTCGGAGGTGTTGCGCGCCGCGGCGGCGCACCGCGGTGCCGCACTGGTCGAGATCATGCAGGACTGCCCGATCTTCAACGACGGGTCCTTCGACGCCCTGCGCAAGGAAGGCTCCGAGGAACGGTTGATCAGTGTCAGCCACGGCGAGCCGATCACCTTCGGAGCTGACGGCGAGTATTGCGTGGTCAAGTCCGGATTCGGCCTTGAAGCGGCCAAGACCGCGGACGTGTCCGCCGACGAAATCGTCGTGCACGATGCGCAGCTCGACGACCCCGCGTACGCGTTCGCGCTGTCACGGCTGTCTGAGCAGAACCTCGAACACATGGTGATGGGCATCTTCCGCCAGGTGAACAAGCCCACCTACGACGATGCTGCGCGCCAGCAGATTCAGGCTGCTCAGAAAGCCAAGGCACACGACACGGCGGCCCTGCAAGCGCTGCTTCGGGGCAAAGATACCTGGACTGTCGACTAACGTGCGCTAACGTCACGGGCGTGACATCGCCTGTTCCGTTGGCTGCTGTGGTGTTGGCGGGCGGGGCATCCCGTCGTATGGGCCGTGACAAGGCCACCTTGCCGTTCGAGGGAACGACAATGGTTGAGCGGGTGGTCTCGGCAGTCAGTCAACGTTGTTCACCTGTCTTCGTCATCGCCGCTCCCGGTCAACCACTGCCCGAGCTGACCGCTCACGTCCTGCGCGACGAGGTACGTGGCGTGGGGCCGCTGGTCGCAACCGGCAGGGGACTACGTGCGGTCGCCGAATCCGGCGGTGAGTTGGCCTTCGTGTGCGCGGTCGACATGCCGTTCCTGTCAGCAGATCTCATCGATCAACTTCTCGACCCGGCGGTGCGGCTGGGCGCCGACATCGTGCTGCCCTGGGACGGCCGAGACCATTACCTGGCCGGCATCTATCGGAGCTCGCTGACTGAACGGATCGCCGCGTTGGTGTCCGACGGTGAGCGCAGTATGCGGGCATTGGCAGAAACCGTCGACACACAGCGGATCGTGATGGCGCCACAGCGCGCATTGACCAATGTCAACAGCGCGGCAGATCTGCCCTGAGTTCCGCGCACAACTGCCAAACCGCCTCCAGCAAATTGTGAATTCTCCGCACTGTTGGCCTCTATTTATCGTTTCGAGATAAATTAGCAATTGTTTCGTCATTACTTCTGTGTCGACATTTCGATTCTTAAATGGGAAATTGCCTGCACTGCCTTTGCGGGCCTCATGAATGTTGTCCGAGATACCCACGCGCCGTGGGTATCTCGCGGGTTTTGTGCGGCGGTATCGGCGCGTGTATTCGATATTCGCCGTGTTGGTCACGGTGGCGGACGGGTGAAAACCGTCTCGACCCCGGCCTTTCTCGCGGCAGGGAGCCCAGGAGGGCCTCGGCGCCGACCACAGCCCGCCCCTGACCCGTCGTTCTGGTGGTATCTGAGAATGAAACAGTCTGGACTGCAATGCATTTAGCGCTCTGACGGCGGCGGTGACGACCTCGGTGATGAGCGGTGTCCTGGCCCCGGCCGGTCGCCGGCTGGGGCGTATCCGTTGCGTGGCAAGGCAATCGGCCAGCAGCGTGGCCGGGTCCCGCGATGCGGGCCGACAGCGAACCGGTTTCCGGCTCCGCAGAGGGTTACGTAACACTGGCCGATGGCATCTACCAGTGCTTATGCGTCGGCGGACGCGAAATCCAGGCGCTCGGAGCACTCAGGCAAGTGGGGCGGCTCACAAAATGACCGTGATCTCAGTCACTGCCTGTCGGTCGCTTCTCGGAACGGTGAAACCGTTAGAACGCGGAGTTGACCTGCATAAACGATTCTCTAATCGTCTCGTTATCTGTCTGTGATCTTTCCGAGGCCACTTCTACATTGACATGACTTCCGTTCGAGATCTTTGTACCGTCCCTGACGACTCCAGACGGAGCAAATAATTTCAACACCAAGAACCTGCGTGTGAGCGGGGCTGCCGCGGCGAGAACGACCGCGCGGGGGCCGGGGGCTTGATCCCGGCCTGGCATTCAGTCCCCCTTTCGTGCCTGACCGAGACGGCGCGAACCAACTCCTCCGGCCTGGAGTCCAGGCTGCTGTGCGCCCGCGTCAGCGGGCGTGGGTGGCGCGCGCTTGGCGAAAGGAACGCATGAAGAACATCCGCAAGACGCTCGGCCTGGCCGCCATGACCGGAGCGCTCGCTCTGGCCCCGATGGCGCTGGCGACCGGCACCGCCAATGCGGACAGCGTCAACTGGGACGCCGTCGCCTCCTGCGAGTCCGGCGGTAACTGGTCGATCAACACCGGTAACGGCTACTACGGCGGCCTGCAGTTCAACCTGGGCACCTGGCGCTCGCACGGCGGCGCGGGCATGCCCCACAACGCATCGCGCTCGGAGCAGATCCGGGTGGCCGAGAACGTGCTGAACACTCAGGGCATCGGCGCCTGGCCGGTGTGCGGTCAGCGCGGCTAGTCCTGTCTGTACCCAGTAGGACGTAGTACGAAACGGTGCCGGGCCACGCGCCCGGCACCGTTTCAGTTTCCCCATCAGGCCCTCCGGTTACTCCAGCCTCCATGAGAACTTCAGCCTCCCGTGTAACGCGTGAGGTTGGTCACACGAACTCATTAGTGACCGCATGGTTGCCCAAACGTGACGAAGGTTCTGTGCGGTCCTCGTGTCGAAGGTCGGGGAAGGACCGCGATGAGGAACATCTCGAGGGCGACAACCAGGGGTTTTTGGCTGATAGTCGGAGCCGGTGTGCTTGCGGTGGCACCGCTGATCCTGTCCGTGCCCACGGCTCCGTCAGCGCACGCGGACTCGGTCAACTGGGATGCCATCGCCGCCTGTGAATCCGGCGGCAACTGGTCGACCAACACCGGAAACGGCCACTACGGCGGTTTGCAGTTCAAGCCGACCACCTGGGCCGCTCACGGCGGCGTGGGATCTCCCGCCGGCGCGTCCCGAGAAGAGCAGATCAGGGTCGCCGAGAACGTGCTCGCCACCCAGGGGCTCGGCGCGTGGCCGACGTGCGGCACGCGCGCGGGCTCCCCGGCCGTTTGGGGAGCACCGGCCGCGCCGGCCGCGCCCACGGGTGGTTGTGCCGCGGTGCGGCCCGGCAGCGTGCTCGGCATCTTCAACCTGCGCCAGCTCTGTTCGTCGCTCCTCGACCCGCTGGTGTCGCTCGGCGCGGCGCGCTGAGGATGGCCACCGGTCAGGCGGTGCCGTTCAGCGCACCGGTGTGAAGGCCGACCGCGACGCGATCGATGCCAGCTGCCGGGTCAGCACGAACTCGGGAACCAGCACGGTGGCGCGCCCTGCGACGGCACTGAGCGTTGCCGGGCGCAGATTGACGATCCGGCCGATGAGTGCCGATTTGCGTACCAGCGTGTTCACCCGGGGCCGCCGCAGCGCGGCGAACCGTGCGAACGCGTCGGGCAGATCCGTCGCCCCGTCGGCCAGCCCCGCCAGGATCGCCGCATCCTCCAGGCCCTGACAGCCGCCCTGGCCGAGATGTGGACGCATCGGGTGCGCGGCGTCGCCCGCGATCACGACGGGGCCGCGCGCCCAGCAGCGGGCCTGCGCGCGGTCGTAGAGATCGTTGCGCAACACCTCGGCCGGATCCGAGGCGGCGAGTAGAGCAGGAACGGGTTCGGCCCACGAGCCGAACACCCGCCGTAGATGGGCCAGCTCCCCGTCGGGCGCCGTCTGGCCCTGCGGGGCCCGCTGGGTGGCGAACCAATACGTGTGATCGGATCCGAGCGGGACATGTCCGACCTCCACGCCGGCGCCGAGGGTTTCGCCGGACAACTCCGGGTCGAGCATGTAGTCAGCCACTCCACGCCAGGCGGTGTAGCCGGCATAACGACGTGTCAGCGGGCCGTTCAGATGGCGGGCCACCACCGAAGCGACCCCATCGGCGCCGAGCACGGCGGCCGCCTCCCGGCTGGAATCGTCAGACAGCGTCACCCGCACTCCGGAGCCGGTGGCGACGAGGTCGTCGACTGCCAGCCCGTAGTGCACCGTGCCGGGTCGCAATGCTGCGGCCAGGATGTCGGTCAGTTCGGAGCGCCGAATGACGACGAGCGGTTCGCCCAGGCTCCTGATCATCCGTTCCCGTGCCGGCCGCCGCAGCCAGGTGCCGTCGTGCCAGCGCAGCGCCCCCGCGGCGACCCGGCCACCCGCACCGCGCACGGCGTCACCGAGGCCGATCTCGTCGAGGGCGGCCAATGCGTTGGGCCAGATGCTGATACCGGCGCCTGATGCCGTGTCGGTCCGCGCTTCGACGACATCGACCTCGAACCCGCGCCGCTGCAGCGCGACGGCGCTCGCCAGTCCGGTGATGCCGGCTCCGACAACGAGGATCGGCTTTGCCATCGTTCGAATGTAACGAGCGCCACGCGTGTTGCCGCGACCGGAGTTGGGATCGGCAACTGCCGGCGGCGGCTACCGTGGTCGAGCATGACCCCGTTTCACGACCTCGACGAGTATCTTGCGCTGCCACGGGTAGCGGGCCTTGCGGTTTCACCGGACGGTTCGCGACTGGTCACCACAATCAGCTCATTGAATGACAAGCGCACGGAATTCGTCAGCGCGGTATGGGAATTGGATCCCACGGGGCGCCGGCCCGCCCGCCGGTTGACGCACGGCGCCAAAGGTGAATCGGCACCTGCTTTCACCGCCGAGGCCGACCTGCTGTTCCTGGCGGTGCGGCCGAGCGCCGACGAGGACAAACCGCCCGCGGCGCTGTGGCGGCTGCCGGCCACAGGTGGGGAAGCCGTCGAGATGCTGACCATGCCCGGCGGTGTCGCCGGTGTGGTGAGTGCGGCCGCGGCCGACGTCACGGTGGTGGCCGCAACACTGTTGCCCTCGGCCGGTGATGTCGACGCCGACAAGACGCTGCGGGACCGGCGCAAGGACGCCAAGGTGTCGGCCGTGTTGCACGCCGGATACCCGGTCCGGCACTGGGACCACCATCTCGGCCCGGAACAACCGCACCTCTTTGATGCGGACGGGCCGACCGATCTCACCGCGAACCCCGGAGAGGCCTTGCGGGAGGCTGCATTCGACGTCAGCGCCGACGGGCTGTTCGTGGTGAGCTCCTGGCAGGTGCCGGGCCCGGGAGCATCGATCCGGTCGATCCTGGTGCGTATCGACCGCGAGACCGGCGACCGCACCACGATCGCCGACGAGCCGGGCGCCGACCTGGGTGCTCCGTCGATCGCGCCGGACGGGCACGCGGTGGCATTCTTGCGCGAAACCCACTCGACACCCACCGAAGCGCCGCGGCTCACGTTGTGCTGCATGCAGTTCGGTGCGGAGCCGGTGGAGCTGACCGTCAATTGGGACCGGTGGCCCAATTCGGTGACCTGGTCGCAGGACTCATCGACGTTGATCGTCACCGCGGACGAATCAGGGCGCGGACCGATTTTCGGCGTCGACCCGGTCACCGGAAGCGTCACCCGCCGCACCGATGACGACTACACCTACAGCAATGTGCGTACCGCGCCCGGCGGTGTGATCTATGCGCTGCGCAGCTCGTACACCGCGCCGCCGCATCCCGTGCGCCTCGACCCGGACGGCACCATCACCGAGCTGCCGTGCCTGGATTGGCCGGAACTGCCAGGCACTCTCACCGAGCTGACCGCCACCGCAGAAGACGGCGCGCCGGTCCGGTCCTGGCTGACCCTGCCCACCGGTGACGAGGCCGCTCCACTGGTGCTGTGGATTCATGGCGGCCCATTGGGCAGCTGGAACAGCTGGCACTGGCGCTGGAACCCATGGCTGCTCACCGCACAGGGCTACGCGGTGCTCATGCCGGACCCTGGGCTGTCCACCGGGTACGGCCAGGAGTTCATCCAGCGCGGTTGGGGTGCCTGGGGTGGGGCGCCCTACACCGATCTGCTTGCCGCGACGGACGCGGCGTGCGCGCATCCGCGGGTCGACGCGTCGGTGACCGCGGCGATGGGCGGATCATTCGGCGGCTACATGGCCAACTGGATCGCCGGTCAGACAGACCGCTTCGACGCCATCGTCACCCATGCCGGCCTGTGGGCGCTCGATCAGTTCGGCCCCACCACCGACGGTGCCTATTGGTGGGCTCGCGAGATGACCCCCGAGATGGCACAGCACAATTCGCCGCATCGGTTCGTCGGCCAGATCCGTACCCCGATGCTGGTCATCCACGGTGACAAGGATTACCGCGTGCCGATCGGAGAAGCCCTGCGGCTGTGGTACGAGTTGCTGGCCCACTCTGGTCTGCCCGCCGACGAGGACGGATCCAGCCCCCACCGTTTCCTCTACTATCCGAGCGAAAATCATTGGGTGCTGGCGCCTGAGCACGCCAAGATCTGGTACCAGGTGGTGAGCGCATTTCTGGGCAAGCACCTGCGCGACGAAGACGTTCAACTGCCAGAACTGCTCGGGTAGCGTCAGCATCGTGACGCAGCGTGAGTTCGATCTGGTTCTATACGGGGCGACGGGATTCGCCGGCAAGCTGACGGCCGAGTACTTGGCCACGGCTGGCGGAACGGCGCGAATCGCGCTGGCCGGGCGTTCGGAGGACAAGTTGCGCGCGGTGCGTGCCACGCTCGGCGCGGCAGCCCAGGCGTGGCCGCTGATCACCGCCGACGCCACCGCGCCGTCCACGCTCGACGCCATGGCGGCCCGCACGCAGGTGGTGGTGACGACCGTCGGGCCGTACACCCGGTACGGCATGCCATTGGTGGCGGCCTGCGCCGCGGCGGGGACCGACTACGCCGACCTGACCGGCGAGACCATGTTCATCCGCAACAGCATCGACCTGCACCACAAGCAGGCCCTCGACACCGGTGCCCGGATCGTGCACTCGTGCGGATTCGATTCGGTGCCATCCGATCTCACTGTGTACGCGTTGTACCGGCGGACCGCTGCCGATGGTGCCGGCGAACTCGGCGACACCAACCTCGTCGTGCGAACGTTCGCGGGCGGGGTGTCCGGCGGCACGGTCGCCTCGATGCTGGAGGTGCTGCGCACGTCGTCCAGCGATCCGGAATCCCGGCAGCTGATGAACGATCCGTACACCCTGAGCCCGGACCGCGGCGCCGAACCGGAACTCGGCGGGCAACCGGACGTGCGCTGGCGGCGTGGCGGTGAGATTGCGCCGGAGCTGGCCGGATACTGGACCGGGGCGTTCGCAATGGCGGCACCGAACACCCGAATCGTGCGACGCAGCAATGCATTACTGGATTACCGCTATGGGCGCCGGTTCTCCTATGCCGAGCAGATGAGCCTCGGTCGCTCGCTCGGCGCGCCGCTCGCCGCGGCGCTGGTCACCGGATCCAACGCCGCCACGCTCAGCCTCGGCGGCCGGTACTTCAACCGGCTGCCCGCCGGCCTCGTCGAGCGCGTCGTTCCCAAGCCGGGGACCGGGCCAAGCGAGAAAACCCGCGAACACGGCCACTACCGCGTCGAGACCTACACCACGACGACCTCGGGTGCCCGGTACGTCGCGACGATGGCGCAACAGGGCGACCCCGGTTACAAGGCCACTGCGGTGTTGCTCGGCCAGTGCGGGCTGGCGTTGGCCACCGACCGTGACCAGCTTTCCGACCTGCGTGGCGTGCTGACGCCGGCAGCGGCGATGGGAGATGCACTGCTCACCCGGCTGCCGGGTGCCGGGGTGACGCTGGAGACCACCGCGCTGACCTGAATCGATCGGGCCTGAAACGATCGCACCGCCGCGAACACCTGTGGGGCAAGATCAATTGCGACTAGTGTCGTCCGCGAGGACTTCAACTACGCCAGCAACGAAGGTGGGAAGAACAATGGCCGGTCTCGACGAACTCTTCGCCCAGATCCCGGTAGGGGACATCGCGAACAAGCTCGGTGCCGACGAGGGTGAGGTGAACGCGGCCATCAAGACCCTGGTTCCGGCACTCGTCGGTGGCATGCAGCAGAACGTCCAGGCTGACGACATCGACTCGAGCAAGCTCGAGACCGCGGTGACCGACCAGGCAGCCAGCGGCCTGCTCGACGGTGGGGTGAACGTCAACGAGGTGGACGAGAACGAAGGCGACAAGATGGTCGCCCACATCTTCGGCGGCAACAACAGCAGTACGGTCGCATCGTCACTCGCGGGCACCGGTGCAGGTGGCGGCGACCTGATCAAGAAGCTGCTGCCGATCCTCGCCCCGATCGTGCTGGCCTACATCGGTAAGCAGTTCTCGCAGCAGAACGCGCCCGCACAGTCCGCTCCGCAGCCCCAGGCCTCCGGCGGAGGCCTGGGTGACGTCCTCGGCAGCATCCTCGGCGGTGCCACCGGTGGTGGCGGGGGTAACAACAATCCGCTCGGCAGCATCCTCGGCAATGTGCTCGGCGGTGGTCAGGGCAACGCCATCGGCGAAATCCTCGGCGGCCTGCTCGGCGGCAAGAAGTAGCCGGTCCGGCCGTACCGCCTCGCGATCTCGCGGCCCCCGCCACCCGGTGCACGCACCCGGTGGCGGGGGCTTTCGCGTATTCGCACCGTTCCTTCCTAGAATGGCGCGGTGACCCCCAGCCCTGACAATCGCGCCGATGCCCTCCCCAAATCATGGGACCCCGGCTCGGTGGAAGCCGAGCTGTACCAGGGCTGGGTGGATGCCGGATACTTCACCGCCGATGCTGCGAGCGACAAGCCCGCGTACTCCATCGTGCTGCCGCCGCCGAATGTGACCGGCAGCCTGCACATGGGCCATGCGCTCGACCACACGCTGATGGATGCGCTCACCCGGCGCAAACGCATGCAGGGCTACGAGGTGCTGTGGCTGCCCGGCATGGACCACGCCGGTATCGCGACCCAGACCGTGGTGGAAAAGCAACTCGCGGTGGACGGCAAGACCAAGGAAGACTTCGGCCGCGAGCTGTTCATCGAGAAGGTGTGGGACTGGAAGCGGGAATCCGGCGGCACCATCGGCGCCCAGATGCGCCGACTCGGCGACGGCGTGGACTGGAACCGTGAACGTTTCACGATGGACGAGGGCCTGTCGCGCGCCGTCCGCACCATCTTCAAGCGCTTGTTCGATGCCGGGCTGATCTACCAGGCCGAGCGGCTGGTCAACTGGTCGCCCGCGCTGCAGACGGCACTCTCGGACATCGAGGTCGTCCACGCAGAGGTCGAGGGTGAGCTGGTCTCGTTCCGCTACGGGTCGATGAACGATGACGAGCCGCACATCGTGGTGGCCACCACCCGGGTCGAGACGATGCTGGGAGACACCGGCATCGCGGTGCACCCCGACGACGAGCGCTACCGCCACCTCGTCGGCAAGACATTGCCACACCCGTTCACCGACCGGGACATCGTGATCGTTGCCGATGGCCACGTCGACCCTGAATTCGGTACCGGCGCAGTCAAGGTCACCCCCGCTCACGATCCCAACGACTTCGAGATCGGGTTGCGACACCAGCTGCCGATGCCGTCGATCATGGACACCAAGGGCCGGATCGCAGGGACCGGAACCGAATTCGACGGAATGGACCGGTTCGAGGCACGGGTGAAGGTGCGTGAGGCGCTGGCTGCCCAGGGGCGGGTCGTGGAGGAGAAGCGCCCGTATCTGCACAGCGTCGGTCATTCCGAGCGGAGCGGCGAGCCCATCGAACCCCGGCTCAGCCTGCAATGGTGGGTCAGGGTCGAGACGCTGGCCAAGGCGGCGGGCGATGCGGTGCGCAGCGGCGACACTGTGATTCATCCGCCGAGCCTTGAACCGCGATGGTTCGCCTGGGTCGACAACATGCACGACTGGTGCATCTCGCGGCAGCTGTGGTGGGGCCACCGCATCCCGATCTGGCACGGCCCGGACGGCGAGACGGTGTGCGTCGGTCCGGACGAGACCCCGCCCGAGGGCTGGGAGCAGGACCCCGATGTGCTCGACACGTGGTTCTCCTCGGCGCTGTGGCCGTTCTCGACCATGGGTTGGCCCGACCGCACGCCCGAGCTGGCCAAGTTCTATCCGACAAGCGTTCTGGTCACCGGCTACGACATCATCTTCTTCTGGGTGGCGCGGATGATGATGTTCGGCACGTTCGTCAGCGACGATCCGACGATTACCGCCGGCGGTGAGCGTGGCCCTCAGATGCCGTTCGAGAACGTCTTCCTGCACGGTCTGATCCGCGACGAATTCGGCCGCAAGATGAGCAAGTCGCGCGGCAACGGCATCGACCCGCTGGATTGGGTGGAGAAGTTCGGCGCCGACGCACTGCGGTTCACCCTGGCCCGTGGCGCCAGTCCCGGCGGCGACCTGTCCATCGGTGAGGACCATGCCCGTGCCTCGCGTAACTTCGCCACCAAACTGTTCAATGCCACGCGTTTCGCGCTGATGAACGGGGCGGCCCCCGCGCCGCTGCCCGGCCTCGCCGACCTGACCGACGCCGACCGCTGGATCCTCGGCCGGCTGGAAGAGGTGCGCGCCGAAGTGGATTCGGCGTTCGACAGCTACGAGTTCAGCCGGGCCTGCGAATCGCTGTACCACTTCGCCTGGGATGAATTCTGCGACTGGTACGTCGAGTTGGCCAAGGTCCAGCTGGGCGAGGGCATCACCCACACGACCGGGGTGCTGGCCGAGGTCCTCGACGCGTTGCTGAAGTTGCTGCATCCGGTGATGCCGTTTGTCACCGAGGCCCTGTGGAAGACGCTCACCGATGGCGAGTCGATCGTCATTGCGCAGTGGCCCGAAGCGTCTGGATACTCGTCCGATCCTGATGCGGCACAACATATCGCCGATATGCAGAAGCTGATCACCGAGATCCGCCGGTTCCGTAGTGACCAGGGGCTGGCCGACCGGCAGAAGGTTCCGGCCCGGCTGTCGGCCATCGCCGAGTCCGGCCTGACCGGGCAGCTCGCCGCGGTCACCGCGCTGGCCTGGCTGACCGATGCCGATGACGGGTTCACCGCCTCGGCCGCGGTCGAGGTGCGGTTGTCGCAAGGCACCGTGGTGGTCGAACTCGACACCTCGGGCACCGTGGATGTCGAGGCGGAGCGGCGGCGGCTGGAGAAAGACCTGGGCGCCGCACAGAAGGAACTCGCCACCACCACCGCAAAGCTCGGCAACGACGCGTTCCTGGCCAAGGCGCCCGCCGACGTTGTCGACAAGATCCGGGGCCGCCGGCAGTTGGCCGGTGAAGAGGTCGAACGGATCACCGCACGCCTGGCGGGGTTGCGATGAGCGCTTGCGCGAAGAGCCGAGGACCCAGATGACAGACCCGACTCCGTCCCCGGACGAGATTGCCGCGCTGTTACAGGTCGAGCACCTGCTCGACCAGCGTTGGCCGGAAACCAAATTGGAGCCCAGCACCACGCGGATCACCGCCTTGTTGGAGCTGCTGGGCTCGCCGCAACTCGGCTACCCGTCCATCCATATCGCAGGCACCAACGGCAAGACATCGGTGGCACGCATCGTCGACGCGCTGCTGACCGCGCTGCACCGGCGCACCGGGCGCACCACGAGCCCCCACCTGCAGTCGGCGGTCGAGCGCATCTCGATCGACGGGAAGCCCATCACGCCCGCGCAGTACGTCGCGACGTACACCGAGCTCGAGCCGTTCGTGCAGCTGGTGGACCAGCAGTCCGAAGCCGGGGGCGGTCCGGCGATGAGCAAATTCGAGGTGGTCACCGCGATGGCGTTCGCCGCGTTCGCCGACGCGCCGATCGACGTCGCGGTGATCGAGACGGGCATGGGCGGACGGTGGGACGCCACCAACGTCGTCAACGCACCTGTCGCGGTGATCACCCCGATCGGGATCGACCACGCCGACTACCTGGGTGACACGATCACCGCGATCGCCGGGGAGAAGGCCGGCATCATCACCAGGCAGAAAGACGACCTGGTTCCCATGGGGATGGACACGTCCACGGTGGCGATCATTGCCGAGCAGGCTCCCGAAGCGATGGAAGTGCTGCTGGCCCAGGCTGTGCGCGCCGACGCCGCGGTGGCCCGCGAAGGCTCCGAGTTCGCGGTCTTGAGCAGGCAGGTCGCCATCGGCGGCCAGCTGCTCGAACTGCAGGGGCTCGGCGGGGTGTACTCCGAGGTGTTCCTGCCGCTGCACGGCGAACACCAGGCACACAATGCGGTGGTGGCCTTGGCCGCGGTGGAGGCGTTCTTCGGCGCAGGGCCGGACCGTCAACTCGATATCGAGACCGTGCGTGCTGGGTTCGCGTCGGTGAGCAGCCCGGGTCGACTGGAGCGGATGCGCAGTGCTCCAACGGTATTCATCGATGCGGCGCATAATCCCGCCGGTGCGGCAGCGCTGACTCAGACTTTGCAGCAGGAGTTCGACTTCCGTCATCTGGTCGGTGTGGTGTCGGTGATGGCGGACAAGGACGTCGACGGCATCCTGACCGCGTTGGAGCCGGCGTTCGACCAGATCGTGGTCACCCACAACGGCTCTGCGCGGGCCCTCGATGTGGAGTCGCTGGCCCAGCGGGCCGAGGAGCGCTTCGGTCAGGACCGCGTGATCACCGCGACAACGCTGCCCGATGCCATCGAAACGGCCACGGCACTGGTCGAGGACGCCGGTTCCGACGGCGAGGGACTCTCCGGGGCGGGCATGGTGATCACCGGCTCGGTGGTGACAGCCGGGACTGCCCGAACCCTGTTCGGACGGGATCCGCAGTGAGCGAACAACCGGCGGGCGAACAACTACCGCCGCCACCGGATCCGTGGAAGAGCTTCCGCGGGGTGATGGCCGCGACCCTGATCCTGGAAGCCATCGTGGTGTTGCTGGCGCTGCCGGTGGTCGCCGTCGGCGACCCAGGACTGACGCTGTGGTCCGGGGGCTATCTGATCGGGCTGGCCGTGGTGCTGGTTCTGATGGCGGGGGTGCAGGGTAGGCCGTGGGCCATCTGGGCGAACCTGTCGCTGCAACTCGTCGTGATCGCCGGGGTGGTCATCCACGGCGCCATCGGTTTCATCGGCGTGGTGTTTGCGGTGGTCTGGCTACTGCTGGTGTATCTGCGCGCCGAGGTCAAGCGCCGGCAGGACCGTGGTCTGCTGCCCGGTCAGCAACGTCCGCCGGAATAGTGCCGGGGACCGTGATGGCGCAGGGTATTACCGACCGGTACGCTTCCTCTCCGTGACTGAGCGGACCCTCGTACTGATCAAGCCGGACGGCGTGCAGCGCCACCTCGTGGGGGAGATCCTCAGCCGGATCGAACGCAAGGGCCTGACGCTTGCGGCCCTCGAGATGAAGAACGTGAGCGAGGACCTGGCGCGGCAGCACTACGCCGAGCACGACGGCAAGCCGTTCTTCGCCTCGCTACTGGAATTCATCACTTCCGGACCCGTTGTTGCCGCGATCGTGGAAGGCCCGCGGGCTGTGGCTGCGTTCCGCCAGATCGCAGGCGGCACCGATCCCGTCGAGAAGGCGGTGCCCGGGTCGATCCGTGGTGACCTGGCGATTGTCACTCAGGACAACCTGGTGCACGGGTCGGATTCGCTGGAATCCGCGGCCCGTGAGATCGCGCTGTGGTTCCCGGCCGAGGTGTCAGCTCGGTAACTGGGTTGCGCGGTCTGGTCAGGACCGCCCCAGTGATGTGGGATACTGGTTGCGGGTAGCCGGCTTCACACCGAGGCTGAACACCCGAATGAAGACTTCGACGAGCGCGACCATCGCAATCCGGTGCGGCGCGGGCCGTCCAGCCGTCATTCAGCCAGGCACCGGGTGGGTTCGGTAGCGAGCCGCCCGGAGCGAGACCACAACAAGTCCGGGGAAAGTGTCCCGGGCCAATAGCGGAAGCCCTCGCGTGGCCGCGTCGAACAGACGCGCCCGGGGGCTTGAGGAGAATTCGTGGCCGAAGATGCCCAAACCGAAGACCTATCAACCCAGACTCCAGAACAGGACAGCTTCCCAGAGCGGCTGAGAGTTCATTCGCTGGCCCGGGTGCTCGGCACCACCAGTAGGCGGGTGCTCGATGCCCTCGCCGAACTGGACGGACGTCGGCGCAGCGCGCATTCCACGGTCGACAAGGCCGAGGCTGAGCGGGTCCGCGAGGCGCTCGCTGTTCCACCGGTCGAGGCTGGGGTAGCCGCTGAGGTGGTCGCGGAAGCGGTTGCTGAGGCCGCCGTACCGGTCCAACCGACGGAACAGTCCGCCGAGCCGGTGGAACAGCCGGCCGCCGAGGTCCCGGCTGTCGAGGTCCCGGCTGTCGAGGTCACCGCTGCGGCCGTGCTCGTCGATGGTGACGAACCCGAGTCACGGTTGATTCTGGAGACCGCCAACATTCCGCCTGCCCGCGAGGTCAACACCGATCGGGCCGACTACCTGCCGCTGTTCGTCGCCCCCCAGCCCGTCCGGTTCGAGCCGGTAGAGGCCGACGACGAGGACGCCGACGATTCAGCTGACGCGGCGGACGATTCTGACTCCGACGAGGACCAGTCCGACCGGCCTGCCGCACGGCGGCGGCGCCGGGGTCGCCGGGGACGCGGGCGCGGCCGTGGCGAGCAGAGCGATGACAATTCGGACTCCGATGACGGCCCCGACAATCAGGACGACACCGATGAGCAGGATTCCGGTGACGATTCCGAGGACTCCGACGATTCGGACGACAATGGTGACGACGACACCACCAGCGCTGATGGTGGCAGTCGTCGGCGTCGTCGGCGTCGCAGGCGCAAGTCGGGCTCGGGCGACTCCGACGAAGCGTCCTCACCGGACGACCCGCCGAACACCGTCGTGCACGAACGGCCTCCGCGCAATGACAAGCCGGAGAAGGACAACAACGAGATCCAGGGCATTTCCGGATCTACGCGGCTGGAAGCCAAACGGCAGCGCCGTCGGGACGGTCGCGATGCCGGACGCCGGCGTCCGCCGATCCTGAGCGAGGCCGAATTCCTCGCCCGTCGTGAGGCCGTCGAGCGGACGATGATCGTGCGTGACAAGGTGCGCACCGAACCACCGCACGAAGGCGCCCGCTACACCCAGATGGCGGTGCTCGAAGACGGCGTGGTGGTCGAGCATTTCGTCACCTCACCGGCATCGGCTTCACTGGTCGGCAATATCTACCTCGGCATCGTGCAGAACGTGCTGCCCTCGATGGAAGCGGCGTTCGTCGACATCGGCCGTGGCCGCAACGGCGTGCTCTATGCCGGCGAGGTGAACTGGGAGGCCGCCGGGCTCGGCGGTGCGCAGCGCAAGATCGAGCAGGCGCTCAAGCCCGGCGACTACGTCGTCGTGCAGGTCAGCAAGGATCCGGTCGGGCACAAGGGGGCGCGACTGACCACGCAGGTGTCCCTGGCAGGCCGATACCTGGTGTACGTACCGGGCGCCTCGTCGACCGGCATCAGCCGCAAGCTGCCCGACACCGAACGCCAGCGCCTCAAGGAAATCCTGCGCGAAGTGGTCCCGGCCGATGCCGGTGTGATCATCCGCACCGCATCCGAGGGCGTCAAAGAAGACGACATCCGCACCGACGTCAACCGCCTGCAGGAGCGCTGGACGGAGATCGAGGCCAAAGCCACCGAGATCACCGGGAAGAAAGCCGGTGCGGCGGTCGCCCTCTATGAAGAGCCCGACGTGCTGGTGAAGGTCATCCGTGACCTGTTCAACGAGGATTTCTCCGGGCTCATCGTGTCCGGCGACGAGGCCTGGACCACCATCACCGAGTACGTGCAGTCGGTGGCCCCCGACCTCATGGGCAGGTTGACCAAGTACGAGCCGGCCGGTGACGGACCCGATGTGTTCGCCGTGCACCGCATCGACGAGCAGTTGGCCAAGGCGATGGACCGCAAGGTCTGGTTGCCCTCGGGCGGAACCCTGGTCATCGACCGCACCGAGGCGATGACCGTCGTCGACGTCAACACCGGCAAGTTCACCGGATCGGGCGGCAACCTCGAACAGACCGTCACCCGCAACAACCTGGAGGCCGCCGAGGAGATCGTGCGCCAGCTGCGGCTCCGCGACATCGGCGGCATCGTTGTCATCGACTTCATCGACATGGTGCTTGAGTCCAACCGGGATCTGGTGCTGCGCCGCCTGACCGAGGCGTTGGGCCGCGACCGCACACGCCACCAGGTGTCCGAGGTGACATCACTCGGTTTGGTCCAGCTGACCCGAAAGCGCTTGGGTACCGGGCTGGTTGAAGCATTCTCCACGTCCTGCACCCATTGCGGTGGCCGAGGGATCGTTCTGCACAGTGACCCGATCGAATCCGCTTCCGGGGGCGGTGGCCGCAAACCGGAAACCAGCGGCGGCGGACGCCGCGGCAAGCGGGGCAAGAAGGCCGTCTCCCGTCCCGACGACGTGCAGGTGGTCAAGGTTCCGGCGCACACACCGGGTGAGCATCCGATGTTCAAGGCGATGGCGGCCTCCTCCGGGGACCATCACGACGAGGCGGACGGTGAGGTCACCGACGAGGCGAGCGCCGGTGACGACGAGCAGACCACCACCGACCAGCCGGTCGACTCCGAGGCGCAGACCACAGATGAGTCGATCGAAGAGGACTTCACCGGCGGGGACGATTCGGACGACGATTCCGACGAGTCTGAGGATTCCGACGACGACTCAGATGAGTCGGACGAGTCGGATGACGAAATCGACCTCGATGACGACGATGACGACGAGGATGACCTCGACGAGGACATCGAGGTGGTCGGCGACTCCGACGATGATTCTGACGACGACACCGATGATGACTCCGACGGCGATGATTCGGACGACTCCGACGGTTACCGGGACTACTACCGGCCCCCGGTGGTGGCCGCCCGTGGTGGTCGGGTACGTCGTCGGGCGTCGGCCCGCCCGGCCGGCCCGCCGACTCACGAGAGCTGAGGTGTCGGTTTGACCCTTTACCCGCTGGTCACGTACCCTTGACCAGTTGTCGCCAGCGCCTGTGATTGCAGGCCGGTGACGGCGGGACATTTCCCGCCACCCCAGACCCGCGCACGTACCGACTGGTAGCGCGCGCCCGGAGAGCAGCAGAGGACACAGGACACGATGGCGACATACGCAATCGTCAAGACCGGCGGCAAGCAGTACAAAGTCGCGGTCGGCGACGTGGTGAAGGTAGAGAAGCTCGAATCCGAGCCCGGCGCGTCAGTGTCGCTGCCCGTCGCCCTCGTGGTTGACGGCGCCAAGGTCACCAGCGCAGCTGACGACCTGGCCAAGGTCGCTGTGACCGGTGAGGTCCTGGAGCACACCAAGGGCCCCAAGATCCGGATCCACAAGTTCAAGAACAAGACCGGCTACCACAAGCGCCAAGGGCATCGTCAGCAGCTGACCGTGCTCAAGGTCACCGGTATCAAGTGATGAGCCGTCAGGCGAAGAACAGACAAGACAGCGCAAGGGGCATCTAGATGGCACACAAGAAGGGCGCTTCCAGCTCGCGGAACGGCCGTGATTCTGCATCACAGCGGCTCGGCGTCAAGCGGTTCGGTGGCCAGGTCGTCAAGGCAGGCGAGATCATCGTCCGTCAGCGCGGCACCCACTTCCATCCCGGCGTGAACGTTGGCCGCGGCGGCGACGACACCTTGTTCGCCACCTCGCCCGGCGCCGTCGAGTTCGGCTCCAGGCGCGGACGCAAGACGGTCAACATCGTTCCCGTTCCGCGGCCGGAGGCCTGAGACTTCGAGGACACCGCCCGCGAATGTGAAGCAGCTGCGAGTTCTCGACAGAACTTCCGCATAGCTTCACATTCGACGGAAAGGATGTCCGATGCCCCGGTTTGTTGACCGCGTCGTCATACATGCGCGGGCCGGCAACGGCGGTCACGGCTGCGCTTCGGTGCACCGCGAGAAGTTCAAACCACTCGGCGGTCCTGACGGCGGTAACGGTGGCCGCGGCGGCAGCGTCGTGTTCGTCGTCGATCCGCAGGTGCACACCCTGCTCGACTTCCACTTCCACCCCCACGTCGACGCGCCCTCGGGCAAGCAGGGGGCAGGCAGCAACCGCGATGGCGCCGCGGGCGAAGATCTCGAAGTCCGGGTGCCCGACGGGACAGTCGTGCTCGACGAAGACGGCCGCCTGCTGGTCGACCTGGTCGGGGCAGGTACCCGTTTCGAGGCTGCCGCGGGCGGTCGTGGCGGGCTCGGCAACGCCGCATTGGCCTCTCGGGCCCGCAAGGCTCCGGGTTTCGCGCTGCTCGGCGAGAAGGGGCAGGCCCGCGACCTCACCCTGGAACTCAAAACCGTCGCCGATGTCGGCCTGATCGGATTCCCATCGGCCGGAAAATCCTCACTCGTATCGGTGATCTCGGCGGCCAAGCCGAAGATCGCCGACTATCCGTTCACCACATTGGTGCCCAATCTCGGTGTGGTGTCGGCGGGGGAGCACACGTTCACGGTCGCCGACGTGCCCGGCCTGATTCCCGGGGCTTCCGAGGGCCGCGGCCTGGGGCTGGAGTTCCTCCGGCACCTGGAGCGATGTGCGGTACTCGTGCATGTGGTCGACTGCGCCACGATGGAGCCCGGTCGCGATCCGGTCTCCGATATCGAGGCACTCGAGGCCGAGCTGGCGGCCTACACTCCGACGCTGCAAGGCGATTCGACGTTGGGCGATTTGGCATCACGCCCGCGTGCGGTGGTGCTCAACAAGATTGATGTCCCGGACGCGCGGGAGTTGGCCGAATTCGTCTCCGAAGAGGTCGCCCGGCGGTTCGGCTGGCGGGTCTTCGAGGTGTCCACGGTCAGCCGTGACGGCCTACGTCCGTTGACGTTCGCGCTGTGGGAAATGGTGAAGGCCTACCGCGACGCGCAGCCCGCGTTGGCACCGAAGCGACCGGTGATCCGGCCGGTCGCGGTCGATGAGAGTGGCTTCACGGTCGAATCCGACGGCGAGGGCGGCTTCGTCGTGCGGGGCACCAGGCCGGAACGCTGGATCGGTCAGACCAATTTCAACAACGACGAGGCCGTCGGCTACCTCGGCGACCGGCTGGCCCGGTTGGGCGTCGAAGACGAGTTGCTGAAGCTGGGCGCCAAGCCCGGTTGCGCCGTCACGATCGGTGACATGACCTTCGACTGGGAGCCTCAGACACCGGCCGGGGCCGATGTCGACGTGCCGATCACCGGGCGCGGCACCGATATCCGGCTGGAACAGAACGATCGGGTCGGCGCCGATGAACGCAAGGCCGCGCGGAAGGCACGCCGGGAGAGCGACGCGTGAGCGTCCACCGCGACGCGGTCCGCACGGCGCGCAGCGTGGTGGTCAAGATCGGAACCACAGCGCTGACCACGCCTTCGGGGGTGTTCGACGCCACCCGGCTGGCCGCGCTGGCCGAGGCGATCGAGGGCCGCATGAAGGCGGGCTCTGATGTGGTGATCGTGTCCTCGGGTGCGATCGCCGCCGGGATCGAGCCGCTTCGGCTGAGTAAGCGGCCCACGGATCTGGCCACCAAGCAGGCCGCCGCGAGCGTGGGGCAGGTTGCCCTCGTCAACGCCTGGAGCGCGGCGTTCGGAACCTACAACCGCACCGTCGGGCAGGTGCTGCTGACCGCACACGACATCTCGATGCGGGTGCAGCACAACAATGCTCAGCGCACTCTGGACCGGTTGCGAGCTTTGCACGCGGTAGCGATCGTGAACGAGAACGACACGGTGGCCACCAACGAGATCAGGTTCGGCGACAACGATCGACTGTCGGCGCTGGTGTCGCATCTGGTCGGGGCCGACGCGTTGGTGCTGTTGTCCGATATCGACGGGCTGTACGACTCAGATCCGCGAAAAGGCAACGCGCGCTTCATAGCTGAAGTCGCCGCCGCGGGTGACCTGGACGGTGTGGTGGCCGGCGGTGGCAGTCATCTTGGCACCGGTGGGATGGCGTCGAAACTGTCCTCGGCCCTGCTGGCCGCCGATGCCGGCGTGCCGGTGCTGTTGGCGGCCGCTTCCGATGCCGCGGCCGCGCTGCAGGATGCATCGGTGGGCACGGTGTTCGCGCCGCGCCCCGAGCGGATGTCGGCACGCCGTTTCTGGGTGCGCTACGCCGCGGAGTCGGCAGGCGCCCTGACGTTGGACGACGGGGCGGTGCGTGCGGTGGTCAAGGCACGCCGCTCGCTGCTGCCTGCCGGAATCACCGAGGTCTCCGGGCGATTCCATGGCGGTGACGTGGTCGACCTGCGCGGACTGGATGGCCGGACGGTCGCGCGCGGCGTGGTGGTCTATGACGCGGCCGAACTGACCACGATGATCGGTCGTTCGACCCACGACCTGCCTGCCGAGATGCGCCGACCCGCCGTACATGCCGACGATCTGGTCGCCACCTAGCGGTTTGTGGAGTTTTAACCGTGCACGGTGCGGCTGGGACGCCACAAATCACGGGTTTGGCGACTGCAGATAGAGCGCACCCCAGACGATCTCGGTGAGCGTGGTGGCCAGTCCGGGATCAAGGGACTCCGGTTGCGCGGGCAGATTCTGATGACAGGTCCGCTCCACCATCCAGGTCAGGGCGCTGGCGGTGGTGTCCGCAGGTAGTTCGGCGCGGATGAAGCCGTCGGACTGCCCGGCCTCGATGACCCCGGTGAGCTGTCGGATGATTCCGCCGAGCAATTCCCGGTAGGTCTCGCCGACGAGCTGGTCGTAGGCGGACATCTCGTTGAGCGCGACCAGAACCGGTTGGTGACGCCGATAGCTTGCGATGATGCCCGACATCGCGGTGTGGACATCGGCAGGATCACGCCGGCGCGCGACGCCCCACCACTGCTGCGCATCACGGGCCAGATCCCCGAACACCTGGGTGGCCAGCCGCCGCAGCAGATGCCCCTTGTCCTCGAAGTAGATGTAGAAACTGGCCCGGGAGATGCCCGCCTCCGTCGCGAGCCTGTCGACGCTGAGTTCGGTGAAGCTCGTGCCGTCCGACATCAGCCGGTCGGTGGCGTCCAACAACTGCCTTTCCACCCGTTCGCGGCGCTCTTCGCGTTTGGCCTGCGGTTTTCGCGTTACCGATGGCATGGCCACCAGGGTATCCGCCGATCGCACACCTTGACTAGACATGCTGTCTAGACTTATTGTCACCATCATGACTGTGTCACCGATCACACCGGTCTCTGCTCCCGGCGGGCGCCCCTACGATCCGATCGATCTGTCGTCGCGGACGTTCTGGGCCACCACCGCCGCCGAACGTGAGGCCGCATTTACCGAACTGCGGGCCGCACGGCCGGTGAGCTGGCATCCGCCGGTGGAAGACGCGCTGATGCACGATCCGGACGACCGCGGCTTCTGGGCGGTCACGCGGCACGCCGATATCGTCGCGATCAGCCGTGACAGCGAGACCTTCCGATCGGGTAAGGGGGTGATCTTCGAGAATGTGCCCGAGGAGTTGCTCGAGGCCTCGCAGTCCTTCCTGGCCATGGATGCCCCGCGGCACACCTTGATTCGGAAACTCGTGCACTCCGCGTTCACGCCCCGACAGGTCAGCCGGATCGAAACGTCGATCAAGGAGAACGCCGGGACGATCGTCGCGGAACTCAAAGCTGCCGGCAGCGGCGTCGACTTCGTCGAGCAGTGCGCCAAGGAACTGCCGATCCGCACCCTGTCCGACATGGTCGGGATCCCGGAATCCGAACGGAACCAGGTCGCTCATGCTGCCGACGCCATGGTGTCATGGGCCGATCCGGTGTACCTCGCCGGCCGCAACCCACTCGAAGTGCTGCTGGAAAGCCAGATGTACCTGCATCAGGTCGCATACGCACTCGCGGCGCAGCGCCGCGAACACCCGGGTAACGACCTGATCAGTGCCCTCGTGCAGGCCGAGGTCGACGGGGACCGGTTGACCGATGCCGAGGTGGCGGCATTCTTCGTGCTGCTTACAGTCGCCGGAAACGACACCACCCGTCAGGCCACCAGCCACACGCTGCGGGCACTGACCGACTTCGGTGACCAACGTGCCTGGCTGATGGAGGATTTCGACGGCCGCATCGGTGTCGCGGTCGAGGAATTCGTGCGGTGGGCAACCCCGGTCATGACGTTTCGCCGCACCGCCGCCACTGATGTCGAAATCGGCGGTCAGCTGATCGCCGCGGGGGAGAAGGTGGTGATGTTCTATGCGTCGGGCAACTGGGATTCGACTGTGTTCGACCGGCCCGAGTTGTTCGACCTCAGTCGTAAACCCAATCCACACCTCGGATTCGGTGGCGGTGGCCGGCACTTCTGCCTCGGCGCGCATGTGGCCAGGACTCAGTTGCGGGCCATCTTTGCCGAGCTGCTACATCAGCTACCCGGCATCGAGGCCGGCGAACCTGCTTACCTGCAAGGCAATTTCGTGCACGCTATCCGATCGATGCCCTGCTCGTTCTAGCCAGTTCACCGGCGAGCAAGGCCAGCATCTCCGAGCATCCGGCCTCGACCTTCACCGCAGCCAACTCGTCGCCGCGGGTGTGCCCACGGTTGATGATTCCCACCGGGATGCCGTGTGCCGACGCATGCCGCACGAATCGGTAACCGGAGTACACGGTCAGCGATGACCCCGCCACCAGCAATGCCTCAGCTTCATCGATCAATGAGTAAGCCTGCTCCACACGGTCTTTCGGTACGTTCTCGCCGAAGTAGACGATGTCGGGTTTGAGCATGCCGCCGCAGGCCGGACAATCGACGATCACGAAGGACGCCGTGTCCGCGACGACGGCATCGGCATCGGGAGCCACCGCGATACCGCCGACCGATTCGGCCCGTTCGACGAATCCCGGGTTCGCGGTTTCCAACAACTCGGCCAGCAGACTGCGCTCAAGGGTATGCCCGCAATCGAGGCACACCACCTGCGCATAGGTGCCGTGCAGGTTGACGACGTCGCGGCTGCCGGCCTTGGTGTGCAACAGGTCCACATTCTGCGTGATGAGTCCCGTCACCACGCCGGAGAACTCCAACGCCGCCAGTGCCCGGTGCCCGGCGTTGGGCATCGTCCGGTCCATGTGTCGCCAGCCGACATGGTTGCGGGCCCAGTAGCGCTGCCGGAACACCGGATCGGAGGTGAACTGCCGGATGGTCATCGGATTGCTCGGTGGCGAATCCGGACCACGGTAGTCAGGGATGCCGGAGTCGGTGGACATTCCTGCGCCCGTCAGTACGGCAACGCGCCGCTCTTGCAGCAGGGCGACGAGTTCGGGGGCATCCACACCTCGACAATAGGCGGGCAATGGCGGGCCACGCCGTCCCTCGGGGTAGACGCTCAACCAAGGCTGTCCGCTGCCGAGACGATCTTGGCGCTCATGTTTCGCTGCATCATCCGCAGGGCCGCCTCGCCCAGGTCCGCGTCGATGTGTGCGACCGCATCGGCGGGCACCACCACATCCAGATGGCGCACATACGCGTCGAGCGCGCTGTACAGGATGCACTGCTCGGTGACCTGCCCCGTGAGCACCACCCGCCTGGTCGCGAGCCGACCCAAGAGGTAATCCAGCGCCGTCGCGTAGAAGGCGCTGTGCCGCACCTTCGTGAGCACCCGGCTGCCCTCGGCCGGAACGATCGGGGAGACCAGGTCCGGTCGTGCGCCGTCGAGCGCCGCGCGCACGATGTCGCTGAAGTCCGCGGTGAAATCGCCGTAGTTGTCGTTGACGTAAATCAGGTCGACGTCCTCGCGGGAACGGGCCACGTCGACGAGTCTGACCAGCGGATCGACGATCTCCACGACATTGGGAACCAACAGTTCGGCGTCCTTGTGCCGGTAGGCGTTGAGCATGTCGACCACGAGGACAGCGGTATCGGCCACAAGAGGTTGATACCCCGTCACCCGTTCTTGACACTTCTCGGGCAACATTGGGAGGTGATGGACTTCTACTCGGCTTACCACCACGGGTTCGCGCGGGTTGCCGCCTGTACCCATCACACGGCACTGGCAGACCCGCAGGCCAATGCGGAGTCGGTGCTGCGGCTCGCACAGGCGTGCCATGACGATCACGTCGCGCTTGCGGTTTTCCCCGAGCTGACGTTGTCCGGATATTCGATCGAGGACATCCTGCTGCAGGACGCGCTGCTGGAATCGGTCGAAGAGGCTCTCGTCGAGATTGTCGCGGCCTCGGCGGTGCTGACGCCGGTGCTGGTGGTCGGGGCGCCGCTGCGGCACCGCCACCGCATCTACAACACGGCAGTCGTGATTCACCGGGGTGCGGTGCTCGGGGTCGTGCCGAAGTCCTATCTGCCGACCTATCGCGAGTTCTACGAACGCAGGCAGCTGGCGGCGGGCGACGACGTGCAGGGCACGATCCGCGTTGCCGGGGCGGAGGCGCCCTTCGGGCCCGACCTGTTGTTTGTGGCGTCGGATCTGCCCGGCTTCGTGTTGCACGTCGAGATCTGCGAGGACATGTTCGTCCCGGTCCCGCCCAGCGCGCAGGCCGCGTTGGCCGGTGCGACGGTGCTGGCCAACCTGTCCGGCAGCCCGATCACGGTCGGCCGCGCCGAGGACCGCTGCCTGCTGGCCCGGTCCGCCTCGTCGCGCTGCCTGGCTGCCTACGTGTACGCCGCCGCAGGTGAGGGCGAGTCGACGACGGATCTGGCCTGGGACGGTCAGACCATGATCTGGGAGAACGGACTGCTGCTCGCCGAGAGTGAGCGGTTCCCGCATGGTGAGCGACGCTCGGTGGCCGATGTCGATCTGGAGTTGTTGCGTTCGGAGCGGTTGCGGATGGGCACCTTCGACGACAACGCCCGGCATCACCGTGCCACCGTGGATGCGTTCCGGCAGATCGAGTTTCAGCTTGATCCACCCACCGGTGACATCGGGCTGCTGCGTGAGGTCGAGCGTTTTCCCTTCGTGCCGTCGAATCCGCAACGGCTGCAGCAGGATTGCTATGAGGCCTACAACATCCAGGTGTCCGGCCTGGAACAACGGCTGCGGGCGCTGAACTATCCGAAGGTGGTGATCGGGGTCTCCGGTGGTCTCGACTCGACCCATGCCCTGATCGTCGCCGCGCGCGCGATGGATCGGGAAGGCCGCCCGCGCAGCGACATCCTGGCGTTCACCCTGCCCGGATTCGCCACCGGCGACCGCACCAAGGGTAACGCGATCCGGCTGGCCGAGGCGCTCGGTGTCACGTTCGAAGAGATCGACATCTCCTCGACCGCCCAGTTGATGCTCACCGAGATGGACCACCCGTTCGGACGCGGTGAAAAGGTGTATGACGTCACGTTCGAGAATGTGCAGGCGGGTCTGCGTACCGATTATCTGTTCCGGCTCGCCAACCAACGCGGCGGCATCGTGCTGGGCACCGGTGACCTCTCCGAACTTGCGCTGGGCTGGTCGACCTACGGTGTCGGCGACCAGATGTCGCACTACAACGTCAACGGCGGCGTGCCGAAAACCCTGATCCAGCATCTGATCCGGTGGGTGATCTCGTCGGGCCAATTTGGAGCTGACGGCTCGGCAGTCAACGAGGTGCTGCAGTCGGTGCTGGACACCGAGATCAGTCCGGAGCTCATCCCCACCGGCGAGGACGAGGAAATCCAGAGCAGCGAGGACAAGGTCGGCCCCTATGTGCTGCAAGACTTCTCCCTGTTTCAGGTGCTGCGTTACGGCTTCCGGCCGTCGAAGGTGGCGTTCCTGGCCTGGCACGCCTGGCATGACCGCGACCACGGCGATTGGCCCGCGGGACATCCCGAGGACAAGCGTCCGGCCTACTCGCTCAAGGAGATCCGGCATTGGCTGACGGTGTTCGCGCAGCGGTTCTACTCGTTCTCCCAGTTCAAACGTTCGGCGCTGCCGAACGGGCCCAAGGTGTCGGCCGGCGGCTCGCTGTCCCCGCGCGGGGACTGGCGGGCACCGTCGGACATGTCCGCCCGAATCTGGCTCGATGAGATCGAGCGGGAGATTCCCGAGGACTAGCAGTCGCAGGCAAACGCCCGACTAACTCTCGATCACACGGGTGACATACGTCGTCATCCCGGATAACCGCACCGGTGACACCTTGACCGGCACTCCGGTTTGCTGGGCCTCGAGCATCTGTCCATTGCCGAGGTAGATGGCCTCGTGTTGGCTGCCGCCAGGCCCCCAGAACAGCAAGTCGCCGCGCTTGGCCTGCGACGGTGGGACCTGCCTGCCGGCCTTGTACTGATCGCCGGACCATCGGGGGAGCAACACCCCGACCCCGGCGAAGGCGTAGCGGGTCAGCCCCGAGCAGTCGAATCCGACCGTGCCGGCGCCCGAGTCCACGCCCTTGCTCGGCCCGGTCAGGCTGCCGCCGCCCCACGAATACGGCACCCCGATCTGTGAGCCGGCACGCTTGATCACATATTCGATCGCTTGCCGGCCGTGCACCCGCCCGGAGGCGGCGCCGGTCGGACTGGACCCGAATATGCCCAGGCTGCCCAAGAACGTGCGACCCAGATTCATCGTGGTCTCGGCGGCGATGCGCGTGGCCTGCAGCGAGGCGTTGGCGGCGGCCACCGGATCGCCCGGCGCCCCGGCGCTCACCCTGGTGGGCAGCGTGGGATCCCATTGGACATCGTCGGCGCCCGCCATCGTGGGCGCGGACAGGCCGAATATCACGAACGCGATGAACAGGCTCACGATTCGGAGTCGTTGCGTGGCACGCACAATCGAGATCACCGCCCTTCGTCATGCCGATCGGCCTGCACCAGGCGGGTCAATGCCGAGCGTCTCCGATCCAACTACGTACGTAGTTACTTAGTACGTAATTGGACCGTACATCACTCAGGCCATTTCGTAACGCCCGCAATGTGTCTCACTTTGATAACTGCGCGACGGGGAGTCGGACGCGATCGGTATCAGCAGGCGGCCCCGGTACTACAACCGGCCGTCGACCCGCAGTTCGGGGTGCACCCAATCCGGTGAGCGGCGCTCCTTGAACGAGCGGAACCCCTCGGCGGCCTCGGGGCCGCTGTAACTGGCCTTCATCCCGATGCGGTCGTAGAGGCCCAGATAGTTGTCCAGGCTGGACTTGACCACCCCGCGTGCCCGTGGCGCGGTCCGGCAGCACTGGGCCAGCACTTCACGGGCCGCCGCGAGCAGATCGTCATGGTCGGCGACGCGCGCCACCATGCCCCAGTCGAGGGCTTCCGCGGCGCTGAGCGTGCGGCCGGTGAACATCAGGTCGCGGGTCCGCACCGGCCCGATCAGCCGGGCCAGCATCTGGCTGTAGTACGTATCGGCGATGCCGCGGTACAACTCCGGCACCCGGAACGTCGCGCGGTCGCTGACCACAGCCATATCGCTGCAGATCGCGATCTGCAGACCACCGCCCTGGCACAGTCCGTTGACCGCGCTCACCACGGGCTTGACCGATTGGCGCAGGGTCTCGAATGGCGTGACGTCCATCGACAGCGCGGCGCCGAAGCTCATCCAGTCATCGGCACCGTCCCCGCCGCCGAGATCACCGCCAGGGGCGAAAACGTCGCCGGTGCCCGTGATCAGCAGGCCGGCCAGGTCCGGGTCGGCCTCCACATGGGTTACCGCATAACGAATGCCGAAGTACATCGCCGGGGTCATCGCATTGCGGGCCTCGGGGCGATCCAGCGTGACCACGCCGAAGGGGCCCTGCCGGTCGAACTTCAGATACGGCGTGCCGAGCCAGTCGCCATCAGGTGGTCGCGGTGTCATACCGGCGACTATAACGACAACGGTATCGGCTTCAGTTCGCCGAGTCCGTGCGCGCAGCGGCGTCGATCGCGGCAGCTGACGGGGCACAGTCGCCCGCACCGCGCACCAGCGTTGCCAGGGCGCCTGCCGCGCAGGCCCGCCGCAGCGCATGCTCGTGTCCGGACAACCATCCGGCGGCCAGCACACCGGCGAACACGTCACCCGCGCCCGCGGTGTCGACTGCCTGCAGGGTCGGGGCCGGCATGTCGAAACGCTCGTCAGAGCCGAGATAGCTGGCACCGCGCGCACCCCTGGTGATCACCAGATGCGGGACCGGCCAGTGCCAGTCGGCGGCCTCGGTCTCGTTGACCACCACCACATCCGCCAGCTCGGACAGTGCCAGGAGGTGGTGCGCCGAGGTACCGGCCGGTGATGCGTTGAGCATGACGACGGCTCCGGCCGCGCGGGCCAGCCGGGCCGCGGCGACCGCGGTGGCGGCCGGGATCTCGAGCTGCAGCAGGACCACCTGGCCTGCGGCGATGGCCGACCGGGCGGCCGGTGAGTCGACTTCCAGCCGCGAGTTCGCCCCGGGTGCCACCACGATGCTGTTCTCGCCGGCCGCGTCGACCACGATCGCAGCGGTTCCGCTCGGTCCCGGCACGGTCATCACCGCGCGCAGATCCACACCGTTGTCGTGTAGATGTGCGCGCAAAGTGGTGGCGGCGTCGTCGTGGCCGAGGGCGGCGACCAGCGTGACCGACGCACCGGCGCGGGCCGCCGCAACGGCCTGGTTCCCACCCTTTCCGCCCGACGCCCACGACAGCGACGAGGCGAGCACCGTCTGCGCCGGACGGGGCAGGGCTCCTACGACAAAGGTGAGGTCGGCGTTGACGCTTCCGACCACACATACGCGCGTCGCAGTCATAGCCGACAACGCTAGACCAGCATCGGGCTGACACGTGTCGAAGGCCGCCGGCAGGTCGGATACGCTGGGCTGATGAGTGTGGAAACTCAATCGAGGGCTGGTGTGGCACCGGAGAACGACCTGCGTGAACAGGTCCACGAGGCCGCCCGCCGAGCCCGGGTTGCGGCCCGCACGCTGGGCACCCTGAGCACCGCGACCAAGAACACGGCCCTGCATGCGGCGGCCGACAGTGTGCTCGCGAGCAGCGAGGCCGTCCTGGCTGCCAACGCTGCCGATCTCGACGCCGCCCGCGCGGCGGGCACTCCGGAAGCGATGCTGGACCGGCTGGCCCTCAACCCGCAGCGGGTGGACGGTATCGCCGCGGGACTGCGTCAGGTCGCGGGACTGCCGGACCCCATCGGCGAGGTGTTGCGCGGACGAACCCTGCCCAACGGGCTGCAATTACGTCAGCAGCGGGTGCCGCTCGGCGTGGTCGGCATGGTCTACGAAGGCCGGCCCAATGTGACGGTCGACGCGTTCGGTTTGACGCTGAAATCGGGCAACGCGGCGTTGCTGCGCGGCAGCTCGTCAGCGGTGCGCTCCAACCAGGCACTCGTCGACGCACTGCGCGCGGCGCTGGCGAGCGAGAACCTGCCTGCCGATGCCGTGCAGCTGCTGCCCAGCCATGACCGGGCCAGCGTCACCCATCTGATCCAGGCCCGTGGCCTGGTCGACGTGGTGATCCCGCGTGGCGGTGCCGGTCTGATCGAGGCGGTGGTGCGCGACGCGCAGGTGCCGACGATCGAGACCGGTGTCGGCAATTGCCATGTGTACGTTCATGAGTCGGCCGATCTCGACCTTGCCGAGAATATCCTGCTCAACTCCAAGACCCGGCGCCCCAGCGTGTGCAACGCGGCGGAGACGTTGTTGATCGACAAGGCCATCGCCGATACTGCGCTACCGCGGTTGTCCGCGGCGCTGCAGCAAGCCGGCGTCACGGTGCACGCCGACCCCAGCGAGGAGGAGTTGCGCGCCGAGTTCCTGTCGATGGACATCGCGCTGGCGGTGGTCGACGGCATCGATGCGGCCATCGCGCACGTCAACGATTACGGGACGGGCCATACCGAGGCCATCGTCACGCGGGATCTGGCAGCGGCACAACGTTTCACCGAGCGTGTCGACGCCGCCGCCGTGATGGTCAACGCGTCCACGGCGTTCACCGACGGAGAGCAGTTCGGTTTCGGCGCCGAGATCGGCATCTCCACCCAGAAGCTGCACGCCCGTGGGCCGATGGGACTCCCCGAACTGACCTCGACCAAATGGATCGTGTGGGGCGACGGCCAAACCCGTCCGGCCTAGACGGTTCTCGACAGGAACCAGGAGACCACCAGTGAGCGTGCCCGCACGCCCGGCGCCTTTGTTCGCCGACATCGAGGATGTCGCGCGACGGCTGGCAGAAACCGGCTACCTGCCCGACACCGCCACCGCCACAGCGGTTTTCCTGGCCGACCGGCTGGGCAAGCCGTTGCTGGTGGAGGGTCCGGCCGGGGTCGGCAAGACCGAGTTGGCCCGCGCGGTGGCCCAGACGACCGGCTCGGAATTGGTGCGGCTGCAGTGCTACGAAGGGGTCGACGAGGCCCGCGCGCTCTACGAGTGGAACCACGCCAAGCAGATCCTCCGGATCCAAGCCGGGCAGAACGCCAGTGGAGACTGGGACCAGACCAAGATGGACGTGTTCAGCGAGGAGTTCCTGCTGAGCCGCCCGCTGCTGACCGCGATCCGGCGCACCGATCCCACGGTGCTGCTGATCGACGAAACCGACAAGGCCGACATCGAGATCGAGGGCCTGCTGCTCGAGGTGCTCTCGGATTTCGCGGTGACGGTGCCCGAGCTGGGCACGATCACCGCGGAGCGTGCGCCGTTCGTACTGCTCACCTCGAATGCCACCAGGGAACTGTCGGAGGCCCTCAAGCGTCGCTGCCTGTTCCTGCACATCGACTTCCCCGACGCGGACCTGGAGCGACGCATCCTGCTGTCGCGGGTGCCCGAGTTGCCTGTGCACATCGCCTCGGAGCTGGTGCGCATCATCGGCGTACTGCGGGGCATGCAGCTCAAGAAGGTGCCGTCGGTGGCCGAGACGATCGACTGGGGCCGCACGGTGCTGGCGCTCGGGCTGGACACCATCGATGACGAGATGATCGCGGCCACCCTCGGGGTGGTGCTCAAACACCAGTCCGACCAGCAACGCGCATCCGGCGAGCTCCGGCTGAATTGACAGGGGAGAGCTGATGGCGTCCCGCCGGACCCGACCACCCCAGCCGCTGGCCCCGAACGGCCTGCCGGGGCATCTGGTCGAGTTTGTCGAAGCCCTTCGCGGTCAAGGCATCTCGGTGGGGCCGTCGGAGACCGTTGATGCCGGCCGGGTGATGACGGTGCTCGGTCTTGGCGACCGTGAGGCGCTGCGTGAGGGAATCGCCTGTGCGGTGCTGCGTCGCGCCGACCACCGTGACACCTACGACGCGATGTTCGACCTGTTCTTCCCGGCCGCGCTGGGGTCGAGGACGGTGCTGTCCGACGACGATTCGGCTGACGCGGGCGACCGTCCGGAAGGCTTGCCGCCCGATGACGTCGAAGCGATGCGGGCGGCGTTGGTCCAGCTGCTCGCGGACAACGAGGAGCTGGCGAACCTCGACGAACGCCTCGCGGCGATGATCGCGCAGATCGTCGAGGCCTACGGCCGCTACAACTCCAGCCGCGGCCCGTCGTACTCGTCATACCAGGCGTTGCGGTCCATGAGTCTGGACGATCTGGAGGGCCGCCTGCTCGCGGGGCTGCTCGCGCCGTACGGCGACGAGCCCACGCCGACCCAGGAGGAGATCGCCAAGGCGCTGGCTGCGCAGCGGATTTCTCAGCTGCGCAAGATGGTCGAAGCGGAAACCAAGCGACGCACCGCCGAGCAGCTCGGCCGTGAACACGTGCAGATGTACGGCGTGCCTGCACTGGCCGAGAACGTGGAATTCCTGCGTGCCTCGGGTGAGCAGCTGCAGCAGATGCGCCGGGTGGTGGCGCCGCTGGCGCGAACACTCGCGTCGCGCCTGGCCGCCCGCAGGCGCCGGTCGCGGGCCGGCGAGATCGACCTGCGTAAGACGCTGCGCAAGTCGATGTCGACCGGTGGGGTGCCGATCGATGTGGTGCTCAAGAAGCCGCATCCCGCGCGGCCGGAACTCGTGGTGCTCTGCGATGTGTCCGGTTCGGTGGCCGGCTTCAGTCACTTCACACTGCTGTTGGTGTCGGCGCTGCGGCAGCAGTTCTCGCGGGTCCGCGTCTTTGCTTTCATCGACACCACCGACGAGGTCACCGACCTGTTCGGCCCGGACGCCGACCTGGCGGTGGCGGTACAGCGCATCACCCGCGAAGCCGGCGTGTACACGCGTGACGGGCACTCCGACTACGGGCATGCGTTTGTCTCGTTCCTGGAGAAATATCCGAGCGTGCTCTCGCCGCGCAGCTCGTTGTTGGTGCTCGGCGACGGGCGTAACAACTACCGCAACCCGCAGAGCGAGCTGCTTGCGCACATGGTCTCCTCCAGCCGGCACGCGCACTGGCTCAACCCGGAACCCCGACATCTGTGGGGCAGCGGGGATTCCGCCGCACCGAAGTACAGCGACGTGATCGCCATGCACGAGTGCCGGTCGGCCAAACAGCTGGCCTCGGTCATCGACGGGCTGCTGCCTGCCTGAGCGGGACCGGGCCACGATTCGCGCCGGTTCAAATGCCCGTGGACGCTGCCGTAAGCTGGCTATTCGTGGCTTCTCGACGCAGGATAGGCGTGATGGGCGGGACGTTCGATCCTATCCACAACGGACACCTGGTTGCGGCCAGTGAGGTTGCCGATCTGTTCGAATTGGACGAAGTCGTGTTCGTGCCGACCGGACAGCCGTGGCAAAAGCATCACCGGCAGGTCACCGAGGCTGAGGACCGGTATCTGATGACGGTGATCGCCACGGCGGCCAATCCGCGGTTCTCGGTCAGCCGGGTCGACATCGACCGGGCCGGGCCGACCTACACCAAGGACACGCTGCGCGATCTGAGAAACCTCAACGCAGACGCTGATCTGTACTTCATCACTGGCGCCGATGCCCTGGCGTCGATTCTGTCCTGGCAGAACTGGGAGGAGCTGTTTTCGATGGCGAGATTCGTCGGCGTGAGCCGGCCCGGCTACGAGCTCGACGGTGAGCACATCGCGGCGGCCATGAAGGAACTGCCGCCCGATGCCCTGACCCTGGTCGAGGTGCCTGCGCTGGCAATCTCGTCCAGCGACTGTCGCAACCGTGCGCAGCAGGCCCGGCCCATCTGGTACCTGGTTCCCGACGGGGTGGTCCAGTACGTGACCAAGCGTGCGCTCTATACCGCGGACGCGAAGCAGAGCGTACGCAACGACCCGAGTGTTGCCCGATGACGGCGACGACGGAGGCCCTCGCGATGGCAGAAGTGGCGGCGCGTGCCGCGGCGGCCAAGCTCGCCGACGACGTGGTGGTCATCGACGTGTCCGGCCAGCTGGTCATCACCGACCTTTTTGTGATCGCATCGGCCGCCAATGAGCGCCAGGTCAACGCGGTCGTGGACGAGGTCGAGGAGAAGATGCGGGTGGCCGGATACAAACCGGCCCGTCGGGAAGGCACCCGCGAGGGGCGCTGGACGCTGCTCGACTACGTCGACATAGTGGTGCACATCCAGCATCAGGAAGAACGCAACTTTTACGCCCTGGACCGGTTGTGGCGGGACTGCCCGACGGTTCCCGTCGATCTGGGGGAGCAGGAGCCCTCCGAATGAGGGTTCGCCGGCTGGTGCTGTTGCGCCACGGTCAGACCGAGTACAACGCGGGCAACCGGATGCAGGGGCAGCTCGACACCGAACTGTCCGATCTGGGGCGTGAGCAGGCCGCCGCGGCCGCCGAGGTGCTGGCAAAACGCCAACCGTTGTTGATCGTGTCGTCGGATCTGCGTCGCGCCCTGGACACCGCGGTGACCCTGGGCGACCGCGCCGGTGTCGCCGTCCAGGTGGATGAGCGGTTGCGTGAGACCCACCTGGGGGACTGGCAGGGGTTGACCCATCTCGAGGTCGACGCGGCGGTCCCGGGGGCCCGGTTGGCTTGGCGAGACGATGCGCGGTGGGCCCCGCACGGTGGCGAGAGTCGCGTGGACGTCTTCGAACGCAGCATCCCGTTGGTGGCGGAACTCGTCGTCGGACAACATGATTGGGGCATCGATGCGCCGGAACGGCCCGTCGTTCTGGTGGCGCACGGTGGGCTGATTGCCGCATTGACGGCGGGGCTGCTCGGCCTGCCCGTGGAAAACTGGCCGGTACTGGGTGGCATGGGGAATGCCAGCTGGGTCCAGCTGTCCGGCCACTCCGAGGACGCGGGCGGTTTCGACGACATCCGGTGGCGTCTGGACGTGTGGAACGCTTCCGCGCAGGTGGCCAACGATGTCCTCTGAGGAGGCCGCCGGTCGCAAGTCGACCCTGCTGGTCTTCGCCGATTCACTGTCCTATTTCGGCCCGACGGGCGGTCTGCCGTCGGATGACCCGCGGATCTGGCCCAACATCGTCGCCGACCAGCTGGGCTGGGAGCTGGAGCTCATCGGCCGGATCGGCTGGACCTGCCGCGACGTCTGGTGGGCAGCGACCCAGGATCCCCGATCCTGGGCGGCGTTGCCCCGCGCGGGCGCGGTGATCTTCGCGACCAGCGGCATGGACTCGCTACCCTCACCGCTGCCGACCGCGCTGCGTGAATCGATCCGTTATCTCCGTCCGGCGTGGTTGCGGCGCTGGGTTCGCGACGGATACGGCTGGGTGCAACCACGACTGTCGCCGATCGCGCGCTCTGCGCTGCCGCCTCAGGTCTCGGTCGAGTATCTCGAAATGACCCGCAGTGCCATCGATTTCAACCGGCCGGGGATCCCCGTGGTGGCATCACTACCGTCGGTGCACATTGCCCAGACTTACGGGAAAGCCCATCACGGGCGCGAACCCACGGTGCGGGCGATCACGGCATGGGCCGCCGAGCGCGAGGTCCCGCTGGTGGATCTCAAGGCCGCTGTCGCCGACGAGGTGCTCAGCGGCCGCGCGAACCCCGACGGCATCCACTGGAATTTCGAGGCACATCGGGCGGTGGCCGAACTCATGATCAAGGCACTTCTGGAAGCGGGTGTATCACAAGAGAATTCGGCTCACTGAGATGGCCGTCGTGGTGGTGACCGACTCATCGTCGCGCCTTGAACCCGATCAGCGGGTGCAGTGGGCGATCCGGCAGGTGCCGCTGCACGTGCTTGACGACGGCACCGATCTCCGTGACGGCGTGGATCGGATGCCTCACGACATCCACGACCGGGCCAAAGTCACCACTGCGGGGGCGACGCCGGTGGAACTGGCCGAAACCTATCGGCAGGCATTGGTCGACAGCGATGGCGAAGGTGTTGTCGCGGTGCATATTTCCGCTGCCTTGTCGAGCACCTACAGTTCGGCGGTGCTGGCAGCCCGCGAGTTCGGTCCAGCGGTGCGGGTGGTGAACTCCCGGTCGGCGGCGATGGGGGTCGGCTTCGTGGCGCTCGCCGCGGCGAGATCCGCGCACGCCGGCGAGGGTCTGGATGCGGTCGAGACTGCGGCGCGCGCCGCGGTGCCACGTGGGCACGCGTTCATCGTGGTGCACCGGTTGGACAATCTGCGTCGCAGCGGCCGGATCGGCACCGCGGCATCCTGGTTGGGTACCGCGCTGTCACTCAAACCGCTGTTGTGCCTTGACGTCGACGGTCGTCTGGTGCTGTCCCAGCGGATCCGTACCGCATCGAAAGCCCAGGCCGCACTGATCGACCAGGTCGCCGAGGTGATCGGCGAGGGGCGCGCGGACGTGGTGGTGCATCACGTCGACAATCACGATGCGGCTGACCAGATCGGCGCGGCGCTGACGTCCCGGCTGCCGCAACTGCAGTCCCTGTCGGTCACCGAGATGGGACCGGTGCTGGGCGTGCACGTCGGCGCGGGTGCGGTCGGGGTGTGTCTGTCTGTCAGCCGCTGAAACGTCCGGTGATCGGCGGCAGGTCGGCGAGCGTGACGATGCCGGGCGGGGCGGCAACGACCGCGGGCACCGCATTGGTGACCGGCAGCGCGGTGTAGATCATTCCCAGTCCCATGAAGCCGGGCTCGGTCCAGTCTTTCGGCGGCAGGCAGTGCAGCACCGTGCGCATGTTGGGCAGCCCGAAAACCTGGACGACGTGGCCGTGCTCAAGGGGTTTGGGTGGGGTGACGTGATCGCCCATGGTCCAGTTGAACCCGACGCTGACCACATTCTTCTCGCCGACCCAGCCGCGGTGGTAGCCGTGCACACCGGCCACGGTGCCGGTCGGGATCTGCATGAACCCGAGGTCGGAATCGCCGGTGGCGGGCGTGAAGGTGACGTCGAAGGTCATCCGGTCCAGTTTGGCGCCGATCGCGTCCGCCATCATCGCCGCGGCTTCGGCAAACACCTCGCTCTCGCGGCGCACGTTCTCGGCCAGTCCGGGGGTCTCCGGTGATTGCGAAAAGCCCATTGCGGTTTGCGTTTCGGCGGACTCGTAGGTGGAGCAGTCCACCGACTCGGTGATGCGGATCTCGTCGACCCGCTCACAGGCCCCCGACAGCACCATGCCCACCAGGTTCGACATGCCGGGATGGGCACCGCTGCCGAAGATGGTGGAATTGCCTGTCTCACATGCCTTGCGGATACGCGCCAGGTCCTCGGGGGACTGCTTGCCGCCGGTGATCCAGGCGGCGCTGGAGCACACGTTCACCCCGGCAGCGAGCAACCGGGTCAGCTCGTCGATATCGGGCCACAGGGGGTTGTAGCAACACGCGTCGGGTTTGAGCGCGATCAGTTCGTCGATGGAATTCGTAGCCAGCACGCCGGTCGGCTCCGGCCTGCCTGCCAGTTCGGCGGCGTCGACACCGACCTTGTCGGCCCCGTGCGCGTACACCCCCACCAGTTCCATGTCGTCACGGCCGATGATTGCGTGCAGGGAACGCCTGCCGATGTTGCCGGTGGTCCATTGGATGACGCGGATCGGTTTATGCGCTGCGGTCATGGATCGTCTCCTCGATGAGCCTGCACTTGCGGTAGACAGTAGCGAGGATCTGTTCAGTGCTGCTGGGCGGGGCGTCGGCGCCTGTCCTGGCGGGAGTCCCTCTGGCGACGCACAATCGGAATGTGGGGTCCGCAGAGACTCCATGAATCGAGGGCAGATCATGAACATGCTCTATTCACTCGCGGTCACCGCGGCCGCCGTGTCCGCTCTGGCCTGGTTGTGGGTCGCGAACATCCGTGTGGTCAGGCAGTACGAGCGCGGTGTGGTGTTCCGCTTCGGCCGGGTCCGCAACAGTGTCCGCCAGCCCGGGCTGACGATGTTGATTCCGGTCGCGGACCGGCTGCAGAAGGTCAACATGCAGATCATCACGATGCCGATCCCGGCACAGGACGGCATCACGCGCGACAACGTGACGGTACGGGTCGATGCGGTGATCTACTTCAGCGTGGTGGACCCGGTCCGGGCCGTCGTCGACGTGCAGGACTACATGTCGGCCATCGGTCAGGTCGCACAGACGTCGCTGCGGTCGATCATCGGCAAGAGCAACCTCGACGACCTGCTGTCCAACCGCGAGCGGCTCAATCAGGGCCTGGAATTGCTGATCGACAATCCCGCGGTGGGCTGGGGCATTCACATTGACCGGGTCGAGATCAAGGACGTGGTGCTGCCGGATTCGATGAAGCGGTCGATCGCCCGCCAGGCCGAGGCCGAGCGGGAGCGGCGGGCGCGGGTGATCACCGCCGACGGCGAACTCCAGGCATCTGAGAAGCTCGCCGCGGCCGCCGATGTGATGTCGGCCGAGCCCGCGGCCCTTCAGCTTCGACTGCTGGAGACCGTCGTCGAGGTCGCCGCGGAGAAGAACTCCACGGTGGTGCTGCCGTTCCCGGTCGAATTGCTGCGGTTCCTTGAGCGGGTGACGCCCGAGCGGCCGGCCGGGACCTGATCAGGCAGGTCCTGGTCATGGAGAGTGGCACCGACCGTTCGGTGACCGGCTCGTGACGAGTTATCCCCAAACCCGCTTTTGTCCACAGCCCGGCACTGCTGCGCTGCTGGCGACCCCGAAACGTCCGCATTCCCACCTACCGTCGGGCACATGCGAACCGAACTGCCGGCGCAGCGGCTGCGCCGTCGACTCGGCGCCGAGGACGACCGCGACGACGCCGACGCCGACACCGAGATCGAGACCGACACCGACCCGTCCGAACCGGCCGACACCACGTTGTCGCGATGGCTGCCGGACACCACGACCGGTAACGGCTCCGGCTGGCTGGCGACGGTGCGGGCCGATCCCGGCCGTGCGGGGGTGCTGGCTCTGGCAGCGGTGGGCGTGTTGGCTGTGCTGGTCACGGTCTTCACGTTGATCAGGGATCAACCACCGCCGGTGAGTGCAGCGAATCTTCCTCCGGTACAGATGGTTTCATCGGCAGGCCCGACGCCGTCGGGTGCCGCCCCCGGCGGGCCTGTTGTGGTCAGTGTGGTCGGTCTGGTGCACAAGCCGGGACTGGTGACGCTCAAGGAGGGGGCCCGGATCGCCGACGCACTCGAGGCGGCAGGCGGGCCCCTCGACGGTGCGGATCTCATCGGATTGAACGCGGCCCGCCGCGTCGCCGACGGTGAACAGATCGTGGTGGGTATCGCTGCACCGCCGGGGCAGCCGACCACCATGGGAAGCTCCGTCGCCGGCGAAACCCCCGCACCGTCCGGCACCGCGCCAGCGGATGCCCCGACTGCTCCGGTGGACCTCAACGCCGCGTCCGCCGAGCAACTGGACACGCTGCCGGGGGTCGGACCGGTCACCGCCGCGGCCATCGTCGCCTGGCGGGACGCCAACGGCCGATTCGGCAGCGTCGACCAACTCGGCGAGGTCGACGGGATCGGCCCGGCACGGCTGGAGAAACTACGGGAGCTGGTCCGGGTGTGACGACGCCGCAGCCCGAGGAGGAGGGCCTCGATCTGCGTCTGGTCCCGGCGGCGCTGACCGCGTGGGCGGTCACCGCAGCCGGAATAGTGTGGTGCACAGCCGGTTCGGTCGTCACGGCACTGGTGGCGGTGATGCTGGCCGCGGTGACGGCCGCCCGGTTCAAGACGGGTTCGGGCACCCCGATCTGGGCCGCGGTACTGGCGGTGGCGGTCGTCGGTACCGGATTCGCCATCGCGGTGGGCTTGCGAACCCACCAGCTGCGCCAGCACCCGCTGACCAGCCGGTACGGCAGTACGGTCACCGTGGTGGTCGCCGCGAGTGAGAGCCCACGGGTGCTGAACGGCGGCCGGATGATGTTCCGCGGCGTGCTGGCCGAACTCGACGGCACGGCGATATCGGGGCGGGTACTGGTATTCACCCCGGCCACCGGATATGCCGACCTGACCGCTGGACGTCCGGCCCGGTTCCGGGCCGCCGTCGCCCGGCCCGCCCGCCGGGACCTCAGCGTCGCGACCCTGGCGGCGGTCGGACGGCCGGTACTGGGCGAAGCTTCGCCGGTGCAACAGGTCGCCCAGACGGTCAGGGTCGGCTTCGCCGATGCCTCGCGTGCGGCGCTGCCGGTTGACGAAGCGGCGATGTTGCCCGCGTTGGTGCTGGGGGACACCTCTACTGTGAGTGGTCAGCGCACCGCACAGTTCCGGGCCGCCGGTCTGACGCATCTGACCGCGGTTTCGGGCGCCAACGTCACCATTGTGTGCGGCGCGTTGCTGTTGGCCGCGGGGTTGGTGGGCCCGCGGATCGCGGTGGTACTGGCCGCGCTCGGACTGCTCGCGTTCGTCGTGGTCGTCGAACCGTCGGCGAGTGTGCTGCGGGCGGCGATCATGGGCGGGGTCACCCTGCTCGCCGTGCTGACGCACCGGCGGCGCCGGGCGATCCCGGCCCTGGCCGCCAGCGTCATCGTTTTGATGACCGCCGCGCCGGAGTTGGCTGTCGACGCCGGTTTCGCGTTGTCGGTGTGTGCGACAGCGGGAATCGTCGTGATCGCCCCGGTGTGGACTCGGCGTTTGGAATCGCGTGGCTGGCCGCGCCCGTTGGCGGCCGCCGTCAGCGTGGCGGTGGTCGCCCAGTTGGTCACCGCCCCTCTGGTGGCCGGGATATCGGGCACCTTCAGTGTGGTGGCGGTTGCGGCGAACCTTGCCGTCGCCCTGGTGATTCCGCCGATCACTGTGCTGGGCACCGCGGCGGCGGCGATGTCGGCGGTATGGCCGGCCGGTGCACACCTGCTGATCCGGTTCACCGGCCCCGAACTGTGGTGGCTGCTATCGGTCGCGCGGTGGGCGTCCGCGTTGCCCGGGGCTGCGGTGCCGACGCCGTCGGGGCTGCCCGGCGTGCTGCTGGTGGCCGTCGGCGGTGTCGCGTTGACGGTGATGTGGCGGCGGCGCTGGACACGTCACGGCCTGACGGGGCTGGCGGTGTGCCTGTTGGCGTGGACGGTGGCGGGTGCACTCCAAACCTGATTGCCGGTGCTGTCGGGCCGTCATGAAACGATCATGGGCGTGAGTCAACAGGCCGACGGGCTGCACCTGGTGCTCGGTGACGAAGAACTACTGGTCGAACGCGCAGTCGGAACCGTGCTGCGAGCGGTACGCAAGCAGGCCGGGGTGGACGACGTGCCGGTGGACCGGATGCGCGCCGGCGAGGTCAGCACCAGCGAGCTTGCCGAGCTGCTGAGCCCGTCGCTGTTCGCCGACGAACGCATGGTGGTGCTCGAGGCGGCGGGTGAGGCGGGTAAGGATGCCGTCGCGCTCATCGCCGCGGTCGCCGCCGATCTGCCGCCCGGCACCGTCCTCGTGGTCATCCACTCCGGTGGCGGTCGTGCAAAGGCGCTGGCCGATCAGCTCAAAAAGCTTGGCGCCCAGGTACATCCGTGTGCGCGGATCACAAAGCCCGCAGAGCGCGCCGATTTCGTGCGTCGCGAGTTTCGCAGCCTGCGGGCCAAGGTGTCCGACGACACCGTCACCGCGGTGCTCGACGCGGTCGGATCGAACATCCGCGAATTGGCCGCGGTCTGCTCGCAGCTGGTCGCCGATACCGATGGCGAGGTGAACGCCGCAGCGGTGCGGCGCTATCACAGCGGCAAAGCGGAGGTGAAGGGGTTCGACATCGCCGACAAGGCGGTCGTCGGCGACATCGCGGGCGCCGCAGAGGCGCTGCGGTGGGCGATGCTGGCCGGGGAACCCCATGTGGTGCTGGCCGATGCACTTGCCGAGGCCGTGCACACGATCGCGCGGGTCGGTCCACTCTCAGGGGATCCGTACCGGCTGGCCGGTGAGGTCGGCATGCCGCCGTGGCGAGTGCAGAAGGCACAGAAGCAGGCACGCCGATGGTCGCGTGAGTCGGTCGCCGAGGCGATGCGGGTGGTGGCCACGCTCAACGCAGACGTAAAGGGCGCAGCGGCAGATGCCGACTACGCCCTTGAGGCGGCGGTGCGCAAGGTTGCGCAGCTCGCCGCCGGGTGAGCGATCAGAGCTTGTTGAACGCCAGGGTCAGGGCCGACTTCTTGTTCGCGGCCTGGTTCTGGTGGATGACGCCCTTGCTGGCGGCCTTGTCGAGCTGACGGTTCGTCGTCGCGAGCAGCTCCGCGGCCTTGTCCTTCTCGCCGGCGTCGACGGCCTCGCGGAAGCCGCGGACGGCCGTGCGCAGCGACGACTTCACCGACTGATTGCGCAGCCGACGACGCTCGTTGGTGCGGATGCGCTTTTCCTGCGACTTGATGTTGGCCACGTAGAAGTTCCTTCTTGATTCTCTCGCTGGGGTTACGAAGTCTGTGCGCTCACCCGTACAGCGGGTAGCGACTGTTCAGGGTACCAGCGCGACGTCTCATCTCCCAAAGCGGCGGCCGGTGAATCCCTCACCTCGGACACTGTTCTACCACGTCAGCCGGGCCGCCGGCGAGATCACCCGGTGGGCTTATTGCACACGCCGGGATGGACTTCGACGCGGAGCAGGTCATCGCCCAGTTCGATCTGACGCTCGAACTCCGCGGCCGCCAGCGCCCGCCACTGGTCTTCGGTGCCGGGGGCGATGCCCGGCACATAGTGGGTGAGGATGAGGATCCCGACACCGGCCCTGGTGGCGGTTGCCGCAGCTTCACCTACCGACGAGTGGTAGTCGCAGATGTCACGGATTCGTTGCTGAGGAAGCGCTTCGATCAGGTCCTTGCGGATGACGGTGTGCACCAGTGCGCCCGCCCCTGCCGCCAGCGCGTCAAGGCTGGCACACGGCACGCTGTCGCCTGCGAGTACCACCGATGCGCCGGCATGCTCGACGCGGAACCCGATGGTGGGTGCTACCGGCCGATGATCGGTGGGGGCCACCCGGATGTGCACTCCGTCGTCGTCCCACACCACCCCGTCGGTGTATTCGTGAACCTCGACCGGTGGCGGGGCGGTCAGGTCGGCGTGGTGGGCGATCCGGTATCCGATGTCGAAGCCGAACGCCTTCAAAGTCGCGTCGACCACCGCGGCGGTCCCCGGCGGTCCGATGATCGGCAGCGGCGGCGCATCGGGGGTGAACGTGCTCACCCAACGCGAGATGATCACGTCGCCCAGATCCGCGATGTGGTCGCTGTGCAGGTGCGTGAGCAGCAGTGCCGTCAACGCATTTGCGCTCACCCCGATCGCCGCGGCCCGCTGCAGCACACCGCGGCCCGCGTCGACGAGGAACGTCTGGTTGCCGGCCCGCACCAGGGTCGACGGGCCGGCCCGGTTCGGATCGGGAATGGGGCTGCCGGTGCCGAGCAGGGTGACCTCGATCATGGCCCAGGTATACCTGGCCGGGCAGGGGCGGCGTGGTCGAATGGCGCCCCAGGGCGTCGCGTGCGAGGAGACCCCTTTCGCGCAGGCCGCCGCCGCCTTAGCCTGGTGTGAGGTGGATCACGATCGGAGGCGGCGATGCGGATCGCGGACGTGCTGAAGAACAAGGGCGCGGCGGTGACGACGATATCTCCGGAGGCCACAGTGGCCGAACTGTTGGCCGGCCTCACCGAGATGAACATCGGCGCCATGGTGGTGATCGGGCCGGGCGGGCGGCTGGCCGGCATCGTCTCGGAGCGAGACGTGGTGCGCAGACTTCACGAGCGGGGCAGCAGCCTGCTCGCCCAGCCGGTGTCGGAGATCATGTCGACGGTCCTTGCGACGTGCACACCGCGCGACACCGTGGACCACCTCAGCGTGTTGATGACCGAAAACCGGGTGCGTCACATCCCCGTGCTCGACGACGGCAGGCTCGCCGGAATCGTCAGCATCGGCGACGTGGTCAAGACCCGGATGGAGGAGCTGGAAGCCGAACAACAGCAGCTGCAGGCATACATCACGCAGGGGCGTTGACCGGAAGTACCGTTGGCGGCCATGACCATTGATGTGTCCGCTGCGCGACGAGGCGAGATCGCCTCATTGGCCGCAACGTTGGGCCGAGCCTTCTACGAGGACCCCGTCATGGTGTGGATGATGCCCGGCGACGCGCGTCGCGGACGCGGGCTGTCCCGGATGTTCGCCACCATGACGCGGCACCATTTCCTGGCCGCCGGGGCCGCCGAGGTGGCCCACCGGGACGGTGCGCTGGGAGCGGCGGCGTTGTGGGACCCGCCGGGACGCTGGAAGCACACGCGACTCGAAGAGCTGTTGATGATGCCGGGTTTCGTACGTGCACTCGGGCGCCGGGTCACCCGTGGTCAGCGGCTTGCCGAGCTGATGAAGGAGCACCACCCCGAGGAGCCGCACTGGTATCTGTCGGTGATCGGCAGTGATCCCTCGGTGCGTGGCGGCGGGTTCGCGCAGGCGCTGCTGCATTCGCGCCTCGACCGGGTCGATGCCGAGCACGCACCGGCCTACCTGGAATCGAGCAATCCCGACAACGTCGGGTACTACCAGCGGTTCGGCTTCGAGGTGACTGGTGAGATCGCTGTGCCCGACGGGGGACCCCTCATGACGGCGATGTGGCGGCAGCCACGGTAGGGCAGATGTGGCGGCAGCCAGCGGTGATCTGCCCTAACCGAACACTCCCGACATATTGAGGATGAGCAGCACGCCCGTCGCGACGAAGAGCACAACGAGCACTGCGAGGGCGACCAGGCCCGTGACCGATGTCGGCGTGAGCTTTCGTCTCGGGCGGGGTTCGGGCTCCCCAAGTCCCGAAGTCTGCCCGGAGTCCGGTGGCGTGGCACCGGGTGCAACGCCACCGCCGGGCTCCAGGTCTGGAGTATTAGCGGGGTCGGGATCGGGTGGCACAGCGGTCATGGGCTAGGGATGCCCGATCGTGCCGAATTAATGCCACCCGCCGGCTCAACTCCAGGCGTATTCGGCCCGCAGTCGCGCCGCGACCACTTCGAACCGGTCGCGGGCCAGGATCGCGCCTTCGCGGCGGATCCCCTCCTCGGGCACGTCCAGCACCCGGTCCAGCCGCACCCAACTAGGCCGGGCGTCGTAGTCCCAGTCGCCGCTGCCGATGCCGACCCAGTCGGGATCCATGTGGTGGTAGTCCTGGCTGGACAGCATCAGCCCGAGCAGGGTGTCGTGGTCGCGGCCGACCACAAGCACCGGGCGGTCCTTGCCCCTGGTCGGGTCGTCTTCGTAGACGACCCAGGTCCACACAATCTCCCCGGGATCGGCACGACCGTCCAGGTCAGGGGCGTACACGAGCTTGCGGGCCCGGTGAGCGGTGGGCACGCTGTGCTCTGAGACGGGCCGACCGGCAGTGATCGCCGGGGTGGTGTTGGCAGGTCCACCGGCCAGGACCTCGAAACCCAGCTTGATGCCTTGTTGAATGCCCTGCTGCACGGTGCGCGGCATGTTCTCCGGCTTCTGCAGTTGGCGGACGAACTTCGGCGCCTCGTTGAAGACGAGGTTCTCCGCGAAGCGCTGGAACGCCTTCCACTGCGACGCCATGTGACGAGCATATGTCAGCGCCCCACCCGGCGATTGTGTCGCGACGGTCCACCCTGGATACCCTGGAGTCGCACAACACGTGCGCGCCACACACGCTCACCAGGAGATTCCCATCAGCAGTTTCGCCGACAAGACCTTCACTGCGCCGGCGCAGATTCGGAACTTCTGCATCATCGCGCACATCGACCACGGCAAGTCGACGCTGGCCGACCGGATGCTGGGCATCACCGGCGTCGTCGCCGACCGTGACATGCGGGCCCAGTACCTGGACCGGATGGACATCGAGCGCGAACGCGGCATCACCATCAAGGCGCAGAACGTGCGGCTGCCGTGGCGGGTCGGCGACGAGGAGTTCGTGCTGCACCTGATCGACACCCCGGGCCACGTCGACTTCACCTATGAGGTCTCCCGCGCCTTGGAGGCCTGCGAGGGGGCGGTGCTGCTGGTGGATGCCGCGCAGGGCATCGAGGCGCAGACGCTGGCGAACCTGTACCTGGCGCTGGACCGCGACCTGACGATCATCCCGGTGCTCAACAAGATCGACCTGCCTGCCGCCGATCCGGACCGGTACGCGGGCGAGATCGCGCACATCATCGGCTGTGAACCGTCCGACGTGCTGCGGGTGTCGGGCAAGACGGGCGTCGGTGTGCGCGAGCTGCTCGACGAGGTGGTGCGGCTGATTCCGGCACCGGTCGGCGATGCCGACGCGCCCGCGCGGGCGATGATCTTCGACTCGGTCTACGACATCTACCGCGGCGTGGTGACCTATGTCCGCGTGGTCGACGGCAAGCTCAACCCGCGCGAGAAGATCAAGATGATGTCCACCGGCGCCACCCACGAGTTGCTGGAGGTCGGCATCGTCTCGCCCGACCCGAAGGCCTCCGACGGGCTGGGTGTCGGCGAGGTCGGCTACCTGATCACCGGGGTGAAAGACGTCCGTCAGTCCAAGGTCGGCGACACCGTGACGACCGCGCGCCACGGCGCCGCCGAGGCGCTGACGGGCTACCGCGAGCCCAGGCCGATGGTGTATTCGGGTCTGTACCCGGTCGACGGCTCGGACTATCCCGTGCTGCGCGAGGCTCTTGACAAGTTGCAGCTCAACGACGCCGCCCTGACCTATGAACCTGAGACTTCGGTGGCGCTGGGGTTCGGGTTCCGCTGTGGCTTCCTCGGGCTGCTGCACATGGAGATCACGCGGGAACGCCTGGAGCGCGAGTTCAACCTCGACCTGATCTCCACGGCACCCAACGTCGTCTACCGGGTGATCAAAGAAGACAATTCGGAGATGACGGTGACCAATCCGTCGGACTGGCCGGAAGGCAAGATCCGCGCCGTTTTCGAGCCCGTGGTGAAGACGACCGTCATCGCGCCCAGCGAGTTCATCGGCACCATCATGGAGTTGTGCCAGAGCCGCCGCGGTGAACTCGGCGGAATGGACTACCTGTCGCCTGAACGCGTCGAGCTGCGCTACACGTTGCCGCTGGGCGAGATCATCTTCGACTTCTTCGACTCGCTGAAATCGCGCACCCGCGGCTACGCCAGCCTGGACTACGAGGAGGCAGGCGAGCAGGAGGCCGACCTGGTCAAGGTGGACATCCTGCTGCAGAGCGAGGCTGTCGACGCATTCTCGGCCATCGTCCACAAGGACGGTGCGGCAGCGTACGGCAACAAGATGACCACCAAGCTCAAGGAACTCATTCCGCGACAGCAGTTCGAGGTGCCGATTCAGGCGGCGGTCGGATCGAGAATCATTGCACGGGAGAACATTCGGGCCATCCGTAAGGATGTGCTCTCGAAGTGCTACGGCGGTGATATCACCCGTAAGCGCAAGCTGCTGGAGAAGCAGAAAGAGGGCAAGAAGCGCATGAAGACCATTGGCCGCGTCGATGTTCCGCAGGAAGCGTTCGTCGCCGCGCTGTCCACCGATGCCACCGCGGACAAACCCAAGAAGTAGCCGTCAGCACGCGGTGGCCGAGGCAACCGGCCGTGGCCGCCGCAACAGTTCGCCCCAGGCGACACAGGTTTCGGTGTGCTGCGGTGAAGGACGGCCTGCGGCCAGCGCGACCAGAGCCGAGGCGGTGGTGCCGATGCCGACTCCGGTCTGTTTGACCACGTCGACCAGTTCCTCGAACGCCTCGCCTTCCGAGCAGCCCTGCAACCCGACGAGGATGCCGATTGCGACGTCGATGACGCGGCGTGAGGTGTCGGGCCCGGTGTGGTGGCTCATCGATTCTCCTTGGGGGTGAAAGGGTGTGATGAGCCCTGGATACACCGTGAAGCTGAGACTTGGCTTGGTGTGGCGGTCAGCCGACGCGCAGCACCGCCTTGCCCGCGACCTTGCGGTTCAGCAGGGCCTCGGCGGCGGCGGAGATGTTCTCCCACGAGTCGCGCAATCCGATCTGCGGGTCGAGTTCGCCATCGGCGAGTAGACCCAGCAGGTAGCGCAGGTCGTCGTGAAAGGGTGCCCGAACGGTGAACGGTTCCAGGCGCTTTCGCCTGCCGAGCCGACGTTCCTGTTCGAAATTGATCGTGGTGGGTTCATTGGAGGCCATGCCGATCGACTGCACCGATCCACCGTCATCGACCAGGCTGAAGGCCTGTGCCAATAGTTTTCCGCCGACGTTGTCGAGCACGCCGAACACCGGGTCGGTCACGTCGTCGAGCCCGACGAGGACTTCCGCGGCACCCAACTCTGCCAGGCCCTCGCCCCGGGCGGGACTGCCGACTGCGGCGAGCACGTGCGCACCGGCCCGGGCCGCAAGCTGAACGGCGAAACGTCCGACCCCACCGGATGCGCCGGTGACCAACACCCGACGCCCGACGACGGGACCGAGGGCCCGCAGCGCCTGCAGGGCGGTGACCCCCGCGACAGGAAGGGCCGCGGCTTCATCGAATTCGACGAACTCGGGCAGTTCCACCAGATTCTCGGTGGACACGGCGCGCCGTTCGGCCCAGCCGGCCTCACCGCTGAAGCCGACCACCCGGGTGCCTGCGCACGGACCGGATCCGTCGGCCGCGGCCTGCGCGACGATCCCCGCGCTGTCCCAACCCGGCACCTCACCGGGCCGGCGCATGTGTTCGATGAAGTGCAGCTCGCCGAAATTGAGAGCGATGGCATGCACGTCGATCAACGCTTGCGACTCGGCCACGGGCGGTTCGGCCACCTCGTCGAATCGCACATTGGCACGGGCTTGCGGGTCGTAGACGATGGCACGCATGCCCTGGCAAACCTCCGCGGCCCTCGGGCCTATTCCCGGCGCTCACAATTTTCGTAAGGTGCGGTGGTGAGCCTGCAGGATCGGATCGACTGGGATGCGACGTATCGGGCGCGCCCGCCGGCCGCGGGCGATGGGCCGCCACGCAGTTTTGCGCCGCATGCGGGCGCCTTCCCGGTGGCGGGAACAGCGCTCGACGTGGCCTGCGGGCAGGGTCAGGCTTCGGTGTGGCTGGCCAAACGTGGCCTGCAGGTCTGGGGTGTCGACGTGTCGCCCGTGGCCGTCGAACAGGCTGCGGCGCTGGCCGCCCGCGAGGCGGTCGCCGATCGCTGCCGTTTCGACGTGGTCGAACTCGACGAGGGCCTGCCGCCGGGACCGTCGGCCGACGTCGTCCTGTGCAATCGATTCCGTGACCGGAGGCTGGACGGCGCACTCGTCGAGCGCCTCGCCCCGGGCGGTGTCCTGGCGATCTGTGTCCTCAGTGAGGTCGGCGGCCCGGTGGGACGGTTCCGCGCCGCGCCCGGTGAGCTGGCCACCGCCTTCGCCGGACTCACGGTGATCGCGGCCGACGAAGGCGCCGGCGAGGCCTGGCTGCTGGCACGAAAGTAGCCGCCCCGAGCCGACCCCGCGCTACATCGGGGCGTTGGCGGGCTGGAAGATGCCGGTGCTGTCGGCCTCCTCTTCGGCGCGGATGACGTGCACCACGGCGTTGATCAGCGCCAGGTGGGTGAACGCCTGCGGGAAGTTGCCCAGGTGGCGCCCGGTGCGCGGTTCGATTTCCTCGGCGTAGAGGTGCAGTGGGCTGGCGAACGACAACAACCGCTCGCACAGCCGCTTGGCGCGGCTCACCTCGCCGATCTCGACCAGCGCAGAAACCAGCCAGAACGAACAGATCGTGAAGGTGCCCTCTTCGCCGGCCAGCCCGTCGTCGGTCTCCTGGACGCGGTAGCGCAGTACGAGACCGTCCTCGGTGAGCTCATCGGCGATGGCCAGCACGGTGGCCCGCACGCGCGGGTCATTGGCAGGCAGGAACCGGGTCAGCACGGCCAGCAGCAGTGACGCATCGAGCGCGTCGTCGCCGTAGCGCTGGGTCAGCACACCGCGCGAGTCCACTCCGCGGGCCAGAATGTCGGCCCTGATCTCCTCGGCGATCGCCCGCCACTGTTGGGCGTAGCTCTTCTCACCCTGCAGCTCGGCCAGCTTCGAGCCGCGGTCCAGCGCCACCCAGCACATGATCTTGCTGGAGGTGAAGTGCTGCGGTTCGCCGCGCACCTCCCAGATTCCGCGGTCGGGTTCCTTCCAGTGTTTGATGGCCTCCTCGACCTGATTCTTGAGCACCGGCCACAGTGCATCGGGAATCTGCTCGCGCGACTTGGCATGCAGGTACACCGAATCCAGCATGGTGCCCCAGATATCGTGCTGGCGCTGGTTGTAGGCGCCGTTGCCGATGCGCACCGGGCGGGCGTTGTCGTAACCCGACAGGTGCAGCAACTCCTCCTCGACCAGGCTGCGCTCGCCACCGACCGCATACATCACCTGGAGCGGGTGCCGCTCACCGTTGTTGGCACCCGACACATCGGCGATGAACGAGAAGAAATCGTCGGCCTCGCGGTCCAGCCCGAGCGTGTAGAGACCCCACAGTGCGAATGTCGAGTCCCGGATCCACGAGTAGCGGTAGTCCCAGTTGCGTTCGCCCTGCGGGGTTTCCGGCAGTGAAGTGGTGGGTGCGGCCAGCAGCGCGCCGGTCGGGGAGTAGGTCAGGCCCTTCAGGGTCAGGGCGCTGCGCTGCAGGTATGACCGCCACGGGTGATCGGGGAAGTCACCGACGTTGATCCACTGGCGCCACGACTCACTGGCCTGCCACATCTTGTCGGCCGCCTCGTCGAAGGTCTGCGGCGCGGGATGCTTGGACCAACTGAGCGCGACGAAGACGTTGTCGCCCTCTTTGAGGCGGGTCCTGGCCCGCGCTTCGCGGCCCTCCAGGCCGATGCGCAGGTTCGTGGTGAGGCGCAGCGTCGGATGCGAGTCGGGATTCTTGCTGGCACGGGCGATGGCCTCGCCGTAGGCCGGGCCCGAGTACTCCCAGGTCGCGCTGGCCCGGTGGTAGTCGAACGCCGGTTCGCAGTTCATCACCATCTCGACGGTGCCGCTGACGCACTTCACGGTGCGCAGCAGGATGTGCTCGGCATCCCAGTCCATCGGGGTGCGCCGGTGCGTGCGCGACCGGGTTTCGATGTCATGCCAGGGGCCCATCACCAACGCGTCCCGCACGATCACCCAACCCGTGTGGGTTTGCCAGGTGGTTTCCAGAATCAGGCTGCCCGGCAGGTATCGCCGCGCGGCAGGCACGCTCACCCCGTACGGCCCCAGCCGGAAGTGACCTGCGCCGCGGTCGAGGATCGACCCGAACACGCTGGGCGAGTCCGGTCGCGGCACGCACATCCATTCCACCGAACCCGCCGACGAAATGAGGCAGGTGTTCTCGCAGTCGGACAGGAACGCATAGTCGGCGATCGGCGGGAAGGGGTTTCTCAGCGAGCTGATCGGCGTGTACGCCGGCGCTGTGACGGTCAGCGGAGTCTTCGACTCCGATTCGGCCTGACCGGACGCGCCGTCGGTGGTCTCAGTTTGTTGCAGAACCATGCGCACATCATCAACTGCCGGTGCGTCCTGCGTCTACCCGGCGGGAGCGTGTCGAACGTTACCGGTCACCGGGGATGAATTCGGCCCCGTCGCCTAGGCTGACCAGGTGGGCGGAATCCTGAGCTGGTGGGACGGGGTCGAGCTGTGGCTGACCGGGCTGCCGTTCGTGGTCCAGACCGCGGTGGTGATGCCCGTGGTGCTGATGCTGGCCTACGGCAGCGCGCTGCTGCTCGACGGCGCGCTGGGGCGTGGCATCAACGGCATCCGTCTGCTGCGCGGGGCCGGCGCCGACGGGCAACCCGACGAAGTGCCGGCCTTTGTGGACGCAGAATGACCGGTATGCCCCGTTCACGTGTCACATTGGTCTTGCTGCTGTTGGTGGTGCTTGTCATCGTGATGTGGTTGCTGACCCGCTGACCCGATCGCTGCGGAGGTGAGGACACCAGACTCTGTTATTCTTCGCGCTGTGTACGCAGCGTCCGGCAGCACGGGTAGCCACATCCTGGCACTCCTCGCCGTGGGTTCATGCGCTGTTGCTGACGTCGACTGTTGTCGCTGACTCCAACCCGTCCGCGGTTTGGTGTCGGTAGCGGCCATTCGTGTGCCCGATTATTGATCCATCGCCTTCCCGCCTGACGGACCACCACTGTCCGCATGTCTTAAGGAAAGGTCATCAATGCCACGCTTTGGGCCCAACACCATCGGCAAGTTCTGGAGAAACGCCGCCCTCCTGGCGACGACTGGAGTGCTGGCCGTCGGCTGCGGTGGCGGCGCCAGTGACGTCGTCGGTGGTGGCGATGCGACCGGCGGCGCGGACACCAAGCTGACGCTGGTGGCCTACGCGGTACCGGAGCCGGGATGGAGCAAGATCCTTCCGGCGTTCGCCGCCACCGAGGAAGGCAAAGGCGTCGGCGTGACCGCGTCCTACGGCGCCTCCGGCGACCAGTCACGGGCCGTCGTCGACGGTAAACCCGCCGATATCGTCAACTTCTCCGTCGAACCCGACATCACCCGGCTGGTCAAGGCGGGCAAGGTGGCCGAGGATTGGAATGCCGGTAACACCAAGGGCATTCCGTTCGGTTCGGTGGTATCGCTGGTTGTCCGACAGGGAAATCCGAAGGGCATCAAGGATTGGGACGATCTGCTGCAGCCCGGCCTCGAAGTGGTCACCCCGAGCCCGCTGAGTTCAGGCTCGGCCAAGTGGAATCTGCTGGCGCCGTACGCGGCGAAGAGCAACGGCGGCAAGGATTCGGCGGCCGGCCTCGATTTCGTCGACAAGCTGGTGACCGAACACGTCAAGACCCGCCCGGGTTCTGGACGGGAAGCCACCGACGTGTTCTTGCAGGGCACCGGTGACGTGCTGATCAGCTACGAGAACGAGGCGATCAACGTCGAGCGGCAGGGCAAGCCCGTCGAGCACATCAATCCGCCGCAGACCTTCAAGATCGAGAATCCGGTGGCGGTGGTCGACACGAGCCCGCACGCCGCGGCGGCGCAGGCACTGGAGAACTATCTCTACACGCCCGAGGGGCAGAAGTTGTGGGCCGAAGCGGGATTCCGGCCGGTCGATCCGGCGGTGGCGGCGGACTTCGCCAAAGACTTCCCGACACCGGAGAAGCTGTGGACGATCGACGACCTGGGTGGCTGGAGTGATGTCGACCCCGCGTTGTTCGACAAAGACCACGGTTCGGTCACCGAGATCTACAAGAAGGCGACTGGATGACCGCACCCGCGGAGACTTCGCCCGCGCCTGCCGCGGTGTTTCCCGGCGCGGGGCACAACCGCTACGGCGGCAGCTCGTTGCGTGTCGGCGCCGCGTCCATCTGGTTGAGCGTGATCGTGTTGCTGCCGTTGGCCGCCATCGTGTGGCAGGCCGCGGGCGGGGGATGGGACGCGTTCTGGGCAGCGGTGACATCCAACGCCGCACTGGACTCGTTTCGGGTCACGTTGACCATCTCGGCCGGGGTCACCGTGATCAACGCGGTGTTCGGCCTGCTGGTCGCGTGGGTACTGACGCGCGACGAGTTCCCGGGTAAGCGCCTGGTGGATTCCGTGATCGACCTGCCGTTCGCGTTACCGACAATAGTGGCCAGCCTGGTGATGCTGGCGCTGTACGGGCCGGCGAGCCCGATCGAACTGCATCTGCAGCACACCAAATGGGGTGTCGGGATCGCGCTGTTGTTCGTCACGTTGCCGTTTGTGGTGCGGTCGGTGCAGCCGGTGCTGCTCGAACTCGACCGGGAAACCGAGGAAGCGGCGGCCTCGCTGGGGGCCAGCAACCGGGTCATCTTCACCAGAGTGGTGCTGCCCGCACTGCTGCCCGCTCTGCTGTCCGGCGGCGGGCTGGCGTTCTCGCGGGCGATCGGCGAATTCGGTTCGGTGGTGCTGATCGGCGGCGCGGTACCCGGTGAGACCGAAGTGTCGTCGCAGTGGATCCGCACCCTGATCGAGAACGATGACCGAACCGGTGCGGCCGCGATCTCGATTGTGCTGCTGCTTATTTCGTTCCTGGTGCTTTTCGTGCTGCGGGCGGTGGGATCGCGCGTGGCCAAACGTCAGGAGCTGGAGGCGTGACACTCTCACCGTGGGCGCGCAACCTCGCCCGGTACGTGGCGCTGGCCTACATCACCGTCCTCGTGGTCGTGCCGGTCGGCTTGATCCTGTGGCGCACATTCGCCCCCGGTCTCGGCGCTTTCTTCGCCTCGGTCAGCACACCGGCGGCGATTTCGGCGCTGCACCTGTCGCTGCTGGTGGTGGCGATCGTGGTGCCGCTCAACGTGCTGTTCGGGGTGCCGACGGCGCTGGTGCTGGCACGCAACCGGTTCCGCGGTAAGAGCGCGCTGCAGGCCGTCATCGATTTGCCGTTCGCGGTCTCACCGGTGGTGGTGGGTGTTGCGTTGATCCTGCTGTGGGGATCAGCCGGGCTGTTCGGCTTCGTGGAGAACAACCTGGGTCTGAAGATCATCTTCGGCTTTCCCGGCATCGTGCTGGCCAGCATCTTCGTGACCATTCCGTTTGTGATCCGCGAGGTCGAACCCGTTCTGCACGAGATCGGCACCGACCAGGAGGAGGCCGCCGCCACGCTGGGTTCCAGCTGGTGGCAGACGTTCTGGCGGATCACCCTGCCCTCGATCCGGTGGGGGTTGACCTACGGGATCGTGCTGACCGTCGCCAGGACCCTCGGCGAGTTCGGCGCCGTGATCATGGTGTCGTCGAACTTGCCGGGCGCGTCTCAGACGCTCACGCTGTTGGTGGCCGACCGTTACAACCGCGGCACCGCCGAGTCGGTGTACGGCGCGTACGCCATCTCGACATTGTTGATGGTCGTCGCAGTGGTTGTCCTGGTCGTCCAGGTGGTCCTCGACCGGCGCCGTGGCCGGGCGCAGCAGTAGGCCGCGAGAAGGAGTTAGAGGTATGACTGACGCGATCGTGGTGCGGGGCGCCAACAAGCATTACGGCGAGTTCGCCGCACTCGACAACATCGACTTCGAAGTGCCGTCGGGATCGCTGACCGCGCTGCTCGGGCCTAGTGGTTCCGGCAAGTCGACACTGCTGCGGGCCATCGCCGGACTGGACCAGCCCGACACCGGGACCGTGACGATCAATGGCCGCGACGTCACCGGGGTCCCGCCGCAACGGCGCGGCATCGGATTTGTGTTCCAGCACTACGCGGCCTTCAAGCACCTGACCGTGCGCGACAATGTCGCGTTCGGCCTGCGGATCCGCAAGCGGCCCAAGGCCGAGGTTGCCGAGAAGGTGGACAATCTCCTGGAAGTGGTCGGCCTCAGCGGTTTTCAGACCCGTTATCCGAATCAACTGTCCGGCGGCCAACGCCAGCGCATGGCGTTGGCGCGCGCGCTGGCGGTCGATCCGCAGGTGCTGCTGCTCGATGAGCCGTTCGGTGCCCTTGACGCCAAGGTGCGCGACGACCTGCGGACCTGGTTACGTCGTTTGCATGACGAGGTTCACGTCACCACGGTGCTGGTGACCCACGATCAGGCCGAGGCGCTCGACGTCGCCGACCGCATCGCGGTGCTCAACAAGGGCCGTATCGAGCAGATCGGTTCGCCGACGGAGGTGTACGACGCACCGGCCAACGCGTTCGTCATGTCCTTCCTCGGTGCGGTCTCGGAACTCAACGGAATCCTGGTGCGCCCGCACGACATCCGGGTGGGCCGCAACCCCGAGATGGCTATCGCCGCCGACGACGGCACCGCGCAGGTCACCGGGGTGCTGCGGGCAGCCATCGCGCGCATCGTGATGTTGGGTTTCGAGGTGCGGGTGGAGCTGATCAGTGCCACCAACGGGCAACCGTTCACCGCCCAGATCACCCGCGGTGATGCCGAGGCGCTCGGCCTGAAAGAAGGCGACACCGTTTACGTGCGGGCCACGCGGGTGCCGCCGATCGCGGGCGCCCGCCAAGATGAGCGGGCTCACGCGCCCGACGCGGTGACCGTCACCTGACGCCGACCGTCGGGGTAGTCAGGCCAGCGCCAGGAACAGCTTCTCCAGTTCGGCGACGTCCATCGGTTCGGCGCCTTCACCGGTGACACATTCCCGTAGACCCGTTGCCACGATCTTGAATCCGGCACGGTCGAGCGCGCGCGAGACCGCGGCAAGTTGGGTCACGACATCCTTGCAGTCGCGGCCCTGCTCGATCATCGATATCACTCCCGCGAGCTGGCCCTGTGCCCGGCGCAGCCGGTTGAGGACAGCGGCGATGGCCTCCTGGTCACCAACCATCATGTGTGCCTTTCGAAGCCGAAGTCGTTGTCACTTGAGATTGTACCCATGGGGGTATCTGGTCCGGGTCAGGCGAGTTGGCCCGCGGATGCCCAGGCTCCATAGCCGCCCAGGATGTCGCTCACATCGGTGAATCCGTGCCGGCGCAGCAGGCTGGCCGCCACCGAGGAGCGGTACCCGCCGGCGCAGTACACGACGGTCGGCAGGTTCGGATCGAGCTCGCCCACCCGCTCCGGGAGCAGGCCCACCGGAATGGTGAGTGCACCGGGGATCGTTCCGCCGCTGGTCTCGCCGGGATTACGCACGTCCACGATCTGAAGGTCGGTGATGTCGGTGGCCCGTTGCGTGAAGGCCTCGGCGGTCAGCCGGGATGCCACCTGAACGTCATCGCGATGCTCGAACATCGTCTGTTCCGGCGCATCGAGATAGCCGACGACACGGTCGAATCCGATGCGGGCGAGCCGATTCCTGCCCTCGATCTCCTGACCCGGGTCCGTGACCAGGACGATGTCCGTCTCTGGCTTGACCACCGAGCCCGCGAACTCCGCGTACCGTCCGCCCAACCCGATATTGAGCGCATCGCGCAGATGTCCCAGCGCGAACGCTTCGGGACTGCGGCCGTCGAGTAGCACTGCGCCGGCGGCGACCGCGTCGGTGGCCTGGCGGTAATTCATGGCGGGCGGCGCGACATCCTCGTCGAGCAGTGCGCGGTCTTTGCGGTTCAGGATCGCGTCGTATACGAAATAGCTTGGGGCAGGCTGTTGCCCGGCGGTAACGAGATCGACGAACGACTGTTTGTCCGGTGCCTGCAATGCGTAGTTGGTTCGCTTCTGCTCACCCATGGTCGACCACAAGTCGGTGGAGAGGTTCTTGCCACACGCCGAGCCTGCGCCGTGTGCGGGATACACCCGGGTTGGATCGGGGAGCGTCATCAGCTTCTCGTGCAGCGAGTGGAACAGCTTGTCGGCCAACTCGTCGCGGGTGAATCCGATCGAAGCCAACAGGTCGGGCCTGCCGACGTCGCCGATGAACAGGGTGTCCCCGGTGAGGACACCGTAGGGCACGGCATCGCCGGCGTGCTCGTAGACCACGATGCTCACCGATTCGGGGGTGTGGCCGGGGGTATGCCGGAATTCGAGGGTGACCTCGCCCAGTGAATAGCGTTGGCCGTCCTCGACACCCATGAAATCGAACTCAGGCTGGGCCACGGAGGAGTACACGATCGTCGCACCGGTTGCCTCGGCCAGTTCGAGGTGGCCAGAGACAAAGTCGGCGTGAAAGTGGGTCTCGATGACCAGTTCGATCCGCAGGCCGAGATTCGCGGCATCGGCCACGTACTCCGAAACGTCGCGTTGCGGGTCGACGACGACCGCACGCCCGGTCGTTTCGTCGCCGACCAGGTACGACGCGTGTGACAGACAGTCCAGGTAGTACTGGATGAACTTCATGTCGGCTCCTTTGCCTTGCGCAGAGATATACCCGAGGGGGTATATGCAGGATTCCAATATACCCCCATGGGTATATCCGTCAAGGTAGGTCACCATGCGCGAGCAGACAGCTAGGTACCGGAAAAAGCGTGCTGGGGGGTACCTAGCTGTCTGCTCGCGGGGGAAATCAGGCGGCGAAACCGGCGCTGCGCGCCGCGATCGCATCTTCGTAGCGATCGAGCACTGTGGCTGCGACCAGTCGGTGCGGGCCCAGTGGCTCGGTCATCGGAATGCCTGCGGCCCGGGCGAATTCGGCAACCCGGTCGGTGATCCTGCCGTGTGCCAGGAACCACGGTGCGATCACCAGTCGTTCGGCGCCGTTGGCGCGCAACCGTTCGACGGCCTCGGGAACCGAGGGGGTCTGGCCGGTCGCGAACGCGACCTGCACACCGGCCCAGCGGGTCCCCTCGGCCAGAGTGTCCGCCAGCGCGGCAGTACGGGCATTGGCGTCCGGATGTGACGAACCCACGCTGGTGAGCACCACACCCAGCCCGGCGTCGAATCGCGAGACTCCCTGCGCCGCCAGTCGTTCCCGTATCACCTGCAGTAGGCGGGGGTCTTCGCCGAGCACGTCGGCCTGGCACACCTCGGCCCCGGATTCGGTGATCAGCCCGGGGATGTCCGTCCGCGCGTGGTAGGCACTTGCCAGCAAGAGCGGCGTCACCACCGAACCGGCCGGGGCCTCTGCGAGCACGTCAGCCAGATTCGGTGTGTTCTGCTCACAGAACGCGACCCGCACCTCGGTCTCCGGCAGCAGCCGCCGCAGATGTCCTGCGATGGCATGCGCATTCGCCGACGAGCGCGGGTCCGCGCTGCCGTGTGCGGTGAGAATCAGTGCCACCGGAACCTCACGAGGCGTGCAAACCGCATTCGGTCTTGGCCTGGCCGGCCCACCGACCGCTGCGCGGGTCGGCGCCCTCGATCGGCTTGCTGGTGCACGGCGCGCATCCGATGGACGGATATCCCTCGTAGACAAGGGGATTCACCAGGATGTCGTTCGCGTCGATGTAGGCCTGCATCTCTTCATCGGTCCACGCGGCGATCGGGTTGATCTTCACCAGACCGAAGGCGGCGTCCCAGCTGATCAGCGGTGCATTGGCACGCGTCGGCGCTTCCACCCGGCGGATACCGGTCACCCAGGCCGAATACTCCTTGAGTGCCTTGCCCAACGGCTCAACCTTGCGCATCCTGCAGCACTCGGCGGCCTTGCTGGCGAACAGGTTCTTGCCGTGCAGTTCATCCTGCCTGGCGACGCTGTTCTCCGGAGTGACGTTCACCACGCGCACGTCGTAGACCGCCTCCACCGCGTCACGGGTGCCGATGGTCTCGGCGAAGTGGTAGCCGGTGTCGAGGAACAGCACGTCCACGCCCGGGCGCACCTTGGCGGCCATCTCGACCAGCACGGCGTCCTGCATGTTCGACGCCACCACGTACTCAGGTCGATTGGCCGGCCCGCCGGCGCCACCGAAGTGCTCATCCGTCCAGCGCAACAACTCTTCTGCGCCGGCCCCTTCCAGTTCGGCAGCTCCACGCTCCGCCAGTTCGCGAAGGTCGGACTCCATCTGCAGATCAGTCACCAGCTCACCTCAAATCGGCTTCATCGGCCCGCACGGCCCACTGGGCGAAACGCTCATCGGCGTCGCGTTGTTTCACGAAGTTGCGAACCACACGTTCGATGTAGTCGCCGAGCTCGGTGGCCAGCACCTTGTGCTGGCGCAACTTGCGTCCGAAACCGCTGTCCAGGCCGAGGCTGCCGCCCAGATGGACCTGGAATCCTTCCTCGGGTCCGTTGCCGTCGTCGACCATCTGGCCCTTGAACCCGATATCGGCGACCTGGATGCGTGCGCACGAGTTCGGGCAGCCGTTGATGTTGACCGTGACCGGAACGTCAAGTTCGGAGTTGAGGTCACCCAGCCGGGCCTCGAGTTCGGGCACCAGTACCTGAGCCCGGCCCCTGGTGTCGGCGAAGGACAGCTTGCAGTATTCGATGCCGGTGCAGGCCATCAGGTTTCGGTGCCAGTGCGACGGTCGGGTGTTCAGCCCCAGTGCCGCCAGGCCGTCGCGCAACGCGTCCAGCTTGTCGTCGGGCACATCGAGCACGATCAGCTTCTGATAGGCGGTGAACCGTGCCCGGTCCGAACCCGCGGCCTCCATCAGATCGGCCACCTTGGTCAGGATGCTGCCCGACACCCGACCGGCGATCGCGCTGGCGCCCACGGCGTTGAGCCCGTTCTTGGTCTTCTGCACGCCGACGTGGTCGACGGTGTGCGGCACCTTTTCGGGCGCGGGACCGTCCAGCAGGGGGCGCTTCAGGTATTCCTGCTCGAGAATTTCCCTGAACTTTTCCACGCCCCAGTCCTTGACCAGGAACTTCAGCCGCGCCTTCGACCGGAGCCTGCGGTAGCCGTAATCCCGGAAGACCGATGTGATGCCTTCCCACACCTCGGCCACCTCGTCCAGCGGTACCCAGGCACCGAGCCGCTGGGCCAGCATCGGGTTGGTGGACAGGCCACCACCCACCCACACGTCCAGGCCGGGCCCGTGTTCGGGGTGATTGACCCCGATGAACGACACGTCGTTGATCTCGTGGGCGACATCCTGCAGGCCCGAGATCGCCGTCTTGTACTTGCGGGGCAGGTTGGAGAACTCCGGGTTGCCGATGTAGCGCTGCTCGATTGCGCGCAGCGCCGGCGTCGGGTCGAGCACCTCGACCAGTGAGTCGCCGGCCAGCGGGGAACCCAGCATGCCGCGCGGGCAGTCGCCGCAGGCCTCCATGGTCTGCAGGCCGACCTCGTCGAGGCGGCGCCAGATCTCGGGGATGTCCTCGATTCGCAGCCAGTGGTACTGCAGGTTCTCCCGGTCGGTGATGTCGGCACTGTCCCGTGCGAAGTCGACGGAGATCTGGCCGAGGGTGCGGACGGCCTGGGCTGACATGGCTTTGCCGTCGGTGCGCACCCGCATCATGAAGTACTCGGCCTCCAGCAGATCGGCGTTGTCGTCGCCGGTCCAGGTGCCGTCGTAGCCTTCGGTGCGTTGGGTGTAGAGACCCATCCAGCGGAAACGGCCGCGCAGATCATCCTTGGCGATGCTGTCGAAGCCCTGCTTGGAGTAGACGTCGATGATGCGGTCGCGGACGTTGAGTGCGTCGTCTTCCTGCTTGAACGTCTCAGGATGGTTCAGCGGCGCGCGGTTGCCCAGCGCCCACTGACCTTCATCGCGGGGACGCTTGGCCGGCCGCTCGGGCTTGGTGGATGCCTCGGGAGTGGACACTGTTGGTGCTCCTTCGCGGAGGAGCTGGCGTGAGGACCGCGCTAATCACCGGTGGGGCTGTCCGGCGGCGCAGATCCGGCGGCCAGCTGAGATTACAGGTGGGCAGGTCTACGGCGTCAAGGCAGACAGCAACAGCTACAAACACGCTTGAAATCGACATGCCGCCGGGCCACCAGCATTACGCGGGTGGTGCTGTTGCGGGCGGAGGTCACGCCTGACATTCTGCCACGACTGGCGCCACCAGCCCTAACCGGGCCAGATTTGCGCTCGCGGTGAGTAAAAGTCTCCGCTGGACAGTGGAGGCAAAATGAATCTTATGACCACCCGCACCGCGCCCGCAGGCCAGCCCGATCTGGCCCCGGTGCCGGGGCGTCCCTTCGGTATCTACATTCATGTCCCGTTCTGTGCCACCCGGTGCGGGTACTGCGACTTCAACACGTACACCCCCGCCGAACTCGGGGGCGCCAATCCCGACGGCTGGCTGGCCGCGCTGCGCGTCGAACTGAGCCTGGCGGCCGAACGCGTGGGCGCGGTTCCGGTGCAGACGGTGTTCGTCGGCGGCGGCACGCCGTCGCTGCTCGGTGGTGCGGGCCTGTCCGCCGTGCTCGACGCGGTCCGTGAGCACTTCGATCTGGCCGCTGACGCCGAGGTGACCACCGAGGCCAATCCGGAGTCCACCTCACCAGCGTTTTTCGCGACCCTGCGCGAGGCCGGCTACACCCGGGTGTCACTCGGCATGCAGTCGTCGGCGCCGCAGGTGCTGGCGGTGCTGGACCGTACTCATTCTCCCGGCCGTGCCCCGGCGGCGGCCGCGGAGGCCGGTGCGGCCGGGTTCGAGCACGTGAGCATCGACCTGATCTATGGCACCCCTGGGGAGACCGACGACGACCTGCGACGGTCGATCGACATCGCGGTGGGTGCCGGCGTCGACCACGTGTCGGCGTACTCGCTGATCGTCGAGGACGGCACGGCCCTGGCCCGGCGGGTGCGCCGCGGCGAGATCGACCGGCCCGACGACGATGTGCTCGCGCAGCGTTACGAGCTGCTCGACTCCCAGCTGTCGGCGGCAGGATTCGGCTGGTACGAGGTGTCGAACTGGAGCCGCCCCGGCGGTGAATGCCGGCACAATCTCGGCTATTGGGACGGCGGTGAATGGTGGGGTGCGGGCCCGGGGGCCCACGGCTTCCTCGGCACTACGCGATGGTGGAATGTCAAGCACCCCAACGCCTATGCCGAATCGCTGGCGGACGGGAACCTGCCGGTGGCGGATTTTGAGGAACTCGACTCCGCGGCACGCCACACCGAAGAGGTGATGCTGCGGCTGCGGTTGCGGAGCGGTTTGGCGAGCCGTGATCTGAGCGCGGCGGAGGTCTCCCGGGTGCCCGCGCTGGTCGATGACGGGCTGCTCGGGATGCGCGACGAGCGGCTGGTGCTGACCGACCGGGGCCGGTTGTTGGCCGACGGTGTGGTGCGGTCGCTGCTGGCATAACGCGCATCACACCCGCAGCTCGGGGCGTAGTCCGCCCAGTTTAGCTAGGTTAGGCTACATTTACTTTCCGTGCCGAAGGTGAGTTTCGAGACTACGTCCCAAGATGCCGAGTCGATCGTGCTTTTGTTGCCGCCCGGCGTGAACCCTGTCGACCTGGTAGCCGAGCTGGCCCAGGCGCTTCCCGAACGTGACGGCGAGGACTACGTCGTCTACGAGCGCGACCGCGAGTGGACGCTGGCGCTCGGAGTGCAGGGGGTCATCGAACTGGACTCCGACGAGCTGCGGGTGATCCAGGACGGTGTGGTGCAGCGCCAGCTCTGGACCGGCCGACCCGGCGCCGCGCTCGGCGAAGCCGTGGACCGGTTGCTGCTGGAGACCGACAGCCTCTTCGGCTGGGTGGCCTTCGAGTTCGGCACCTACCGATTCGGCTTGCAGCAGCGGTTGCAGCCGGGCACCCCGCTGGCCCGCATTCTCTGGCCCCGTACGCGATTCGTAATCTCCGAGACCCATATCCAGCTGATCGGAGCCGATGACCGGCAGATCGAGACGCTGCGCGGGGTGCTCTCCGATGGCGTCGGGCAGGCCGCGCCGGCCACCGCCGTCGACGTTCGCGACGACACCAGTGACTACCGCGATCGGGTCGCCGCCGCGATCGCCGAGATCGTCAGTGGCCGCTACCAGAAGGTGATCCTGTCGCGTCGGCTCGACGTGCCGTTCCCGGTCGACTTCCCGTCGTCATACCGGGTTGGCCGACACAACAACACTCCCGCCCGGTCGTTTCTGCTGCACCTCGGCGGGATCCGGGCGCTCGGCTACAGCCCGGAGCTGGTGGCGGCGGTGCGTGCCGACGGCACGGTGCTGACCGAGCCGCTGGCAGGTACCAGGGCGCTCGGGCGTGGGGCCGACCGCGACCGTGCCGCCCGCATCGATCTCGAGTCGAATCCGAAAGAGATCGTCGAACACGCTATTTCGGTCCGCACCTCAGTGCAGGAGATCAACGAGGTGGCCGAATCGGGCACCGCGGTGGTGACGGACTTCATGACCGTGCGCGAGCGCGGCAGCGTCCAGCACCTCGGCTCCACGGTGGGCGGACAGTTGCATCCGTCGAAGGACCGCATCGACGCGCTGGAAGCCTTGTTCCCCGCCGTTACCGCCTCGGGCATTCCCAAGGCTGAGAGCGTCGATGCCATCCTGCGTCTCGACGAGTCGCCGCGCGGTTTGTATTCCGGTGCGGTGGTCACGTTTTCCGCTGACGGCGGGATGGACGCGGCCCTGACACTGCGTGCGGCCTACGAATCCGGCGACAAGACCTGGCTGCGGGCCGGCGCAGGCATCATCGCCGAGTCCACGCCGGACCGCGAATTCGAGGAGACCTGCGAGAAGCTCACCACGCTCGCGCCCCATCTGGTGCCGCGCGGCTGAGGTTCCCCACGCCGAGAGCAACGAAATGGCTGCTGCGACAACGGTGATTGCAGCCATTTCGTTGCTCTCGCGTTAGAGCTCACACGGTGAGCTGCGCCAGGATCGCCTTTTTGTCGACCTTCCCGACCGCGGTCATGGGCAGCGTCGCCATCGGCACCAACACGTCGGGCCGCGCATGGGCGGCCACACCACGCTGCTCGAGATGGCTGTGCAGATCGGCAAGTGCGACCGGTGCGCCACTGAAAACTACTGCAATGCAGATCTTTTCACCGAGATACTCATCGGGTAGCGGCACCGCCGCGGCCGACCAGACCGACGGGTGGGTGTGCAGATGCTCCTCCAGGTCCAGCGCCGAGACGTTCTCGCCACCGCGCACGATCACGTCCTTGACCCGTCCTGTGACCTCGATGTAGCCGGCCCGTGGGCCATCGGCGAACCGTCGTACCCGGTCACCGCTGCGGTAGAAGCCGTCCGGGCTGAAGGAGCGCTCATTGGCGCTCGCGGCGTTGAAGTACCCGTTGATCGTGTAGGGCCCACGCACCAGTAACTCACCCTCCACACCGGGTGCGACGTCGGTGCCGTCCTCGTCGACGATGCGGACCTCGTCCTCGGCCGACAGTGGCCGGCCCTGGGTGGATTCGAGCACCTCGGCCGGATCGCCGATCCTGGTGTAATTCAGCAGGCCCTCGGCCATGCCGAACACCTGCTGCAGGCCCGGTGTCAGCGCAGTCCGCACCAGCCGGGCGTCGTCGGCGCCCAACTTCGCGCCGCCAACCTGAAGCAACCGCAGCGACTTCGGCGCCAGGGGCTCCCAGTCGCAGGCCTGCGCCCACAGCTTGGCCAGTGCGGGCACGAGGGCGACGACGGTGACGCCGTGGCGGTCGATGGTGGCGAACGCCGCCTCCGGGCTGGGATCGACGGTGAACACCGTGGTGGCACCGACGCTCAACGCGCCCAGCAGCCCGGGGCAGGCCAGTGGGAAGTTGTGGGCCGCGGGCAGCGCGACCAGGTACACGTCGTCGCCGGTGAGCTCGCACAGGGCGGCACTGGCCGTGCAGTTGTAGAGGTAGTCCTGGTGCGTGCGGGGGATGAGCTTGGGGGCCCCGGTGGTGCCACCGGACACGAGCAGCAGCGCCGGGGAAGCCGGATCGGGGTCGATCTGCGGGAGCTGCCCCGACGTATCGCGTGACACCGCCGACCACGGCTGGAATTCCTCCGGATCTCCGTCGACCAACACGTAGCGCAGCGCGGGATGGGCAGCGACCAGCTCACGCGCCATCGGCCGATAGTCGAACCCGCCTGCGGTATCGGCGATCACCAACGCGACCGCGCCGCTGACCGCGGCGAAATGGGTGAGTTCGGCGAGACGGTGCCCGGGCAGGCACATCACCGGGACGGCCCCGGCGCGCAGCAGGGCGAACAGGGCGATGGCGAACTCGCACGAGTTGGGCAGCTGAACCAGCACCCGGTCACCGGGGCGGATGCCGAGACCGGCGAGACCGGCCGATGCACGGTCGGCCAGCGTGTCCAGTTCGGCGAAGGTGTGCCTGCTTCCGGCGTCGACGACAGCAACGTGGTCGGGCCACCGGGTGGCGGCCTGCCGCAACACCGAGTCCAGTCGCTGATCAGTCCAGTAGCCGGCGTGGCGGTAGGCCTCCGCGCGGTCGGCGGGAAAACCGGTGAAGCCCTGCTGCAAGGTCGATTGAGCTGGGGATTCGGTTGACTGTCCAGTGGGCAGAGTCACGGCGGGCACCTCGGGGTAGGCGTATTCGGTCACCCGAATATAGGGTAGCCTCCACGAAGTTAGGACAGCCTGTGCTAATCGTTCGGGAGGCCATTGTGAGCGATATCGCAATCGCGAATTCGCAGACCATTCACGAGGAAGTGGCGGATCTTCTCGGTGTCAGCAGCGACACCCTCGATCCGCACGCCGATCTGATCGGCCAGGGTCTGGACTCCATCCGCATGATGTCACTCGCCGGACGCTGGCGTCGGGAAGGAATCGACGTCGACTTCGCCGCACTGGCCGCCGCGCCGACGTTGTCGGCATGGTCGGAGCTGGTGTCCTCGCGCACCGGAGGGGCGGCGAGCCTGGCTGCGGCGCAGACTGATTCGTCGTCCCCGTCGCCCGAGGACGCCGACGACGAGCCGTTTCCCTTGGCGCCGATGCAACACGCGATGTGGGTGGGCCGCGAGGGCGACCAGCAACTCGGCGGGGTGGCGGGACACCTGTATGTCGAATTCGACGGTCGCGACGTCGATCCCGAGAGACTGCAGCGCGCGGCCACCGCACTGGCCGACCGGCATCCGATGCTGCGCGTGGAATTCCTGCCCGACGGCACCCAGCGCATCGCCGCGCCGGCACCTCAGTACCCGGTCACCGTCGAGGATCTTCGCGACATGGCCCCCGAGCAGGTGCGTGAGCGGCTCTCCCTCATTCAGCACGCCAAGTCGCATCAGCAACTCCACGGTGAAGTCTTCGAACTGACCCTGTCACTGCTGCCCGGCGGAGCCACCCGGTTGCACGTCGATCTGGACATGCAGGCCGCCGACGCGATGAGCTACCGCACCCTGATGGCAGACCTGGCGGCCCTCTATGCCGGATCCGAGCTGCCACCGCTCGGCTACACCTACCGCGAATACCGGCTGCGGACACCCGTGGGCAGTGCTACCCACGAAGCCGACCGGAAGTGGTGGGCCGAGCGGATCGCCGACCTGCCCGACCCGCCGCGGCTGCCATTGGTCCCCGCGGCCGAACAGACGGACCCGCACCACACCACGCGGCGTCACCACTGGCTAAACCCGCAGACACGCGACGCCCTGTTCGCCGCGGCGCGCAAGCGCGGCATCACCCCGGCCATGGCGCTGGCCGCGTCGTTCGCGGACACCTTGGCCGGATGGTCGGCAGATTCGCGGTTCCTGTTGAACGTGCCGATGTTCGGCCGGGAACAGCGCCACCGCGACGTCGACAAGCTCGTCGGTGACTTCACCTCGTCGCTACTGCTGGGCATCGACCTGGCGGGCACCGCCAGTGCGACCGAGCGGGCCAGAGCCGTGCAGGACACGTTCCACGCCGCCGCCGGCCACGCGAACTACCCCGGACTGTCGGTGCTCCGCGATCTGGGTCGCCACCGCGGCACGCAGGTGCTGGCGCCGGTGGTCTACACCAGTGCGCTGGGCCTCGGCGAACTGTTCACCACCGAGGTGACCGATACGTTCGGCAAGCCGGTGTGGATCAATTCCCAAGGGCCGCAGGTGCTGCTGGATGCGCAGGTCACCGAATTCGACGGCGGGGTGCTCGTGAACTGGGACGTGCGCGAGGACGCGTTCCGGCCCGGCGTCATCGATGCGATGTTCGAGCGCCACATCGGCGAACTGCAGCGGCTCGCCACCGACGACACCGCGTGGGAGGCCTCGCCGCAACCGCTGCTGACCGAGTCGCAGCGCGCAGTGCGTGACGCCGCGAACGCGAAAACGGCTGCACCGAGCGGCTATGCGCTGCACGGGGGTTTCTTCGCCCAAGCCGCTGCCCGTCCCGACGCAGTCGCGGTGATCGGGTCCAACGGACAGCTCACCTATGCCCAACTGCGCGAGCAGGTGCTCGCTGTCGCGGCCGCGCTCAAAGTCGCGGGCATCCGCACCGGCGAAAGCGTCGCGGTGATGGGGCCCAAGGGTCCCGACCAGATCACCGCACTGCTGGCGATCCTGGCCGCCGGCGCCGTGTACGTGCCGGTCGGTGTGGACCAGCCCGCCGAGCGGGCCGAGCGGATGCTCAAAAATGGCGACGTCCGCATGGCGTTGTTCTGCGGCGACGGGCCACCGACCTGGCTGCCCGCTCTGACGGTCTCCGAGGCGATCCGCGTCGGCTCCCGCGCGGGCGCGACCGAGCCTGCGGCAACCGCTCCCGACGAACTTGCCTACATCCTGTTCACCTCAGGCTCCACCGGTGAACCGAAGGGCGTCGAGGTCACCCATGACGCCGCGATGAACACGATCGAGGCACTCAACACCTACTTCGGTGTCGGCCCGGCCGACAGCGTGCTCGCGTTGTCGCATCTGGAATGTGATCTGTCGGTGCTCGATGTGTTCGGCACGCTGACGGCGGGCGCCACGATCGTGGTGGTCGACGAGGCCGACCGCCGCAATCCGGATCACTGGGTGGCCGAGATCAACGCGCACGGCATCACGGTGCTGAACTTCCTGCCGGGATGGCTGGAGATGCTCGTCGAGGTCGCCGGATCGGCAGGCGGTGGGCTGCCGTCGGTGCGTGCGGTGCCCACCGGCGGAGACTGGGTCCGCACCACGATGGTGCGCAAGTTGCAGGCGCTGGCCCCGGGCGTGCGTTTGACCGGGCTCGGTGGTGCGACGGAGACCGCGGTTCACGCAACGCTTTTCGAGGCAGGTGCGCTGCCCGACGAATGGGCGGCGGTGCCTTACGGCACGCCGTTCACCAACAACGCCTGCCGCGTGGTCAACGCTGCCGGTGACGACTGCCCGGACTGGGTGCCCGGTGAGCTGTGGTTCGCGGGACGCGGTCTGGCGCGCGGATACCGCGGCAGGCCCGATCTGACCGCCGACCGTTTCGTGTCGTATTGCGGCCGGACGTGGTACCGCAGCGGAGATCTGGCCCGTTACCGGCCGGACGGGACGTTGGAGTTCGTCGGTCGCGCCGATCACCGCGTCAAGATCAGCGGTTACCGCATCGAACTCGGTGACATCGAGGCCGCGTTGCAGCGCCTGCCCGGCGTACACGCCGCGGTCGCAGCCATCGTCCCGGTGTCCGGTGGGGACATGCTGGCCGCGGTCGTCGGACTCGACGGGGCGAGCGCAGCGACGGGAAAAATCACGGTGGCCGACCTGCGCGCCGGAATCGCGGAACTCGTTCCACCGCACATGGTTCCGCGGCACTTCGAGCTGCTTGACGCGATCCCGTTCACCGTCGGCGGCAAGACGGACCGGCGCGCGGTGGCCAGGATTCTGACCGCGGCTGTCGAAGGCGGGCAGCGCATCGGTAGGCGGGCACCGGCGACGGCGCTGGAGCGGGCGCTGATCACGATCATGAGTGAGTTGCTCGCCGTGGACGAGCTCGGTGTCGACGATGACTTTTTCGAGCTGGGAGGTGATTCGGTGCAGGCGACCGCGGCCGTCGCGCGTATCCGGGACTGGTTGGACACCCCGACGGTGATGGTGCCCGACGTGTTCGCGACCAGAACGGTCGAGAAGCTCGCGATCCGGCTGACCGCGCGGGAGGCCGGTAGCGGCCGCCTCGAGCAGGTCGCCGAGCTGTACCTGGAAGTCACGGAGATGGACGACGACACCGTGATGTCAGCTCTCGACACCGCCTCGGCATCGTGACCGGATCGGGCACGCAGCTCACCTTGAAACCCTGGATCAAGAGGTATCCGGCGCAGGCTCACGACGCCAAACCGACGCTGGTGTTCCCGCACGCCGGCGGCGCCGCGCTGGCGTACCGAAACCTCGGGATGGGTTTGGCCGCAGCTGGATCCGACGCCTACGTGATGCAGTATCCGCAACGCGGCGATCGGTTGACCCATCCCGCGCCGGTCACCGTCGGCGACCTGGCAAGAGACCTGTTCGAAGCGGGGGACTGGTCCGGGGTCGGCCCGTTGCGCCTGTTCGGGCATTGCATGGGTGCCGTGGTGGCCTTCGAATTCGCCCGGATCGCCGAGCGTCGCGGTGTCGAGATCAGCGCCCTGTGGGTGTCGGCAAGCGAAGCGCCGGCGACGGTCGCGGCCTCGCCGGATCTGCCGACCGCCGAGTCCGAGATCATCGCCGAAATGGTGGACCTCGGCGGCACTGATCCACAGTTGCTTGCCGACGAGGACTTCGTCGAGCTGCTGCTCATGGCGGTGCGCGCCGATTACGAGGCCTTCAACCGCTATGCGTGCGACGCGGAGGTGACGATCGCCGCCGACATCTACGCGCTCGGCGGCCGGTCCGATCACCGGGTCAGCGAGGGCATGTTGCGCCGCTGGGAAGCTCACACCGACGGTGTGTTCACGTGCTCGATGTTCGACGGCGGCCACTTTTACGTCAACGACCACATCGCGGACGTCGCGGAGTTGGTCAATGAGTTCTAGCGGGCCTCGACCCCATCCGGACGCCACCGATCCCGTGGTGATCGTCGGGATGGCGCTGGAGGCGCCCGGCGGTGTCGACACCGCCGACGGCTACTGGTCGCTGCTGTCCGAACAGCGCGAGGGTTTGGGACACTTTCCCGCCGACCGCGGATGGTCGGTGCGCGACCTCCTTGAGGGCTCGCGGCGTGATGGCTTCAAACGGATCCATGACCTGGGCGGGTTCCTCTCCAGCGCAGCCTCATTCGATCCGGCGTTCTTCGGGATCTCGCCACGGGAGGCCGTCGCGATGGACCCGCAGCAGCGCGTCGGGCTGCGCATCGCGTGGCGTGCACTGGAGAACAGCGGCATCAACCCAGACGACCTCGCCGGCCACGATGTCGGCTGCTACGTCGGGGCCTCCGGCCTGGAGTACGGGCCGGAGCTCTCCGAATTCTCAAACCACAGTGGTCATCTGATCACCGGCACATCGCTCGGGGTCATCTCCGGGCGCATCGCCTACACCCTGGACCTCGCCGGTCCGGCCCTGACCATCGACACCTCCTGCTCATCGGCGCTGACCGCGTTCCACACCGCGGTCGGTGCGGTGCGGGCCGGGGATTGCGATATGGCGTTGACCGGTGGGGTCTGCGTGATGGGTACGCCCGGTTACTTCGTCGAGTTCTCCAAGCAGCACGCGCTCTCCGATGACGGGCACTGCAGGCCGTACAGCGCGCACGCGAGCGGCACGGTATGGGCCGAGGGTGCGGCAATATTCGTGCTGCAACGCCGATCGGCCGCGGTGCGCGACGGGCGGCGCATTCTGGCCGAGGTCCGCGCCACGGCGGTCAATCAGGATGGCCGGACCACCGGCCTCACCGCCCCCAGCGGTACGGCCCAGCAGCGGCTGTTCCGGCGGGCCATCGAGCAGGCCGGGGTGCGGCCCGAAGACGTCGGGATGATCGAGGGACACGGCACCGGAACGCGTCTCGGTGACCGGACCGAACTACGGGCTCTGGCCCAGACATACGGCGCCGCCGCGTCGGGTGCCGGTGCCTGGCTGGGTTCGGTGAAGTCCAATGTCGGCCATGCCCAGGCCGCCGCAGGCGCGCTGGGGCTGGCAAAAGTGCTCATCGCCGCCGAGCGGGCCGCCGTGCCGGCCACCCTGCATGTCGACGAGGCGAGCCGCGAGATCGACTGGGAGAAACAAGGGTTGCGGTTGGCCACCAAGCTGACGCACTGGCCCGCGGTCAACGGCCGCCGGATCGGTGCGGTGTCCGCATTCGGCATGAGTGGTACCAACGCGCATGCGATCGTGGCGATCCCCGACGATGGGGAAGCCGCATGACCGTCCCCAACCACTTGCCCGACCGACGCATTCCGGTCCTGCTCAGCGCGCACGCCGAGGATCTGGCCGGTCAGGATGCCGCGGCAATCCTGCGGTACCTGGATCGGCATGCCGACGCCGAGGTGTCCGAGGTGGCGCAGACGGTCGCGCAGACCCGCCGGCTGCGCCGTCACCGCGCGCTGATCCGGGCCGCCGACCGCAGCGAGCTGACCGCGGCCCTGAAGGCACTGGCGGCAGGCGACGAACATCCGCTGCTCACCCGGTCCTCGGGAAGCTCCCCGTACCAGCCGAGCTCAGCGCCCCGCATCGCGTTCGTGTTCCCCGGTCAGGGCAGTCAGTGGCCGTCGATGGGCGCCGAAGCCTACGACCGGTTGCCCGAGTACCGCACCGAGGTCGACAAGTGTGCCGCAGAGTTCGGTGCCGCCGGTGCAGCGTCACCCTTGGACTATCTGTTGGCCGATCCTGACTCCGCGGTCACCACCAACGATTTCTCGCAGGTCCAGGTCCAGGGTGCGCAGTTCATCCACGGGGTGGCGCTGGCCCGGGTGTGGCGGTCGGCCGGAGTGCTGCCCGACATCACGGTCGGGCACAGCCTCGGCGAAATCGGTGCGGCCTATGTGGCGGGCAGTATCACGCTGAGCGCGGCGGTCGGGGTGGTCATCGCCCGGGCCACCGTGTTGGACGCCCTCACCGGTCCGTACCGCGTTGCCGTGCTGGGCATCACCGCCGACGAGGCGCTGGCGGTGATCGCCGAGACCCCCGGGTGGGCCGAGCTGTCGGTGGTGAACTCGCAATCCTCCGTGGCGATCTCGGGTGATGCCGATGCGGTGGCTGCCGCGGTGCGGACCGTCAAGGGGCGCGGGGCGTTCGCCAAGGAGATCGAGATGTGGTTCCCGGCGCACACCACCGCGCTGGATCAGGTGCGGCCCCAACTCGAATCGCTGCTCCCCGCCGGACAGTTCGCCGAATCGCCGGTGCAGCTCATCGGCTCGGCCACCGCCGACGTGGTGGCTCCGGACACCCAGTTCGCCGACTACTGGTACACCAATCTGCGCAGCACCGTCCGGTTCGACCGGGCCATCGGTGCGGCGGTGGGTCGCGGAGCGCGCATCTTCGTGGAACTGTCCGCGCACCCGGCACTGTTGTTGGCCATGGCGGACCTGCTCGACGACGCCGCAGAGCTCACCGGTGGCCCCGCGGTGATGGTGGGATCCGGGCGGCGTGACGAGCCGCTCGCCGACCGCCTGTCGGCCAACATCGCCTCGGTGGCGCTGGCCGACCCCGGGTACCGCTGGAGCGATCTGCTCGGTGAACCACGAACGGCCCTGCGGAACTTCCCCTTTGCCCCGATGCGTGCCGATCATCATTGGGCGCGCGCGGAACCACTGCCGCCCGTGGTGGGCCTGACCATGGCGGTCGAGCACTGGGTGCAGGTGGAGGCTGCCCCGGTCAGCGCTGCGCACCGGGTTGCGATCCTCGACCTCGGGCCCGACTCCGACGGACAGCTGGCAGCGGGCCTACGTGCCGCCATCGACGGCCACGACGGCGTGACCGCGACCGAACCCGCAGGCGCCGAACTGCTGTTGGTGGTGGCGCCGGACAGCGACCGCGCCGACGCGGTCGGTGCGGCCGAGGAACTGAGTCGCCGGATCGATGACGGGTTGCTCACCTACGTCGAGGCGATAACGGCGAAGACCCGCGAGGTCTGGCTGATCACCGTGGGAGGGGAGCGGGTCACCGGCGCGGATCCCGGTCCACTGCCCGCCCACACCGCGCTGGCCGCGATGCACCGCAGCATCGGCTTCGAACACCCCGACCAGAATTTCCGGCATCTCGACCTACCATCGGGCGGGGTCGATTCGGCCGGCGCGGCCATGGCCATCACGGCGATCGTCGGTGCCACAGAGGATGTCGCGCTGCGTGACACCGCTTCCGGGCCGGCGCTGTATCGACGGGCCATGTGTGACCTGCAGTCACCGGCGCCCATGTGGACTGCCGATTCCGAGATCCTCGACGAGGTCGTCATCACCGGTGGCGCCGGTGCGGTGGGTGTGCACTACGCGCGTCAGCTGGCCGAACTGGGTGCCAGGCGCATCGTGCTGCTCAGCCGCAGCGGGGCCGACCCGGGCCTGCTGGCCGAGCTCAGTCAGCGTCACGGTGCCGAGATCGTCTCGGCCCGCTGTGACATCACCGACGCCGCCCAGGTATCGGCGGCCGCGGCCGACTTCGCCGGTGCGGGCGCCTCCCTGGTGATCCATGCCGCCGCCGCGGCCACCATCGCGCCGGGACGCGAGCTGACCGGTGCCGCGGCGCGGAACACATTCGCGGCCAAGGTGGCCGGCCTCGGACACCTCACCCGAGCCTGGCCGCTGCGACCGGACGCCCGGATTGTGTTGTGCTCGTCGGTATCGGGACTCTGGGGCGGGCACGGCCACGCCGCGTACTCGGCGGCCAACCGGCTGCTCGATGTGATGGCCGCCGCGCTGCGCGCCGAGGGACGGCAATGCACCTCGGTGCGCTGGGGCCTCTGGCAGGGTGCCGGAATCATCGATGATGACGAGATCGCCCGCGTCGAACGGTCGGGTCTGCGGGCGATGGCGCCAGATCAGGCTGTGGAGGCGGGCCTCCGTGACCACGGGTGCGATCCACTGGTGTTCTCCGCGGACACCGCGCGATTGCAGACATTCCTGGGCACCGACGAAAGCCCCGTTGTTCCGGGCGCTGCCGAGCCGGACGCAGCGGATCTGGACACCACCGGCACGGTACGAATCGCCTTGGGGTCGGTGCTGAAGCTGTCCGACACGACGGGACTTGATCTCGACGCGTCCCTGTTGGACCTCGGCGTCGATTCGCTGCTGGCACTCGACCTACGTAAGAAGCTCAAGAAGGCCACCGGGCAATCCGTGCCACTGGCCACGATTCTCGGCGGCGTCACCGCCACCGAGTTGATCGAGCACCTGGAAAGAACCTGAGAAGAGGGCATTTACGCGTGACCGATACCGCAGACGCCACCCGCACCTCCGATGCGCGCCTGGAGCTGATGAAGCGCAGGCTCGCCGAGCGCGGCCTGGCGTCGGCAGCGCGGCGCACCGGGGACGGCGAAGCCGCCGCCACGCCGATCGATCCCACCGCGCTCTCGGACGGGCAGCGCCGGATGTGGTTCGTGCACAGCTTCGACACGAGCGGGGTACTGCTCAATGTCAGCCTGTCCTACCGGTTGACGGGTGCGGTGGACGCCGCCCGCCTGCACTCCGCGTTGAACGCGGTCGCGCACCGTCACCCGATTCTGCGAACCACCTATCACGCGGATGAAAACGGCGAACCACGGGCAACGGTCCACGACGATCTCCTGCCGACGTGGGCCGAGCACGATCTGTCCGACAAGTCCGAACGCGCCCGTCATCTCCGGCTCGAAGTGCTGGCCCAGCGTGAGTTCGGCACACCATTCGAGCTCAGCAGCGACGCGCCGTTGCGCATCACGCTGATCAGAACCGGCCCGGCCGAACACGTGATGTTGCTTGTCGCACACCACATTGCTTGGGATGACGGATCCTGGCGGGTGTTCTTCGCCGACCTGACCCGGGCATACTCCGGTGCCGACCTGCCCCCGACGCCGCGGCCGACCTCGATTGCGGCCGACACCGCAGAAGAGGATCTGACGTACTGGCGCGGCGTCCTGTCCGACCCGCCGGAACCGCTTGAGCTTCCCGGTCCCATGGGCTCGGCGGTGCCGACCAGTTTCCGGTCCCAGCGCAGCACGCTGCGGTTGTCCGCGGAGACCGTCGAGAAAGTCGCGACGCTGGCCCGCGACACCGGCTCCACTCCGTACATGGTGCTGCTGGCCGGATTCGGCGCACTCATCCACCGCTACACCCACACCGATGACTTCCTCGTCGCCACGCCGGTGATCAACCGCGAAACCGACGAGACCATCGGGTATTACGGCAATACCGTGGCGATGCGGATGCGGCCCCAGCGGTCGGCCGGGTTCCGCGACCTGGTCACCGCAACCCGCGACACCGCGCTCGGCGCGTTCGCCCACCAACGGGTGAACCTGGACCGGGTGGTGCGCGAACTGAACCCCGACCGGCGCCATGGGGCTGAGCGGATGACGCGGATCAGCTTCGGCTTCCGCGAACCCGACGGCGGCGGGTTCAGCCCCGACGGTGTCACCTGCGAACGCGCCGATCTTCGCGGCCACGTCACGCAGCTGCCGCTGGGTTTCATGGTCGAGTGGGACGCCACGGATACCGGGCAGGCCATTGTGGAGGCCGAGCATCTCACCGAGATCATCGACGCCGACCTGGCCGCCCAGATGCTGCGTCACTTCGCGGTGTTGCTGGAAGCCGCTCTCGCCGACCCCGACCGGGCACTGGCGCGCCTGGACCTGTTCTCCACCGAGGACACGCAGTGGATGCGCACGGTGGCCGCCGGTGAGCAGTTCGACACTCCGGCCACCACCCTGACCGCGCTGGTCTCCGAGCAGGCCGCCCGCACCCCGGATGCCACCGCGGTGGTCTACGAGGGGCGGCACTACAGCTACCACGAGATCAACGAATCGGCGAACCGGTTGGCGCACTGGCTGATCGGCCAGGGCATCGGCACCGAAGACCGGGTGGCGGTGTTGCTCGACAAGTCGCCCGAGTTGGTCGTCACCGCATTGGCCATCGTCAAGGCCGGTGCGGTGTACCTGCCGGTCGACCCGAGCTACCCCGAGGACCGTCTCACCTACATCCTCACCGACTCCGACCCGAAAGTGGTGTTGCGCGAGCCGGTTACCGGACTCGACGACTATCCCGCGACCGATCCGACCGATGCTGACCGTATCCGCCCGCTGCTCCCGGACAACACCGCCTACCTGATCTACACCTCGGGCTCCACCGGCCTGCCCAAGGGCGTCCCCGTGCCGCACCGCCCGATCGCGGAGTACTTCGTGTGGTTCGGCGACGACTATGGCGTGACCGAGCAGGATCGGCTACTGCAGGTCGCCTCACAGAGCTTCGACGTGTCCATCGGTGAGATCTTCGGCATGCTCTCCGCCGGTGCCCGGCTGGTGATTCCGCGGCCGGGAGGGCTCGGGGACATCGGCTACCTCACCGACCTGCTGCGCGACGAGGGCATCACCTCGATGCACTTCGTACCGTCGCTGCTCGGTCTGTTCCTGTCGTTGCCGGGCGTCAATGAGTGGCGCACGCTCGAACGGGTGCCGATCGGTGGCGAGGCGCTGCCCGGCGAGATCGCCGACAAGTTCCACGCCACGTTCGACTCCCTGTTGCACAACTTCTACGGCCCCACCGAAACGGTGCTCAACTGCACGCGATACAAGGTCGAGGGCAAACAGGGTGCGCGCATCGTGCCTATCGGCACCCCGAAGATCAACACCACGATTCATCTGCTCGACGACGCACTACAACCGGTGCCCGTCGGCGTGATCGGCGAGATCTACATCGGTGGAACACATGTCGCACCCGGTTACCATCGGCGTCCCGGCCTGACCGCGGAGCGGTTCGTCGCCGACCCGTTCACCACCGGGGGGCGGCTGTACCGATCTGGTGACCTGGCCCGGCGAAACGCCGATGGCGACATCGAGTTCGTCGGACGTGCCGACGAGCAGGTCAAGGTGCGGGGTTTCCGCATCGAACTCGGCGAGGTGGCCGCCGCGATCTCCGTCGACCCGTCGGTCGGACAGGCGGTGGTGGTGGTCAGTGACCTGCCCACGCTCGGTCGCAGCCTCGTCGCCTACGTCACGCCGGCCGCCGGTGCGGACCAGGCCGAAATCGACCGCATCCGCGCCAGGGTGTCGGCGGCGTTGCCTGAGTTCATGATCCCCGCGGCGTATGTCGCGCTCGAAGAGATCCCGATCACCGCGCACGGCAAGATCGATCGCAAGGCGCTTCCTGAGCCGGAGATCACGTCCGCCACCGAGTTCCGCGAGCCGACGACCGAAACCGAACAGCTGATGGCGGGCCTGTTTGCCGAACTGCTGGACCGTGACCGGGTGGGTGCCGACGACTCGTTCTTCGACCTCGGCGGGCACTCTCTGCTGGCCACCAAACTGGTCGCGGCGGTGCGGGCCCGCTGCGGCGTCGATGTCGGTGTGCAGGACGTTTTCGAACACGCCACGGTGTCGGGGCTGGCCGCCCACGTCGAGACCCTGCTGGCCGCGGGCGGCACGACCCGCAGGCCAGCCATCGTCGCTGTCGCCCACGACGGTCCGCTGCAGATGTCGGCCGCTCAGCTGCGGCAGTGGTTCCAGTTCCGCATCGATGGACCCAACCCGGTCAACAATGTGCCGTTCGCTGCGCGCATGACCGGCCCGGTCGATGTCGATGCACTGGTGGCCGCGGTCAACGATGTGGTCGACCGCCATGAGATCCTGCGCACCACCTACCGGGAAATCGACGGCGCGCCATTCCAGGTCGTCCATCCCAGCGCTGTTCTGTCCGTCCGGCGGGCCCGTGGTGACGGTGAGGAATGGTTGCAGCGCGAACTCGACACCGAGCGCAGGTACTGCTTCGACTTGGAAAACGACTGGCCCATCCGGGCCGCCGTGCTGTCCGCCCCAGGAGCGCACGTGCTGTCACTGGTGGTGCACCACATCGCATCCGATCACTGGTCGGCCGGTGTGCTGTTCACCGACCTGCTGAGTGCCTACCGAGCGCGACGGTCGGGTCAGCCGGTGGCGCTGCCGCCGCTGCCGGTGCAGTACGCCGACTTTGCGGCGTGGCAGGCCGAGCTGCTTGCCGACCGCGACACCGGCGCGAACAGCACTGACGCGCAGCGGGACTACTGGACCACGCAACTCGCCGGTATCGCCGAGGACAACGGGCTGCGGCCGGACTTTCCACGGCCGCCGGTGCCGACCGGCGAGGGCGATGCGCTGGAGTTCGCGATCGACGCCGGGACCCGCACCCGGCTGGTCGAGTTGACCCGTGAACTCGGGGTGACCGAGTTCATGCTGTTGCAGGCTGCTGTCGCGATCGCCTTGCACAAAGCCGGTGAGGGCACTGATATCCCGCTGGGCACTCCGGTCGCCGGGCGGACCGCACCTGAACTCGACGCGCTGATCGGGTTCTTCATCAACATCGTGGTGCTGCGCAACGACCTGTCCGGGAACCCGACACTCCGTGAGGTGCTGCGCCGGTCGCGAGAGATGGCGCTGGCCGCGTACAAGCACCAGGACCTGCCCTTCGACCGGGTCGTCGACGCGGTCAGCCCGGTGCGGTCGCTCTCGCGTAATCCGCTGTTCGGTGTGGTGGTGCACGTGCGCGAGGAACTTCCGGCCGACGTGGTGATCGACGGCGCGACTGATTCCCGTGCCGACGGTGAAACACGCTTCACCGCAATGGAGCCCACATTCGACGTGGCGCATGCGGACCTGTCGCTGAACTTCTTCGCAGAGGCCGGCGGTGGCTACAAGGGCACCGTCATCTACCGCACCGAGCTGTACGAGCGGGCCACCGCGCATCGGCTGGTGTCCTGGTTCCACCACATCATCGACGCCTTCGCAGGCAATGCGGACCAGACGTTGCGCGACATCACCGTCATCGACGGCGAAGAACGCACGCGCGTCGTCGAGGACTGGAGCCGCAAGGCGGTGCCGCCCGCGGGCCTGCCCCAGACCGACGGCGCCACGCGCGTCTACGTCCTCGACGAGTGGCTCGACCCGGTGGCCATCGGTGTCACCGGCGAGGTGTACTACGCCGGGGGTGCGGTGGACGCGGCTGCGCACCACTCCACCGGCGTGGCCGCACAGCGCTTCGTGCCCAACCCATTCGGTGCCGGGCACCTGTACCGCACGGGGGAGCGGGCCCGTTGGACCGCCGATGGGCGACTGGAGCCGATCGTCACCGGGGACGCGCGTCTGCAAGCAGAGTTGGAGACGGTGGCAGGCGTCGCCGCAGCGGCCACCCGGATCTGGGAAGTCCGGGCCGGGACGATTCTGGCCGGCTACGTGGTTCCCGAACCCGGTGTCGAGAACCTCGACACATTCGTGGAGTCGATCCGGTCCGCACTGCCTGCCGACTTCGCCGACGTGGCGATCACCGTGGTCGACGACGTCACGCCGAACACCTTGGCCCGACCCAAGATGAATGTCTCGGCGCCGAGCGAACCACCGAGCACCCCGACCGAACTGGCCCTGGCCGACATGCTCATCGAACTGCTGAGTGTCACCGAGGTCGGTCGCCACGACGACTTCTTCACCCTCGGCGGAGACAGCATCCTGGCCGTGCAGCTCGCCGCCCGCGCCAGGGACGCCGGTGTGGCGATGACCGCGCGGATGGTCTTCGAGCATCCCGAACTCGCCGAGCTTGCCGCAGCCATCGATGCCCGGGTAGGCAACGCGGACGCCGCGGCCGATACCCGTCATGCCCCGATGGCCGCGTCCGGGCTGTCGCCCGACGAACTGGCGTCACTGGCCGCGGGGTGGGGACAGACCCAGGACGAGGCACCATGACGGCAACCGGAGCACCCCCCGGCGTCGAGGACGTGCTGGCGCTGAGCCCGCTGCAACAGGGGCTGTACTCGCTGGCCGGACTGACCGAAGGCGATGACGGCGCCGATCCCTACGTCATCGCGATGGCCGCCGACATCGAGGGCGCACTCGATTCCGGGCTGCTGCGTGCCTGCGCGGAAGCGATGCTGGTGCGCCATCCGAACCTGCGCGCCAGCTTCTTTCAGGGAAACCTGAGCCGACCCGTGGCCGTCGTCCCGGTTGCCGTGGACCTGCCGTGGCGGCAGGTGAGCGCGTCCGCCGCCGACGCCGTCGCGATAGAGGCCGACGAGCGCAGCAGACGCTTCGATCTGGGCCGCGGGCCGCTGATCAGATTCCTGCTCATCGAGCAGCCCGAGCTGCGGTGGCGGCTGGTCGTGGTCGCTCACCACATCGCGATCGACGGGTGGTCGTTGCCGGTCTTCGTCGGTGAGCTCATCGCGCTGTACGGGGCCAAGGGTGATCCCACGGCGCTGCCAGGCTCGCCCCGCCCGTACCGGGACTACATCGGCTGGCTGGCCGCCAGGGACAGCGGTGCGAGCCGGGCCCGCTGGACCGCACATCTGGACGGGCTGGACACCCCGACGCTGCTGTCTCCGGCGTTGGCCGGCCGCGAAGCCCAGCCCGGACTGCCCGAGCGCACCGAGGTGACTCTCGACGAGCAGGCCTCCGCCGACATCTTCGACGCGGCCCGGTCACGCGGCGTCACGGTGAACACGCTTTTTCAGATGGCTTGGGCGGCAATCCTTTCTGCGTTCACCGACCGTACTGATGTGGTTTACGGCGTCACGGTGTCCGGCCGCCCCGACGAGTTGTCCGGCGTGGAGTCGATGGTCGGCCTGTTCATCAACACCGTCCCGTTGCGGGTTCGGCTCGACCCATCGGGACGGGTCGGGCAGCAGTGTCTTGCGCTGCAACGCGAAGCTGCAGAACTGCGCGACCACAGCTATCTCAGCCACACCGAGTTGCGGTCGCTCGGCGGGATCGGCGAGCTGTACGACACGCTGCTGGTGTACGAGAACTTCCCGCCCGGCGGCTTGGTGGGCAGCGACGAATTCGCCTTGGACGGAGCCGTATTGCGCCCGGCGGCGCTGGAGAGCCTGTCGCACTTCCCGATCACCATCGCCGCACACCCCACCCACGGCAAGCTCACCGTGCTGGTCGAAACACTCGACGGCGCACTGGGGATGCTCGACCCCGGGGCACTCGGACGGCGGGTGCTGACCGTGGTGCGACGCCTCCTGACGGCGTGGGACCGACCGCTGCGCGACGTCGCTGTCACCCTCGACGACGAGCCGGCACCCGCGGTCGCCGCCGACGTGGCGAAGCAGCGGGGCGGATTCCACACGGCCTACACCGAAAGCGCGGCAAACCGTCTGGGTTCCATCGCACTGAGTTGGGACGGTGGACGGCTCAGCTACCGCGAGCTCGACGAAGCGGCCGACCTCCTGGCGGCCGAGCTGAATCGCCGTGGAGTGCACACCGAGACGCCGGTACCGATCCGGTTACGCCGCGGACCCGACTACGTCGTGGCGATGCTCGCGGTGCTCAAGGCCGGCGGCCTGATCGTCCCGCTCGATCCGGACATGCCCGGCGAGCGCGTGGACGAGATCGTGCGGCAGACCGGCGCGACGCTCATCGTCGACGATGAGCTGTTGGCCTCTCTGCCCGCCGAGCTACCGGTTGATTACCGTCCGGCGCAGGTGCTTGAGGGCCAGGGCGCCTACATTGTCTTCACCTCGGGCACCACCGGAAAACCCAAGGGCGTCATCGGAACCCATGAGGCGTTGCTGGCCTACGGCGCAGACCACGCCCGTCAGGTGCTACGTCCGGCGGCCAAACGGCTGGGGCGGCCACTGCGCGTCGCGCACGCCTGGTCATTCACCTTCGACGCGGCGTGGCAACCGTTGGTGGCCCTGCTCGACGGGCACAGCGTGCACATCATCGGCGATGACGTCCAGCGCGACGCCGAAACTCTGGTCGAGACGATCGGGCGCTACGCGATCGACATGATCGACACCACGCCGTCGATGTTCGCGCAACTGCGCGCCGCGGGGCTGCTCTCGACCGTCCCGCTGGCCGTGCTGGCGCTGGGCGGGGAAGCCATCGACAACGCGGCCTGGCAGGGGATCCGGGCGGAGTGCGAGCGCACCTGGATGTCCGCCCACAACTGCTACGGTCCCACGGAGACCACTGTCGAGGCCGTCGTTGCGGCGATCGCCGAACACGATCGGCCGTGCATCGGCAGGCCCACCGATTCCACCTCCGCCTACGTCCTCGACGCGTGGCTGCGGCCGGTCCCCGACGGCGTCGCCGGTGAGCTGTACCTGGCCGGCGGGCAATTGACACGCGGCTACCTCGGCAGACCCGGCGAGACGGCCGGTCGGTTCGTCGCCGATCCGTTCGCCGCAGGCGCACGGATGTACCGCACCGGCGACGTGGTGCGGCGTACGCCTGCCGGGGCGATCGAATTCCTCGGCCGCAGCGACGATCAGGTCAAGATCCGCGGCTTCCGGGTGGAGCCCGGTGAGGTGGCCGCGGCGCTGCACCGGCATCCCGGTGTGCGGCACGCTCACGTCGCGGTGCGGCGCCACCACAGCGGGCCGCGGCTGCAGGCGTATGTGGTGACCGACGCTTCGGTCGCCGAACTGCGCCGCCTGCTCACCGCGACACTGCCCAGATACCTGGTGCCGCATCACATTTTCGTGATCGACGAGATTCCGCTGACCATCAACGGCAAGGTGGACGACGCTGCACTGGCCGCCATGGGCGCCGGCAGGCAGGCCGAGCGGGCCGAAGGTCCCGCAACCGACACCGAAGCCGTCCTCGCCGAGGTGCTCGCCGATGTCCTCGATGCCGGTGATCCGGAACACCTCGACGTCACCGCCGATTTCCTCGACCTCGGACTGGACAGCATCGTCGCGCTCTCGGTCGTGCAGGCGGTACGGCGCCGCGGAATTGCGCTGCGCGCACGGTTGATGCTGGACTGCTCGACCGTCCGCGAGCTCGCCGCCGCAATCGACTCCGACGAATCGGTCGGCGACGACCGGTTCGAGGAAGAGTCGGGTCCGATACCGTTGCTGCCCAACGGACGCTGGCTCTACCAGTACGGTGACCCGCGCCGGTTGGCCCAGACCGAGGCTTTCCGCCTGCCCGCAGGGACCACCCGCGAACACCTGGAAGCCGTGCTGCGCAACGTGGTCGACGGCCACGAGGTGCTGCGCAGTCGCCTGGACCGGGTCACCATGACGTTCATCGCGCACCCGGTGGGCGAGGTTCTCTCCGAAGTGGCGGTGTCGGGAGATCTGACCGCCGCGGTGTCCGAGCAGGCCGGCCACTCGGTGGAACGTATCGACCCACAACGGGGTTCGATGCTGGACGTGGTGTGGCTGCGGCACGCCGACGGAACCGACGTGCTGATCCTGACCGCTCATGTGTTGGCCCTGGATCCGGCGTCGTGGCGGATCGTGGTCGGGGAGCTGGAAACCGGTTGGCATGCAGTGACGGCCGGTAGGAACGCCACGCCCGTGCGGGAACACACGTCACTGCGGCAGTGGTCGCGTCTGCTTTCCGAGCGTGCGCTCAAGCTTGACACCTGCGATTTCTGGGAGCGCCAGTTCGAAGGTGCGGACCCCGATATCGGTGCCAGGCGCATCGACCCGGTCATAGACCGGATGGGCGATGTGACGGTCGAGATGGCCTTTGCGGATCCCGACGTCACCGCCAGGCTGCTGACCGGCCCGGTGCCCGTGACAGAGGTGCTCGCCGCGGCGACCGCCCGCGCACTGACGGGCTGGCGCAGACGCCGCGACCAGCAGACGCCTGCGGCGTTGCTGGCGTTGGAGACCTACGGCCGGGCCGACGCCGTGGTGTCAGCCGGGTTGGGCGATGACGCCCGCGAGGTCGATACCGGGGATACCGCCGGGTTGCTCAGCGTCATCTACCCGCTGCGGTTGACCGCTGATGATGCGCGCGGTGTGGCCGGTCAGGTGGCCGCGATACCCGGTGATGCGATCGACTACGGGCTGCTGCGTCATCTCCGCGAGGACACCGCCGAACGCCTTGCCGTGCACCGGGATCCGCAGGTGTTGCTGAACTACCTGGGCCGTATCGAGCTCGACGCGGGGGAGCATGCGCTGCAGCAGGACCGGGACCTGCTCGCCGGTGTGACACCCGTGCCCGAGCCCAACGTCGCAGTACGCCACGAACTCACGATCATGGCTGCGGTGATCGACCGGGACGGATCGGCGGTGCTGGGTACCCAGTGGCGCACCCTGCCCGCCATTCTGTCCGCCGCCGATGTCGCCGCATTCCAGGCGATCTGGTTGGACGCATTGCGAGAGGTAACCGAGTGAGCAGCACTGGAACACTGGCCGTCATCGGCGCCGGACCCAAGGCCATCGCGGTCGCGGCCAAGGCCGCCGAGTTGCGGGCCATGGGCGCACCCGCACCCGACGTCGTGGTCGTCGAGCGCTCCGGCGTCGCGGCCAACTGGCAGGCCGTCGGCGGCTGGACCGATGGGCAACACCGTCTGGGGACCAGTCCCGAGAAAGACGTCGGCTTCCCCTACCGCTCCGCGTTGGTGTCGCGGCGCAACGCCGAACTCGACGACCGCATGGTGCGGCACAGTTGGCAGTCGTACCTCATCGCCATCGGGCAGTTCGCCGAGTGGGTCGACCGGGGTCGGCCCGCGCCCACCCATCGTCGGTGGAGTCAGTACCTGAACTGGGTGGCCGACGGCATCGGCATGTCCGTCGTTTCCGACGAGGTCACCGAGATCGGTGTCGACGACACCCACCGATCGTGGGTATTGCGCACGCATGAGACGACGGTGCAGGCTGACGCCGTCATGGTGACCGGCCCGGGTCAGGCCGAGAGAGCCATCCTGCCCGGCAATCCGCGGGTGCTCTCGATCGCGCAGTTCTGGCATCGCGCGGCCGCCCAGGAGCTGATCTCAGCTGAGCGGGTGGCCGTGGTCGGCGGTGGCGAAACGGCGGCGACCATGCTCAACGAACTGTTCCGTCACCGGGTTTCGACCATCACCGTGATCTCCCCGCAGGTCACCCTGTTCACCCGCGGTGAGGGCTTCTTCGAGAACACCCTCTACTCCGATCCCACGCACTGGGCGGGGTTGACGCCGGCCGAGCGACGCGATGCCATGAACCGCACCGACCGTGGCGTCTTCTCGGCCCGGGTGCAGGAGGCGTTGCTCGCCGACGACCGCATCCGCCATCTGCGTGGCCGGGTCGCGCACGCGGTTGCCCGTGACGAGAAGATCCGGTTGACGCTGCAAACCGAAAGGGGCAGTGAACGTTCTGAGACCGTTCACGGATTCGACCTGGTGATCGACGGATCGGGCGCCGACGCACTGTGGTTCGTGCCGTTGCTGGCTCAGGACGCACTGGACATGCTCGAACTCGGACTCGGATCCCCCTTGACCGGTGAGCGCCTGCAGGAGTCGATCGGCTACGACCTCGCGGTGAGCGGTGTGACGCCCAAACTTTTCCTGCCGGGCCTGGCCGGTTTGAACCAGGGCCCCGGTTTTCCCAATCTCAGCTGCCTCGGACTCCTGTCGGACCGGGTGCTGGGTGCAGATCTGACGAACGACCCGACGAGGAGGCTCGATGAGTACCACCAATCCGTTCGATGACGAGAACGGAGTTTTCGTGGTCCTCGTCAACGACGAGGACCAGTACAGCCTGTGGCCGGTGTTCGCCGACGTGCCCACCGCCTGGCGGGTGGTCTTCGGGGAGAGCAGCCGCGCGGACTGCCTTGACTACATCGAGCAGAACTGGACCGACCTACGGCCCAGGAGTCTGCGGGCTGCTATGTCGCTGAACTGAGCTGTCCCTGAACTGAGCTGTCCCCGAACTGACACGGCCGGTCACGCCTACAGGGGCAGGGCGGAGTCCATGTCGAACAACCGGGCGTGCAGAATCGTGCGATTTCGCAGCGCGGCACGCACCGCCCGGTGCAGCCCGTCCTCCAGGTAGATGTCACCGTGCCACCTGACCGCGTGGGGGAACAGGTCGCCGTAGAACGTCGAATCTTCGGAGAGCAGGCGATCCAGGGCGAGCACGGTCGTCGTGGTGACCAGTTCGTCCAGTCGCAGCTGGCGGGGCGGGATACGCGACCAGTCCCGGTAGCTCAGCCCGTGCTCCGGATACGGTTTGCCCTCCATGACACCCTTGAAGATCATTACCCGACCGGCTCCGAGGGACCTGTGGGAGGTTCGACCATCGGCATAGTTGCCCAGGCTAATACTTGCCGGACTGGTTGCGATCGGTCGCCCTGAGAAACTGGTAGGCACGCGGTCGGTAAACATCCTGCTGGTCACCGTAAAATGGACGCCAAACAGGCGAGAAGGGCAGGTGAACACGTGGGTAGTGCCGATGACCGCCGCTTCGAGGTGTTGCAGGCCATCGTCGCCGATTTCGTGGCCACGCAGGAACCCATCGGTTCCAAGACCCTCGTCGAGCGGCACAACCTGGGGGTTTCCAGTGCCACCGTGCGCAACGACATGGCGGTGCTGGAGGCCGAGGGCTACATCACCCAGCCCCATACGAGTTCGGGGCGGGTGCCCACGGAGAAGGGCTACCGCGAGTTCGTCGACCGCATCGACAACGTCAAGCCGCTGTCGACCCCGGAGCGACGGGCGATTCTCAATTTCCTCGAGACCGGCGTCGACCTCGACGATGTGCTGCGCCGTGCGGTGCGTCTGCTTGCACAGTTGACCCGCCAGGTGGCCATCGTCCAGTACCCGACGCTGACCACCTCGACCGTGCGTCATCTCGAGGTCGTCGCGCTGACGCCGGCCCGCCTGCTGCTGGTGGTGATCAACGACACCGGCCGGGTCGATCAGCGCATCGTGGAACTCGGCGACGCCATCGACGAACATGAACTGGCGAAACTGCGGGAGATGCTCGGCCAGGCGCTGGAGGGCAAACCGTTGACGACGGCCTCGATCGCCGTGTCGGATCTGGCCAGCCACCTCAACGGCACCGGCGGCCTGGCCGACGCCATCGGTCGCTCTGCCACAGTGCTGGTCGAGACGTTGGTCGAGCACACCGAGGAACGGCTGCTGCTGGGCGGCACCGCGAACCTGACCCGAAACACGGCCGATTTCGGCGGCTCGCTGCGTTCGGTGTTGGAGGCGCTCGAGGAGCAGGTGGTCGTGTTGCGACTGTTGGCGGTCCAGCAGGAAGCCGGCAAAGTCACGGTCCGCATCGGACACGAAACCGAGGCCGAGCAGATGGCGGGCACATCGGTGGTCAGCACCACCTACGGGAGTTCAGGCAAGGTGTATGGCGGAATGGGTGTGGTAGGCCCCACTCGGATGGACTATCCGGGAACTATCGCTAATGTCGCTGCGGTTGCTCTCTACATAGGTGAAGTCCTAGGTAGCCGATGAGCACAGCGAAGAGGACGAACAGCAACCGCCGCTGAGCGGCATTCGAAAGGTCTGGCGTGGCACGCGATTATTACGGCTTGCTCGGAGTGAGCAACGGCGCGAGTGATTCGGAGATCAAACGCGCATATCGACGACTGGCGCGGGAACTGCATCCCGACGTCAATCCCGATGCGCAAGCCCAGGCTCGGTTCACCGAGATCCAGGTCGCCTACGAGGTGCTCAGTGATCCGGAGAAGCGCCGGATCGTGGACATGGGTGGCGATCCGATGGAGTCGGTGGGCGGTGCGCCCAACGGGTTCAGCGGGTTCGGCGGCCTCGGAGATGTGTTCGAGGCGTTCTTCGGTGGCGGTCCGTCGGCCCGCGGGCCGATCGGGCGGGTGCGGCCCGGAGCGGATTCACTCCTGCGGATGCGTCTCGACCTGGAGGAGTGCGCGACCGGTGTGACCAAGCAGGTGACCGTCGACACCGCGGTGCTGTGCGACCTGTGTCAGGGCAAGGGCACCAACGGCAATTCGGCGCCGGCCACCTGCGATACGTGCGACGGCCGGGGTGAGATCCAGACCGTGCAGCGTTCGCTGCTCGGTCAGGTGATGACGTCACGGCCCTGCCCGGTCTGCGGCGGCGTGGGCGAAGTGATCCCCGACCCGTGCCACCGCTGCGGTGGTGACGGCCGGGTACGGGCCCGCCGCGAGATCAGCGTCAAGATCCCGGCAGGTGTCGGCGACGGCATGCGGGTGCGGCTGGCCGCACAGGGCGAGGTGGGTCCCGGTGGCGGACCGGCGGGCGACCTGTACGTCGAGGTGCACGAGAAGCAGCACCCCACCTTTGTCCGCGATGGCGACGACCTGCACTGCACGGTCTCGGTACCGATGGTCGACGCCGCGTTGGGCACCACGGTCACGGTCGAGGGGATCCTCGAAGGCGAGACCGACATCGTCGTCGCCGCAGGCACCCAGCCCGGTTCGGTGACCACCTTGCGCGGGCACGGGATGCCGCATCTGCGTTCGGGTGTGCGGGGTGACCTGCACGCCCACATCGACGTGGTGGTGCCGTCACGGCTCGATCACGCCGATGTCGAACTGCTGACCAAGCTCAAGGAGAACCGCGCCCGCGACGTCGCCGAGGTGCGATCGACTCAGGCCGCGGCCGGGCCGGGTGGCCTGTTCAGCCGGTTGCGCGAGACCTTCTCCGGCCGCTGACGGCCGTGAGCGCAGCGCTTTTCTACGTCGACGCGCTGCCCGGCGCCGGCGAACTGGTGACGGTCGACGGCGACGAAGGATTCCACGCCGCCAATGTCCGGCGAATTCGCATCGGTGAGGAGATCGATCTCAGCGACGGTGCGGGCCGGCTCGCCCACTGCGTGGTCGAGGACACCGGAAAAGGCAGGCTGTCGGCGCGCATACACACCGTCGGCACCGTGGCACCGGCTGTCCCGCCCGTGACGGTGGTGCAGGCGCTCCCGAAGTCGGATCGCTCGGAATTGGCCGTCGAACTGGCCACCGAGGCCGGTGCCGATGTCTTCGTGGCGTGGCAGGCCGCGCGCTGCGTGGCCCGGTGGGACGGCCCGAAGGTGGACAAGGGGCTGCGCCGTTGGGGAGCGGTGGCCCGGTCGGCGGCCCGCCAATCCCGCCGCGCATACATTCCGACCATCGACGGGGTGGTGTCGACGACGGAGCTCGTGCGGTGGACCGCTGATTCCGTGGCGGCCGGCGCGGTGGTGCTGGCGTTGCACGAATCGGCGACGGAGCCGATCACTGAGCTTCCGTTGACCCAGGCTGACTCCCTGACTCTGATCGTCGGCCCCGAAGGCGGCATCGCCGATGCGGAGATCACCGCGCTGACCGGGGCGGGGGCGCGGTCGGTGCGGCTGGGGCCGACGGTGCTGCGGACATCGACCGCAGCAGCGGTCGCCCTGGGCGCGATCGGTGCGCTGACACCGCGATGGGGGCGGTAGGCCCGCGTGTTGGGTTAACCATTGGGACGTGTTACTGACCAGCGGTAAACTGGGAGCAACTTCGTCAAAAGAGCACAGAAAGCAGGCAAGAAGCCCCACGTGACGCCCCGCGAGACGACCGCTGACTCGTCGGCCCCTACCTCCGTATCGGTCCGCAGCAGCATCACTGTTCCGCCCGATATCATCGTGGGCCTGCTTGGTTCGGCCGACGAGAATTTACGAACACTCGAGCGGGTCCTGACCGCCGACATCCACGTGCGTGGCAATGAGGTGACCCTGTCCGGGGCGGCTGCCGATGTGGCCCTCGCCGAACGGGCGGTCACCGAATTGATCGCCGTGGCCTCCAGTGGGCAGTCGGTGACCCCCGATGCCGTGCGGCGCAGCGTCGCGATCCTCACCGGCAGTGAGGACGAGTCGCCCGCCGAGGTGCTCACGCTGGACATCCTGTCCCGGCGTGGCAAGACCATCCGGCCCAAGACCCTCAACCAGAAGCGCTACGTCGACGCCATCGACGCGCACACCGTCGTGTTCGGCATCGGGCCTGCAGGCACCGGCAAGACGTATCTGGCGATGGCCAAGGCCGTCAACGCGCTACAGACCAAGCAGGTCAACCGCATCATCCTGACCCGGCCCGCGGTGGAGGCCGGTGAACGCCTCGGTTTCCTGCCAGGGACGCTGATCGAGAAGATCGATCCCTATCTGCGCCCGCTCTATGATGCCCTCCACGACATGATGGATCCCGAGGCGATCCCGAACCTGTTGAGCGCCGGGGTGATTGAGGTTGCACCGCTGGCCTTCATGCGGGGTCGCACGTTAAATGACGCCTTCATCATCCTCGACGAGGCACAGAACACCACCGCCGAGCAGATGAAGATGTTTTTGACCCGGCTGGGTTTCGGGTCGAAAGTCGTTGTGACGGGCGATATCACGCAGGTCGACCTGCCCGGCGGTGCGACTTCGGGCCTGCGCGCAGCGATGCATGTTCTCGACGGCATCGATGACATTCACTTCGCCGAGCTCACGAGTGCCGATGTGGTCCGGCACCGGTTGGTGTCCGAGATTGTCGACGCGTACGCGCGCCACGAGGATCCGGCATCGCTGAACCGGGATCACCGTCGTTCGTCGAGTGGGCGGCCCAGGCGATGAGTATCGAGGTTTCCAACGAATCGGGAATCGACGTCTCAGAGTCTGAACTGATCAGTGTGGCGCGGTTCGTCATCGCCAAGATGGATGTGCATCCCGCAGCGGAACTTTCGATGGTCCTGTTGGGCAGCGCGGCCATGGCGGATCTGCACATGCGGTGGATGGACCTGCCCGGGCCCACCGATGTGATGAGCTTCCCGATGGACGAGCTCGAACCTGGCGGCAGGCCGGACTCGCCGGAATCCGGGCCGGCGATGCTCGGCGACATCGTGCTGTGCCCGGAGTTCGCCGAACAGCAGGCTGCCAAGGCCGGACATTCGCTGGGCCATGAGCTTGCGCTGCTGACCGTGCACGGGGTTCTGCATCTGCTGGGCTATGACCATGCCGAACCGGACGAGGAAAAAGAGATGTTCGCGCTGCAGCGGCAGCTGCTGGAGGAATGGGTGGCCGATCAGGTGCAGGCCTACCACGTCGAACGCCAGACCGAGAAGGACCAGCGCTTGCTGGACAAGTCCCGATACTTCGACGAATCGTGACCGGACTCGCCCCACTGCTCGGCGCCATCGCGCTCGTCGTGTTCGGCGGCTTGTTCGCCGCCATCGATGCCGCATTGTCGACGGTGTCGATCGCCCGCATCGACGAACTGGTCCGCGATGAACGTCCGGGCGCGATCCGGTTGGCCAGAGTGGTCGCCGAACGGCCTCGCTACATCAATCTCGTTGTGTTGCTGCGCATCACGTGTGAGGTGAGCGCGACGGTGTTGTTGGTCGCCTACCTCGACGGTCATCTCGGCGTGAGCTGGGGCCTGGTCGCCGCGGCGGTGATCATGGTGGTGACCAGCTTCGTGGCGATGGGAGTCGGCCCCCGGACCGTGGGCCGGCAGAACGCGTACACCATTGCGTTGGTGTCCGCGCTTCCCCTGCAGGCGATTTCGGTGCTGCTCACCCCGATCAGCCGGCTGCTGGTGCTGATCGGCAATGCGGTGACTCCCGGGAGGGGCTTCCGTAACGGTCCGTTCGCGTCGGAGATCGAGCTTCGTGAGGTGGTCGACCTGGCGCAGCAGCGCGGGGTGGTCGCCGACGAGGAACGCCGGATGATCCAGTCGGTCTTCGAACTCGGCGATACCCCCGCGCGTGAGGTGATGGTGCCGCGCACCGAGATGGTGTGGATTGAATCTGACAAGACTGCCGGCCAGGCCACCTCTCTGGCGGTGCGCAGCGGGCATTCGCGCATCCCGGTGGTGGGCGAGAACGTCGACGACATCGTCGGTGTGGTGTATCTGAAGGATCTCGTCCAGCAGACGTATTACTCCACCAACGGTGGTCGTGACACCACGGTGGCCCAGGTGATGCGCTCGGCGGTGTTCGTGCCGGACTCCAAGCCGCTCGACGAACTGCTCAACGAGATGCAGCGCGACCGTAACCACATGGCACTGCTGGTCGACGAGTACGGCGCCACCGCGGGCCTGGTGACCATCGAGGATGTCCTCGAGGAGATCGTCGGGGAGATCGTCGACGAGTACGACGCCGGTGAGGTCGTACCGGTGGAAGACCTGGGCGAGCGGCAGTTCCGCGTCTCGGCGCGGTTGCCGATCGAGGATCTCGCGGAGCTCTACGACCTTGATCTGGACGAGGATCTCGACGTGGACACCGTCGGCGGTCTGGTGGCCTTCGAACTGGGCCGGGTGCCGCTACCCGGTGCCGAGGTGACGTGGGAAGGCCTGCGGCTGTGCGCCGAGGGTGGATCGGATCACCGCGGCCGGGTGCGTATCGGCACGGTTCTGGTCAGCCCGGCCGATCCCGTGGAACAGGACGCGACCCGGACCCGAGGAGAACAGGACAACGATGACTGAACTGGACGCCGAGGACACGAAACTCGTGGTGCTCGCTCGCGGCGCGATGGGCCGGGCCGAGGCGTCCAGCGGGGCCGCGGTGCGCGACCAGGATGGTCGCACCTACGCCGGTGCTCCGGTCGCCCTGGTGGCGTTGCAGTTGACCGCATTGCAGGCGGCGGTGGCCGCGGCGGTGTCCAGCGGTGCGACCGGCCTGGAAGCTGCAGTGCTCGTCGGTGGTTCGGACGCCGACGCGGGCGTGGCTGCTGTGCAAGAACTTTCGGCCGACGCCGTCGTGATCGTGACCGACCGGACAGGAAAACCGTTATGAGCGAATTCCGGTCCGGCTTCGTCTGCTTCGTCGGCCGGCCCAACACCGGGAAGTCGACGTTGACGAACGCGCTGGTCGGCAGCAAGGTCGCGATCACCTCCAACCGTCCGCAGACCACGCGGCACACCATCCGCGGCATCATGCACCGGGAGGACTTCCAGGTGATCCTGGTCGACACCCCGGGCCTGCACCGGCCGCGCACCCTGCTGGGGCAGCGGCTCAACGACCTGGTCAAGGACACCTACTCCGAGGTCGACGTGATCGGCCTGTGCATCCCCGCCGACGAGGCGATCGGGCCCGGCGACCGGTGGATCTATGAGCAGATCCGCGCGATGGCACCGAGGACGACGCTCGTCGCGATCGTCACCAAGATCGACAAAGTGTCCAAGGAACGCCTCGCCGCCCAGCTGATGTCGGTGAGTGAATTGGTCGGCGGAGGCGAGGAGCAGTCAGGCACCGGTGCCGACGTCGAGATCGTTCCGGTCTCGGCCACCTCCGGCGAGCAGCTCGATGTGCTCACCGACGTGCTCGTTGCGCAACTGCCACCCGGCCCGGCGTATTACCCCGATGGTGAACTCACCGACGAGCCGGAGGAAGTTCTGATGGCCGAGCTGATCCGCGAGGCCGCCCTGGAAGGGGTGCGCGACGAACTGCCGCACTCGCTGGCCGTGGTCATCGACGAGGTCGAACCCCGCGAGGGCCGTGACGATCTCATCGACGTGCGCGCCATCCTGTACGTCGAACGGGACAGCCAGAAGGGCATCGTGATCGGTAAGCGCGGTGCCAGGCTGCGTGAGGTCGGCACCGCAGCGCGGATCCAGATCGAGAAGCTGCTCGGCACCAAGGTCTACCTCGAGCTGCGGGTCAAGATCGCCAAGAACTGGCAGCGTGACCCGAAACAACTTGGTCGCCTGGGTTTCTGATCACGGGCGACGCTCGAGGGCATTGACCGCGGCGGCCGCCTGCGACGCGTCGTAGTCATCCGGCGCGGTGCTCGGCGCCGATGTCACCGCGTGGCCGTCGCGGGTGTTCCACCACACCGTCGGTTGTTTGACGGTCCACCCGGTGATCGCCTCTAGTTCGGCGGCCAACGAGATCAGCAGCGGTTCACTGTTGGCCGGACCCATCAACTGCACCCCGATCGGCAACCCGTCGGAGGTGAAGCCGGCCGGAACGCTGATCGACGGCCATCCCAGCAGATTCCACGGCCACGTCGCCGGGCACGCCGCAATCGCGCTGCGTTCGGTGGCGTACCAGCCGCGCCGGTCGAATTCGTGGATCAGTGGCGGGGGCTGCGCCGTGGTGGGGGCGACGATGACGTCGACGAGGTTGAAGATCCACGCGACGCGTCGTTGCGCCCGGGCTTCGTGGGCGCGGGCCTTGCGCAGCACGTTCTCCGATAGCAGCCGGCCGATCCGCATGTTGGTGACCGTGCGGTCGTCGTAGTCGAGATCACCGAGCCGGTCGGCCCAATCGAGCAGCCCGGCGGTGGAACGCGCCAGGAAGTCCAACGACATCCGTGCGCTGTACTGGGGGTCCTTGGTGATGACGGAGTGGCCCAGCTGTTCGAGTTGGGTACCGACGGTCTGCAGGGCTGCCCGGATCTCCGGGTGCAGCTTCGCCCGGAAGCCGGTGAACGGAAACTTCGTCGACATCGCCACCCGCAGCGGTCCCGGGGCGCGGCCGACGTGCTCGGCGGCCTGGATCGGCGGCGGTTTGTGGAGATCGCCGTCGGCGTTGCCGGATACCGCGTCGAGCACCAGCGCCGCGTCGGTGACGGTGCGGGCCAGCACTCCGTTGACGGTGATGCCGTTGAAGGCCTCCGGCAGCGGCCACGTGGAGATGCGGCCGCGCTGCGGTTTGATGCCGACCAGATGTGTCCAGGCGGCCGGAATGCGGATACTGCCAGCGCCGTCGGAGCCGATCGCGGCGCTGATCAGACCCGCCGCCACGGCAGCCGCGCTGCCTCCGGAGGAACCTCCCGGACTGTGCTTGCGCGACCAGGGGTTGCGGGTGTGGCCGAACGACGGGCCTGCGGTGAACGGCCACTGGCCCAGCTCGCACGTGTTGGTCTTGCCGATGATGATCGCGCCTGCGGCCCGCAGCCGGCGCACCACCTCGGCGTCGCCGGTGGCCGGGCGGGCGTAGGCGTCGGTGCCGAACCGGGTGGGTACGCCCGCGACGTCGACGTCGTCTTTGACCGCGATGGGAATGCCGAGCAGCGGCAGTTGTTTGCCGGCCGCGCGCTTGCGGTCGGCTTCGGCGGCGTCGCGCAGCGCCTGCTCGGTGAGTACCACCCGGAACGCGTTGAGGGTGGACTGGCTGGCGGCGATCGCGTGCAGCGATCGGCGCACCAGATCGTCAGAAGTGGCGGCGCCACTGGCGAGTTGGTAGAGCTGGTTGGTAAGGGTCGGAAAGGTCGAATCGCAAGCCGTAGATTTGCCCATCACTTTCGAGGATATCGGCGGTGCGTCCCGGGATCTGTCAGGCCACGATGAGAGACTGTTTCGATGCGGCTGTATCGGGACCGGGCGGTGGTGGTGCGCCAGCACAAGCTCGGTGAGGCCGACCGGATCGTCACCCTGCTGACCCGCGACCACGGATTGGTGCGCGCGGTGGCCAAGGGGGTGCGCCGTACCCGCAGCAAGTTCGGCGCCAGGTTGGAGCCGTTTGCCCACATCGATGTGCAGCTGCACCCCGGTCGTAATCTCGACATCGTCACCCAGGTGCAGGCCATCGACGCGTTCGCGTCCGACATCGTCAGCGACTACGGCCGCTATACCTGTGCGTGCGCGGTGCTGGAGACCGCCGAGCGGCTTTCCGGTGAGGAGCGCGCACCGATGCCTGACCTGCACCGGCTCACCGTGGCGGCCCTGCGAGCGGTGGCCGACGGCCGCCGGGCCCGGGAACTGGTGCTGGATTCCTACCTGTTGCGGGCGATGACGATCGCCGGGTGGGCGCCTGCACTGACCGAATGCGCCCGGTGCGCGGCACCCGGCCCGCACCGTGCGTTTCATGTCGCCGCAGGCGGCAGTGTGTGCGTGCACTGCAGGCCCAGCGGGTCCAGTACCCCGCCGCAGCCCGTCCTCGAATTGATGGCGGCCCTCAATGACGGTGATTGGGAGTACGCCGAGACGTCGTCGTCGGGGCACCGCAGTCAGGCCAGCGGGCTGATCGCCGCGCACCTGCAGTGGCATCTGGAACGTCAGCTGCGGACATTGCCTCTGGTGGAGCGGGTCTACCGGATCGATCGCACAGTCGCCGATCAGCGGGCGGCGTTGGTCGGGCAGGATATGGCGCATGGCTTTGAAGCGGGACGGGAAGCGGGACAAGACCACCTACCCACAGCTGCCCCCGGCGCCTGACGACTATCCGACCTTCCCGGACACGTCGACCTGGCCCGTTGTCTTCCCGGCGCTTCCGCCCAGAACCAACGGTAAATTCTCCCGCCCGCCGCAGCACACCTCGAAGGCCGTCGCGCCGCAGATCCCGGCCGACCAGGTGCCCAACCACGTCGCGGTGGTCATGGACGGCAACGGACGCTGGGCCAACCAGCGCGGCCTGGGCCGTACCGAGGGGCACAAGATGGGCGAAGCGGTGCTCATCGACATCACCTGCGGCGCCATCGAACTCGGAATCAAACATCTCAGTGTGTATGCGTTCTCGACGGAAAACTGGAAGCGCAGCACCGAGGAGGTGCGGTTTCTCATGGGCTTCAACCGCGAGGTGGTGCGCCGCCGGCGGGAGAACCTCGACGCGATGGGAGTGAACATGCGTTGGGTCGGGTCCCGGCCCAAGATGTGGCGCAGCGTGATCAAGGAATTCGACATTGCCGAGGAGATGACCGTCGGCAATGACGTCATCACCGTCAACTACTGCGTCAACTACGGTGGCCGCACCGAGATCGTCGAGGCGGCCAGGGCGCTTGCCGAGGAAGCCGCGGACGGCAAGCTCAATCCGAGCCGCATCAGCGAGGCCGCGTTCGCCAAACACCTGCACCGCCCGGACATCCCCGACGTGGATCTGTTCATCCGGACCTCGGGGGAGCAGCGGGCCAGCAACTTCCTGTTGTGGCAGGCCGCCTACGCCGAGTTCGTCTTCCAGGACAAGCTGTGGCCCGACTACGACCGTCGCGACCTCTGGGCGGCCTGCGAGGAATACGTCAGCCGCAATCGGCGATTCGGGAGGGCCTGACATGGAACTCACTGCCCGTATCGGTGCCGTGCTCGAGGAGATCCTGCCGATCACCCGGGAGGAGGACGGCGCGGTGACTGTGCATCACGACGGGACGTTCGCCTCACTACGGGTGGTCACCATCGCCGAGGGGTTGGAGATGGTGTCGCTGACGCAGGTGGTGGCCTGGGACCTGCCGTTGGACGCCAAGCTGCGGGCCAGTGTCGCCCGGCACGCGCACAACACCTTGGTCGGCACGGTGTCGCTGGCCGAGAAGGCCGGTCAGAGCACCGCCAAGCGCAATGCCAAGAAGACCGGGGATGTGCTGCTGCGCTACAACTTTCCAGCGGCCGGCCTGTCCGATGAGGCGTTGCGCACGTTGATCCTGATGGTGCTGGCCACCGGCGCCGATGTGCGGCGGGATCTCACCTCGTGACCGAAGCGGTGATCCGCATCGTTGCCGCCGTGGTCCTGAATGAACGCAACCATGTCCTGGTGGTCCGTAAGCGCGGCACGTCGTCGTTCATGCAACCCGGCGGGAAGATCGAACCGGGAGAAGAACCGCTGCAGGCGCTGATCCGGGAGGTCGCCGAGGAACTCGGTGCGGGCGTGAATCCATCGAGTGTGCGGTCACTCGGGGACTACCGCGCCGCGGCGGCCAACGAACCCGGCCATGTCGTCGAGGCCAAGCTGTACCTGGTGAGCCTCGACGGTGAGCCGCATCCGGCAGCCGAGATCGAGGAGCTGGCGTGGGTGGATCCGCAATCGCCCGGTGTTATCGAACTCGCGCCGTTGACCCGGCATACGGTTCTCGCGCTGGTGCGGTCGTGATCTAGTCGTCCGAGTCGCACTCCCCGCAGATCCCGAAGATCTCGATGGTGTGGCTGACGTCGGAGAATCCGTGCTCGCGTGCGACGTCGGCGGCCCAGGTCTCGACGTGGCGCCCGGACACCTCGACGGTGGAGCCGCAGGACCGGCACACCAGGTGATGGTGATGATGCTCCGAGCAACGCCGGTACACCGATTCGCCGGTGTCGGTGCGCAGCGTGTCGACAACCCCGGAATTGGCCATCGTCTGCAAGGTGCGGTACACGGTGGTCAGGCCGATGCCCTGGCCGCGGCGGCGCAGCTCGTCATGTAGTTCCTGGGCGGAACGGAACCCCTCGGTCTCGTTCAGCAGGTCAGCGATAGCGGCCCGCTGCCGGGTGGACCGGACCGCGCCCGTCACCGCTGATCCTCACCGGCGTGCTCGACAGCGTCGACGACGATGTGCGCCAGGTGGTGGTCGACGAGCCGGTAGAGCACTTCGCGCCCGGCCCGCTCACTGGCCACCACGCCGGCCTGCTTGAGGATCCGCAGATGTTGGCTGACCAGCGGCTGGGCCACGTCGAGGGCGTCCACCAACTCGTGCACGCACCGCGCCGACTGCTGCAGCTGGAGAACGATCGCAATCCGCAGTGGGGCGGCCAGCGCGCGCAGCAGTTCACCGGCGGTGTCGAGAACCTCGCGCGGCGGCAACTCGGGTGCGGGCGCGCTGTCGTGCTGGTGCGCGTCGTCGTGGTGCTCGTCCGCCATACTGGAAATCGTTTTCATTATGGGCCACAATACATGCGACGTTCTGCATGTCAACGGGCTCGCGCGGCGTGGCTGCGGAGTGGGCCTTCCGGGCGCGGCTCGGCACCTCGCTACGCTGTTGCACCGTGGCATCCATCATCGACACCGTTGCGAACCTGGCGAAACGCCGTGGCCTGGTCTTTCAGTCCGGCGAGATCTACGGGGGCACGAAGTCGGCGTGGGACTACGGGCCCTTGGGCGTGGAGCTCAAGGAGAACATCAAGCGGCAGTGGTGGCGGTCGGTGGTCACCGGTCGTGACGATGTCGTCGGCCTGGACAGCGCGATCATCCTGCCGCGCCAGGTGTGGGTGGCCTCCGGCCACGTCGAGGTGTTCAACGACCCGCTGGTGGAGTGCCTGAACTGCCACAAGCGGCATCGTCAGGACCACATGCAGGAGTCATACGCCGCCAAGAAGGGGTTGGACAACCCCGACGCGGTGCCGATGGACGAGATCGTCTGCCCGGACTGCGGCACCAAGGGGCAGTGGACCGAGCCGCGTGACTTCAACATGATGCTCAAGACCTACCTGGGTCCGATCGAGTCCGAGGAGGGCCTGCACTATCTGCGGCCCGAGACCGCCCAGGGCATCTTCGTCAACTTCGCCAACGTGGTCACCACTGCGCGTAAAAAGCCGCCGTTCGGTATCGGCCAGATCGGCAAGAGCTTCCGCAACGAGATCACCCCGGGCAACTTCATCTTCCGCACCCGCGAATTCGAGCAGATGGAGATGGAGTTCTTCGTCGAGCCGTCCACGGCCGGTGAGTGGCACAAGTACTGGATCGAGTCACGGCTGCAGTGGTACGTCGACCTGGGCATCAACCGCGACAACCTTCGGCTCTACGACCATCCCAAGGAAAAGCTGTCGCACTACTCCGACGGCACCGTGGACATCGAGTACAAGTTCGGCTTCCAGGGCAACCCGTGGGGTGAGCTGGAAGGTATCGCCAACCGCACTAACTTCGACTTGTCCACGCACGCAAAGCATTCCGGAGTCGACCTGTCGTTCTACGATCAGGGGACCGATACCCGCTACGTGCCGTATGTGATCGAGCCGGCAGCCGGTCTGACCCGCTCCCTGATGGCGTTCCTGGTCGACGCCTACACCGAGGACGAGGCGCCCAACGCCAAGGGCGGGGTCGACAAGCGCACCGTGCTCAAGCTCGATCCGCGACTGGCGCCTGTCAAGGCTGCGGTGCTGCCGCTGTCACGGCACGCCGATCTGTCACCCAAGGCGCGCGATCTCGCCGCCGAACTGCGGCAGAGCTGGAATGTCGAGTTCGACGACGCCGGTGCAATCGGGCGCCGCTACCGTCGCCAGGACGAGATCGGCACGCCGTACTGCGTGACCGTGGACTTCGACACCCTGGAGGACAACGCGGTCACCATCCGTGAGCGTGACGCGATGACCCAGGAGCGCATCGCGCTCGACAAGGTGTCCGACTACCTCGCCGTGCGGCTCAAGGGCGCCTGACGTTTTTCCCGGGCTTTTCCCGGGCTTTCCCGGCGAGCAGACACTTCCGTACCCGAAAAGTCGCACGCACGGGTACGGAAGTGTCTGCTCGCGGGGTTAGGTGGTCACGGCGCCGTTGCGATTTCGAGGACCACCCGGAATCGGGCTTGGCCGGACATCATCCGGTCATAGGCCTTCGGCGCGTCCGCGAACGGCATCAGCTCGTTCATCGGGGCAATGCCGTTGGCGATGCTGAACGCCAGGTTGTCCTCGTTGTCGATCGCCGATCCGGTGAGGCTGCCGAGAATGCTGCGGCCGCCGAAGATCAGGTCGGCGGTGTTCACCTCGATCGGGTCCGGTGCGGCGCCGACGACGACCAGTTGGCCGCGGGGACGCAACCCGGCGATCAGCGGGCTCATCGACGCCCCGCTCGCCGCGGTGGCGACGACTGCCGCCGCCCCGCCAAGGGCCGTCAGCGCCGCGCCAGGATCTTGGGCGCCGCTGTCGATGTAGTGGTCGGCACCCAATGTAGCTGCCAGATCTGCTTTTTCGGCGCCACGAGCAATCGCCACGACCCGGTAGCCGAACTTCTTCGCGTACTGCACGCCGAGGTGGCCGAGCCCGCCCAGACCCTGCACCCCGATCAGGCTGCCGTACGGCGCCCGCGTGGCGCGCAGCGCATTGAAGACCGTCACGCCCGCGCACAGCAGGGGAGCGGCGACCGAGGCATCAAGGCCGTCTGGCACCCGCACCAGGCCGGTTGCCCGCGCATAGACCATCTCCGCGTAGCCGCCGTCCACGCTGGTACCGGGAAGCGGCTGATCGGTGCAGTTGACGAAATCGCCCCGGCGGCAGTACTCGCACTGGTTGCACTGGCCGCCGAGAAAGCCCAAGCCCACGCGATCGCCCACGGCCCAGTTGTGCACGCCCTCTCCGACAGCGTCGACAATCCCGACGATCTCGTGACCAGGCACCACCGGTTGTGCGGGATCGGGACGCTGACCCTCGACCGCGAGGACATCGCTGTGGCACACACCGCAGGTGAGCACGCGGAGCCGGACCTGACCGGGATCGGGCGGGACCACCTCCCGTTCGACGAGTTCGAAGTTGCGTTGGCCCGTCACCTGATACGCCTGGTATGTCGACATGGCAGGTTCTCCTACGAGGCCGCGAACAGGGGTGCGTGCACCTGGCGGGTGAGGTCGTCGGCGAGCACTTCTGCTGCGCCCGAGACGATCCCGTCGACGATCTGGCGGGCGACGTCAGCAGGGTCGTTCTTCGGCACATCGAGATCGGCAGTCATCGAGGTATCGGTGTAGCCGAGGTAGGCCCCGATGACGTTGGTGTCCTGCTCGCGTAGTTCCAGGCGCAGCGAGTTCGTCGCCGACCACAGTGCCGCCTTGGACACTCCGTAGGAACCGTAGCCCGGCAGCCACGACAGCACGGAGGCGATGTTGACGATGGCGCCGCCCCGACCCGCCAGCTTGGGGGCGAAGGCCTGCGTCACCCGCAGCGCACCGAAGAAGTTGGTCTCCAGCACGGCGCGGACATCGTCGATGTCGTCGTGCAGCAATGACTGACCGCCGAGCACCCCGGCGTTGTTCACCACGATGGTGGCCTCACCGGCAATGTCGGCCAGGCGTCGCACCGAATCCCCGTCGGTGACATCGGCTTCCACGACGACGATCCTCGGATCGGTGGCTGTGCCGGGGCGGCGGCTGGTGGAATACACCGTGGCGGCGCCCCGGGCGAGCAGCTCGTCCACGATCGCCTTCCCCAGCCCCTGCTGCCCGCCCGTCACCAGCGCCGTCGCGCCCGCCACGTCTGTACCTGTCATGGTGCTCTCCTCGATCCTCGTCGTCGACCACGAGCGCCGTCCCGCTGATGGAGATCGCTGCGAGCGTGTCGGTCACACGTGTCGGTCACAATGGCCAACTCCGCTGACCGTCCACACATGACCTTCGTCAAGTTAGCAGGCTGAGTTGGAGTTGCCAACCTAGCTATGATGTGAGCATGCGCACCGATCCGTGGTCAGACGACGCCTGCCCCATCGCCCGCACCATGTCTGTACTCGGACAGCGGTGGGCGATCCTGATCATCCGCGAGGCACTGCTGGGCCGATCCCGGTTCTCCGAGTTCCGCGAACAGTTGGGCGTGGCCTCCGACGTGCTGAGTGCACGGCTGTCCGAGCTCGTTGCGGCCGGCCTCTTGGAGGTCGTCGACTACCGGGAGCCGGGCGATCGAACGCGCAGTCGTTACGTGCTGACCGACGCCGGTCGCGACCTGGTACCGGTATTGGCTGCGATGGGGCAGTGGGGCCACAAGCATTTGGCGCGGCCGTACGGCAGTGGCTACCGGTTCATCGAGGAGGAGTCGGGCGGCACCGCCCAGATCGGATTCCGCCGCGCCGACGGCACCTGGGTGCCGTCACGGCAGGTCGCGCTCACGGAAACCTACGCCGGTTAGCCGATTCTCCCCGGCGAGCAGACACGGCGGTACCCAAAAAGGCCCGCGTACGGGTACAGAAGTGTCTGCTCGCCAGAAAAGGGGACCGCCAGAACTTAGAACCGGCCCCCGCCACCGCTGTAGCTGCGGCCCGACGAGCGTGACGCGCCGCCGTAGGACGTCGGCCGGCCCATACTGCGGCCGCCACCGAAGCCTCCGCCGAACCCGCCACCGAAGCCGCCCCCGTAACCACCGCCGAACCCGCCGCCGCCCAGGACGTTGCCGATGAGGATGCCACCGAGCACGGCGCCCATATCTGATCCGCCACCGCCGCCGTACTGCGAGGTGTAGGAGCGCTGGGCGGCCCGCGCATCATCGTTGGCCAAGCTTTGGGCCTGCGCGGCCAGGTTCGACGCGCCGTTGGCATGCGCGGCGGCCTCGGTGGGATTGCTCGCCCGTTTCGCCTGTGCGGCCTCCAACTGCCTGCTGGCCTCGGCCAACCGGGTGCGAGCTTCCGGGCCGATGCTGCCGCGTCGGGTGTCGATGAAGTCCGACACGGCTTTGATCCGGGCCTGGGCGGTGAACATGGTCTGTTCCAGATTCCGGGCCAGTCGCTCTGCGGCCTCGCGTTGTTCGTGCACGCTGGCCAGCAACTGGTCCAGGTCGGCGTCGACTTTGGTCACTCGGGTGAACGTGCCCAGCGGATCAGCGGACCCGCTCCCGTTGGCGTCGGTGACGGCTTTGACGGCGGCATCGCGGGCCGTGGTGAGCTGAGCCGTTTGCGGTGTATTCGGTTGTCGCAGTAGCTCGTCGGCTTGGTCGATGCCCGCCTGGATGTCGGTCAGTGCGGCAGGAAGCCCGGCCACCGCCCGGTTGATGTCGGTCGCCGCGCTGTCGACGGCATCGAGCAGGGTGCGGGCCTGGCCGAGCGCGGATTCGGCCGCCCGCACCGCATCCACCAGGCCGATCTGATCGCCTGCCGGTCGGGCCACGAGACCACGGGCCGTGGTGATGTTGCGGTCGGCGAAGGACAGCCGCTCCTTGGCGTCGTCGACATTGCCGGCCACCGAACTGAGCGCCGCCGCGTCGAACTGCTGGTGCAGGCCGTCAAGGGTCTGCTGGGACGGACCCATGCGGGCGGTCAGGTCGACCATCTGCTGGGTCATGCTGTCCAGCCGGGTCGGGGCATTGATCACCAGATCGCGCAGCTGTTCGAAGGACTGGCTCTGCGCGTCGAGCTCACGGTCGGCCTTGGCCGCCGAGACCACCACGCGGGTCAGCAGGTCGCGTTGCTGCAGCGGCGTCTCCGGCACCGCGTCGTCAAGGGTCTGGCGCACATTGAAGGCTTGGGCCAAAGCGGTTTTCGCATTCGCCACCGCGCTGCTGAACGGCTCGGTCCGCTCCTGACCGAATTCTTCGACAGCCAACTGGAGCTCGGCCTCACTGGTGCGCACCGCGTTGTCGACGTCGACGACGATCGATCGGGACAGCTCGTCGAGCGCATCGAGCGGTACGGCGGCAAGAGCGTTGGGATCGGTGGGGTCGACCCGCTTGGCGGCCTCGAATTCGGCCTTGCGGCGCTTGGCCCGTCGCCGGCGGGCCCACCACCACAGCAGGACCACAAGCACCGCGACCACAGCCAACCCGATGATCACCGCCGACCACGACACGCCGCCGGCCGATTCGGGTTCGGTGTTGAGGCCGTCAGCCGCCGCGATCGCCGCGCCGCCCCAGTCGCCGCGGCGCAGCGCCGGTTCGATGCTGTTGCGCCGGATGTCGTCGGTCCGGCTGGACGTGCCGCCGGACACCGTGGAGGGCACCTGGAACGCGAAGGCACGGTCGGTGATGGCCACCGCCAGTAACGCGTCGTCGTCCCCGAAGTCACTGAGCTGCATGGTGCTCTGCGCCCAGCCGAGCCAGTTCTCATTCGAGAAGTCCTCGACGAACACCACCCACAGTTGGATGTGACGGTCGTCGTAGAGCTTGTCGAGAGCCCGTTGCACATCGGCCTGTTGGGAACCGGACAGCGCACCGGCGTGGTCGGTGAGTTGTGTGGCCAGGCGCAGCGGTGGCTCGGCGGCGGCGCCGGGAGCAACCAGCAGCCCGGTCAACAGGATCACCAGAAGTGTGGGAAGCAGACGGGCGAGGCGCATGACGGCCAATCTAATGCGCTGGCAGGGTTGGGCGGTGCGTCCTGGCAGACTGTGCCTCGGTGAGTGGACAGCGGCAGGACCCCTACGACGACTTCGACCGGCAACGTCTGGTGGTCGAATCGCCCAAGGCTGCCGCGCTGCCGGGCACCGGAACCGAGCATCGCACCGACTTCTCCCGCGACCGGGCCCGGGTGCTGCACAGTGCGGCGCTGCGCCGGCTGGCCGACAAGACCCAGGTGGTCGGGCCACGCGAGGGCGACACCCCGCGTACCCGGCTGACCCATTCCCTGGAGGTGGCCCAGATCGGCCGGGGAATGGCCGTCGGGCTGGGATGCGACGCCGATCTGGTCGACCTGGCCGGGCTCGCCCACGACATCGGTCACCCGCCCTACGGGCACAACGGGGAACGCGCCCTCGACGAGATTGCCGATGCCTTCGGCGGGTTCGAGGGGAATGCGCAGAACTTCCGGATCCTGACCCGTATCGAGCCCAAAGTGCTTGATGGTGAGGGCCGGTCGGCCGGGTTGAACCTGACCAGGGCAGCCCTGGATGCGGTGGCGAAGTATCCGTGGCACCGCACCCCGCACCGCAAGAAGTTCGGTTTCTACGACGATGATGTCGACGCGGCAAATTGGGTGCGCGACGGTGCGCCCGCCGAGCGGCCGTGCCTGGAGGCCCAGGTGATGGACTGGGCCGACGACGTCGCCTACTCCGTGCATGACGTCGAGGACGGGGTGATCTCCGGGCGCATCGATCTGCGGGTGCTCGCTGATCCCGACGCGGCCGCATCGTTGGCCCGTCTCGGCGCCCGCTCCTTTCCGACGGTCACCCACGACGATCTGCTGGCCGCCGCCCAGCGGCTGTCGGAGATGCCCGTGGTCGCAGGGGTGGGCAAGTACGACGGCACGCTGGCCGCGTCGGTCGCCCTCAAGCGGCTCACGAGTGAGCTCGTCGGCCGGTTCGCCAACGCGGCGATCACCGCGACCCAGGCCGTGGCCGGATCCGGCCCGCTTCGGCGGTTCGACACCGACCTCGCTGTGCCGCCCCTGGTGCGTGCCGAGGTGGCAGTGCTGAAGATGCTGGCCCTGCAGTTCATCATGTCCGACCACCAGCACCTGCAGATTCAGGCCGATCAGCGGACGCGTATTCACGAGGTCGCGCTCACGTTGTGGGCGCAGGCGCCCGGCAGCCTGGACCCGCAGCTGGCGGTCGAGTTCGCCGCCGCTGCCGACGACGGTGCCCGGCTGCGTGTGGTGGTCGATCAGATCGCGTCCTACACCGAGGGCCGCTTGGAACGGGTGCACGAGGCGCGTTCGCCCCGGCCGTTGGACTGACGTCCGGCTAGTGTGCCTGCGAGCTGACCAGGCCGCACACGAGCTCGGGCCGCGCCCACAGCAATGAGCCGCCCACCCCCGCCACGACCGTGCGCGTGGCCCCGCGAATGCGGGTGGCGAGCGTGGCGCCCTGATCGGGTGAGTGCACGTGGTCGTCGCTGCCGAAGAACAGGCGTACCGGCACACCCGGGTTCAGCAGGTCCGATGGCCAGGCGGTGGTGGCGAGCACGGCGTCGCGGGCATAGCCGTCGGGTCCGTGCGCGAAGCCGTCGACCAGGGCGGCCCGCAGCATGGTCCGGAAGCCCGGTTCGCCGTAGACCGCGTCGTCCGAGGCCGGATAGTCGGCCATCACCATGTCGAACAGCTTCGCCGCGGTATAGCCCGACAACTCCTGCATCGCGGCGTCGGGGTCGTCGGCGATGCCGGTCACGAACTCGCGGTGTGGCCCGGGGAGTTGTGCGGTCGTCGCCGGATGGCCCAGGTCGTCGATGGGGGAGACAAGCAGCACCGTGGACACCCGCCCCGTGGTGGCCAGCGCCAGGCCGAACGGGGCGCCCTGGGAGTTGGCGACGACGGGAACGGCATCGCCGACGACGATGTCGACGAGGGCGGCCAGGTCGGCAGCCACGCTGTCGAGGGTCTTGTGCGGGTCAGGATCGGAGGACCCGAGCCCGGGCCGGTCGACCGAGATCAGCCGAACTCCGTACTCGGCGAGGGTGTCAAGCCCGAACGCCATCCGGCGGCCACAGCCCGCGCCGGGGATGAACAGCACCGGTGTACCGGATGTCGGCCCATATGAGGTGTAGGCCACCTGCCTGCCACAGTGCTCGATGGATCCGTCAGTCATCGCAGATCAGTGTCTCAGCCGGCGTCCTGCCCACCGCAGGCAAACCGGGTCAACCGTCGTTTCCGGCACGCATAGACTGGGCCGGTGGCCGGCCGGATTCCTGATAGAGATATCGCGGCCATCCGTGAAAAAGTTCGCATCGAGGATGTGGTCGGCGACTACGTCCAGCTGAGGCGGGCCGGGGCCGATTCCATGAAGGGGCTGTGCCCGTTCCACGACGAGAAGTCACCGTCGTTTCACGTGCGGCCCAACCATGGCCACTTCCACTGCTTCGGCTGCGGGGAGGGCGGCGACGTGTACGCCTTCATCCAGAAGATCGAGCACGTCACGTTCGTCGAGGCCGTCGAGCTGCTCGCCGACAAGGTCGGCTACACCGTCACCTATACCGGCTCCTCCACGACGAACGTGCAACGCGACCGGGGGAGTCGCAGCAGGCTGCTCGCGGCCAACGCCGCGGCCCAGGAGTTCTACGCCGAAGCCCTGCAGTCCGAAGAGGCCGCCGAGGCCCGCACCTACCTGACCGAACGCAACTTCGACGCCGCTGTGGCCGCCCAGTTCGGCTGTGGTTATGCGCCGTCGGGCTGGGACAAACTGACAAAGCACCTGCTGCGCAAGGGCTTCGAGTTCAAGGAACTGGAAGCTGCGGGGCTGAGCCGCGAGGGTAAGCGGGGGCCGATGGACCGGTTCCACCGCCGGTTGTTGTGGCCGATCCGGGTGTCGTCGGGAGAGACCATCGGGTTCGGCGCGCGGCGCCTGTTCGACGACGACCAGAACCAGGCCAAGTACGTCAACACCCCCGAAACCGTGCTGTACAAGAAGTCGCAGGTGCTGTTCGGGCTGGACCGGGCCAAGCGCGATATCGCCAAGGGGCATCAGGCTGTGGTGGTCGAGGGCTACACCGACGTGATGGCCATGCACCTGGCCGGCGTGACCACCGCCGTGGCGTCCTGCGGGACCGCGTTCGGTGACCAGCACCTGTCCATGTTGCGGCGACTCATGATGGACGACAACTTCTTCCGCGGCGAGCTGATCTACGTGTTCGACGGTGACGCCGCGGGCCGTGCCGCGGCGGTGAAAGCCTTCGAAGGTGAACAGAACCTGGCCGGGCAGTCGTTCGTCGCGGTGGCCGCTGACGGTATGGACCCCTGCGATCTCCGGCTGCGTTCCGGCGACGGCACCTTGCGGGATCTGGTGGCACGACGAACGCCCTTGTTCGAGTTCGTGATTCGCAGCGCCCTGGCCGAGCACGACCTGGAGAGTGCCGAGGGCCGGGTGGCGGCGCTGCGCCGGTGTGTGCCGATGGCCGGCCGGATCAAAGACCCCACGCTGCGCGACGAATACGCCCGTCAGCTCGCAGGCTGGGTCGGCTGGGACGATGTGGCGCAGGTAATCGGGCGGGTACGCGAAGAAGCGTCCCGCGGCGGCAAACGCGATACGCGTCGCACCCCGGCCGAATCACCGCAGCGCCCGAAAGCACCACCGGTGCAACGGCCCAACCCGACCGATCCGACATTGTGGCCCCAGCGTGAGGCGCTCAAGTCCGGGCTGCAGTATCCGGCCCTGGCCGGGCCGGTGTTCGACTCGCTGACTGTCGACAGCTTCACCCATCCGGGCTATGCCGCCGTGCGGGCGGCGATGGAGGCCGCGGGCGGCGCGGCGGCCGGTAAGTCGGGCGCGGAGTGGATCGAGGCGGTCCGCGAGCAGGCGGCCTCCCCGGCGGCCGCCAGCCTCGTCAACGAGCTGGGCGTGGAGGCCATCAACGTCGAGGACGATGAGCGGCTGCCGCGTTACATCGCCAGTGTGCTGGCGCGCCTGCAGGAAGTGTGGGTCGGCAGGCAGATCGCCGAGGTGAAATCCAAGCTGCAGCGGATGTCGCCGGTCGAGCAGGGGGACGAGTATCACGCCCTGTTCGGTGACCTGGTGGCGATGGAGTCCTACCGGCGCAGCCTGCTGGAACAGGCCAGTGGTGACGACCTCACTGCGTGAGCGTCCGCAAGGCGATATGGTGAGTACGCGCTCGACCCTCTGGACGACGCGAGAAAGGTGACGCGGTGACATTGATCAACACCAGGACCCGGCGGTTCATCGCCGTCGGCGCATTCGCCGTGGCCACGGCTGCCGCGCCCGCGTTGTTCGCCGCCACAGCACCCCAGGCCGGTACCGACGTCAACGCCGCCCCGGCCTGCCTGGCGTGGTTCGGCAACAAAGAGAACGGCAAGTGCCTGTCCTACTCCAACGGCACGCCCGCTCAGGTGGGAACGCCGTGGGTCGGTGGCGGGCCCAATGGCGGCGTGTACTCAGGGCCGCTGCTGCCCGGCACCTCCATCAATCGGGGTATCGGCTAGCTTTCTGGCCACGCTTTACCGAAACGTCGGTGCGCTCCTCCGGGGAGAGCACCGACGTTTCGTCGTCGATGGACGTCAACGTCCACTGCGGGTCCGGCGACACGCTCTTGGCGATCTTGCGGCGTCCGGCGTCCAGCACCGCCTTCGTGGCGGGGTTGGCGGTCACCGCACGATAGGTGCTGGCGATCTGCTCGTAGCGGCGGCGGCCGGCCTTCGCGCCCAGCACGTAGCCGACGGCGATCACAGCGGCAAAGCGGATCACGGCGTTCCTCCCAGACAAAGTGCTTGTGTCCATCCTGCCTCACCGAGTGGCGGACCCGCCCGTGTGGGAGGGCATTGGCGGCAGCGGCGGTGCGTACGCTAGAGTCAACGCTCGTCCCGCAGAGCAGATCTGCGCGGAAGGCAGTCCCCTGTAGCTCAATTGGCAGAGCATTCGGCTGTTAACCGAAGGGTTGCTGGTTCGAGTCCAGCCGGGGGAGCAGAGTTCGAGCGAATCAACCCTGCTGTTTGGCCTGTTGCTGACGCGCGGCCTGGGCCAGCGCCTCCACCAGCGGGTTGGACGCGGTCGCGAGGGCCTTCCGCTCGTCCTCGGTCAGTTGGTAGAACGTCCACACCCCCCAGGCGGCCGGCCGTACATAGACGGTCACCCGCTGCTGGTTGTTGTTCTGCAACACGGCGGGGACGGCGACGGCGCGGTCGATGGTGGCCGAGCTCACCATTTCCTCGGCGATCTTGTCGACATCGACCGATTCCTGCAGTTGGTAGAGCACGGCCTTGTTGGCAGGGCCTTCCATGGCGAGGAACCAGGCCATCAGCGTCTCCTTCAATCAGGGTGGGTAGCGCGCTCACTGTATGGGATCAGCCCAGACTGTGAGGATCGAACGTAGGCTCGTCGGTATGCGACTCGTGCGGTTGTTCGTGATCCTCGCGCTCGGGCTGGTTGCTGCGGGCTGTGGGTGGAGTCCGCCCTCGGCGCCGCCTCCGAAGCCCGATACCTGCTCACCGACCGACGGACCCAGCGCCGACACGGTCGCCCAGGAGATCGCGAAACTACCTGCACCCGAGGCCGGCTCAGAGTGGACGCAGATCAAGGACGGGCACACCAGCAACTGCCGGTTGTACTGGGTGCAGGTCGCCCAGACCGATCCCGAGCCCAACAGCGTCGGGCAGTTGCTGTTCTTCGACCGGAAAACCCCGCTCGGCCCGGCCACGCCCGAGCCGCGGCCCTACATCAATGTCGTCACCAATGCGGATGACACCGTGGTGGTGAACTACCAGTGGCAGCAGGGCCAGGACTCACCGAAGGCACCGACCGGCATCGCGACCGTGCGGTTCCGCATCGGTGACGACGGCAAGCTCCAGGCCGTGGATCCGCTTCCGGAGATTTAGCCGTTGAGCAACTCAGCGGGATCCAGCATCGCCGCGTAGCGCAACTGCTCGGGGATTCCGAACCCGTCGACGAGCGTCTCGGCGTGCGGACGCAGCGTGCGGCAGCGTTCGTTGATGCCCCGGGTGACGGCCTTGGCCCGCTCGGTGGACAGATACCGGTGCTCGATGAACCAGGCCTTGTCGCCTTCGATCACCGAGAGCGCATACAGGTCGCAGACGTCTTCGAGCAGTCCGCGCGCGGTGTCGTCCTCACAGGCATCGATACCGGCCACGAACGCCTCCAGCACCACGCGGTCGATGTGTGCGGTGGCGGCATGCAGCACGTGATCCTGTACCGCGTTGAAGGCGTCGAAGGCCGACATCTCCTTGGACTTGCCCTGCAGGCGGCGCGCGACCGAGGCGATCAGGTACTCCTCGCGGTCCTCGAACATCTTGACCTGGGTGCCGCGGTTGAACAGGCTGCCCTCTTCCTCGTTGTCCTGCCGGGTATCGAGGATGGTTTGGATGATCGTCTCGGCGGCGGTGCGCTTCAGGACCCGCTCACCGGCGAAGTTGGCCGCGAACCGCACCCACTCGACCGGGCTCATGCCTTTGATGTCGTCGGCGTAGGCGGTCAGTAGCTGCTTGGCCACCAGCTGGGTCAGCACATGGTTGTCACCCTCGAATGTGGTGAACACATCGGTGTCGGCTTTGAGCGCGATCAGCCGGTTTTCGGCCATGTAACCCGCACCGCCGCAGGCTTCCCGGGCCTCCTGGATGGCTTTGGTCGCATGCCAGGTGTTGGCGGCTTTGAGGCCGGCGGCGCGCGCTTCGAGCTCGCGCTGCTCTTCGGGGTCGGGGTCGTCGGCGGTCTGGAGTTCGTGACATTTGGCCACGAGTTCGTTCTGTGCGAACTGCAGTGCGTAGGACTTCGCGATGAGGGGGAACAACCGCCGCTGGTGCACGAGATAGTCCATGATCAGCACTTCGGCGTCGTCGTCGGGCGCGCTGAACTGCCTGCGTTCCAAGGCATACCGCGTCGCGATGTCCAGAGCCACGCGGGCGGCGGCGCCTGCGCTGCCGCCGACTGTCACCCGCCCGCGGATCAGTGTGCCCAGCATGGTGAAGAAGCGCCGGCCCGGATTCTCGATCGGTGAACTGTAGGTCCCGTCCGGCGCCACATCGGCGTACTTGTTCAGCAGGTTCTCCCGCGGTACCCGGACGTTGTCGAAGACGATGCGGCCGTTGTCGACGCCGGGCAGCCCACCCTTGTAGTGGCAGTCCGACGTGGTCACGCCAGGCATGTTGTTGCCCATGTCGTCGCGGATGGGCACCATGAGGCAGTGCACCCCGTGGCCTTCCCCGTCAGGGGTCACGAGTTGTGCGAAAACCGTTGCCACTCGCGCTGTTTCGGCAGCGCCACCGATGTAGTCCTTACGCGCCGTCGGGGTGGCGGAGTTGATCACGAACTCCTGGGTCTGCGGATCGTAGGTGGCGACGGTTTCCAGTGACTGCACATCGCTGCCATGGCCGGTCTCGGTCATCGCGAAGCACCCCAGCAGGTCCAGATCGATGAGCCGCCGCACATAGGCCTTGTGGTGGCGTTCGGTGCCGAGATTCTCGATGGCGCCGCCGAACAGGCCCCACTGCACCCCGGCCTTGACCATCAGGGACAGGTCCGACATCGCGAGCATCTCGATCTGGATGATCGCCGCACCGACATCACCGTTGCCGCCGTGCTCTTTCTTGAAGCCGTCCTCTGCGGCGCCCGCGGCGGCCATGATCTTGAGTTGTTCAGCCACTTTGGCTCGGGCGATGACGGTGTTCGGGGTGTAGTGCGGCCGGAAAATGTCATGCGAGAGCTTGGTCCGCATGGCGTTCTTGGCGTCACGCCAACGGCCGTCCAGCGTATTGCGCAGATGCTCGGCAGTGGAGGTCATACCCGACCGTAACGCGCGAGCACGCCAACCCAGGTAAACCTGAGTAGAACGGTCAAAACCGGTCGGCGTTGAATCTAGCCATGACCGATCGGCCCGAGCCGGTGTCGCCCACCGGGTTGCCACATGTCATCGATCACCGGCACGCCGATGTGTCGGGGGGTTGGCTGCGTGCGGCCACCTTCGGCGCGATGGATGGTCTGGTCAGCAATACCGCACTGATTGCCGGTGTGGCCGCCAGTGCGAGCGCGCAGACTGTGGTGCTCAGCGGTGTGGCCGGGTTGCTGGCGGGCGCGTTCTCCATGGCGCTCGGCGAATACACCTCGGTGACCACGGCCAATGAGCAGATCGACTCCGAGGTGCGGGTCGAGCGCCGGTCATTCCGCAAGAATCCCGAGGGCGAGCGGGCGGAGCTGGTCGCGATGTTGATGGACATGGGCATGACGGAGCCGACCGCCGCCCGGGCGACCGAGGAGATCCACCAGGACGAGAAGCGGGCACTGAACTTCCATCTGGTCCAGGAGCTTGGCGTCGATCCGCGGGAGAAGCCGTCCGCGCAGCTCGCCGCAATCTCCTCGTTCTTCTTGTTCGCGATCGGCGCGATCATCCCGCTGATCCCGTATCTGCTCGGATACGAATCGCTGTGGGCCGGGCTGGCTTGTGGCGGGGTGGGCCTGCTCATCGCCGGCGGCGGGGCGGCACGGTTCACCCGCAAACCGCTGGCCACGGCGGCGTTGCGGCAGCTGGCGTTCGGATCGGTCGCGATCGCTGCGACCTATGTCGTCGGCACGCTGATCGGCACCGTCACCACCTGATGCTGGGCCGAATACTGCTGGCCGGCGCCCTGATACTGGCCGGTTGTGCCACGCCGCCGGGTTCGGCGCCCGAGCTGCACTATCTCGGGCAGACACAACTCCGTGCCGGGATGACGCTGGACCACACCCTGATCGGCGGATTGTCCGGCATCAGCTACGACCCGGCGGGCCGGCAGTACTACATCGTCAGTGACGATCGCTCGGCCAAGGCCCCGGCCCGGTTCTACACCGCTCGGATACCCGTGTCCGGTAACGGGATCGGCGATGTCGAATTCGTCGAAACCCGTCCCTGGCTGGATCGTGATGGCAGACCGTTCGGCCCGTTGGACGCCGCGGCCCATCCGCCGGTGATCCCACCTGACGCCGAGGGGATCGCGTTCGATCCGCAGCGGCAACGGCTGTACTGGTCCAGCGAAGGGGAGCGACGCGAGGATGGCGTACGGCTCGATCCGTGGGTGCGCATCGGCGGGCTCGACGGCGGTTATCTGGGTGAGTTCGTGTTGCCGGATCCGCTGCTGATGACGGGCCCGGACCACGGCGCACGGCAGAACAAGGCGCTGGAAGGGCTTTCGCTCAGCCCTGACGGCCGCCACCTGTGGGCCGCGATGGAGGGTCCGGTGTCCCAGGACGGCCCGCTTCCCGATGAACACCATGGTGCGCTGACCCGCATCACCCGCTTCGACGTCGAAACCGGGGCGGCCGATGCCGAATACACCTATCCGCTCGATCCGGTGAGTGCCGGACCCGGCGGCGACAACGGACTGTCCGATCTGGTGGCTCTCGACGATGGCACGTTCCTGATCATCGAGCGGGGCTACGGCACGCACGTGTCGGCGCGGATCTACCGGGCCAGGATCACCGAGGGCTCCACCGAGCTGACGAAGACCCTGGCGGTGGATCTCACCGCCACACCGGGGCTTTCGCCGCTGGACAACATCGAGGGAATCACCCTGGGACCCAAGCTCCCGGACGGGCGACAGTCGGTCATTCTGGTGAGCGACGACAACTTTTCGCCGACTCAGGTGACGCAGTTTCTGCTGTTCGCGATGTAGACCCGCGCAACGAAAGGCGGCTCGGCTTTCGTCAGCTGTCGTTACCGACGGTGACCGCGGTGGCCTCGTCGGTCAACTCGCCGAGTTCGTCCTCTTCGACGTCGATGCCGAGCAGATGCGGGCGGGACAAAGCCAGCACGCCCGCACCGGCCAGCACCGCGGCGGCGCCCACCCAGTACGGCAGGTGCACGTTGACTTGCTCACCCAGCACACCGGCCAGCCACGGCGCGACGGCCGCACCGCCGAACCGCAGGAAGCTGTAGGCCGCCGAGGCCACGCCGCGTTCGACGGGTGCGGCCTTCATCACGGTCTCGGTGATCAGGGTGTTGTTGATGCCGATGAAGAGACCGGCGACCACGACGCACGTCGCGAGGATGGTCTTGGAGTCGGTGCCCAGCGCCATCACCACCAGGGTGGCGGTCATGGCCAGCAGGTTGACGATCAGCGTCGGCACGGTGCCGAACCGATGCTGCAGCCGGGGCGCGACCACCACCGAGGTGAACGCCAGCGCCACACCCCAGCCGAAGAAGATCAGCCCGATCTGGTGGGCCGTCATGTCCAGCGGAAACGGTGTGAACGCCAGCAGCGTGAAGAAACCGAAGTTGTACAGCAGCGCGGTGATCGACACTCCGAGCAGCCCGCGGTGCCGTAGCGCCCGGAACGGGTCGGCCAGAGTGGTCGCCCTGGCGGCACGCGGCGTGGCGGGCAGCAGGAAGACGGTGACGACGAGCGCGAATGCCATCAGTGCCGACACCCCGAAGAACGGGCCCCGCCACGAGATCGAGCCGAGCACGCCACCGACCAGCGGGCCGACGGCGATGCCGAGGCCCAGTGCCGCCTCATAGAGGATGATGGACTGTGCCACAGAGCCTTTGGCGGAGTTGACGATGGTGGCCAGCGCGGTGGCGATGAACAATGCGTTGCCGAGGCCCCACAGTGCACGCCAGCCGACGATCTCCATCACGGAGTCGCTCATGCCCGCCAGTCCCGCGCCGGCGATGATGATCACCAGGCCGAGCAGCAGGGTCCGTTTCGGGCCGATCCGGCTCGACACCACGCCGGTGATCAGCATCGCCACACCCATCACCGCCATATAGCTCGTGAACAACAGCGACACCTGAGACGGCGACGCGTCGAGGTTGTCGGCGATGGGCTTGAGGATCGGATCGACGAGACCGATGCCCATGAAAGCGACGACGGACGCGAAGGCAACGGCCCAGACGGCCTTGGGTTGGCGCCACATAAGCGCAGAACTCCTATCTAGTGTTCGTTCGGCAGCGGATGCTCGGCGACATCGGCGAGGAGCCGTCGGATGACCTCGACGGCGGCCGTCAGGGTCTGGCGGTCCTCGGGTTGCAGTCGCGCCAGCCGCGGGTCGATCACTGCGGCGCGATCGGCGCGGGCCTGGTTGAGCACTTCTCTGCCCTTTTCGGTGATGCGGATCAGGACGGCGCGCGCATCACCCGGGTCGGGGGTTCGGGACACCAGCCCGGCGTCCTCGAGCCGACGCACCTGCGTGGTCATCGTCGGTTGGGAACAGTGATCGAGATAGGCCAGGTCGGAGATGCGGGCCTCACCCTGATCTTCGATCGTCGACAGGAGCCGCGCCTGCGCCCACGGCAGCGGGAGCCGGGTGCGTTGGGTCGCGAGCCGGTTGAGGCGGGCGACGACAGAAAGCAGGTCCGCACCCAGTTCGGGCTGATGGCTCACCGTGTCATCCTCGGTGGTCGGTGTCGACATTCGCCCATTATTACATAGATATACTATGCAGCCGGCAGTCTGGTGGGCTCCGTCACATGACGGCCGGGTAACCGATGTCATATCGGCTGGCAGAATCGAGAAATGACCGCGACGGGGCCGGCCGGCACACATCGACACAGCGGTTCGCTGACGCCGGGAGAGCTCGCGCAGGCTGCAGTGATGGCGGCGCTGTGTGCTGCCACCGCAATCATCGCGGTCGTGGTGCCGTTCGCGCGAGGCGTGTCACTGCTGGGCACCGTGCCGATGGGTCTGCTGGCCTACCGCTACGGGCTGCGGGTACTGATTGCCGCGACGGTCGCCGGTGCCACCATCGCCTTCCTGATCGCAGGCATGGGCGGGTTCATGACCGTGGTCAACTGCGCCTACATCGGCGGACTGACCGGCATCGTCAAACGCCGCGGCCGTGGCACCCCCACGGTGCTGGCCGCCGCGGTTGTCGCGGGCGCGGTGTTCGGCGCCGCCTCTGTGGTGGCCCTGACCGTGCTCTCGCGGCTGCGCAACCTGGTGTTCGACACAATGACGGCCAACATCGACGGACTGGCCGCGGTGCTGGCCCGTATCCCGGTGTTGGACGTGACGGCCCAACCGCTCAAGACCGGCTTCGCCACCCTGCTGGATTTCTGGCCGCTGCTGTTTCTCCTGCTCGGCATCTTCAGCATCACGTTCGTCACCCTCATCGGGTGGTGGGCACTGTCGCGGATCCTGAGCCGGCTGCTCGGTGTGCCCGATGTCCACAAGCTGGACGCCGAAGCCGAGGACGCCCCGGTCGCCCCCGTACCCGCACAGCTACGGGACGTGCGGTACCGCTATCCGGGCGTCGACCATGACGCGCTGGGACCGGTGTCCATGGACCTCAAGCCGGGGGAGCATGTCGCGGTCACCGGCGCCAACGGCTCCGGGAAGACGACGCTGATGTTGGTCCTGGCGGGACGCGAACCGACATCGGGCACTGTCGAACGGGCCGGAGCGGTCGGGCTGGGCGCGATCGGCGGGACCGCGGTGATCATGCAGCACCCCGAAAGCCAGGTGCTGGGAACCCGCGTGGCCGACGACGTGGTGTGGGGTCTGCCGCCCGGTGCGACCCCCGACGTGGAACGGCTGCTGTCCGAGGTGGGACTGAACGGTCTGGCCGAGCGTGACACCGGCGGGCTGTCCGGTGGCGAACTGCAGCGGCTGGCGGTCGCGGGCGCGCTGGCACGGGAACCTTCGCTGCTCATCGCCGACGAGGTCACCAGCATGGTCGACCAGCGCGGCCGCGACAGTCTGATGTCGGTGCTGTCCGGGCTGACCGATCACCATCAGATGTCGCTGGTGCACATCACCCACTACAACGCCGAAGCCGATTCGGCTGACCGCACGGTGGACCTGAGCGGCAACGGCGGCACCGCCGACAACACCGACATGGTGCCCACCGCCGCCGCGCCCGCACCCACCATTGCCGGCAACCAGGCCGGCGCACCCGTCCTGGAACTGGCCGCGGTCGGCCACGAGTACGCCAGCGGAACCCCTTGGGCGAAAACCGCTTTGCGGGACATCAGCTTCACCGTTCACGAGGGTGACGGCCTGCTCATCCACGGCATCAACGGGTCAGGCAAGTCGACATTGGCCTGGATCATGGCCGGCCTGACCGTGCCCACCTTCGGTTCCTGCCTGCTCGACGGCGCTCCGGTGTCCGATCAGGTCGGTGCCGTCGCGCTGTCGTTCCAGGCCGCGCGTCTGCAGCTGATGCGGAGCACCGTCGAACACGAGATCGCCTCGGCCGTCGGCTTCTCCGTGCGCGACCGGGACCGCGTCGCGTCCGCCCTCGGCGCCGTCGGGCTCGATCCGGGCCTGGGTAAACGCCGCATCGATCAGCTGTCCGGTGGCCAGATGCGCCGCGTGGTGCTGGCCGGTCTGCTGGCCCGCTCTCCGCGGGCGCTCATCCTCGACGAGCCGCTCGCCGGATTGGACGCGGCCAGCCAACGCGGCTTACTGCGGCTGCTCGAAGACCTGCGACGCGACCGGGGACTGACCGTGGTGGTCATCTCGCATGACTTCTCCGGACTCGAAGGGTTGTGCCCGCGCACCCTGCACCTGCAGGGTGGCTCACTGGCGCTGGCCCCGACCGCCACCGGCGGGCCACGATGACGACGCCGGCCCGCACGCAACGTAAACCGGTGGTGCTGCTGCGACCGGTGCCGGGAACTTCGGTCATCCATGAACTGTGGGCGGGGACCAAGCTTGTCGCCGTCGCCACCATCGGGGTGCTGTTGACCTTCTATCCGGGCTGGGTGCCGATCGGGTTCGTCGCGGTCCTGGTCCTGGTGGTGGCCCGGCTGGCGCGGATTCCACGCGGGGTGGTGCCGACGATTCACGTCGTGCTGTGGATCCTGCTGGCGCTGGGTGCGTTGACGGCGACCTTCGCCGGCGGTTCCCCGGTGATCGAGATCGGATCGATGCAGATCGGGCTGGGCGGGCTGCTGAACTTCCTGCGTGTCACCGCGTTGGCGATCGTGCTGCTCGGTCTCGGGGCGCTGGTGTCGTGGACGACCAATGTCGCCGACATCGCCCCCGCCGTGGCGACATTGGGCCGTCCGCTGCGGGTGTTCCGTATCCCGGTGAACGACTGGGCGGTGACGGTCGGGCTCGCGCTCCGAGCCTTCCCGATGCTGATCGACGAATTCCGCACGCTGTACGCGGCGCGTCGGCTGCGCCCCAAGGAGCGGGCGGAGACCTTCCGGGCGCGTCGGCGGCAAAGGGTGGCCGAGCTCATCGATCTGCTCGCCGCGGCCGTCACGGTGGCGCTGCGCCGGGGCGATGAGATGGGCGACGCCATCACGGCCCGCGGTGGGTCCGGGCAGATCTCGGCCGCACCGTCCCGCCCGAAGGCCCGCGACTGGGTGGCCTTCGCGATTCTGATACTGGTCTGCGGTACGGCCCTCGCACTGGAGTTGACCGTGTTGGGTACCAGCCTGCCGCGCCGCTGAGCGGCCGCCCTCGTCGGTGCTAGCGTGCCGCGGCGGTGTTTGCCGCCCATTGCGCATCGGCCAGAGAATCCGCGACGTCGCGGCGGCCCAGGAACATCTCGTCGAAATATGGCTTGAGAGCCTGGAATCCGGCAGGGAACCCGGCGCCGCCGGGGGCGGGGATGCGAGGCCCGCGCAGCACCTGGAAGAAGGGGCCGACGTCTACGCCGCGCGCTTCCCAGTAATCGTGGTAGACCGGCTGGGCCCCGAGCACGGCCGGGATGGCCGCGCCGTGCGCGCCGAGGAACTTGCTGCCGCGCTTACTGCCCATCCAGGCCAGCACCTGGCGCACCGCATCGGGATGGGTGGTAGCCGAATTCGCGGCGGCGGCAATTCCGTTGGTGACGCTGACCCGACCCTTGGGCCCGGCAGGCAGCATCACCACGCCCCACCGGAAACGCGCCTGATTCGCGATGGCGGCCAAGTTGTAGGTGCCGGACTGGAACAACGCCATCCGGCCCTGTAGAAACGCGTTGCGCGAGAAATCGCCGTTGGTGTTCGTGTCCGAGGCCGGCGGCGCGACATGGTCGGTGTTGATCAGGCGGACCAGATATTCGAATGCCTCGACCGATTGTGGGCTGTCGAAGGCGAACCGGTCGCCGACGGTGAACATCCCTCCGGCCGAACCGATGTAGTTGAGGTAGATGCCCTGCAGATCGTTGGCGGCGTTGTAGGCCCACTGCCGGACCCGGTCGGGGTCGAAGCCCGGTGTGGCTGCGGTGCGGCCGTCGGCATCGACGGTGAGCCGGGCCAGCAGCGGCCGCAGCGTGTCGTCGGGTCCGTTCGACCACCGCAACGTCAGCAGTTCGGCCAGCCCCACACCGCCGGCGTCGAGCAGATCGGCATTGAAGTACACCGCGATGCCGGCATCGGTGAGTTGCGGTACCGCCCAGAGCACGCCGTCGCGGGTGAACTGGTGGACCACCGAGGGCTCCCAGGCGCGGGCGGCCTCGGGCCCGAGCGTCTGCCCGATGTCGAGGAGCCGACCGCTGTCGGCGTAACCGGCGAAGTAGGCGTTGGACAGCCAGAAGATGTCGTCGGCGCTGCCACCGGCCACGTCGGTGCGCAGGGTGTCGAAGTAGCTCGAGTAGGCGACTGTGTTGACGCGCACCTCGATATCGGGATGCTCCCTGCTGAACTCGGCGAAGGATTCCCGATAGGCCGCGGCCACTTGCTGATCCCACAACCGCACGGTCACCACGGTCCTGCCTGACGAGTCGCCCGAGCGGCCCAGCAGCATGGCGGCCACCAGCAGCACCGCCATGGTAAGAGCCAGGCCGCCGGCCAGCAGGGTCGAGCGCCTCATGCGAGTCCGCCGCGAGATCGACATGAGGGTCGTTGCCGTGGCGATTTCACAGCCCTGGTGTAGATCTCGACGGTCATTTGATCCCCGTCACGACAATCGAGCGGACGATGTTGCGGGAGAACGCCACGAACAACACGATGAGCGGCACGATCGCCACCGTCGTCGCCGCCATCACCAGCGTCCACTGTGCGTCGTACTGGGACTGCAGGCCCGCCGTCGCCACCGTCAGCACCTGCCATTTGCTGCCGCTGGTGATCACCAATGGCCACAGGAAGTTGTTCCATTGGCTCACGACGGTGATCAACGCCAGCGTCACCAGGATCGGCTTGCTGGCAGGCACCACCACGTGGGTGATCACGTCGAGGGTGTTGGCGCCGTCGAGACGGGCAGCGTTGACGAGGTCGCCGGGAATGGAACGGAAGTACTCCCGCAGCAGGAAGATCGCGTACGGGGACCCGAACATGAACGGCAGCACCAATGCCCAGAACGTGTTGCGCAGCCCGGCCTCGGCCATCATCAGGTACAGGGGCACCACGGTCACCGTCGCCGGCACCATCAACGTGGCGATGTACACCCAGAACAGCGCATCGCGGCCCGGAAACTCAAGGCGTGCAAACGCATAAGCGGCAAGCACCGAGAAGACCAACTGCCCCAGCAGGATGACGGCGGTCATCAGCGCGGTCACCAGGATGGCCCGCGCGTATCCGGCGTCGGCCAGCCCGAGATAGTTCTCCCACGTCGGCGGGGTGGGCAGCGACAGCGGGGAGTCGGTGTTGAACTGCTCCGCCGAGGTGAACGACGTCAGCAACCCCAATCCGAACGGCAGCAGGGTGATCACCGCACCGAGCGTGAGCGCGACATAGATCAGCGCGTTACGTGAGGTCATAGCTGATCCTGCGGCGGAAGTAGAGATGCTGGACCACGGTGATGCCGACCAGCAGCACGAACAGCACGATTGCCATCACCGAAGCCCGCCCGACCGCGGCTGCGCCGAACGCCTCGGCGTAGATGCGGTGTGCGACCAGATCGGTCCGTCCCTGGGGGCCGCCGCCGGTGAGCGCATACACGGTGTCGAATACCTGGGCTGCGCTGACAATTCCGGTGACCAGCACGAAGAACAGCGTCGGTCGCAGCATGGGCAGGGTGATGTGCCGGAACCGCTGCCACGAGTCGGCCCCGTCGGTGCGGGCCGCGTTGTGGATGTCGGCAGGGATGTTGAGGATGCCGGCGAGGAAGAACAGGGTGACGTAGCCGACGTTGGTCCAGATCACCACGGCCGAGACCACCGGCAGCGCCAGGCCCGGATCGGTCAGCCATTCGATACGGGTGTCGAGCAGGGTGCCCAGTGCGCCGTCGGTCGGGGCGAGGATCCACGCCCACAGCACTGCGATGGCCAGCGGTGCGCAGATCCACGGCAGCACGTACACGGTGCGGAAGAACGCGCTGCCCGGCAGACCGCGGGCCAGCAGCGTCGCTGCAATCAGGCCCAGCACGGTTTGCGTCGGCACCACCAGCAACACGAACAGGAACGTGACCAGAAGCGAGGTCGCGAACGACGAATCAGTCAGTACCGAGGACCAATTGTCCAGTCCCACATACTTGATCGGTCCGAGCAGATCCCAGCGGTGCACGCTGAGCCAAGCCACCACGAGCATGGGCAGCAACAGAAACGTGACTACACCGAACAAGCTCGGTGCGACAAGCGCGTACCCCAGTACTGTCGTCCGGACCCGCGAAGTGGCCATCCGGTCATTAAAGCGGTTGGTCGATCCGGCGGTCAAAAAGCCTTGCCGGGGTTGAGGATGTTGTGCGGATCGAGGGCGGATTTCACCGCTTGATGCATGGACAGGACCTCCGCGCTCAGCTCCTTGCGGAGCCCGTCGCGTTTGAGCAGTCCGATGCCGTGTTCGCCGGTGACCGTGCCACCGAGTTCCAACGCGGCGTCGATGATGGCTCCGAAGGCGAGCTGTGCGCGGACGCGCGCATCGTCGTCATCGTTGGGGGTGATGAGCAGTGGATGCAGATTGCCGTCGCCGGCGTGGGCGATGTTGGCGATGACGGTGTCGTGCTCGACGCCGATGGCTTCGATACGCCGAAGCATGTCAGGCACTTTCGCTTTCGGCACGCAGACGTCCTCGGTCAGGACGGGGCCCAACCGCTCCAGCGCCGGGTATGCCAGACGCCGGGCGTCGAAGAGGGCTTCAGCTTCGGCTTCGTCCGTGGAGACCGCTGACCAGGTCGAACCCGCCTGGGCGAAACAGTCGTTCATCCGCTGGGCTTCCTGGTCGCCTGCCGGGCCCGGAGTGTCGATGCGCCCCAGGAGAATGGCATCGGCCTCTGTGGACAACCCCATGTTCTTCCACTCATCGACCGCCTGTAGGCATCGTTTGTCGATGAGTTCGAGCGCTGACGGGGTGAGGCCCGCGGCAGCCACGGCACGGACGGCATCTCCTGCGGCACCGATCGAGGCGAAGTAGCCGGCTACGGTACGTGGCGGGGACTGCAACGGGCGCAGGCGCACAGTGATTTCCGTGACGATGCCCAGTGTGCCTTCCGAACCGACCATGAGGCCCGTGAGGTCGTAGCCGGCGACCCCCTTCGCGGTGGCCCGCCCCAGTTTCACGATGTCACCCCGACCGGTGACCACTTCGAGGGCCAGTACATAGTCGCGGGTAACCCCGTACTTGACGCAACACAGGCCGCCGGCATTGGTCGCGACATTGCCGCCGATGGTCGACCACGGCGCGCTGGCCGGATCAGGCGGATACCACAGGCCGTCGTGGGCGACCGCCGCTCGGAGATCGTCGTTGACGACACCCGGCTCGACGACCGCGAGGCGTTCCAGCGGGTCGATGAGCTTGATCGCGTTCATCGCCTCGAAGCTGACGACGACGCTGCCGCTGACGGCGTTCGCGCCGCCTGACAGGCCGGTGCCCGCGCCGCGCGCGATGACAGGTGCGTCATACGCAATGCAGGCGCGCACCACCGCCTGCACTTCGGCAGTGGTACGCGGGCGCACGACGGCAACGGGTAGGTCATACGGAGCCCACTCCGCGTCGTCATGGGAGTAGGTCGCCATGACGTCGGGGTCGGTGATGATCCGTTGCTCCGGCAGCGACGTGATCAGCCGCTCCCGCAGACGCGACTGCTGGGCGTCCTCGTCCGGCCGGGCTTCCCCGTCGGTGGCTGTCATCGTGCGGCTTCTTTCGTTCGTCGAGTGGTCGTATCACTCGACGCCCAGGCGCCCCGCGGCGAACCTCAGGCGATACGACCCTGGGATCAGCCCGACGGACTGCCCCAATGCGCTCGCGTAGCAGTGTTGCACTGCCGGAGCGTCGGCGTTGCGGCGGGCCTGGTGAATGACGTCTCGAACAGCTGCGTCGAGGTGCTGCATGAAAAGTGCCGTGCCCCAGCCGAAGATACGGCCAGCGGCGCGGCGGCGGTCGAGGCCGAGCGGCCCAGGGTGAGACGTATGGTTGCAACCCTACCTATCAGAAGGTAGGTTAACGGGCATGGCTGCTCCTGTTTCCACCGCCGACGCGATCCTCCGATGTGCGCGCTCGTCGATCGTCACCGGCGGCTACCACGGCTTCAGCTACGCCGACATCGCCGCCGTCGTCGGCATTCGTAAGGCGAGCATTCACCATCATTTCCCGACCAAGGTTGATCTGGTGCGGACATTGGTACAGCAGTACCGCGAGCAGGCGGAGGCTGGGTTCGCCGAGATCGCACGCCACGTGCGTGATCCGATCGAGCAGCTGCGTAGTTATACGGGGTACTGGGAATCGTGCATCGGTGATCCTGAGACCAGTTACTGCTTGTGCGCGTTGCTCGCTACGCAGATCCCGATTCTTCCGGAGGAGATCGTGGCAGAGGTTCGGGCGTACTTCCTGGCCCTGTCGGCCTGGTTTGAGTCAGTGCTCGAACGCGGTGCCCACGAAGGCCGGATCACGTTGACGCGCAGCGCCCATGTCGAGGCTGAGGCATTGATGGCAGCCATGCACGGCGCCATGTTGTCCGCTCGGGCCTACGGCGACCCGCAGGCATTCGCCGCGATCACGCGACCGGTCATCGACGCACTTCGATCACACGCTGACGAATAACCATCCAGTAGTTCGCCAACAGACTCCGAAGCCGCAATAACGCTGCTTCGGTTCACCCCTCACGTGGGGGGTTTGGTGCGGGCGGAGCATGCGGACTGTCCATGCTCTGGTTGCTCGTGACCGCAATTCGGACGATAGGAGCATGTCATGACCGAGACGACTCATCAGACCCAACGGGCCAGCGCGGGCAGCGCGTGGCTAACCCGCTATTACTTCACCCGTGCGGTGTTTTCGGTGGTGTGGGTGGGCGCTGCCTTCGCTTTGGCCGGCGGTGCGACCGCCTCCGTCGCGGCTCTGCTGATCATCTATCCGGCGTGGGATGCCGCGGCGAACTTCGTTGATGCACAACGCAATGGGGGACTCGCGAGCAATCCCACCCAAGCCTTCAACAGCGTGGTCAGCGTGGCGACCACCGTTGCGGTCGCCGTTGCTCTGGCGGTGAGTATGAATGCGGTGCTGGGCGTGTTCGGTGTGTGGGCGGCGTTGTCGGGGCTTCTGCAACTGGCGACCGCGGTGCGTCGCTGGAAGGGTTACGGCGCGCAGTGGCCGATGATCCTCAGCGGCGTCCAGTCCACGGGAGCCGGAATCATGATGCTGCTGCAGTCGAATGGGCCGGAGACGCCGGATATCACCGCGATCGCGCCCTATGCCGCCTTCGGAGCGTTCTATTTCCTGGTCTCGGCGATCTGGCTGACCGTCAGCGAGGCCCTTCAGCGGAGGTCATGACCCCTGCCTGGGCTCCTCGAGTCGGCCAAGCAGGTATGGGGACCGGGTACCGGCGAAAAGTACCGTGGCGTCAATGGGTTGTCGCGAGAAGCGCTGCAGCGCAAGCATGTCCGACATGCAACGTTGGCCGGCGTGGCCGGTGCCTCGAGAGGTAATTGAGATGACTTGCCCCTACTGCGGATCTGACACCGGCGGCACCAGCAGCTGCGACCGCTGCGGACAACTGCACGCGCGCACGGCTCTGTCGGGGTGGCGACCGGATCCCACCGCGCGCCACGAGGGCCGGTACTACGCCGCCGGTAGGCCGACCAACCGGGTGCGCGACGGCCGGTCCCAGGGCGCGGACCCGGCCGGCGGCCGGCTTCTCCCGGACTATGTGGAGTTACCGACGTCGCGGTCGAGCATCCGCTCGTCCTGGATCGCAACGGGCGCGGTGACCGCGATCATCGTCATGGTTGCCGCGGTCGTGGGGGCGCGGCAGGTCGAAAGCCGCCGGACCGGCCCCTCGCCGGAGGCCGGGTATGTCTCCGCACTCGACGACGCCGGCTTGATGGCTCAGTTCAACTCGGAGGCCAACGCCGTCGCTCACGGCAAGCTGGTGTGCCGTCAGCTCGAGGGCGGCCAACCGCAGCAGGGTCTGCCGACCGACAAGATCGCCGTGGACATCTTTTGCCCGCATTTCTCCCAGGGTTTCCACGTTCTCGAAACCGCCACGGTGAAGGGCACTTTCGTACTTGCGGATCATGACGGCCTCGGTGGGATCGTCTCGGACGGCGCCGCGTGCCAGGGGGCAGGTGGGTATTCGGATGTCAACGGCGGCACGGCGGTCACGGTCAAGAATGGCAAAGGCGAAATCCTGGCCAGCACCACGTTGGGTGCCGGTAAAGGTGGCACCGCCGACTGTAGGTTCTCTTTCACCCTCAAGGTGACCGAGGGGCAGGACCATTACGTGGTGTCCGTAGGTCACCGAGGTGAGTTCGACTACACCTTCGACCAATTGATGGCCCGGAGTGTTCAGATGCGGCTCGGTGGCTGATCGTTGCCTGCCCCACGCGGACACCTTTTCACGGCTGCTCCACCGTCAACGAACGGTTGGGGCCGCATGCACGTTCCCCTACACAGGCGTCCCGGTTCCAATGCCGGCAAACTGACCGGTGCGATAGCGGAGGAGACGTACGATTTTTAAGTTGTTGCAGCGGTTGTGGATTCCGTTGTTGGCGTTCGCGGTGATCGCTGCAGGAGGTTTCACCGTGACGCGGTTGCATTCGATATTCGGCTCCAAACAGCGTCCTGTTTATGCTGATACCAAAATCAACGACACAAAACCGTTCGATCCCAAGAAGCTCACGTACGAGGTTTTCGGGCCACCCGGGACGATGGCTGATATCAGTTATTTCGATATCGACGCGGATCCGCAATTCATACAGCGGGTCGCATTGCCCTGGTCGCTGGTGTTCGACATCACCAAGACCACTGCAGTCGGCAGCATCATGGCCCAGGGGAACACTGACAACATCGGCTGCCGGATCACGGTGGATGACGACGTCAAGGCCGAGAGAATATCCAACGAGGTGAACGCGTTCACCTCTTGCCTTCTGAAGTCCGCATGAACCGCAGCGGTATAGGTCGGCACGCCGGTACTGCGCCGTCGCGGCTGGCATGGGCGATCCGCAAGTTTTCGGTGCTGATCATCCTGGGGTGGGTCGCGATCACCGTCTTGGTGACTCTCGCGGTGCCCCCACTGGAAGTGGTCGAACAACAGCATTCGGTATCGCTGAGTCCGCCCGACGCCCCGTCCGTCAAGGCGATGACGCGAATGGGTGAGGTGTTCCAGGAATCGAATTCCGAAAGCGTCGCTGTCATCGTTCTGGAGGGCCAGGACCCGCTCGGCGATGATGCCCACCGGTACTACGACTCCGTCGTTCGCCAATTGAAGGACGACACGGCGCATGTGCAGCACGTCCAGGACTTCTGGGGCGACCCGCTCACGGCGGGTGCCGCGCAGAGCGCTGACGGCAAAGCCGCCTACGTTCAATTGAATCTCGTCGGGAGCTTCGGACAGGCTCTGGCAAATGAATCGGTGAAGGCCGTCAAGGACACCGTAGAGAAGACGCCCCTCCCACCCGGGGTCCAGGCTTACGTCACCGGCCCGGCCGCGGTAGTGGCCGACGTGGGGCAGAGCGGTAACCGAACGGTGTTGCTCATCACCCTGGTCACGGTCGGTGTGATCTTCTTGATGTTGCTCCTGCTCTACCGATCGTTCCTTGTGGTCATCATTCTGCTGCTGACGGTCGCAGTCGAGCTGCAGGTGGCCAGGGGCCTGGTCGCCTTTCTCGGCCTCCACGGCCTCGTCGGTCTCACCACATATGTCGTCAACCTGTTGGTGTCGGTCGGCATTGCGGCAGGCACGGACTACGGGATCTTTTTCACCGGTCGGTACCAAGAGGCACGCCAAGCCGGGGAAGACCGGGAATCGGCCTATTACACGGCATATCGCAGTGTGGCGAAGGTCGTCCTGGCCTCCGGGGTGACGATCGCCGGCAGCATTGCATGCCTGAGCTTCACCCGCCTGCCGTACTTCCGGCCGTTGGGCATCCCCGGCGCGGTGGGCATCCTGGTTGCGGTCGCCGTCGCGCTGACTCTGGTGCCGGCGACCATTGCGGTCGGTAGCCGGGTCGGCATCTTCGACCCCAAACGGATGGTGATCACGCGCCGCTGGCGTCGGGTCGGCACCACGATTGTCCGGTGGCCCACGCCGATCCTCGTAGCGACAGTCGGGATCGCGCTGATTGGTCTGTTGACGTTGCCCGGATACAACCCCAGCTACAGCGACCAGAAATACATTCCACAGGACATCCCTGCCAATCAGGGATTCGCCGCCGCAGCACGACATTTCCCCGAGTCGAAGACGTCGACGCCGGACCTGCTGTTGGTGGAGGCCGATCATGACATGCGGAATCCGGCCGATCTGCTGGTCCTGAATCGGCTCGCCAAAGCGGTTTTCGCGGTTCCGGGAATCTCCAGCGTGCAGTCGATAACCCGGCCCGAAGGAACCCAGATCCAACATTCAACGATTCCTTTCATGCTGAGCATGTCGAATGCCGGCCAACGCCTGAGCCTGCCCTTCCAGAGACAGCGTATGGACGATCTCCTCAAGCAAGCCGACGAGATGACCACGACGCTCAATCTGATGAAGCACATGTATGAGTTGATGCAGCAGATGGTGGCAGTCACGCACAACACGGTCGAGACCACCCACGACCTCCAAGGTGTCACGAATGATTTGCGTGATCATGTCTCGGATTTTGACGACTTCTGGCGGCCGTTGCGCAGCTATTTGTATTGGGAACCACACTGTTTCGACATCCCGATCTGCGAGTCGATCAGATCCATATTCGATGCGATCGACGGCGTCGACGAGGTGGCCAACAAGATGAAGGGTCTGGTCGAGAACCTCGATCAACTCGACCGCCTCATGCCGCAACTGCTGCTCCAGTTCCCGCAGTTGATCGCCACCATGGAGAGCAGCCGCACGATGATCCTCACGATGCACAGCACCATGTCCGGCATCTTTGACCAGATGGACGATTCAAGCGGCAACGCAACGGTCATGGGTAAGGCCTTCGACGCGGCCAACAACGACGATTCGTTCTACCTGCCGCCGGACGTTCTGGAGAACGAGGATTTCAAACGGATCATGAAGATATTCCTCTCCCCGGACGGGAAGGCCGCGCGTCTGCTCATCGCCCAGCGCAGTGATCCAGCAACGCCCGAGGGTATTTCACGTGTCGAACCGATTCAGATCGCCGCCGAGGAGGCGCTCAAGGGCACTCCACTCGAAACTGCGCAACTGTCGGTCGCCGGAACCGCGGCGGGAGTGAAAGACCTGGTCGACGGCTCGAAGATCGATCTCTTGATCGCCGGGGTGGCGGCCCTGTGCCTGATCTTCCTGATCATGGTGATCATGACGCGCAGTCTCGTTGCCGCGCTGGTGATCGTCGGGACCGTGGCAATGTCGTTGGGCGCATCCTTCGGATTGTCAGTCCTGTTGTGGCAGTACATTCTCGGCATCCAGATCAACTGGGTCGTGCTGGCGATGTCGGTCATCGTCTTGCTGGCGGTCGGTTCTGATTACAACCTGCTGTTGGTGTCGCGGATGAAGGAAGAGATCGGCGCGGGGATCAACACCGGGATCATCCGGGCGATGGGCGGTACCGGCAAGGTGGTGACGGCCGCCGGTCTGGTGTTCGCCGCGACGATGGGATCGATGATCGTCAGCGACCTGCTGACGATCGGCCAGGTGGGCACCACGATCGGCCTGGGCCTGCTGTTCGACACACTGGTCGTGCGCGCATTCATGACGCCGTCCATCGCTGCGCTGTTGGGCCGTTGGTTCTGGTGGCCGCAACGGGTGCGTCCCCGCCCGGCCAGCACCATGCTACGGCCGATGGGAACGCGTCCGATGGTGCGTTCACTCCTGTTGGGGGAGTAGCGGAGTCGTATGAGCAGTCACCAATCTCGGCCGCCGTTCATCGCGCGCGCCATACGCAAGTTCTCCCCGCTCATCATCGTCGCCTGGATCGTGGTGGTGCTGGTGACGAATCTGGCCTCGGTCGGAGGGGACTGGAAAGCCGCCATCCCGTCGCTCGAGCGGGTCGCCGAGCAGAATTCGGTCTCGCTCATGCCCCAGGATGCGCCGTCGGCGAGGGCCCTGATGCGGATGGGGCAGCTATTCGAGGAATCGGACTCGGACAGCGCGGCGATGATCGTTCTGGAGGGCATGGACCCGCTCGGTGAGGATGCACACGAGTACTACGCCCGGTTGGTCGCACAGCTGCGCACCGATGACAAACACGTTGAGCACGTGCAGGATCTGTGGGGAGACCGGCTCACCTCGTCGAGTGTGCAGAGCCCCGACGGCAAAGCCGCCTACGCGCAGCTGAACCTTGCCGGCAATCAAGGAACTCCGCTTGGCGAGGAGTCGGTGGCCGCGGTCCGCAGCATTGTCGGCGACCTGCCGGCCCCGCCCGGAGTGCACGTGTACGTGACCGGCGCGGCGCCGCTCGCATCGGACATGCAACACAGCGGCAACCGGTCCATCCTGAAGATCACGCTGGTAACAGCCGTGATCATCTTTGCGATGCTGCTCCTGGTCTACCGTTCAATCGTCACGGTCATTCTGTTGCTGATCATGGTGGGTGTCGAGTTGGCCGCGGCGCGTGGCATCGTTGCCTTTCTCGGTCATCATGAGGTTTTCGTGCTCTCGACATTCGCCGTCAATATGTTGGTGTTCCTGAGTATCGCGGCGGGAACCGATTACGGAATCTTCTATTTCGGCCGATATCAGGAGGCACGGCAGGCCGGCGAAGACCGTGAAGCCGCGTACTACAGTACGTTTCGCGGCACTGCTCCGGTGGTGTTGGCCTCCGGCATGACCATTGCCGGCGCTATTCTGTGCCTCACCTTCACCCGGTTGCCGTACTTCCACACCATGGGCGTGCCGTGCTCCATCGGTATGGTGGCAGCCGTCGCTGTCGCGGTGACGTTGGTTCCATCCGGAATCGTCGTGGCCAGCGGATTTGGCCTATTGGATCCCAAACGTAAACTGCGAGTGCGTCGTTGGCGACGAATCGGCACGGCGATCGTCCGGTGGCCGGGCCCTATCCTGGTCGCCTCGTGCGCGGTGGCACTGGTCGGATTGCTGGCGCTGCCAGGGTACGAGACCAGTTACGACGACCGGGCGTACATCTCCGGCGACATTCCTGCCAATCAGGGGTTCGAGGCTGCTGAACGACATTTCACCCAATCTCGTTTGCAACCAGAAGTTCTCCTGGTCGAGTCCGATCACGATTTGCGGAATCCGTCCGATTTCCTGGTGCTGAACCGGCTGGCCAAGGCGGTGTTCAAGGTACGTGGGGTCTCCCGGGTGCAGGCGATTACCCGGCCGGAGGGAACCCCGATTGAACACACGTCGATACCGTTTCTACTCAGCCTGCAGAACGCCAGTCAGGCGCAGGTGACGAACTTCCAAAAGTCGCGCATCGACGACATACTCAAACAGGCAGACGACCTGGACACCATGATCGCGACCCTGCAGCATCTGCGCGGGATATTCGAACAGCTCACGGCTACCACCCATCGGATGGTGGCGAATACGCACGAACTGCAGGAGGTCACCGCCGATCTGCGGGGCAGTATCGCGCTCTTCGATGATTTCCTGCGTCCGGTTCGCAACTATTTCTATTGGGAACCACACTGTTTCGACATTCCCATCTGTTGGTCGCTGCGATCCATATTCGACACCATGGACGGCGTGGACGAACTCGATGACAAATTGGCGATACTCGTGGACGACATCGACCAGCTCGACAAACTTTTACCACAGATACTCGAGCAGCTTCCCCTGCTGGTCGACGTCGTAAAGACCTTCCGCACCATGTCGCTCACCCTGCACAGCACTACGTCGGGCTTGATCGCCCAGGCCGAAGAGTCGAGCAAGGACGCGGCCGTCATGGGGCAGACGTTCGATGCCGCGAAGAACGATGATTCGTTCTATCTGCCGCCCGAGGTGTTCGATAACCCCGACTTCCAACGCGCGATGACGCAGTTTCTGTCGCCGGACGGAAAGGCCGTGCGATTCATCATTTCGCACAGAGGCGAGCCGGCGACCGTCGCGGGCATAGCCCGCGTTGAGCAAATTCGGACCGCGGCCGAAGAGGCGCTCAAGGGAACCTCATTGGTCAACAGCAGAATCGATGTGGCCGGTGCCGCGTCGACCGCCAAAGACTGGCGCGACGGTTCCACATACGACCTGCTGATCGCGGGGATCGCAGCGATCAGCCTGGTGTTCCTCATCATGCTCATCATTACGCGCAGTCTCGTTGCGGCGCTGGCGATCGTGGGCACGGTGGCTCTTTCGTTGGGTGCGTCGTTCGGACTCTCCGTGCTGTTGTGGCAGTACTTGTTGGGCATCGAACTGCACTGGATAGTCCTGGCGATGTCGGTGATCATCCTGTTGGCGGTGGGTTCCGACTACAACCTGCTGTTGGTCTCGCGCATGAAGGAAGAACTCGCCGCGGGCATCAGCACCGGGATCATCCGATCGATGGGTGGCACAGGAAAGGTTGTCACGTCGGCGGGTTTGGTGTTCGCGGCGACGATGGCGGCCATGGTCGTCAGTGACCTCCGCATCATCGGTCAGATCGGTACCACCATCGGCCTGGGCCTGTTGTTCGACACGTTGGTGGTGCGCTCGTTCATGACTCCGTCACTCGCCGCATTACTGGGGCGGTGGTTCTGGTGGCCGCAGCGGGTGCGCTCTCGGCCGGCCAGCACGTTGTTGCGGTCCTACGGGCCACGGCCGCTGGTCCGATTGCTGCTCGGGCAGCAGCATCCCGACCAGGGCGGAAGCGGATCGAGTTGAGTGGGCCGGCGTCATCCTCTCGGTCGCGGTTCGACGAACGGTTGCGGCTGGATCGGCGTTCTAATTCATCAGGTGTGCCGCCGGTCCGATCTCCGGCGGGTATGCCATAGGTATCTGACGATCGGCTCAACCAGAACACGACACGAGAAGAACGGAAGCAGCCTTGACAGCAACTAAAGTCACCCCGACCAGGGAAGACCTGCTGACCGCGGCACGTGGCCTCCAAGATTGCTTACGGGAGTTCGCCGACTACGGCGACACCCACCGGCGCACCGCCGACGAGGTGATTTCCGCACTCACCGAGGCCGGCATGTTCCGGCTGTTCACCCCGCGCCTATACAGCGGATACGAAGTCGATCTCGGCACGATTCTGGAGATCACCGAAATCCTCGGTGAGGCAGATGGTTCGGCAGCCTGGCTGGTCGGCATCGCCGCGGCGGCTGCTTGGGTTGCCGCGCACGCACCCACCCAAGCTCTCGACGAGGTCTTCGGCACCGATCCCGATTCTCGAATCGCGGGTGGTGGCGCCGGCGCGGGGACCGGCCGTTTGGTCGACGGTGATGTGATGGTCACCGGACGGTGGAGCTACGCATCGGGTTCGTTGCATGCCTCGTGGGCCGGAGTTATGACCACGATCGGTGGTGAAGGCAGCCAGCCAACTGAAATCGCGTTCTGTCTCATGCCCATTGGTGATGTCCAGGTTGAGGATACGTGGCACACGGCGGGGCTGCGCGGCACAGGCAGCAATACCCTCATCGCCACCGATGTCTTTGTCCCCGAGCACCGGATCATCCCGATCTCCTTGTTGACCGAAGAGTCCTCGTCGAGCCTGGGGCCGCTGTATCGGCTGCCGTTCCGGGTGATAGGCGCGTCGGTGCTGGGACCGTTGCTGGGGATCGGCAAGGCCGCACTCGCCCACGTGGTCGATGCGACGGCGTTCAAGGGTGTTCCGATGACAGTCTTTCAGACCCAACGTGAATCGGTTGGGGTGCAGCTGCAGGTCGCCGACGCGGCCCTCAAGCTGCAGACCGCAAGGCTGCATGCACAGTCGGTCGCCGTCACGGTGATGCGTCACGCGGTCACCGCGCAGCCGTTGGATGCACGCTACCGCGCGCAGGCTTCGGCCGAGACGGCGTACGCCGGTCAGCAGATCCTCGCCGCCGCCAACGGCCTGTTGACGGTGCACGGTTCAGGCGGACTGGCAGACGCCAACCCGTTGCAACGTTTGGTTCGCGACATCAGCACCGGGACACGGCACGCGGGGTTGAACGCGACTGTCAGCAATGAAGTCTTCGGCAAAGCACTACTCGGGATACCGGAGCAGATCATGCCCACGTTGTAGTCAACGCTCGGCGGGGTTAAGCCCGCTCACCGACGGCCCGGAAACTGATGGCCGCGGCCACCACGCGGTCAAGTCGGATTGCTTTATCGTGGAACTACTTCCGACGAAGGCGGTGCTTGTGACGGAACTTCCTGCCTTGGGCTGACCAACTCGATCTGTCTCCACGTCCCGAGGGAGGCTGGTCCGCCGAGACGTTGCGCAGTGACTTGGCCGTCAGTGAGGCTGTGCGACTTCGTCCCGAGTCCGCCTTGCTGAAGCTACCTACCAGAAGGTAGGGTAATGGACATGGCCACAGTCACTTCTGCCAGTTATCCTCATATCGCTGCGAGAGCGAATCTTCGTGGGGCCATTGTCCATCATCGCCTTCCGGCCACGGGTGATCTGGAGTGGACGTCGGCGGGCCAGTGTCGGGCCGAGGCTGTAGCGGGGATTGCGGCAACCGAGCACCATTCGGCCGAAATCAGCTACTCCTTGTGTGCGTTGCTGGCCAAGCAGTTCCCGGTTGTGTGACACCGAGCATCGGCCCGCGCATTTCCCTACGCGAGACCATGTCTGACTGAACCCTCGACGACCGGCCGATTTCGCTGGGTCGAGCCGGTGCCGCGGTGATCAGCGTCGGTGCTGGCACGCGATTGTGCGTGCAACTTAGCCGAAACGATGATCCCACCTTGCGAAGCGCTGCCGGGACCCGATGGCAATGACGCCATCAGGCATCGGCATGTGAGGCCCACCGACGGGTCAATGGAACACCCACGTGATCAAGGAGATTGATCCGATGTTCGCAACGCGACAAGCTGATCAGTATGAACCTTCCACTGCGGATGCCTCCTATCCGCCAGTCCGTGAGTATGGCGGGCCCTATGGTGTTGGCTGCCGCCCACTCAACGGTGGGCGACGGCTCACGGAAGCTCCGAACGGAATCGTCGACAAACGCCGCACCCACGAACGATTCATCCGCGAAACGGAGCCGGTGCATGATTATCTCGTCCGTAACGCCGTGCGGTTGACCCGCCAACGCGCCGACGCGGAAGACCTCGTGCAGGAAACCCTGCTGAAGGCTTACGTATCCTTCGACAGCTACCGCGAAGGAACCCACCTCATATCCTGGCTTTCAAAGATCATGTCCAACACCTGGATCGACAAGCATCGCTCGTCCCAGCGTCGTCCCGCAGAACATCTCATCGCCGAACTCAGCGAAGCGCGATTAGGTTTCGACGCTTCTCACACCAGGGCCGGCTGGGTGGCGTCCGCGGAATCTCAAGCGCTGCGATCAATACCCGGTGACGTCGAGTTGGCTTTGCGAGGGTTGCCCGACGAGCTGCGCGCAATTGTCTACTACGCCTGTATCGCCGGGTATCGCAACACTGAAATAGCCACTCTGCTCGATATCCCTGTCGGAACCGTGGGCTCAAGATTGCATCGCGGCAAAGCGCTGCTTCGCGAGGCCCTCGCCGTGCCCGGTGGCGATCGCCCCTTGCCCCGTCAATGACGCCGCCCGGGTGTTCTGCCACCCTTGCGGCGGCGGAGGTCAGAGCCAAGTGCGCACTACACGATCACTTGAGGAGTGATGCCGCTATGAACGAACGATCTACCGTCATACGAGGCGGCACAAGCCGACTTACCGCCAAGGCGGCGACGTGCCTGTCGCTCACCGGGATGACGTTGACGTTGACGTTGACGACGGCGATCGCGCCGGTTGCTGTTGCGACTGCGCCTATTGGTGTCACCGCGTCGGTGCTGTCCACGAACACGACAGGAGGTAAGGACTACATCGTCACCGACATCACAATTGCTCCCGGTGGCAGTACGGGGTGGCACACCCATCGCGGCGCGATCTACGGCATTGTGAAGGCTGGCGAGTTGACGCACTATTCGGCCGATTGCCGGCAAGATGGGGTGTATCGAGTCGGAGATCCGATTACTGACCCCACGGGGCCGGAACACGTACACATCGCCCGGAACCTGGGCACGACGCCGATGGTCCTCGAGGTGACCTATGTAGATCCAGCCGGAGCCCGTACCTCGGACAGCGTGCCAAACCCGGGATGTGACTTCGAGTAGCCGAGGGCCGGCGTTCCGGAAGTGTACTAACGTCGATGTGTGCAAAAGGCTTCCGAGAGCAAGAACGCGGTGATGCACGTAAACTGCTGTTGTGACAATAGGTTTGATCTCTGCCATCCCGCAGGAGCTAGCGCATCTTCGTAACGCGATGACCAATGTCGACGGTGTGAGCATCGCCCACACCCGTTTCGATACCGGTTCGCTCGACGGTCATGATGTCGTGCTGGCTGAGACGGGTATGGGTAAGGTCAACGCGGCACTGGTGACGACCGCGTTGGCCCACGGTTTCGGCTGCCGCACAATTGTTTTCTCGGGGGTGGCGGGCGGGTTGGATCCGGATCTGAAGGTGGGCGATGTCGTCGTCGCCGATCAGCTGATCCAGCACGACGCCGGTTTGATCGAGAACGAACGATTGCAGACCTATCAGGCCGGTCATGTACCGTTCATCAACCCGACCGACCGTCTCGGATATGACGTCGGTGCGGCGGTGCTCGACAAGGTCAAGGGTGCGTTGAGTGGCGTCAGTCTGCGGCCGCTGTCTCCAGTAGCGGGCGGGCAGGGGCGCCCACCTCAGATCGTGTACGGCACTGTGCTGTCGGGTGATCAATACCTGCACAGCGAGCCGACGCGGGCTCGACTGCACCGCCAGTTCGGCGCGCACGCCATTGAGATGGAGGGCGGCGCGGTGGCGCAGGTCTGCGAGGCATTCGGCATCGGTTGGCTGGTGATCCGGGCACTGTCGGATCTTGCGGGCCAAGATTCGCAGTTCGAGTTCAATCAGTTCGTGAGCGAGGTCGCCGTGGCATCGGCCATGGTGTTACGCACGCTCCTACCAGTGCTCTGACAGTTGCGGTACAGGCAGCCGAGTTGTTGGTAGCGCGTAGACCTCCTAACGGTTGACGAGCGCCGAGGCGTCGTGGCACCGACCACTCGACGTGGTTCACAGTGTTGGACCGTAGACCCGCCGTCCCCGGAAGTAAGTTTGGAGGACTTTCGTCTTGTGGATGGCACTCGTCTCGATGTCGAAGAGGTTGTTGTTCAACACGATGAAGTCGGCCGATCGGCCCGGTGCGAGCATACCGATGGTGTCGCCCATACCCATTGCGGTTGCGTTGGAACGGGTAAATGCCGAGATCGTCTCGTCTAACGTGATGGCGGCCGTCGGGTTACTGAATCCGGTGTGCTTGGGGTCTGGATTGGCCCGAGTGATTAAGGCTTCCATGGCCATCCAGGGATCAGGTGTGTGCGCGATGGGCCAGTCAGACCCGACTGCCAACTGCGCGTGGTGATCGAGAAGTTCTCGAAATGGCCACGATCGGTCGGCGAGTGATGGCGGGATCTGTGAGTTGAGGCTCGCCAACATCGGTGTGGGAAACCATATGTAGGGGGATGCCTCGGCGACGACGTCCAGTGCGGCGAATCGCGGAAGGTCGGAGGGGGCGACGAAGGGCACGTGGGAGATGTGGTACCGCAGACCGCCGTGCCGTTCGCGGACTGTCTGGATGGCGTCGAGCGCCTGCCGGACGGAACGATCGCCGGTAGCGTGCAGTTTGGCTCCGAGCCCGAGTTGGTGGCAACGTTCCAATGCGGCGATGAGGTCATCGTCGGTCCACAGTAACGACCCAGTGTCGGTTGGGTCTTCGTGCGCGCCGTGACAAATATATGGTTCGAGCAGGGCTGAGGTTCGCGTCATCGGGACACCGTCAAGGAAGAACTTGGCAAAGTCAGGGCGGATCTGGTGCCGTCGGGAACCTGGCGCGGCGGCGAATAACTCGGCGCCCACGATGTCATCGGACATATATGGCCGGACGGGAAGTGTGGCGACCACCCACGCGGTCAGTTCGCCTTCGTCATCGAGTTCGTCGAGGGCACGTAGTGACGGCTGCAGTGTAGCGGCATCCTGAATTGCGGTGATACCGTATGAATTCATGAATTCGATCGCGGCCCGGATTGCCCGCCGGTCACGCGCCGACTGGTTGTCGATCGACGCCGCTGCAGCGCGTTCGGCCAGTGTGCACGCGGACTCGTAGAGGACGCCGGTCATGTTACCGTCGCGATCTCGCACGATTGTGCCGTCGGGTGGGTCGGGCGTCGAGTGGTCCACGCCCATGAGCTCGAGTGCCTTCGAATTGACCCAGCGGTTGTGATACGAGTCGTCACGGAGCAGCACGGGCCGTTCGCCGGCCGCGGCGTCGAGAGCCGCGAGATATCCGCCGGATGCGAGCTGGTCCAGCACCGGGCTGCCGACGATGCCGCCGATTACCCATTCGTCGGCGGTAATCGTCTGCGAATAGGCAGAAACCTTGGCGAGGATGGCATCGAGGCTGTCATCGGGTTGAGTGGTGAGTTCCCAAGCAATCTGAGTACCGCCGAACATGAGGTGGGCATGAATATCGGTAAGGCCCGGCATCAGCATGCGGCCGTCGGCGTTGACTACTTCGGTCGCGGGTGTGGCGAGCGCGTCGATCTGGTGAGAGGTCCCTACTGCGGTGATCGCCCCGCCCGAAACTGCGAGTGCTTCGGCCCAGGGCGACGACGAATCGCAAGTGTAGATACGGGCATTGGTGACGATCAGGTCGGGTGACTTGCTCATAGCGTGGGGCCGATCTGATTCGGCACTGCGAGGCGGCTTTTGCCGAAGACTTCGTTGCCGATAGCGGAGTTCAACCCGATGTGACGCGTCCCGGAATCATCGGCCTCGTCAAGGAGTTCGATGATATCCATCATCGTAGCGAGATTGACTTCGCCGGTGGTGCGCTGACGAGTGTCGCCGTAGTCGGCGAGTTCACGCAGGTGGGCTGGAAGGCCGCGGGCTGCGTCCAATAGCCCATCTCTGGTCCAGGTGGTCTCAGTCGTTGTCAATGCTGCCCTTCCGGGTCGTGCGTCCTGGCGGAGTACGCGATTGTCAGTCACGTGTGACGACCATCAGAACGCCGAGTGTCGCGTGACCGTTCGCGATGCTCCGGCGAACCGCATCCTGGTTGCAATGCGATGAAAACACTGTGGGCCGGCCCATAACCGATGAAGTCGGACGCAGGACGCGATGGCAGCGAATGGATCGGCCATGACGGCCGTTTAGATGATGGGCGACGATCCATCGGATAGCCACACGGAAACACCGTGTTTCCTTGGGCGTGCAATGTGCTAATGGCTTGCGGCACTCTGTCGATATAGATCAAGTGAAAGGTGTTGTTGTGCAACAGCTGTTTGTTGAGATGTACAGCTACAAGCAGAAGTGGATCGAGTTGAGCGTTCCGGAGCGGGAGGCGTTCGTCGGCACGGTGCTAGACGTCTTGGCCGGCCTGCAGACAGAGGGCGTCGAGATCCTGGGCTACGCGGTTAACGATCCCGTCACGGATCGGCGTGCGCCGTATGACTTTTTCTGCGTGTACCGAGTGCCTGATGCCGACCTGCAGCGTGGGTTCGAATCCGGCATCAAGGCATCGGGGTGGTATGACTATTTTGACCAGGTCAACCTGAGCGGCGCCGTCGATACGGCGGCCGAGGTGCTGGCGAATAACGTTCTGCTGCAGACTGTGACGGCACAGGGTCAGTAGCTCGGCGTCCCATCGACGACGTCAGGGGCTGACTCGGCGGGTCGACCTCCCGCGGCCGTCCGACTGTCACGTCGTACCGCCTTTCTTGGTGTGAAGTAGGTCATATCAGGAATACGTTCGCCGCCTAACGGTCTTGACCTCACCGTACTAAGTAACAGATCGGTTCGTAATTACAAGGAGTCCTCGAAATGAGTACAGCGCTTACTGGACGGCGAGCACTGGTCACCGGCGGATCGCGGGGGATCGGCGCGGAGATTGTCCGGCGACTGACCGCTGACGGTGCCGCGGTGGCCTTCACCTATTCAGCGTCGCAGGCCGAGGCCGACGAACTCGTCGGCCACGTGACCGCGAACGGCGCGAAGGCAGTGGCGATCCAGGCCGACGCCGCCGACCCAACGCAGACTGCGGCCGCCGTCGACACGGCCGCCGCCGAACTCGGTGGCCTGGACATTGTTGTGAACAACGCCGGCATCCTTTATCCGGTACCGGTCGACGAGTTCACCCAGGAGCAGTACGACCGGTTGGTGGCGATCAACATCGGTGGCACGTTCTGGACGGTTCACAGCGCACTCAAGCATCTTCGCGACGGCGCGCGCATCATCAACATCGGCAGTTGCAACGCCGACCGCGTCTCGGCTCCCACGTCACTGTCGGCCTACGCGATGACCAAGGGCGCGGTATCATCCTTCACCCGTGGACTGGCCCGCGATCTCGGCCCACGCGGCATCACCGTGAACAACGTGCAGCCGGGGCCGATCACCACCGACATGAATCCAGACAAAGGGGATTTCGCCGAGTACATGAAGCAGGTGCCCGCGCTCGGACGTTACGGAAAGACCAGTGAGGTCGCCGCCATGGTGAGTTTCCTGGCTGGCTCGGAGTCCAGCTACGTAACCGGTGCGAACCTGAACGTCGACGGCGGCTACACGGCGTGACGGTCGCAAATGCAGCTCTGTGGCCCCGCCGACTACCACTACAGCTCCAACGCCGTACGCAGCCGGTCGGGTTCGACGTCGCCGCGGGCAACCCATTCTGCAGGGTGACCGGGGCCGGATCGCGACTTCGTCTTTCAAAAGCCGGCGCTCTATACCTGGATGACCTTTCGGGAGAATCGCCGATGGACTGAAACCGGACAGAACGCTGACCTCGAGCTGAGGATCGATCGCGGGACGGTACCGACGGGGTGTCTGTCGAGGACGATGCTCCTAGTGTTCCTTAGTCACGAAACTCTGGATGTGGTAACTGATCTCGGAGCGCAGTAGTGGTCCCCTCACAAGGCCCTTCGGCGCAGGTGTTCCTCTTTAGCGTTTCGGCTGACCCGTTCGGGTGAGAGGAACGCGCGACCGATATCTCGCGCCTGCCTCAGCCCATCGGCGCGGATGGTCGCGTTGTGATCTCCTTCTACGTCGTAAATGAGATGGCTTTCCACGTCTGTCACACCGCAAAAGGCGAATACCCCGACATCGATCTGGGTCTTCATCGCGTCCGCGTACCCGTACTTGTCATAGGTGCGCTTTGCTGAGCCTCCGATTCCAATCAAGGTGGTTGGAACATTTCGCAGTAGCGACGTCGGTGGTTCCTTTCCCCTGTCGTCCACGCCTTCGCCGTACTGGTACGCCCAGCCACCCGTGAAGACTCGCTCGATCCATCCCTTCATCATGGCCGGCATGCCCCACCAGTAGACCGGAAATACGAAGGCGAGCCTGCCCGCCTTCTCGACCCTGCGGTGCATCGCCGCGATCTCGTCCGGCACCGGCCCGCCCCAGAAATGCGCATGGTCTTCGCGGGTGAAGCGGGGGTCGAAACCTTCTTGATGAAGGTCAAGCGTATCGATGGAACAGCCCGCTGCCTGAAATGGCTCGTGGAATGCATTCATCACCGCCGTCGGGTACCGGTCGACGAACGGATGTGAACAGACAGTGAGTAAATGCACTGCGAACTCCAGCTTCTCGGGAGATTGGCGTCGATTGCGTGAATGGTGCGGCTCACCGCCCCTTGCCTTACTGACTTTTGGCGTCGCCCGCAATCAGGTGATTTCGGATCAGCGTCGCGGCAGCCGAGCGCGCCGCGCGGATGGAGGCGATACCGCGATAGGTCGCGGCTGATACGCACCCCTCGATGAGCACCAAAATCTGTTCGGAGAGTAGGCCGCTGTTGCGGTCACCCACTTCAGCTTCGACAAGGTCGCGAACCAAGTCGACAAGATTGTGCCGGTAGGACTCAACCGCTTGTGCGATCGCCGGATCTGTTCCGCCCGTCTCACTCTCGGCGCGAAAGAACAAACATCCTCTGGTGCCGACGGCGATCGTCCACGCTTCGAGAGCAGCGAACAGCCCGTCCACATCGTTGGCGTCCAATTCGCCGAAGAAACGACTTTCCCTCTGCTCAAGCACCGCAGCGACTAGTGCGCTTTTGCTGCCAACATGCTTGTATAGCGTGCGGCTCGAAACACCCGCCGCCGCGGCCACGCTATCCACACCTGTCGCGGTGAACCCATCGCGGTCGAAGACTTGTTCTGCGCTCACGACGATATGCGATTTCATCGTCACCAAAAACACGGTACAACGATCGTTTTACATCGGCAAGCGTGAAGTGAGCAGTAGAAGCCTTGGTACGCCATCACTGCAACTGACGCGCAGTCAACATGGAGCGCGGGCGAAGACGATGACGGATCAGGCCAGTGTCGATTCATCGCAGCCTTGCCGGTTGACTGCCACCGCTCGCTCGAGTAGCGCCGGTTCGGCGAGTGTCGAAGGGTGAGCGAGCATGGCCGTTACTGCGCTGGAAGCCTCGGTCAGTACCGGGTCAACCTGGGCGGCTTTCATCACCTGGTCGAGCGCCCATCGCCGCTGTTTGACATCGTCGGCCACATCGACCCTGTTGATGGCGTCGAGCCGGGCCGCGTCCACACCTGCGGACATGGTCCATGCTGCGTCGACGACAACGGACTGCAGTGTGAAGTACTCGGTCGCCGCGCGGTCGAGGCTTGGACGGGAGGTCAAGTACTCGGACAGGGCACTGGCTTGCAGGGCGGCCGACGACATGCCCTGGCCGTAGATGGGATTGAAGGATGCTACCGAGTCGCCAACGCTGATCAACCGGCTAGGGTAACGCGCAAGGCCGGTGAAATCCCGGCGGCGACTGTCTGCTTGCCGATACGTTTCAATGCCACGGGTGACCTTGCCGGCGACCGCCCGTCCGAAGACGTCAGGCAGCGCCGTGCACGCCGCCCGGAACGCTTCGATTGTTGTGGGAGGCCGGTCATCCCCGTACTCCATCAGCAGCACCATCCATTGATCGGATTCGACGGGGAACGCGTAGGCGTGCGGTGTTTCGGGCCTCAAGGTGGCAACGGGACGCGCGTGGGCACTGACGATCGGCATCTCACTCGACTCTGTGGTGCGCTCGAAAAGTGCAGTCGCATAATTGATCGCGGCAGGGAGACGCTCGAGAGGCGGACGCTGGTAGCCAGCACCTTCCACCCAGGCGGCGAGCCTACTGGACCGTCCCATGGCGTCTACCGCAAAGTCGACGGCGAGCGATCTCTCCTTGCCATGCTGTACGTACCGAATGGCGCGCACAGCATTATCGTGGACCTCGATCCCGGTGGCCACCGCCGATATCGTGCGCACGTTCGGTGTGGCGAGTACTCGACTGCGGATCAATGACTCCAGGAACGGGCGCGTCCCGCCTAGCATCGACGAACCGCGGCTCTCCACCTGTTGGCGACCGCCCACGAAGATGGCCAATTGATCAGAACGGATCAGCACGCCGCCGCGGTCCAGAACCTCGCGGGTGAAGCCGGGGAGCCAACGATCGAGGAATGAGCGCCCAGCAGGTAACAGCGCATGCAGCTGGCGGTCGTGTGGTGTGCCTGCTCGTGGACGTCCCTCCATGGTGACCTCGTCGCGTTCGATCACCACCACTGAGCGCGCGTGGTCTGCGAGGGCTCGTGCTGCGAAGAGTCCTGCGATACTGCCTCCCAGCACGCAGGCTGTGTCGATCAAAGCCGACGTGCCGCCCGCGGGCGGGTCGTTGCGGACCAAGCGGTCGAAGATGTGTCGAGGGTTGTCGGTGGTCGTAGTCATGCTGTCTCCCTTCGAAGATGCGGCGTCGATCACCTCGTCGGCCTGTCGACGAGTAGTCGGCGGCTGCCCGATGCTGTTGCCGCTGCGGTTGATGGACTGCCCGCGGATCCGTGTCTCACGGTTCCGATGTGCAGGCTCGCGTTCACTACTCGTCTCGTGTAAACGGCAGAGCAGGTTGATCTATTCATCGGCCACGTGGTCGCCTGTCGTGCGGTCGTGAGCGCGGGTCACCGATCCGATGGCGGCAGGCTTACGTCATCTCCGGCTAGGTCCCGGCGGCCCCTGCGGCAGGCTGATGTGCCGGATCGGCCTATTGTGGTGGATATTTGGTGAATATCATTGATAGTAAGATGATGTTATCGATTGGATGGTTCACCCAGGGCGGAAGGCTGCGATGCCGCGGGCAGTTCGTGGTGCCCACCGACGCGCCGATCTGGCTGGGCGTCGCCGACGCCACGGCATTATCGCCGCCAGGATCAGACTCGCGAAATTGATCGCATGGATATCGGATCGTGCTACTGCTGACATCGCCGATCCAGTCGCGAGACAGCACCCTTCCATACCCAATGAAACGAGCCTTGGGACAGAATCATTCGACCTTTGTCGTCGCGTTCATGGAGCTGCTGCCGTCCATCATGGGCGTGCTGTCGCTCGCCGTGCCGGGGACGACTGGCCCCGAGCTTCCCGATCCACTCGGTGAGGCTCCGAACCAACCTCGCCCAGCGAGCAGATCATGCTGCTGCTCGTTGTCGCGGTGATGTCGCAACTAGTGTTCTCCGGAGGTCTGATCCCGGTGACCGACCGCGTCGGACTCGAACAGCTGTCGTGGATCACACCAGCCCGCTCCGAGAGGTCTCTTGGAGGGTCTGCTGCACAACGGTGTCCATGTATCAACGGATGACGGTCAAGAGCGCACGAACACCGGTTTCCCTGGGGCCGTGTCGAGGATGGCGTTCGGGGCGTCGACCCAATCGTGGTGCGCCCGCAGAAGGGGTTGCACGGCTGCTCCGGCGCTGACAAGGATGTCAAGGACACGCGGCGCCAGAACGCCGACCTGAGGCAACCCGACCTCAATCGTCACACCCTTCTCCGAGGCTTCCAGGAATGGGATTGCCACGTCACCGAAGTAGACGCAACGCAGATGGCATCGTCCACCGGGCCGGACCGATCGCACTGCCACCGCCGGCGCGCGCCGGAAATCGCCATGCGCCTCCACTACCAAGTCGAAGTCACCCTCGACGCGCTCGGGTAGATCGGTCTCCACGACCGTGGCGCCCAAGGTGCCGGCCATGGCACAGCGTTGCGGATCGTTGTCGACGTAAGTCACCGATCCGGAACCGAGAAGAACGGCGAACATCGTGACCAACAGCCCAAGCGACGGCGTGCCGCCGAGGACGAGCACCGAGGCGCCTCTATCCTGCTCCAGGTATGGCCCGATCCCGTAATACGCGTCGGTCATGTTGTCCCCGACCGACGCGGCCAGCAGCGGCGTCACTAGCGGCGGCAGCGGGATCACGGAGGTGGCTCCGTACGGAACGCGCACAAGATCGTCGAACAAGCCACCCCATGAGCCGCCCACCGGGTTGCCGTAGCTTGCGAGCCAGGGCGTGCGACGACAGCTGACCGGATGTCCGCCGACGCACCGATCGCAGGTGCCACAGGCCACGTAGAACGGGACGACGACGTTCTGCCCGATGGTCAGGGTGCTCGCCGCTGCATCGCCGAGGTCGACGACTTCGCCGACTGCTTCGTGGCCGATCGCGAATGGGCCGTCAAGTGGCGTCCGACCATGCGCGATGGCCCGATCGAGGTCGCAGAAGCTAGCCGCGATCGGACGGATCAACACGTCAGTCCCTGCGGTCAGCTTGGGTGCCGGCGCTTCGCGCCACTCGACTACCCCGCGTTGGGCATACATAAGTGACTTCATTACGTCCATAGTGCTCCAAACGATTCAGTGGTATAGCGCTCAGTTTGTCGATGCCTGAAAGGAGGCGGCAGTGGTGACGGTTCAAGGCCGCGCCTCTCGCATCGGCCGAGTGGGCTGCAAACTCTCCCCGGGGCGGAAGGCCCTCCTGCACGCGGGATTACGCATATCACGGGTCAAGTTCGTGACGATGGTGCGTTGTCGCCGTACCGCCGGCAGCGGCAGGCGCAGCAAGCCGGCGACGTTGAAGACGATCAACGCGACCGCCGAGACGGGAAACGCTGCGCCGAGGCCCAGCATCATCCCACCGCCATTCAGGCAGACTGTGTTGCGGGCCCGATGCCAACGACTGGACAACACCCGCAATCTGCGAGAAGCGCGCCGCGACCGATGGCTCGAAGAAGCCCATCCATAACTGCCGACCGTTGACGACTGTGTGCATATTGATAGCAACGACGTTCTCGCCGCCGACGTTCTCGATGACTTGCGGGTGGGCGACCAAGGGCAACACGATCCGGGAAGCCGCGCGTGCGCTTCACCGTGCAGCCGGGGAGCTGATTAGGTATTGTTGCGAGTCTCGTTCGGGCAAAACGACTTTAGAGCGCTGTCTGGCGGTACTGCACACCCATGTGGCAGGGGAGGGTGAGCTTCGCGGGGAACCGCTGGACCCGCAGGTGAGCCATTGGCGGCCGGCGGAGTGGTGCCCGTGCCATTCGATTACGCGGATGACTTCGACGTTACGTCTTCCGTGATGATTACCGTGACTCAGTTGACTCAGACGATCGATGCCGGAGGGTTTCACTGAGAAGTGACAGGGCCATCGTCCAGGATCGGTGGTCCGCATTGGCGTCATACCCGAAACCAGGTATGTTCAGCGCGTCGATCATTGGGTCCGTGAAGGTGTGGCCCACGCCGCCGAAGAGATGGAGTTGCCAGTCCGCACCTTTTGCTGACATTTCGTCGGCGAATCGTGCCCTGAGGTTTTCGGGCGCATGTGGGTCTTCGGAACCCGACATCATCAAGACTTTCGCGGTGATTGGACCGTCAGGGCTGATCGTCGGTCGGACGAGCCCGGGATGAAAGCCGATCGCGCACTTGATTTGTGCGCCCGCGCGGGCTAGCTCGAGTGCGGTGATGCCGCCGAGGCAGAAGCCGATCGCCCCTAGGCGGTCGGCGTCGACGGCGGGTTGTTGTTCCAGTGTGCGGAGCGCAGCCATAGCGCGGTCGAGAAGCAGCCCAGGGGTCTCCATCAAGTGTGCCGTTCGTGCCTCAGCCTCGGCGCGAGGGAACCCAGTGGTGCCATACAGATCTAGAGCGAAGGCTGCGTACCCCTGGTGCGCCAGCGCTCTTGCCCGGCTCTTGACGTGGTCGTTCATGCCGGTCGCTTCGTGAGCGACCAGTACACCTGCGACAGGATCGACAACGTCGGGGACAGCGAGGTAACCCGTCAAAACTGTTCCTGCGCAATCATACTCGATCGAATGTAGTTCCACGTCTCGTGTCCTTCGGTTGATGGCTGGAGTGTAGAGCGGGCACTCGGATGTCACGGTGCGCAACGCGTGCTCTCACCCAACGGCAGAGAACACCACTCTACTGTTCTCGGGTGCATGCGTCTCGCCAACTTGGCGTCATCGGGAATGTCCACGATCGGCTGACGAGATCCGATGCCGGCGCTGCGCTCACCATCAGATCCCCGTCGTCATCCTAGTGCGCAACCGTCCCGAGACGGCGCGTGATTGGTTATCTCGCCGCGCAGTCAGTCGTTACCCTGTACCGCGGACAGCGATGAGACGATTCTGATGTAGGTGCGCCGTTGCCTCCCGTACCTCAACCAGGCCGGGGGCCTCGCCGACGGTCAGACAGACACCCCAGGATGCTGCCGCTGACCTCAGTGGTGCGGCCGTGGTGAGCTTGTCGCAGCCGACGCAAGGCTCGGAAGAGTGTCGCGCGCACTTGAGATCCGACGCCACCTCGGGATCCCCTCAGGTTGGGGGAGCGCAGCGGCTCACGCGGCTATTGGGAACGTTGACGCTGCGGACACTCGACTGTGCCGATAACGTTCAGTTAAACAGACGCTTGTACTTTCACCGCGTGGATTGCGGGTATGAGGTGTTCTCCGGCGAAATCGAGGAACTTGTCGATCTCGGTCGAACCGTCGACGAAGACGATCCCGTCGATGCCTGCCGCGGCATATGTTTGGGCTCGAGTCAGATAATCGGTGGGGTCGGAACCAGCTACGAGGATGGAGACCAGGTCACTGGGTTGGACGGACTGCGTGGCGGATACGAAGACCGACGCTCTTGGGATCTCTGAGAGGGCGACTGTGCCGAGCTCGGCCCAGCGGATGGAACGCAATGAGCTTTCACCACATTAATGTCCGGTGAGGTCATGAACATGCCGCCGTAGTCGGCGGCGATGCGCAGCCTTCGGACCGCTGGCTGCGACGAGGGAGGGCGCTCGTGCCACCCATCTGTCCAAACGAGCGATCGGCGCTGAGCATTCGGTATTACGGTGCTGTGGAGGATCTTTCGGTACTACTGCAAGCTCCGGCACCCCGCGGGCACATGCTGATCGGGCTGACTTTGCCACGCTACCTGATGGCAGGGCCGCGTTGTTGTCGTTGTGTGGGATGGGGCTCTGCGACAGCCGCATCAGACTGGATCTCCATCCACGGTGACCAGCTGCGATCGCTCTAATGAGGCAGGTGACGCTCCCGCGGCGCGTCGACGCCTTTTGTAGACGGCTACGAAACGTACGTCACAGCATTGAGTTTCTGTCTGTAGACGGTGCTTCACTCCAGGTCGGATAGTGACGTGGGCGTCCACTTCTCGTTCGACCTGCGTGGTCGGGTGGTAGCCACGGAAGGCGCATATTCCCAAGGAGTCGCCGTTGTTAACCCGCATCACCCGCCGCCGCCCCGCGCGGTTGAGGTCCAATCCCGTGCGACAGCTGATGGCGGCTTTCGTCGGCAACGCTGTCGAGTGGTTCGACTGGTATGTCTACGCGCTGCTCGCCGTGTATTTCGCGAACCAGTTCTTCCCGTCGAACACCGACAACACACTCGTCCCTCTCTTGGGCACTTTCGCAGTCTTTGCAGTCGGGTTCTTTGCCCGGCCCCTCGGAGGGCTGGCGATCGGTGTGTTCGCCGACCGTCGCGGGCGCAAAGCTGCACTCAGCGCGACGGTTATCGGGATGGGAGCTGGCAGTCTTGCCATCGCGGTGGCCCCGACCTACGAACAGGTGGGTGCGCTCGCGCCCGCTATTCTGGTCGGCGCGCGTCTTGTGCAGGGCATCTCGGCGGGCGGTGAGTTGTCGGCCAGCGCGGCCTTTCTGGTCGAATCCGCCCCTTCGTGCCGCCGCGGGCTGTTCTCGAGCTTCTTCTACATCAGCGCGACAACGGCCAACCTGGCCGCGATCGGCATCAGTGTGCTGCTCGTGAGCACACTGAGCGAGGATGCCATGTCCACGTGGGGCTGGCGTATCCCGTTCGTGCTCGGTGGGTTGCTCGCACTCGCGGGCTTCTGGATTCGTTCTCGAGCCGCGGAAACCCATCTGGCCAAAGACGCTGAGAAATCGGCGCAACGCGGCGACAAATCTGGTCGGTTCCGGTTCGTTCGCACGCATCGGCGCGAGTCACTGATGGTCTTCGGCATGATCGCCGCGCCTGCGCTGGTGTACTACGTCTGGACATCGTTCCTCCCGACCTACGCGAGTATCACGGTGGGCCTCGATACCACCAAAGGCCTTCTTTCCAGCGTGATTTCACTCGTGTGGTTTATGGCACTCCAGCCTCTGTTCGGGGTGCTCTCGGATCGGATCGGGCGCAAACCGTTGGCCCTGAGCTTCTCTATCGCGTTCACGTTCGGCTCGGTTCCGCTGCTGGGGTTGCTCAGCGACTCTTTTGTCAGCTTGCTGCTAGTGCAGATGGTCGGCCTGACTTTCATCGCTTGCTGGAGTTCGATCTCGTTGGCTGTGGTGACGGAGCTGTTCCCGGCGGAGGTGCGAGCGGCCGGGGTGGGGTTCCCCTATGCGGTGGGGGTGGCACTGTTCGGCGGGACTGGGCCGTATGTGGCGACGTGGCTCGCCGATTACGGCGACCCCACGATGTTTGCCTGGTATGTCGCCGCCATTTCGTTGCTGAGCTTGGCGTTCTTTGTCTTCATGCCTGAAACGGGACGTCGACCGCTCCGCTAAGCGCATGTCTGGGCGGGAAGAAAGGATGCGACGACCCCGAATGGCCATCATCGACTTTCTCGATCCAGGTCGCGTGCATCGCCCTTGCCGAGATGGCCGGAGGCTTCAGCAACCCCGAGGTCGCGGTCTGCGTGGTCAGGATCCTGCACCGCGGCTAGACCCACTGTGCAAGAATTCCGGGCACCATGGCAACGGTCGCGAGCGCTGATGGCAAGCACTGACCTTCGTCGGAACCTGCTGCGTCAGGTGCTTTGCTAGTGGCCGTCACGTTGCCGTCGCCGGCTCTGAGAAGCCTCGTCGAGGCACTACTGACCCAAGGGCAGAGGTGGGATGAGGTGGTTGTGCGTGAGGGGCGATCCCTCGTACCGGCCTACGACACCGTTCCCACCGGGGCACTGATCCGCGGTGTTCGTCGTAACCGCGAGCTTGCCGGACGGGTCCTCCTCACCGGGGTGGTGCCGAACATCGAGGACATCACCGAGGCGGACCTCATGACCGCGGAGAGACTGCACCAGGGCGTCGAGATCCAAGACGTAATGGCCGGCTTCCGAGTCGTGATCGGAGCGGTGCGGCGTTGGCTGATCGACAACGCATCGGGATTCGGTGTCGACAGTGACGAGGCGCTCCAGGTGGCACAAACGCTGTGGGGACTCAGCGACGCGTTCCTCGCGCGCGCTGCGATGACGTTCCGACGCGAAAGCATTGCGCAGGCGCTCGCCGATGAGCAGATGCGGGCGCAGTGGGCGCTCGAACTGTTGGCCGGAACTCTCGACTCGCGGAGGATCGACCACGGCTGTGATCTATACGGATTGGATCGGGACGCTCTGTACCATCCCTTCTGCACCCCAACTCTTCCGCACGACCAGGGATGGCGGGTCCGCCAGGAGTTGGGACGAACGAGTTCGACACAGGCTGGCAGCGAAAGCCAGGCTATCGTTGCGCCCGACGGCGGCCGGCTCGTGGGAGTGATGGCCGCCCCGCCGACCCATTGCACCGCCTTGGTGGGCCTGGGGCCGCCGGTTCGCCTGGAAGCCATGGCCACGGCATACGTTGTAGCCCAGCAGGTGCTGGCTGCCGCGACGTTGTCTGCCGACCACGGGATCAACACCGTCGACACGATGAGCTGGCGGCTCGCTGTGCCGGCGCATGAAGAGGTCAGCCGACTTTTGCTCGCCCGCTACGTCGACCCGTTGAAGACACAGGGAGGGTTCGGCCAGGTGGTGCTTGAAGCCGTCGACGCTTGGCTTGACAACGGCCGCAGCATTCCCCAAACCGCAGCCAAGATCCACGTCCACGTCAACACCCTGCGATACCGGTTGGCACGTTACGAATCATTGGTGGGGCGAACACTTGACGACACCGAGACCCTCATCGAACTGAGTTGGGCACTTCTGGCGCGCCGGGCCACATCAAACCCCTGATCAATGCGGGGTTTCGTACACACCTACGAAGCGTGCTGCACAACATTGAGCCTTCATCTGTAGACCGGTGCGCAGTCAGACCGGATAGTGGCATCGGCGCGAAAACAAAGCGGCACAACACTTCTGTGCCTAGTCAAGAAGAGGATCCTATTCATGAACGAGCTCGCGGGAAAAATTGCCGCCGTCGTCGGCGCCGGGTGCGTCGGTGACGAAATTGGCAACGGTCGCGCGACCGCCCTCACTCTCGCCCGAGAAGGGGCGACAGTCGTGTGCGCAGACATCGACATGACGTCGGCCGACCGCACCGCAGAAATGATCGCCGGCGAGGGCGGGCAATCCACCGGCGTACAACTGGACATCACCGACGAAGACGCTGTTGCAAGTTTTATCGAGGACATCGTGTCCGACCATGGCCGACTCGACATTCTGGACAACAACGCCGGAATTGGGGTGGTTGGCGGTGTGGCCGACCTTGACCGTGCAGACTGGGACCGCGTGTTCGCTGTCAACGTAACCGGTCCATATCTGACGATGAAGCACGCCATCCCTTACATGGTCACTCAGGGCTGCGGTTCCATCGTGAACATCTCGTCCATTGCGGGAATCCGATTCAGTGGCGTGCCATACGCGGCGTACTACGCCAGCAAGGCCGCGCTCAACCACCTCACTCGCACCACCGCGGTAGAGTTCGCGTCGAGCAATGTCCGCGTCAACGCAGTTCTGCCCGGGCTAATGAAAACTCCCATGGTGTCGGGAGCCTCTGGGCTCACAGCTGCCTATTCGGCCGCGGATGTCGAAGCCATGTGGGCGGCGCGTGATCGGCAGGTTCCCCTCGGACACATGGGAAGTCCGTGGGACGTCGCGAACGCCGTGCTCTACCTGGCCAGCGACCGCGCTTCCTACGTGACGGGGACCGAGCTGTGCGTCGACGGCGGCATCTCGGTCCATATCAACAGATGAAACTCGTCCGGCCACACACCCAGGAAACAACGTTATGACCTTCACGTCAGCTGACAGCCTACCCGTTCAGCGCACTTACCACGAAACAGCGTCGTGGGTTGACCTCCACGACAAAAACTTTGGAGGCGACGCGGCCGCGGTTGCCATTGGGCCCGATGACCTACTGTACGTATTCAATCGGGGCCAGGAGCGCATGGTCATTCTCGACAAAGAGGGCAAGTACAAGGGCGGCTGGGGAGATGCGGCTACCTATCCGAGACCGCACGGTGCCGCGTTCTGCGCCGACGGTGACCTGCTGCTGGTTGACGCCGGTTCCCACGTCGTGGTCAAGGCGCACCGAAACGGTGAGCAAGTGCTGACAATCGGCAGGCATGGGGTAGCGGCACCGCTCTACTCTGGTCAGCCCTTCAACCAGCCGACCGACGCCTTCGAGGATCCGCTCAGCCGCGACATCTTCGTCGCGGACGGCTATGGCAACTCCAGCATCCACCGGTTTGATGCCTCCGGAGAACACATCGCCTCGTGGGGGGAGCCGGGAAGCGGGGACGCGCAGCTGTCCAACCCGCACGGCATGTGCCTCCTAGACGACGACCACCTTGCAGTGTGCGACCGTGAGAATTACCGGATTCTGATTTTTGACCTGGCCGGCAAACTCGTCGACAGGTGGCATTGGCACCACCCCAGCGCTATCAGGGTCGTCGGCGATCTCCTGTACATCGCCGAACTGGGGCCGCCGGCGTACCTGCACGGGAAGATCCCGAACATGGGATGCACCGTGTCCGTCTGCACCAGGACCGGTAAAGTCCTCGAACGGTTGGGCGCTGAGCTTCCCGGTCTGGGGACCGGGCATTTTCTGGCCCCTCATAGCCTCGCGATCGACGAGGCGGGAACGGTGTACGTCGCCGAGGCGAATGCTGCCTACCTCAGCCTGTTGGGTACGCCAGCTGCGCGTGCGGAGTCACTGGCGTGTCTGCGGCGTTGGTCTGCGGCCTGACGCGGTGTAGGCGACAGCACCTCACGCGGTGGGGGGGTGAACCACGGCCCCGTTACTGCGCCGGGTGGCACTTAGGCTCGGTCTTCGAGTCATGCTGCGGTGGATGCCATCAGCTCAATGAAGGAAGTGGAACAATGCCTCCAGTAGGCCAAGATTCGCAATGTTTCGAGATCGCCGGCAAGAAGGTGTCGAGGCTCGGATTCGGCTCCATGCGGCTGACCGGCCGTGGGATCTGGGGTGAACCACTGGATCGCGATGAATGTGTCGCTGTCGCTCGCCGGGCCGTTGAACTGGGTGTGCAGTTCATCGACACCGCCGACTCGTACGGTCCCCATGTCGCAGAACAGATCCTTCGGGAGGCACTTCACCCGTATCCCGACGACGTCGTGATCGCCACGAAGGCCGGGCTGACGCGCAATGGCCCCGACCTGATCGACACCGAGAACGGGCCTAAACGGCTCGGACCCGCGGCCTGGCCGCCGCTCGGGCGGCCCGAGTATCTGCGGCAGCAGGTGCTGATGAGTATGCGGCGTCTAGGCGTGGACCAGATCGACCTGCTCCAGCTGCACCGTGTGGACCCCAAGGTGCCGCTGGCCGATCAAGTGGGAGAACTGAAGTCGCTTCAGGACGAAGGCAAGATCGTCGAGATCGGCATGTCGCAGTGCACGCCAGCACAACTCGCAGAAGCGCGGACGATCGCCGACATCGCGACCGTGCAGAGTCGCTATAACGTGATCGACCGCAGCGCCCAGGAGGTACTGGAAACCTGTCAACGTGACGGGCTCGGTTTCATTCCCTGGGCGCCGGTCGCGCAGGGCGGTCTCGGACAGGCGCACGCCGCACTCGCGGACGTCGCTCGGGCACATGACCGCACCGACGGGCAGGTGGCGATCGCGTGGTTACTCCAGGTTTCGCCAGTCATGCTTCCCATCCCCGGCACCTCGCGTCGTGCGCACTTGGAGGAGAACATGGCTGCGGCCGAAATTCGCCTGACTCCCGAAGAGATTGACAGGCTCTCCACAGCGGTGGCCTGATAGCAGAAAGCTTCTGATGCTCAATACCGTGAGGCGCTTCGTGCCCGCAACCGCTGCCGTCCTCGTGGGTGTCTGCAGCTCCGTACCGATGGCGCATGCTGACGATGCTGGTCCGCTGTATCGATTGGTAGACACAGCAGCGCAGCGCCTTCTGACCGCCGATCCGGTGGCCGCGTTCAAGTGGGTCAAAGGCGGCTCGATCGAGGACAGCGTCAGAGCGAACAAGGTGCTCGACGCAGTCGCCGCCGATGCCCGCAACCGAAGGCTCGACGACCAGTACGTCAGGCGAACCTTTGAGAATCAGATTCACGCCACCGAAGGCGTGGAGTACACGCGCTTCGCGCAGTGGAAAATGGACCCGGCGCATGCGCCGATCTCGGCTGAGGACCTTTCCCAAAGTCGGGCAGAAATAGACGGTTTCAACCGCGACATGGTCGCCGAGATGGCCGCCCAGCGCGATGTTCTACTAGGCCCGGGTTGCGCCATCGCCCTTAATATCGCGCGTGATTCGGTGACCGCCGGGCGCGCACTCGACCCGCTCTATCGGCAGGGGCTCGACGTCGCGACGTCGAGCTACTGCCGTTGACCGCTGTGCATCAGACTGCCCGGCTGTTGACGCCGGGCGAGGTACGTTCCACTGACCGCACGACATTCGCACGCGGAGGTGTTCGGTATGAATGAATCTGTCGTCCCTGCCGTTTTATCATTTTGATACGGCATTCTTCGAGACTGTTGTCCCGCAACGCAATGACACGCCTGGACGAGGCGGGCCCGCAGGTTCTCGGCGGCCAGATCAACGACGCTGCGATCGATCACCGTACGCCGTATGACTATTTCGTAGAGACGCTCTACGACACCGTGCGGATAGATGAACCTACCGTCGACCTGGGTGTGGGCGTCCATCTCTGTAGCAACACCACAATGGAAGGGAAGCATCAGACCGGTGAAACTTGGAATGGGACTACCGCAGTACGGATCGGCCATGGGTAGCGCCACAGATTTGTGCCGCTTCGCAACGCACATCGAAGAGATGGGTTACGACTCGCTCTGGGCTGGCGATCGGTTGTTCAGTCCGCTGACGATCCATAGCTATCCTCCCGGAGGTAATGACGACTTTTGGGCGGCGTACTTGGAAACGCTCAGCGCCTTTGGCGATCCGTTCCCGGTCATTGCCGCCGCTGCAGCTGTCACTACCCGGATACGGTTCAACATCGGGACTCTGAACGCACCGCTGTATCAACCGATTCACCTGGCCCGCACGCTGACAACGTTGGACGTTCTCTGCGACGGCCGGCTCGACGTCGGGCTCGGCCTCGGATGGATGCGCGACGAGTACGACGCGTTGAGATTGCCATGGTCGTCGCGCGGGCAGCGGCTCGATGACATCCTGTCGTTTCTGCACATCTGGTGGACTGCCAACCCGGTTGAGTACGAGAGTCCTTTCATCTCCGTGCCGCCGACCCGGGTTGATCTGCGCCCGATTCAACCCGGTGGGCCACCGATCTTCCTCGGCGGCTCAAGCCCCGCTGCGCTCGCCCGGGTCGGGCAGCGTGCCCGTGGATGGATCGGGTTTGACACGCTTCCTGAGGACACGGTCACGTCGTTGTGGTCGACGGCTCGCCGCGCGGCCGAGGAGAGTGGGCGCGACCCCGATGCACTGAAGAAAGTTGTCCGCGTCAACGGTGTGCAGGGTGAATCCTTGCGCCAATTGGCTGATCGCCTCACCCGCCTTGCTGAGCAGGACACTGACGAAGTGGTCGTGGACTTCGCCTTCACCTACTCGACCATCGACGAAAGGTTGGACGCCGCAGACCGTCTCAAGCACATGGCGGCGTGGTAGGCGCTGTAAGCCAAAACACTGTTCGGCTGTATCTCCGTCCATTCGTGAAAGGGGGGTCGGCAGATGACACTGCATACGCTCGCAGCAGGTTCGGCAGATGAGCAGACGGTCGTAGAAGAAGTTGTCGTACTCGTCAACACCGTGTACGCCGTGGCAGAGGAGGGGCTTTGGGCGGCAGGCGCATTGCGTACGTCGGCGGAGGAGATAGCGGACTACATACGCAGCGGACAGATCACCGTTTCAATTCTGGGTGACCGCATCGTCGGCTGCATCCGCACTCAGCAACTGGACGGCTACACCGGCGAATTCGGGATGCTTGCCGTCGCCGAGGGTCACCGCGGGACTGGATTGGGCTGTGAGCTCGTCGCGTTCGCCGAGCGGCAGAGTCTCGAGCAGGGGCGAGCCACGATGCAACTGGAGCTCTTGGTCCCTCGGACCTGGTCGCACACATCGAAGGAGTTTCTGGCCGGCTGGTATCGCCGTATCGGGTACCGCATCATTCGCAGAGGGACGATCGATGAGTACTATCCCCACCTCGCGCCACTGTTGGCGACGCCGTGTGACTTCGTCATATACAGCAAGGACCTGACGTCGCAATCAGCAGATTGATGGCGTTAGTTCTCCGAGTGCTTCCTTGACGATCAGTCGGCATGATGCGTACGATTGAACCGCACAGTGGTTTGGAAAACCGTTCTACGGTTAGATTGGGCTGATGGTCATGGCTGAAGAGTCGTCGGTGCGGGTCCTTGAACGGGCCTGCCAGGTTCTCGACTGCTTTACGGCGGATGCACCGCGGTTGAAGATCGCCGACCTTCGCCAGCTCACCGGGCTTCCTGCCACAACAGTCGCGCGTATCGTGAAAACGCTTGTCAGCCAGGACTTGCTGGACAGGGACGGTGACGAGTACCGGCTCGGCCTTCGGGTCCTGGTGTGGTCGGCTCCCGCGACCGTGGGGTCGGACGTCATTGCGGCTGCGGGACCGGTTGTCGAGCAGGTGCGCGACCTCACCCATGAGACGTCCGGGTTGTATGTTCGCCAAGGCGCGAGCCGTGTCACGGTGGCCGCGGAACTGTCTACGTACTCAGTTGTGTACCGCGCCTACGTCGGTCAAGTCCGCCCGCTGCACGCCGGTGCTGCGGGCAAGGTCTTCATGGCCGCTGACGGTGCGGCCCTCGATGCGGCGCTGAAGAAAGGTCTCAGCCGATTCACTCCTAGCACCACCTGCGATCCTGAGGCCTTGCAGCGCGAGCTCGATCTCGTCCGGGATCAGGGATGGGCGTTCGCCGCAGAAGAGATCGAGGTCGGGTTGAACTCAGTTGCTGCCCCGGTGTACGGGGCGACCGGCGCTGTGGTGGGCGTCCTGGCGTGTGGTGGTCCATCCTTACGTCTGACCGCGGAATCGGCCGATGAATACGGACCGATGCTGGCGGCTATCGGCCTGGCGTTGTCGAAGCGTCTCGGTTACACCCACCACCTCGATGCCATCGTCCCGGGAAGCCGGATGGCGGAGTGAGCGACACCATCCTCGCGCTACACGATCCGCAGGACGTCGCCATCGTGTCCTCGAACCACAGCTCGAAATTCTGCGAGAGGAGTTATCTGTGAGCAGGTATGACATTCCGGGTGACGCCCGGAAGATCTACGAGACGGTGGTAGCCGGTGGTGCGGTGATCATGCCGGGCGACATCGGGTATGGGGCCATGGCCAGCTCATCCGGCGCGCTGCTCCGGCTCTTCCAGGCCAAGCAACGTGCACCCCACAAGCGGCATGCCATGGCGGGCAACTATGAGCTCCACCGTGAGGTCCATCAACTTGGCTCGCGCGAGCGGGACATGGTTGATGCAGTCGTGCTCGATGCGGGACTCCCACTCACCGTTGTCGCACCCTACGATGCCTCCCATCCCGTGGTGGCGGCCATCGAGTCTGACACGCTCAAGGCGAGCACTGTCGGCAGCACCTTGGCGATGCTGGTCAACGGTGGCGCGCTGCAAGATGCGGTGGTCCGGATCGCACACGGCGACGGGGTGCCGTTGTTGGGGTCATCGGCGAATCTGACGGGTACTGGCACCAAGTTTCGCGTGCAAGATATCCAGCAGCCGATCCTTGATGCCGTTGACATGGTCGTCGACTATGGACTCCGCAAGTATCACCATTACCGTCGCTCGTCGACACTCATCGACTTCTCAACGATGGAGGTCGTACGCATCGGGTCGTGCTACGAACTGATCAGCGATATCTTTGCCAACCAGTTCGGCGTCACACTTCCCGCCGATCCAGGTCGGGAGGCGCTACCTTCGGGGCACCTGCGCGAACAGGCCGTCAATAGTTGATCGGCTTGTATTCCGCTGCGTTGCAATGTGAAACACGAGGTGCCAGAACATGAGGAGTGCGACTGCCACGTCACAGGAGACCATCCCGGTAGCCATCATTCGTGGCGGTACCAGCAAGGGCCTCTACTTTCACGCCGTCGATCTCCCGCCGGCAGGACCGGAACTCGATCGGATGCTGCTGCGCCTGATGGAGTCGCCTGCCCCACTTCAGATCGACGGTCTCGGTGGATCTCGGGCAGTCACATCCAAGGTGGCCATCATTTCTCCCTCGGCACGCCTCGACGCCGACGTCGAGTACACCTTCGCGGAAGTCTCAGTCGATCCCGAAGTCGTGGAGTGGGAAGGCAACTGCGGCAACATCTTGGCGGGGGTAGGCCCGTTCGCCATCGACGAAGGACTGATCCCGGCCACCGACGGAACAACGCGGGTACGGATCTTCAACACGAATACCGAACGGCTGATCACCGCCTACGTCCCGGCCAGCGATAATCGCCACGCTGTCCGGGACGATTTCGCGATTCCAGGTGTTCCCGGAACCGGCACCGAGATCGTCATGGACTGGTCGGCCACCGTGGGTGCGCACACGGGGCGACTGCTCCCGACCGGCAATGCGGTTGACGTTATGACGCTTAGTGACCGCAGCACTGTACGGGTCACCGTGTGTGACGTGGCGAACCCCATGGTCTGGGTGCACGCTGACGATGTGGGTGCTCGCGGCGATGAGTCGAAGGCCGAGATCTATCATTCCGGACGGTTGCTCGCCCGGCTGCGCGAGATTCGTTCCAGGACAGCTGAACTTCTCGGTATCGGGGTGAGCTGGCAGATGGCCGACGAGCAGTCCCCGGCCTTACCGCTTGTGGGTATGGTGGCGCCTCCGGTGAGCTACTACGCGTTGGACGGCACGCACATCGATTCAGACGCCATGGACGTGGCCGTGCGTTTGATGTACATGGGGCACCTGCACGAGAGCCTGGCGGGCACGGCTGCCATTAATCTCGGTGCCGCCTCCCGTGTTCCAGGCTCTACTGTCGCCGACGCGGCATCGCGTGTCGACTCGGGAATTCTGCGCGCAGGCCATATTTCGGGTGTGATGCCCGTGTCGGTCGAGCGCGACGGAGCCATTGACGACACGGCCACGATGTTCTCTGTCCTAGCGATCAGCAGAACATCGCGTCGGCTCACCGATGCCCGTGTCTACCTGCCCCGGCTAGTCTTCTAAGTCGGAGAAGCTCCCGGCGAGTTGTGGACCGGCTGCGCTGCCTTCGCGGTTTCCGGCCTGGGAGCTGTCGCCTCTGCGGATGTGGGGCGAGGGATCACAAACGACATGGCGAATGCGCCCGCCAGCATCAACACGCTGCCGATCACGGCGGCTATGTAACCGGCGGCGGGCATTGCGGGATCGGTGGTCGCGGCGGCCTGGATCGCGTATATGACAACGAAACTGAGGCCCGCGCCGATGTTGAACGCCCCGGTGTTCAGGCCGGGGAGGGAGCCTGGTCGCTCCGGAGGGCTCAGGACGACTCCAAGTCCGTTGAGCATGATGTTCGCCATGCCCGCGTACGTGATGCCCACACAGATGGCGACGATGAACAGGAATGCCGGCTCGTTACTGTGCACTCCGAAGGCGAGCGCGGTCATCCCCACCACCGTGCCGATCAGCCCCAACCGCAGAATGCTCTTGTAACCGAAGCTTGCGGCGAGTCGCCCGGACAGCGGTCCCATGAGCAGCCCGGCAATCGCGTACGGCGTCAGAGTAAGCGCTGACGTCGTTTCCGCGTCGAGGCGGAAACCGAGGGCGTCGTCCTGGGCGAGGGCAGGGACTATGCCGTTCATCATGGCGAACACGCCGCCCAGAGCGAGCGCCGTTGTGCTGATCAGGGCCCAGGTGGACCGTTGTCGCATCTGACTAACGGGGACCAGCGGCGCGGGAATTCGCTCCTCGACCATCCAGAACAGGGTGAAGGCAACCACTGCGAACACGGCAGTTCCGGTCGCGATCCACCAGTTTGCATTTCCGAGTTTGCCGGTCTCGTTGATGGCGATCAAGGCAGCACCGACGGCGAGGACCAGCAGCACTGTACCGCTGATATCCAGACGTCGACGGTCTGCCCCGAAAGACTCGCGGGTCATGATGCGAACGAGGATCGCCGCGATGACGGCCACGGCCCCCATCGTCCAGAAGATGGAGTGAAATCCGTGATTGGTCACGAGATAGCCACCGAGGAGGGCGTCGAATCCGGCGATCCCGCCGTTGACTGCGGTCACCACGCCTAGGAGTGTCCCGTACTTCTTCGGCTCGGGCACCTCGACGCGCAGCATGACCAGTGCAATCGGGATCACCGGCCCGGACGCGCCCTGGATGATCCGACCGACGAAGAGCATCTGGATGTTCGTTGCGAGCGCGGAAATTACGCATCCAACCGTCATGATCATCAACGCCGCGCACAGGACGCGACGTCGGCCCACGATGTCGGCCAACCGGGGCAGAAACAGTGCGAACATGGCGGCAGCGATGAAGAATGCGCTCTGAGTGTTGGCGACAGCGCCCGCGGTGACGTTCAGTTGACGTTCGATTGATACGAGTGCCGGACTGAGCATGCTCGCGTTGAGCTGGAACGCCAGGCACGCGGAAAGAAGTGCCAGCATCAGTGTGGTGACCGAGGGGCCGGACCGAGTTTGGTGCGATGATGTCATGGGTGATTCCTCAGTGCGGCGGCGCTGATTTCGGACAGTAGGGGGACGGAGTCGATGGCACCGGGCCGCGTGACGGTGATACTTGCGGCCCGCACCGCATGTTCGACGGCGCCGCTGAGGTTGTCGGGGTCGGCGGCGAGAGCGGCGGCGAGGTAGCCGATGAAGGTGTCGCCCGCCGCGGTGGTGTCAACCGCGCTCACCACAGGTGCCTCAAAGTGGGCTGCGTGGTCACCGATCCATACGTAAGCGCCCGCATTGCCTGCTGTGCAGATGACCGTCGCGCCTGAAGCGCGTGCGACTTCGCTGATATCGTGCTCGAGGTCGCGAATGCCATCGCATTCCAGCAATTCTGCGATCCTGGCGAGTTCGTGCTCATTGATCACCAGCAGGTCGGTAAGGGTGAACAGGTCGTGGACCGTATCGGGTACGGGCGCGGCGTTGACAACCACGGTGGCGCCGGCGTCGTGTGCGGTGCGGGCGGCGTACAGGACCAGCGACATAGGCGTTTCCAGCTGCAGTAGCAGGTGGTCGCCGGGGCCGATGCCGTCCAATCCCGCCGCTACGGCATCGGGCGTGAGTTCGCTGTTGGCGCCGGGTGATACGACGATCGTATTCTCACCGGTGTCGTCGACGGTGATCATCGCTCGCCCGGTTGGCGCTGACGTGACGATGTGAAGATGGCTGGTATCGACGAACTCAACGGCGAGTGCCCGTCGGATTACCTCACCATCGGCGTCTTCGCCGAGGAGGCCGACGATCCGCGTTGGGGCGCCGGCCCGCGCCGCCGCGACAGCCTGATTCGCGCCTTTCCCGCCGGCGGCGACCCTCACGCCGGATCCGACTATGGTTTCGCCCGGCTTCGGGATTCCGGCGACACGGACGCGGTGGTCGGCGTTGAGGCTGCCGACGACGAACACCCGGCGTTTACGCGTCGAAATGTGTTGTGGCCACACGGCGCTATTTGAGGTTCGCGATCGCGTCGCGAATCAGCTGCCAGAACTTGGGTACGTCCAGCGTGATCGCGACGTCGGCATTCGACTCATTCTTGAGCATGTTGTGCAGGTCGACCGCAGTCGCTCCAGAGGTGAATTCACCTTTGGTCTCGACGTCGACGTGGCTGCGCTGAATGGTCGCCACAGCTCGGTCGATGGCGATCGCAACGGTGATGGGATCGTGCAGTGGCCCCTCTGGCATGCCTTCGACCGCGTCGTAGGTGCTGCAGAAGAATCGGAGCAGTTCCACACCGAACGAGCTGGTTTCGTTCCCGATCGCACCGATCGACTCGATCACTTCTTCGGTGATGAGGGCCTGGTGAGAGATGTTCAGTCCGACCATCGTGAGTGAAAGGCCGGACTTGAAGACGATGTCGGCCGCCTCCGGGTCCACCCAGGCATTGAACTCGGGGTACGCGCCGACGTTGCCTCGGCCCGTCGATCCTCCCATCCAGATGATCTCTTTGATCTTGTCGCGGAGTTCGGATCGTTGTTCGAGGAGCATCGCGATGTTGGTGAGCGGTCCGGTTGGGATCAGAGTGACAGGTTCGGCCGCACTCTCAAGGATGTCGCTGATCAGTTCCATCGCGCTGCGTTCGTCCAACGGGACTGTTGGCGTCGGCAAGACCGGACCTCCGAGTGCATTGTCGCCGTGAATCCAGGTGGCCGGAGTGAGTTCCCGGCGGAGCGGTTTGTCGGCCCCGGCGGCGACCGGTACGCCCTGGATTCCAGCCACAGTGAGGGCGACCTGTGCGTTGTTCGTCGTGTGTTTCAGGCTGCCGTTGCCGCCGACGGTGGTGACGCCGAGCAATTCGATCTCCGGTGTTCCGGCGGCGAGCCAGAGGGCGAAGACGTCGTCGTGACCGGGGTCGCAGTCAATGATGACTGGAGTGGGCATGTCGCTCCTTTGCGGGCGAGTAGTAGATTTGGCATATTTTGGAATTCCAAAAGTGGAGCATGGAAATTAAATCAGCACCAGTCGGCGCTTGACAAGAGGCCCGGAGGTGCAAGATTTTTGGTTTGGTAACGCTGCGCGCCGGAACGGTTCGACCTTGACCAAAGTGCTGCTGTACCACGAAGAGTGGTCATGCTACGCGCGGCGGGGTGGGCTTTTCGAGGGATTTGACGGGCACTGTCGAAAGGCATCTCGGCCTGGGGGTGACAGTCGTGGGAAGCAAGATTTGGGATGCCAAAAAAGCGACATGGAGCAGAAGGTGGATCCGGCGCTAAGTCGCGGAATTCCCCGACGTCGTTGGGTCAGGCCGAATCCAGCCATGCGCCAGCCCTTGTCTTACCAGCAGATCGGCCAAGCCCCCGAGCGAGGTGGAGGTTGCTACGGTCCCCGCTTCCCGAGCGCGCACGGTCGCCTCGTTGGCGTCCGGCATCTGCCATGTCCCGCCGCGGTTGAGCCAGTTGAGCAACATGGGCTCCAGTCGGTCCATCGACTTGGCGAACCGCGCCTCTGGCGATTCAGCGTTCTCGAACTCCTCCCATAGTGAGTGCATCAGTCCCATCTGGTCGTTGGGCAACAGGGTGAACAAGCGGTCGGCGGCGGCCTTTTCCCGCTCACGTTGGTCGATCATCGCGCCGGAATCGAAAACGGGGCTATCGCCTGCGTAGACCTCTACCAGGTCGTGGACGATGACGAGTTTCATCGTGTGACCGATATCGATTGGCTCGTCCGCATATTCAGCCAGGAGCAATACCATCAACGCCAAATGCCATGAGTGTTCTGCGTCGTTCTCGCGTCGATCGACCGCGGCCAGCGTAGAGGCGCGCACGATGGTCTTCAGCCGGTCAGCCTCGGCGATGAACGTGATCTGCGCCCGGAGTCGATCGCCAACTCCATCGGGAAGTGGATTCTGATCGATGACCTTGTCGTGACGCATGGTCACTGTGCCACCGCAACTTCGCGACCTGGCGACGTCTCACCAGCTACCGTCGAACGGTCGTGAGGAAACTGCCGCGCAGCGCGGAATGCTGCGGTATCGAGCGCAGGTCGGAGGTATGCACAGGCCCGGGTTATCAGCAGGACGTCTAGACGGGGAAGCGTGCGCGCATGCGCGGCGTAGAGGCTTACTGTCGCGACAAAACGCCTGCCAAGTGTTTTGGTCGTGATTCCGAACTGGCAGAAAGTCTCGTCCGCTGGAGGCCCGCCGTATGGTGCCCAGGACAGGACGAACTCGAGCAGACGCCGGTCGAATGCGTCCATGAGCATCACGTTGCGAAGGCCCTTCTGCCGGTATTTCAGGTGGACGAGACGGAATCGGCCCCATCGAGTGCGGCAATGGTTCTTGAAAGGACCTGTACGCCCGCTGCTATGTCGGTGAATTCAGTCCATTCTTCGGGGCAGTGGCTCCGTCCCGCTCGAGAAGGTACGAAGACCATGCCCATGGGACACAACCGTGCGAGATGGACCGCGTCATGGGTGGCCCCGCTGGGTACGGCTCGCCAAGTGAGACCGGACTGTTCCGCGGACGTTGCGACAATGTCCTGGATCGGGGGCGCTGTGCGGCTGATCTCGTTGTCGGTGACCCAGTCGAATTCGACGTCCACCCCTTCCCTGTGCGCCTCATCAACGACGTCCGCCACGATCTGCTGCTTGGCCATCGAGAGCCAGTCGGCGTCGATGCTTCGCAGCTCGGATCGCATCTGCACCTCCCCGGGAACAACGTTCGGTGATGCAAACCTGTTCGCGAGCCGTGTAGTTGTGGCCACACCATGCTTCGTTGCGCCGCAACCGATCCGCTGCACCGACAGCACGGCGCGGGCAGCTGCGACCATGGCGTCGTGGCGGTCGTCCATAGGCCTCGTCCCGGCATGATCGGCTCTACCGACGAATGTTGCGAGCATGCGCTCGATACCCGCGATCGCGGTCACTACCCCGATCTGGGTGTCGTGTCGTTCGAGCAATGGACCTTGTTCGATGTGTAGCTCGACGTAGGCGTGCAGCGGGGTGCTACGCAGCCACTGAGTAGACATCACCGCCGACGGACTCAGCCCGAAATCGTGGTACCTGTCGCCGAGGCGCCGGCCCTGCCCGTCTCTGCGCTCCAGGTCTGCTGGTGTCAACTCGCCTGCGAGTGATCGACTGCCCAGGCAACTGAGGCCCCAGTCGTTGGATTCTTCGCCGAGAAAGTCGACCACGATCAGATCACGCGTGAGCGTGATGTCGTTCTCCCGGAGCTGCCGAACCAGCTCAAGGGCACCAATCACACCGACGATGCCGTCGAAGCGGCCACCTCCGGTCACGGTGTCGGTGTGCGAACCAGTGACCAGTGCCGGTGCGGCAGAGGAACTTCCGCGGAGAACTCCGACAATGTTTCCGGCCGTGTCGATGTGTACCTCGAGCCCGCACTGCCGCATCTTTGTGGCGACCAGGTCCCGCGATGATCTGTACGGCTCACTGAAAACTTGTCGCGTCCAGCCTTGTTGGTCGGGCTCGTGCAAATTTGACAGCTCGATGATATCGGATTCGATCCGGTCCACGAGGGGCTCGAAGGTCGTAGTAATGGACAACGAATCTCCTAAGGATGATTGCGAACTCGGCTGACTACTGGGACGCCCGCGCAACAAATCGTCCACGGCCCGGTTTGGCTGCGCACTGTCCGTTCTCGACGATGAGTTCACCACGGGAGTAGACGGCCGTCACCGCACCCGGTATGGTCCAGCCCTCGTACGGCGTGTAATCCATTCGTTGCTGTTGTGTGGTCGCGGAGATCGTCGTGCGGGCGCCGGGGTCGAACACCGTGATGTCGGCATCGAAGCCGGCGGCGATAGCTCCCTTCGTGGTTAGCCCGAACTGCCTGGCGGGTGTGGTCGAGGTGAGGTCGACGAACTTCTGTAGTGAAATTCGGTTCTGTGCAACACCTTCGGCGTACATAACCAGCATGCGGTGCTCCACGCCAGGTCCACCGTTCGGGATCAGCCGGAAGTCCTGTTCGCCGAGGCGTCGTTTCTCCTCGAAACAGAAGGGGCAGTGGTCTGAGCTTACGACGCCGAGTGAGCCGGCTCGCAGCCCTCGCCACAACGCGTCGCGGTGCTCCTGCGTCCGCAGCGGAGGAGTGAGAACCACCTTCGCGGCCTCGAACCCCGGCTGATCGTAGAGCGCGCGGTCCAGAGTCAGGTAGTGGGTGCAGGTTTCACCGGCGATCGCCCAATCGTTGGCTCGTGCTTCTGCTACCGCCTCGACCGAACCCTCTGTGGAAAGATGGACGAAATATAGGGGCGCGTCAGCCATCCGCGCGATGCGAATGGCTCGGCGGACTGCTTCGACTTCCGTCGACGGAGGCCGCGAGATCTCATGGGAACCCGGTCCGGTTCGTCCATCTGCCACCAGATCGGCGGCGAGACGGTCGATCACATCGCCGTTCTCGGCATGTACGCAAACCTGTCCACCGGCCTTGCTGGACTCCCGTAGGACATCGAACAATGCTCCGTCATGCAGCATGAGGGTGCCGCGGTAGGCCATGAACACCTTGAAACTGCTCACTCCGGTTTGCACGATCTCCGGAAACTCGCCGACGGCATTGTCGTACAGATCGGTGACGCACATGTGGAACCCGTAGTCGATGATGGCCTTGCCCGACGCCTTGGCATGGTGGGTCGCGAGCGAGTCCAACAGGGTCTTGCCGGGCAGTTGCATCGCGAAGTCGACCACCGTGGTGGTGCCGCCACAGGCTGCGGCCCGGGTGGCGCTTTCGAAGTCGTCGGCGGTGACTGTTCCCATCATCGGGGAATCGATATGGGTGTGGACGTCGACACCTCCGGGAAAGATCAGTGATCCCGAATGGTCGATGCGCTCAAGACCTTCGATCGTTACGCCGTCGAAGTTGCCGACGGCTTCGATCATGCCGTCCTTGATAAGCACGTCAGCGTCGGTGGTGGTCGTGCTGTTCACCACGGTCCCGCCTGTCAACAATGTGTATGCGGTCATGTATCACTCCTCGTGTGGGCTGGGTTAGGTTCCGTGATGAGATGCGGGATGGGCGTTCCGCCGATTGGCCTGAGCACGACCGTCATCGAACGAGAGGTGCCACCGCGGGTCGCGTCGCCCGCTGGGCCCAGTTGGCCGCGGGATGGATTGCACCACGGGATCTTCGGAGTCGAGCGCCGCTGCCGCCCCGGGCTTCGGCGATGATTTCCGCCGCGACCGACACTGCGGTCTCCTCGGGCGTATGCGCACCCAGGTCGAGCCCAATAGGCGAGTGCAGTGCCTCAAGCTCTGTCTCGGTCAGTCCACATTCACGCAGTGCGGTGAGCCGCTTGCGGTGGGTTCGTCGGCTTCCCATCGCCCCGACATAAGCCACTGGCAGCCGCAGAGCCATTCTTAGTACCGGGATGTCGAACTTCTCGTCGTGGGTGAGGACGCAGATGACCGTTCGCTCATCGGTGGAGGTCTGTTGCAGGTACCGATGTGGCCATGACACAACCACCTCGTCGGCGTCCGGAAAACGGGCCGCGGTGGTGAACGTGGACCGCGCGTCGCAGATCGTGACGTGGTAACCAAGGAATTTTCCGATCTCGGTGACGGCTCGCGCGAAGTCGATGGCACCGAACACGATCATCCGCGGGTGGGGAGCGAAACTCTGGACCAGGAACACCTGGTCCCCGCACATCGCGCCGTTGCGTCCACACTCGACCACACCATCTGCAGCCCGGTTCAGCAGAGCATGTGCCGCAGCAGAGACCATGTCATCGACACGCCGATCACCGAACGAACCGCTGAACCCGCCCGGACCGAGCAGAAAGTGGGTGCCCGCATAATCACCTGAGACACAGGTGACCAGGGCGGTCGGTGCTACGTGGACGTGATCCGTGTGCAGCGTATTGAGGTCGACGCTAGTGGGGTCGGGCCCGGGCCGGACGAACACCTCCAAGGTCCCTCCGCAGGTCAAACCCGTTTCGAATGCCTCGTCATCACTGACTCCGTAGCGGATCAGCTGGGGCTGTCCGGTAGCGAGGACTTCCTCGGCCACGGCGTACACCGCACCTTCGACGCATCCTCCAGAGAGGCTGCCGACGACCGCGCCGGTCTCGGATACTGCCATTGACGCCCCTGTTCCGCGCGGCGCGGACTGCCAGGTCCGAACGATCGAAGCCACTGCAAACCGGGTCCGTGAGTGTTGCCAGTTGGACAGTTCGGTGAGGATGTCGCGCATGAGCGCCTCCGTTGACAATCAAATGCGGGAGGGCGGCCACCGGCCGCAAACGTTTGGTATTCCAAAATGGACCTTACGTCGCATCGTCGCGTTCGACAAGGGGGTACCCGAGGGCGCCTTGGTGTGGCCTTGGGGTGCCTCAGTCGCAGGGGAACAGGCTCGCCAGCGCGAGTGCGCAGCTGTGCTTGACGTGCGCGAGCGCGAATTCACGTGCGGCAGCTTCACTGTGGGTTGCGATGAGCTGAACGAGGATTGCGTGCTCTTCCATCAGTCGAGACCAGTCTTCGTTTTGTTGCATCAGCCATCGCATACGCCCCTGGATCGTTTGCATCAGGAGATGCAACTGCTCGTTGGCGGCGATCTCGGTGACGACGTCATGGAAGTCGGCGCTGAGCCTGTGCAGTACCGTTTCGTCGGTCGCCGAGTGGGTTTCATCCAGGAGACGGGTCAGCCGCCCGACGTCCTCAGATGTCGCCCGACGTGCAGCCAGTGCGGTAACTGCCGGTTCGAGGGCCTCGCGGACCTCGAACAGGTTCTCCACGTCGCGACGCGACCAACGGCGGACCGCCACCTTGCGAGGCGTCTCGGCGACCAGGAACCCTTCGAAGATCAAAACCTGCAGTGCTTCCCGGACGGGGCTGCGTGAAACCCCCAGCCGTTCGGCCACGGAACGCTCCACCAGCCGCTCGCCGGGGCGAAGTTCGCCTTCGATGATCTGGCGCCGGATCTCCTGGGTGACCTCTCCGCGCATCGCTGCCAGGGCGGTCGTAAGCGGAGTAGTCCCGTTCGGCGGTGCCGCCGCATTGGTTGCCATGGATGAGATTGTGGCAGACCGGTGGCAGGCCAGCGGCAACGCGGTGTGCAGGCAATATGAGGTGTGTCACTTCCTTTGGAATACCAAATCTTGACTTTGAGTTGTGAACGAGCGCATCATTGCCGCAATCGTTTGTGATTGATCTCGCATCAGCCCGCTGTCGACCACCTCATGACCAGCCTCGGGGCGCATGAACCGGCCGCCTGCTCACATAGGAAGCGCAATATGACGTTAGCGAAGCCTAAATCTCTTCCGTTGCTGGAGGAATCATTCACCGACGACCCCGCGGTAGTGCAGCGGCAGAAGACCGACGACTACTCAGCCCATGTCGTCCCGATGACATGGCGAGCCGGTCGCTGGTCGATGGCTATGGCATGGTACGCACTGGCCAGCGCGATGGCATGGCTGCTTACGGCAGGTGTGGCTGCGGTTGAGGTGGGACCGCGTGACGCCCTGATCGGAGCAGGCTTGTCGGTCTTTGCCTACAGCGCCATCTGTTCGGCGATGGCGACCTACGCGGCACGGACTGGAACCAACATAAACATGTTCTCCCGCATGATCTTCGGGCTGCGCGGAGGCGTTATCGCGACACTCGTGCTGTTCGCGATTGCGACGTTCTACGCCACCTTCGAAGGTGCTGTCGTCGCACACGCATTCTCGGTGGAGTTCGGGGGACCGTCCCTGAGCATCTGGTACTTGATCGTCGTGTTGTACAGCGTCCCGTTGGCGGTCGGCGGTGTGCGGGTATTCCTTGACAAGTTCAACGGCGCCTTGCTGCCGATTTACATCATCGGGCTCGTTGTCGCGGTGGTGTGGACCATCAGCGAACGCGGCTACAAGGCCGATTGGCTCAGCGGTCAGGGTGCCTCCACCGTTGTGGGACCGGGTTGGGTCTACAGCTTTTCGCTGTACATGGGTGTTTGGGTGCTGATGATGTTCACCGGTGACCTCGCCCGTCAGGCGAAGGTCGAGGATCTGCGGTTCCACCGATGGTTCACTTTCGGACCCGTCTTCCACGGTTTCACCCTTTTCGTGAACGCAGTGGTCGGGATCTTCCTGGCCGAACATCTGGTTGTCGGAGAGTTGACCGAGTTATCGGCAGTCGACGGCATGCTCGCGCTGATGGGGGTTTGGGCGGTGGTCCTGATCTGGGTCACTCAAAGCCGTATCAATACGGCCAATTACTATGTGGCATCGAGTAATCTGGCGAATCTTGTCGGCCGGGTGATCCCACGAAGCATCCCGCGCTGGGTCTGGGTGGTGGTACTCGGTGGCCTGGTGTACCTGCTCATGCTGCAGGACTTGTTACACAAGCTGTCTATTGCCCTGCAGTACAGCGGAATCATCACGGTCGCCTGGGTGGGCGCGGTCCTTGCCTACATGGCGTGGGCGAAAGTCCAGGGCATCCCACCAGAGGATGTTGAGTACCGACCCGGCCGGGTGCTCACGGTGAATTGGCCCGGGGTCGTCGCCTGGGTGGCCGGCACCGCGGTAGGAGTTGTTTTGCTGAACTGGGGAGGATCGGCCGGTCTGACCTGGTTTGCCCCCGGGGCGGTGGTCGTGTCGTTCGTGGTGTACAGCACGGCACTGCTGCTCAAGGGCGATGCCAGCTTCGCATTGTCGCGGCCGGCAGACCCGCGTAGCGAGGTTGCCGATGCTTGGGAATCGCGCGTCAGGTGTCACCACTGTGAGCATTCCTATGTCGCCCAGGAGATGGATCGTGATCCCAGTGCCGGTCACCAGGCCATCTGCTGTGAGTGTGCAGCCGCGAGTCGTCAGTTCCTCGAGGCCGCACACCACGAGGCGACAACCGCCGAAAGGATCCAAACCACCGTGAAATGCCAACTGGCCATGAGGGTCTTCACCCACTTCCTCAATCGCACGCCCGAGGTCCTGCCCCTTCTGGAGGGCTGGGACAAGACCCTGCAGTTCGACCTTGAAGGTGAACGAACCTTCCACATTGTCGTCGAGAACGGAAAAGCACGAGTCGTACGGGGGCCGGCCACCGATGCCGACGTCGTCATCGAGGCACCTGCAGAGCTGTTTCTGACGATGATGCTCGACACCGGCGTTGCCGACGAGGCGTACATGAATAAGAAGTACGAGGTCTACGGGCCGCCGGCGGACGCGACCCGGTTCCGCCACCTCGGCGAAAGAGTTCAGGAGTGCCATCCGCTCGTCTTTAAGCCGTTGCACAAGATCGCCCCGATCGCCCTTCGAGTGATGTAGGAAATCCGATGCCCACACTGTTATTCCAACCCGAGGACTACCGCTTCCCGACGTCGATCGACGAGGTGCTGACCGCCCTGGCAGAGCAGGGGGACAAGGCTCGGGTGATCGCCGGCGGAACGACAGTCCACGAACTCGCCTACCGCCGCGCGATGGGAGACGTCCGCACCCTGCTCGACGTCACCCGGCTTCCTTTGCGCCAGATCGCCGAAGCAGACGGCACAATGCATGTGGGCGCGACCGTCACCTTCACCGAACTGGCGGATTACATCTCAGCTCACCACCAGCCGACCCTGGCGATCATCGCCGACGCGATCGCCGGTATCCGACCGATGCAAATCCGCAACGTCGGAACCGTCGGTGGGTCCATTTGCTCCAGCCTGCCGTTCTTCGACTTGCCTGCGGCGCTGGTTGCGCTCGACGCCAGGATCACCACGCACAGCGTGGCGCGTGCGGCCCGCACGATACCGATTGAGGACTTTTTCCAAGACTTCTTCCTGCCGGATCTCCGGTTCGGAGAGTTCCTCACCGAGGCGGAATTCGCACTGCCCGGGCGCAACTCGTCAGGGGCTTTCCAGAAGTTCGAATCCAACTCGGTGGACTGGGCACTCGTCAGCATCGGGGCCCAGGTGAGCGTCGACGCCGGCCGTTTTACGGCGGTCCGCATCGCGCTTGGTGGTGGAATCGGCCGTAGGGTCACCCGCGCCAGAACCGTTGAGAACGCGCTGCTGGGCGCGCCGGTCGATGACCGAACCATCGAGCAGGCCGTGCTCCACGTCGCCGACGACGTTCGCGCCTTCAGCGACTTCCGGGGTTCGGCGAAGTTCCGCAACCACCTGCTCAAAGTCTATGTCGCTCGGTGCTTGAAGCAAGCAGCAAGGAGAATCCGATGACCCGCACCAACGACCCCCGTCACGTCCGCCCGAGGACGCCGACGGCGGACGAATCCGGGCCGGCACGAACCGCGCCCTCCCGGGTGCTCAACATTGTCGTCAACGGCGAACCTCATGCCGTCGCGGTAGGTCCGTACGAGAGCCTGAACTCTGTTCTGCGGGATCGCCTCAATCTGACCGGAACCAAACGCGGTTGTGACACCGGAGGATGCGGCACATGCACGGTCCAGGTTGACGGGCAGGCGGTGTACTCCTGCATGTATCCCTCACTGCGTGCCGAGGGCAAGAACGTTTCCACCGTCGAAGGGTTGTCGCGCAACGGCGTTCCCAACATGATGCAGCAGGCATTGGTCGACGGAGGTGGAGTCCAGTGCGGATATTGCACTCCTGGTGCGCTGATGGCCTGTGACGCCATCTTCCGTGAGCACCCAGAGGCCGATGCCGATGTCATCGCTGAGGAACTCGCCGGAAATCTCTGTCGCTGCACTGGTTACGTGAAGTTGGTGGAGGCTCTTGCCCAAGCTGGAAAGACGCGGAAGGAGTCACAGTGACCGAGACCATGCCGGTGTCCGCCGAGTACCAGAACATCGGCAGACGGGTGCCCAAGTTCGACGCTGTGCACAAGGCTACTGGCCAACTGAAATTCGTCGGGGACATCCGTCTGCCGAGGATGTTGGACATCAAGATCCTGCGCAGCCCGCACCCGCACGCAGAAATCGTCCGAATCGATATCACTCGGGCGTTGGCCATACCCGGTGTCAAGGCGATCGTCACACACGAGGACGCGCCGTCGCACCCCTACGGCCGGGAGTTCGCGCTACCCCCCGAGTACATGCCGCGCGACAACTTCGTCATCCCGGATAAGGCGCGCTACGTAGGTGACGTGGTGGCCGCCGTCGCCGCTACCAGCACAGAGGTCGCGGCACAGGCAGTTGCCGCCATCGAGGTCGAATATCGGAAGTTGCCTGCAGCCTTGGACCCGTTCAAGGCGATCGCACCGGGTGCCCCCCAGCTACATCGCACGGTCTTCTGGGGTGATGAGCGAGATGACTTGTCGGGCAACATCTTGCGCACCGTGAAGATGGGTGTCGGAGATGTCGAGAAGGGTTTCGCGGAGGCGGATCTGGTCATCGAGAACACCTTTACTGTACCCAAGCAGCAGCAGAGTCCCATGGAGCGACGCTGCATCGTGGTCAACCCGCTACCAGACGGCCGACTCGACGTGTGGTGCACCACGCAGTCCATCCACGGCCTTCGGCACAACATGGCGCGCGCACTCGGCATCCCGTACAGCCGGATAAACGTCCATCAGGTGTTCCTGGGCGGCGCGTTCGGTGCACGACTGGACATGAATGTCGACGAACCCATCGCGGCCCTGTTGGCCATGAAGGCAGGCCAGCCGGTGCGCCTGCAGCTGACGCGGGAGGAAGATATGATGTCGACCAGCCGCCATCCTGCGACGGTGACGTTGAGAACCGGTGCCAAGCGAGACGGCACATTGGTCGCACATCAGATGACCGCGCACGTCGATACCGGCGCTTACGCGTGTTCGGGGGAGTGGGTCACCAAGTGCATGGGCGGGTGGTTCATGTCGATGTACCGCGTACCCAACCAAGATTTCACCGGTCACGTCATCTACACCAATACGCCTCCTGCGGCGGGCTTCCGCGGCTTCGGCAACCCGCAGGCCAACGTTCCGGTGGAGTCCCACATGGATATCCTGGCCGACAAACTGGGTATCGATCCGGTCGAGATGCGGCTACGTAACTACATTCGCGAAGGGGACGCCTACTTCGCGCAGGGGCCCAATGTCGTCGACTACATAAAGAGTTGCGGTGTCGAGGAGATCCTGACGGAAGGGGCACGCAGGATCGGTTGGCATCGACGCGCAGAGTTCGCGGCGCAACCGAAGACCCAGAAGATTCTCAAGGGAATCGGAATGGGCCGTGCGTTCCACACGTCTGGCTGCGGGCAGGCCAACGAGGTCTCCGACATCCTCGAGTACGCCGGCAGCATCATCAAGATGAACGAGGACGGCACTGCCAGCCTCACCACGGCATTGATCGACATGGGCACCGGAAATCTCATGGGGCACGCGCAGATCGTTGCCGAGGTCCTGGGCCTGCGTGTCGAGGACATCACCGTCAACACGACCGATACGGACTCGTCGCCGTACGACGTGGTTACCCACGCCAGCCGTAGTACCTACGTGTCCGGGATGGTCGCGAAGCTGTGCGCGGAGAAGGTCCGGACCATCCTGTGCCAGATGGCTGGACGCATCCTGGAAGCCGACCCGGGCGACATTGTGCTCGCGGGGGGCCGGGCGCATGTGAGAGGACCGTCTGAAGTCGGGGCGTTGCAACCCTCGATCAGCATCACGGAAATCACCCGGACCGCGCAGATGCGGCAGTGGGGCACCATCATGGCAGAGGAAAGCCGCCGCGCGGTCACAACCGCTTCGCATTTCACGTGCAAGTTCATCGAGGTGTCGGTAGACACTGAGACCGGCCACATCTCCATCGACAAGGTCGTCGCAGGATCCGATGTGGGACAGGTTATCAACCCGGTTCTCGTGGAAGGACAGATCCACGGCGGCGCGGCCCAGGCGTTCGGTTACGCGTTGCTCGAGGAGATCCAGGTTGACCGCGAGACGGGCCGCACGCTCAATGCCGATTTCCTGAACTACAAGATCTTCACGTCCAGGGACATGTGCCGTGATTTCGATGTCTTCTTCTCCGCCACGCATGAGGATTCGGGCCCGTTCGGCGCCAAGGGAATCGGCGAGGCCGCCAACAACGACGGAGCCGGTGCTGTGGTCAACGCCGTGGCAAACGCGCTCGGTGTTCACATCAAGGATCTCCCGCTGACGCCGGAACGTGTGCTCGAGGCGCTCGGAAAGATCTGATGACCGGCCGCGGCGGAGTCGGTCGAGTGAGTATCGGGGTCTTCTTCCATGGATGGGCGACCCCGGACCGATCAGATGCAGACGTGCTTGACGAGATCCTCGAATCCACCGAATGCGCCGACCTGCTCGGCTTCGATATCGCCTGGTACACCGAACAACACACGCGTTCGTTCGGGAACATCTGGGGCCGGGTGGCAGCGCCCCAATTGCTGATAGCCAATGCCTCGGCCCGGACCAGCGCCATCGGCCTGGGATCCGCGGTCCGACTGGCCGTCGACGTCGATGCGTCAACTCTGGTCGAGGAGATGCTTACCTTGGATGCTCTCAGCCGCGGGCGGGCCCAGTTCGGATTCGGCGCAGGTATGCCCGGGACCGGGCAGGGACACAGCGCACGTGAACTGCGTCGGGAGGCCCTGCGGGCGCGCGTTGAGGAGGTGGCCGACATTCTCGAGGACGGTCAGCGTGGGACGAAGGGCAGCATGGGTATGCAGAACCGTGATCTGACTGATCGTATTCACCTGGCATCCATCGACGAACAGACGATCGAAATGGCCGCCCGCCGCGGATTCGGTTACTTCGCAGGACTGTTTGGGGGCGCGCGGCAGGCCCGACTGGCCAGAAGCTTCCGGGCGGCTGGGGGGCGAGGGCCCGTACGCGCGGTTCGCATGGTGTTCGTGGGAGCCGACGATACGAACGCGAGGGACCTCGCCGAGCCCGCGGTCATGTATTTCTGGAGCAACTTCACCCCGCCGTCGCCCGAATGGCGCAGAGCCGTCGAGAAGGCAGGCACGATGACCTACGAGCAGATCATTGCCGAATTGGGCTGGATCGTGGGGGGCGCCGAGAAGGTGGCAGAGGAACTCCACGGTTACATGACCGAGTCAAGCCTCGACGGACTCGACGTAGCGTTCCACGCTCCTGGTCTCGACAGTGCGAGCGCGGACCGATCGATGGAACGGTTCGCCCGGCACGTGCTTCCCGCCATACGCCCATCGACCGCCCTCAGCTGCGCGTGATCGGGCGCTAGTGAGCGGTTCGGTCGTCTCGCCTCGGGTGACGTTGTCGACAGTGGCGAGCCATGCGGGGCTTCATCCGTCGACAGTCTCGAGGGCGCTGAGTGACGTCCCGGTCGGAGTGAGCAAGGGGACTGTCGCGCGGGTTCGGAGCATTGCCGACGAGCTTGGCTATTTCCGCGATATCACCGGCGCTGCACTGCGAACCGGACGGACCAGGATGATCGGTGTTCTCGTGCCTCGCCTCACCGACGTGGTACTCGCGCAGATCTACGAGTCGATCGACGACACCGCTCGCGCCGCAGGTTACAACACGGTCGTGGCGAACACGCGCGACGATCCGGAGGTGCAACGCATGCGTTTGGACGGGCTGCTCTCACGGCGAGTGGACGGATTGATCGTCGGCGATCTTCGAGAGGGCGACGCGCTTGTCGATCGGATTCTGGCTTCAGGTGTGCCGTTCGTCCTCGTCATGCGCCGCGGTGGCCGCCACCCGTCGGTCACCACCGACGACCTTGAAGGTGGTCGACTGGCCGCCGAGCATTTCCTGGAATTGGGGCATTCAGTCGTCGGCGTGATTGCCGGCGACCCCCTCACGAGTACTGGACGTGAACGCCGCGGCGGTTTCGTCGGAAGATATGCAGAGTCCGGGATCGACATTCCGGACCGCTACGTCGTGGATTCTGCGTTCGACCTCGATAGCGGACGATCCGCTGCCGAGGGGTTGCTCGCGCTTACCCCACGGCCGACTGCGGTGTTCGCGGTCAATGATTTCACCGCGATCGGCGCCATCGGAGCGCTGCGCGAACTAGACCTCGAACTCGGGCGTGATGTTGCAGTGCTCGGGTACAACGACGTTCCGGTTGCCGCGCAGCTGTCAATTCCACTGTCCTCGATCCGTTCGCCTCTCGAGGACATGGGCAGGTTGAGCACCGAAATGCTGCTCGATCGACTCGAAGGCCGGCAGATGAGTTCGATCAGACTCAGCCCGACGCTGGTCGCACGAGCATCCACGCTGTTGAGCAATATGACCAAGGACTCCCGATAGAGAGTGCGGCGGGCTCCGCCATGTCGTCATGATTTGAACTGGACCTTCTATCAGAAGGTAGCGTGCCCGGGGCATGGCTGCCGCGGCGTCTACTGTGAAGTAATCCTTCGGTTCAGGTATCAAGTGGCCCTGGAGGATTGACACTCCCGATCGCTGGAGCGAGCTTGTTGCCGGAGTTGTCGTAGGCGTAGAAGCCGCGGCCGGTCTTGCGGCCGAGATGGCCTTGTTCGACGAGCTGGGTGACTGTCCGGGACGGAGCGTCTATCGGGTCCTGGGATGCGTTGAATCGGGCCTGCTTGACGTGGTAACCAATGTCGATCCCGGTGAGGTCCATGAGTTCGAAGGGCCCCATTGGGTATCCCAGTGCGGTGCGGCAAGCGGTGTCGATGGCGTCAACCGACGCGATATCGTTCTCGTAGAGAGAGATTGCTTCGTCGCGGACGGCATTGAGGATTCTGTTGGCGATGAAGCCGGGAATCTCCTTGTCGAGGACAACGGGGGTCTTGCCGAGTCGCTGAACCAGTGCGATGGCAGTATCGATAGTCGCTGCAGTGGTGGCGGGGCCCGCCACGATCTCCACGCATTCCATCACCAGGGCGGGATTGAAGAAGTGGACGTTGCACACCTGGCCGGGCCGTCGGGTGGCGTCGGCAAGTTGGGACGGCATGAACCCCGATGAATTGGTGGCCAAGATCGCGTTGCTGGGTGTGTGACGGTCGAGGTTGGCGAACAGGTCCCGTTTGACGTCGAGGTCTTCGAGGGCCGCTTCGATGACAAAATCAGCACCGACGGCCAGTTCAGTGAGATTGGTACCGAATTCGAGTCGGGCGAACGCGGCGTCCTCGTCCGTGGCACTTCGGTTGCCCTTGGCGATGTCACGGGCGCTTCGGTTGCGAAGATGACGCACGGCGCGGGCGAGCCGGGCTGCGTCGATGTCGTGGCAGCTCACCGACAGGCCGGCACGGGCGCTGACCAATGCGATCTGGGAGCCCATTGCACCCGCGCCGACGACGAGTACGCGGTTGATGTCCATGCGATGGTGTCCTATCTTCCGGAAAATTCGGGTGGCCGTTTGGCGAGGAAGGCATCGACGCCTTCACGCTTGTCGTCGGTGTCGTAGAGCAGCGCTTGTGCCAACCGCTCGACGACCAAGCCGCTGCGCTGGTCGGTATCAGCACCGGTGCGCACCACCAACTTGGCCAGCCGCGTAGCCTGCGGCCCGCGGGCGATCACTGAGCCGGCGAGTTGCCGGGTGGTGATGTTGAGGTCGGCGTCGGGGACCACTCGTGAAACCAGGCCCATGGCAAGCGCTTCGGGTGCGGATACGACGCGTCCAGTGAGCACCATGTCCAAAGCATGCCCAATCCCGACGAGTCGCGAAAGCCGTTGTGTCCCGCCGGCACCGGGCAGGATACCGAGGCCTGTCTCGGGCAGCCCGAGGCAAGCCGATTCGGCGGCAATGCGAACGTCGCAGGCCATCGCCAGCTCGCAGCCACCACCGAGGGCGTATCCGTTGATTGCCGCGAACGTCGGGATCGTCAGTGCCTCAAGCTGATCGAACAGCCGCTGCATCGCTGAGCGCAGGGCAGTACGTCGGTCGTAGTCGCGTGAACGGCGAATATCAGCGCCGGCTGCGAAGGCCTTTTCCCCGCCACCGGTGACAATGAGAGCTTGGGCGCTTTCGTCGCTTGCGATCGAGTCGAGTACGGCGCCTAGTTCGGTCTGGACCGTGAGGTCGATGGCGTTGCGACGCTCGGGTCGGTTGATCGTCACCACCGCCACGCCCTGTTCGCGTTCGACGTTGAGGGTCTCGTACACGGGCCCGTCGCTCATGCCCACGCCTTTCTCTTCGCGGACTTCAGCGGGAAGGGCCCTATCGGCGTCGTCGGGCATGTGCAATTGCCGCGAATGTATGTCGACATATTGACGATCGTAACTTAACCGTGGCATGGTGACGAGGTGAGCACTTCATCTCCCGTGGCAGTGGTCACGGGCGCGGGCCGGGGGATCGGCCGCGCGGTCGCGATACGGCTCAGCGCTGAGGGGTACCGCGTTGCGCTGACCTCGCGTACGCGGGTCGATCTGGACGAGACCGCACGGCTGTGCCGCGGCGAAACCCTCGTGGTGCCAGCCGATATGACCGACACGGCGGCCATCGACGCTTTATTCACCGGGCTGGAAACGACGTGGGGAGCGCCGGCGGAGGTGGTGGTTGTTGCCGCTGGTGTGTCGGTGGCAGCACCGTTAGCCAAGACGACAGACGAGCAATGGCAGTCGATGCTCGAGGTCAACCTCACCGCGCCGTTTCGCTGCATCCGGCGCGCCGTACCGGCGATGGTGCTGCGGGGGCACGGGCGCATCGTGGTGATCGCCTCGGTAGCCGCCAAACACGGTGAGCCTTACATCAGTGCCTACACGGCCAGCAAGCATGGCGTGTTGGGTGTGGTGCGCTCGGCTGCAGCGGAACTGGCGAGCAAGGGGGTGACCGTCAATGCGGTGTGCCCGGGCTATGTCGACACTCCGATGACCGATCAGACCGTGGCCAACATCGCGCGTGTGACCGGTCGTGCACCTGAGGACGCGCGCGCGGTACTCGCGGCGAAACAGCCGAACCGCCGTCTGGTGACCGTCGAGGAAGTGGCAGAAGCCACTTGGTCGTGCATCGCCAACGCGGCAATCAACGGCCAGGGCCTCACCGTGGACGGAGGCGCAGTCCAATCGTGAACCGTAAATTCCATCGCTCCGAGGAGTCAACATGAGTCTAGAGTTGGTCAATCCCACAGAACTCGGTACTCCGCAAGGCTTCTCGCATGCCGCCGTGGGCAGTGGGCGGATCGTGTTCCTAGCCGGGCAGACTGCGTTGGACGCGTCCGGGCGCATCGTCGGCACCACGGTCGTCGAACAGTTCGAGAAGGCGCTGAGTAACCTGCTGGTGGCATTGAGAGCCGCCGGGGGTGAGCCCCATGACCTCGCCAGCATGACCATTTTCATCGTCGACATCGAGGACTACCGTGCGCACTCTCGCGCAATCGGCGCGGTATGGAAACGCCTGATCGGCCAACACTATCCAGCGCTGGCCGGGATCGGCGTGGCCCGACTCTGGGACACCGAGGCCCTTGTGGAAGTTCAGGGAATGGCCGTCTTGCCCACCTGAGCGCAACAGACCACGGCACGCGTGTTTCACACCGACAGCGGGCCGCGGGACCGCCATACCCATTAGGTGCCCGCCAGGCACCCTTCGTGAGAGAAGGCGCGATGTCCCATCCATCATCGGCCCACGTCGACACCTTCTGCCGAGATCAGCTGCCGCCACGGCACCTCTGGCCCGAGCTGCGGCTGGAGGAGGCAGGTCTGCACTATCCCGATCGTCTGAACTGTGCGGTGGAGTTGCTCGACGAGGTGAGTCGTCGCCTCGGTCCCGATCGTGTCTGCTTGCTTGCCCCCGGTGGACAGCAGTGGAGCTACGGCGAACTCTCGACGTTGTCGAATCAGATCGCTCAGGTCCTCATCGAGGACTACGGGATCGTGCCAGGAAACCGAATCCTGTTGCGCGGGCCCAACAATCCGTGGACGGTGGCCTGCTGGTTCGCCGTGATGAAGGCGGGCGCAATCGCCGTGTCGACGATGCCGATGCTGCGTGCGGTCGAGCTGACCAAGATCGCCGAAGTGGCCAAGGTCGACCTTTCCCTGTGTGACGCCCGCTTCACCGACGAACTCGTCGCCGCAGCAATACCCGGCCTGCGCGTGGTGCCCTTCGGTGCAGACACAGCCCTCACCACCGCCGCAACCACGAAGGCCGATCGGTTCACCCCGGTGGATACCGCCGCCGACGACGTGGCGCTACTGGCATTCACGTCGGGGACAACCGGCCGGGCCAAGGCCACCATGCACTTCCACCGCGACCTGTTGGCGATCGCCGACACCTTCTCCGCCCACGTCCTCAAACCCGCAGCCACAGACGTCTTCACCGGCACCCCACCGATCGCGTTCACCTTCGGTCTCGGCGGTCTGGTGGTGTTTCCCCTTCGTGTGGGGGCCGCGACACTGCTGCTGGAGAAGGCAACACCGGACGAACTCGCCGACCACATCGCCGAACACGGTGTGACCGTCTGTTTCACCGCGCCGACGGCTTATCGGGCGATGGTGTCATCGGGTAACGCCCACAAACTCGGTACCCTGCGGCGGGCGGTTTCAGCCGGTGAACACCTTGCTGTCAGCACCTGGCGAGCGGTGTTCGACGCCACCGGCGTTCGGCTCATCGACGGCATCGGTTCCACCGAGATGCTGCACATCTTCATCTCCTCATCCGACAACGACATTCAGCCCGGTTCCACCGGTCGCGCCGTACCCGGCTATGTAGCCGCCGTACTCGACGACCAGGGGCGCCCCGTGTCGCCGGGAACGCCGGGCCGGTTGGCCGTCAAAGGCCCCACCGGATGCCGCTATCTGGCCGATGACCGGCAAGGAGAGTACGTCCGTGACGGCTGGAACATAACCGGCGATACCTTCGTGCAGGACGCTGACGGGTACTTCTGGTACCAGGCGCGCAGCGACGACATGATCGTCTCGTCGGGATACAACATCGCCGGCCCGGAGGTGGAGGAAGCGCTCCTACAACATCCCGACGTCATCGAGTGCGGTGTCACGGGAACCGCCGACGCCGACCGCGGGCAACTGGTCACCGCGTTCGTGGTTCTGCGTGACGGCGTCGTCGGCGACACCGAAATGATCACCGCACTACAGGATTACATTAAAGAGACGATCGCGCCGTATAAGTACCCGCGTCGGGTGGTCTTCGTCGACTCGCTCCCGAAGACTGCGACCGGCAAGTTGCAGCGCTTTCGTCTGAAAGAGCTGGCACCGAATTCATCGGCCGGCGTCTGAAACACAACGAAAGCACCACACAACGGGGCTCAGCCCCGAACAGGAGAAAGACATGCGCATCGCCGTGATCGGTGGCGGGCCCGGCGGATTGTATTTCGCGGCGTTGACCAAGCAGCTTGGACCGCACCACGACATCACTGTCTGGGAACGTAACGCTGCGGACGACACCTTCGGGTTCGGTGTGGTGTTCTCCGACGAGACCTTGGGCGGGATCGAGCACGCCGACGAAGAGATCTACCGCAGTATGGAGCGTGAGTTCGCCCAATGGGATGACATCGACGTGCACTTCCGCGGGGAGACCATCACCAGTGGCGGACACGCCTTCGCAGCGATGAGCCGCAAGCGCCTGCTGCACATCCTGCAGCAGCGCTGCCGCGGGCTCGGAGTGCCCGTGCACTTCCAGACTGAGGCGCCCGACATCGCGATACTGGCGGCCGGCCACGATCTAGTTGTCGCGGCCGACGGTGTGAACTCCGCGGTGCGCTCGGCGTTTTCGCAGTCGTTCCAGCCCACCCTGAGCATCGAGGCGTGCAAGTACATGTGGCTGGGCACAGACAGGGTGTTCGACGCGTTCAAGTTTTACATCGCCGAGACGCCCCACGGGGTGATGCAGATCCACGGCTACCCCTACGACGCCACCGGCAGCACCTTCATCATTGAGATGACTGAACAAGTCTGGCGTAACGCCGGTTTCGACGCATTCGCCGCCCGGGACTTCAAGCCCGGCGAATCCGACGAGAAGTCCATCCAGCTGGTTCGTGAGCTGTTCAGCGATGTTCTCGACGGACATGAGGTGATGGCCAACAACTCGAAGTGGATCAACTTCACCACCGTCAGCAACGCGCATTGGCGCCACGACAACATCGTTCTGCTGGGCGACGCCGCGCACACCGCGCACTTCTCCATCGGGTCGGGTACCAAGCTGGCGATGGAGGACGCGCTGTCGCTGGCGGCATGCCTGCACGAGAACGACACCGTCGACGACGCGCTTTCGGAGTACGAAGCCGAACGCAAGGCCGTGGTGCTGTCGACCCAACGCGCCGCCCGAGCCAGCCTGGAATGGTTCGAGAACCTCCACCAGTACGTCGACCAACACCCCGTGCAGTTCGCCTTCAACGTCATGACCCGCAGCCGCCGCGTCACCTACGAGAACCTGCAGTTACGCGATCCCCAGTTCGTCGAACGCACCACATCGTGGTTCACCGCGCAGGACCCTGCGCACAACGCCGATACGCCCCCGATGTTCCAACCGTTCACCATCGGCGGACTCAACCTGGTCAACCGCGTCGTGGTCTCCTCGATGGACATGTATCGCGCGGTCGACGGACTGCCCAATGACTTCCATCTCGTCCACCTCGGCGGCAAGGCGCTGGGCGGCGCCGGGCTGGTGATGACCGAAATGGTCTGCGTCAGCGAGTCCGGACGCATCACTCCGGGATGCACCGGCCTCTGGTCGGATGCCCAGACCTCGGAGTGGAGTCGGCTGACCCGTTTTGTCCACGACCAGACCCGGGCCAAGATCGGCATCCAGATCGGACACTCCGGCCGCAAGGGCTCGACGCGGCTGATGTGGGACGGAATCGACCAACCGCTCGACGAGGGCAACTGGGAGATCGTGGCACCGTCGCCGCTTCCGTACCGCGCCGGAGTCAACCAAATCCCCCGCGAACTCGACGAGGCAGATCTGGCACGCATAACCGGCGAGTTCGTGGAAGCCGCCCGGCGCGCGGACGAAGCTGAGTTCGATCTAATCGAATTACACTGTGCCCATGGCTATCTGCTGTCCTCATTCATCTCGCCGCTGACCAATCAGCGCACCGATCGCTACGGCGGAAACCTCGACGGCAGAATGCGCTACCCTTTGGAGGTATTCGCCGCCATGCGTGTGGTGTGGCCTGCGCACAAACCGATGACGGTACGTATCTCGGCCACCGACTGGGTCGAGGGCGGCATCAGCGGTGACGACGCCGTCCACATCGCGCAGGCATTCAAAGACGCTGGGGCGGCGGCCATCGACGTGTCCTCAGGACAAGTGACCCCAGATGAGGAACCGGCGTTCGGACGCTCGTACCAGACACCGTTCGCCGACAAGATCCGCAACAAGGTCGACATACCGACCATCGCGGTGGGCGTCATCTCCTCCCACGACGACGTGAATTCGCTGCTGCTGGCCGGTCGCGCCGATCTGTGTGCCCTCGGTAGGGCGCACCTCTACGACCCCAGCTGGACCCTGCACGCCGCGGTCGAACAGGACTATGCCGGACCGGGAGCGCACTGGCCCAGACCCTGGCGCGCGGGCCGGCGCAAACCGCAGACCGGACGCAGCGACGGCCCCAAACCGCGCCTGCAACTGATCCGGGCCGGAGGAGCGGGCGTATCGCACCGCCGGTGGCGGCCGATGGTCGAGGGCAAGTCGTGACCGCGTTGAGTGCCGACGAGCGTGCCTATACCGAGCGCGTTCGCCGGCACGCCGCCCAGCGTCTGGTCGCGCTCGCCGAAGCCGGTGAACCAGGACGGGTCAACCGCGACCTGTTGCAGGAGATGGGCCGACTGGGTCTGCTGCGCGACCTCTTCGGCGGGAACCCCGACCAGCCACCCACCGATGCCGCGGCGATGCGGCTGTGCCTGCTGCGGGAGAGTCTGGCCTCGGTGTCGACCGAAGCCGAAACAGCCTTGGCACTCCAGGGTTTGGGCAGCTACCCGATCTTGCAGTCAGGGAAACCGCAGACGGTGGACCGTTGGATCCCAGGAGTCGTCGCAGGCACGACGGTCGCCGCGTTCGCGCTGACCGAACCGGACGCGGGCTCCGACGCAGCCGCCTTGGCATTGCGGGCCGAGCCTGACGATCACGGCTGGCGATTGTCGGGGGAGAAGCTGTGGATCTCCAATGCCCCCGACGCCGACGTCTACACCGTATTCGCGCGCACCATCCCTGGCGCGGGAGCCCGGGGGGTGAGCGCCTTCGCGGTCGCAGGCGATGCCGAAGGGCTCTCGGGGCAGCCCTTGGATCTGCTGGCCCCGCACGCGATCGGCCGTCTGCAATTCGATGGGGTGCGCGTGGGTCCTGATGATGTTCTGGGCACGGTCGACGCAGGATTCAAAGTGGCGATGCGCACGCTGGACCTCTTCCGTCCCAGTGTCGGAGCGTTCGCCGTGGGGATGGCGCAGGCTGCCCTCGACGTCACCTTGGAACATGTGAAGACGAGAAGCGTATACGGTGGGCCGCTGGCCGACCAGCAGGCCGTGGCGCACAAGCTGGCCGACCTGGCGACCCGGTTGCAGGCTGCGCGCCTCCTGGTCTACAGCGCGGCACGCACCTATGACGGCGGCGCCGCCCGCGACGAGATCACCCGTTCGGCCGCAATGGCGAAGCTTTACGCCACCGAAGCCGCTCAGGAGATCGTCGATCAAGCCGTGCAGCTGCACGGAGCGGTCGCCCTGGAGCGAGGGCATCTGCTGGAACACCTGTATCGCGACGTGCGGGCGCCCCGGATCTACGAAGGCGCCTCGGAAGTCCAGCGCACCATCATCGCTCGCCAGTTGCTCAAGGAAGGGAATCGTTCATGACCCGTTTTCGGGCGTCGGTGCCGCTGACCACCGACTGGAAGCACTTCGACTTCACCGTCGAGGGCCGCGTGGCCACTGTGACCCTGAATCGCCCCGAGAAATTCAACCCGCTGACGTTCGAGGCCTATGCCGATCTGCGGGATCTGCTCGCCGAGCTACCCCACCACGGGAACATCAAGGTGCTGGTCATTCAGGGCCGGGGGCGGGCCTTCTGCGGTGGCGGTGACGTCAACGAGATCATCGGCGAGCTGATCAAGATGAGACCCGGTGAGCTGATGGGGTTCACCAAGATGACCGGAGAGGTCATCGCCGCGATGCGGCACTGCCCGGTCCCGATCATAGTCAAGGTGCACGGGATGGCGGCCGGCGCCGGCGCCGTGGTCGCCCTGGCCGCGGATTTCCGCGTCGTCGGGCGCGCCGGTCGGTTCGCCTTCCTGTTCACCAAGGTCGGTCTTTCCGGCGGCGACATGGGTGCGGCCTACCTGCTGCCGCGGGTGGTGGGCCTGGGCCGGGCGACCTCTCTGCTGATGCTGGGTGACACGATCGACGCCGACACCGCCGACCGCTATGGTCTGGCCTCGATGGTGGTAGACGACGCCGACATCGACGACGCCGTCCAGGCGCTGGCCGACCGCATCGCCACCGGTCCGACACTGGCGCTGGCGCAAACGAAGTCGCTGCTCACTCGCGAGTTGGACATGTCGATGTCCGCGGCGATGGAACTCGACGCCATGACTCAAGCCCTGCTGATGACCACTGACGACCACGCCGAATTCCACGCGGCGTTCAACTCCCGACGCCAGCCGGAATGGAAGGGACAATGATGGATCCGGTCGACTTCTTGCAGATCGACGATCTGCTGGGCCGAGAGGAACACGAAATCGCCACTGCGGTACGAGATTATGCGCGTTCCGAACTCGCTCCGCACATCTCTGACTGGTACGAGGAAGGCTGTATCCCGCGTGACATCGCGCTGGGACTTGGCCGGCTGGGCCTGCTCGGCATGCATCTGCAGGGGTACGAATGCACCGGCACCAGCGCGACCGCGTACGGGTTGGCGTGCCGCGAACTGGAGGCCGTCGACTCCGGTTTGCGCAGCCTGGTATCGGTGCAGGGCTCGTTGGCGATGTTCGCCATTCGTCACTTGGGCACCGAAGAGCAGCGTCGAGAATGGCTACCGCGCATGGCTTCCGGCGAGGCGATCGGATGCTTTGGGTTGACTGAAGCCGAGTCCGGCAGCGACCCCGGATCCATGCGAACCCGCGCCCGCCGCGACGGTCGGGACTGGGTGCTCAACGGGACCAAGATGTGGATCACCAACGGAACCATCGCCGATGTCGCCGTGGTGTGGGCGCAAACCGATGACGGTATACGCGGGTTCGTCGTTCCTACCGACACCACGGGTTTCTCGGCTTGGGTCATCAAACGCAAACTCTCACTGCGGGCATCGATCACCGCCGAGTTGGCGCTCGACGACGTGCGCCTGCCCGGATCGGCACTGTTGCCGGAGGGCACCGGACTCAAGGGCCCGCTGTCGTGTCTTAATGAGGCTCGCTACGGAATCCTCTGGGGAGCCGTCGGCGCTGCACGAGCGTGCTTCAGCGAGGCGCTGGAGTACACAATGACCCGCCGGCAGTTCGGCAAGCCGCTGGCGGCGTTCCAGCTGACCCAGGGGAAACTGGCCGGCATGTCGGTCGCGCTGGCCAACGCCTCGCTGACCGCGGTGCAGCTGGGCAGGCTCAAGGATGCCGGCACGATCACGCCGGAACATGTCAGTCACGGCAAACTGGCCAATGTGCGTGCGGCTCTGGACATCGCTCGTACCTCGCGGGCGATGCTGGGCGCAGCCGGAATCACCTTGGACCACTCGGTGATGCGTCACATGAACAATCTGGAGACAGTCGCGACGTATGAGGGAACCGAGGAGATGCACGCGTTGAGCATCGGACGCAAACTCACGGGTATCGCAGCCTTCCGCTGACCAGCGGTTCGGTGTGTCAGCGGGAAGGCTTGGTCGCGGTGCCATGGATCAGGCGCATCGCGTGCCGTTGCGCCAGTGGAGCCAGAGCATCGTGCAGCGCGTCGAACAACTCCCCGGCGGCCTCGCCGTTCCAGGCTGGGGGCAATACCGCTAACGGTAGGCCTGGATCGCGGTAGGGCAGTTGCCGCCATTGCGTGACCATGGGCACGAAAATGCAGAATGCCTCATGCGGGGTGAGCGTGCCTTCGGTGCAATGGTGCAAGGCCGGTCGGAAGCGCTGCAGGAAGTCTGCGTAGAGCGCGGCCAGCTCATCGAGGTCCCACCACGCGGTCACCTCGGTGCGCAGATCGCCGAACGCCAGATAGTCACCAGTGAAGATATCGACGTAATGATGCAAATCTCGACGTTGGAGGGCATGACGGGCTTCGGCGGCCAGGTTGCCCGGCGCCAGCCACACCCCGGAAGCGGCCGTACCGAAGCCTAGACGTGTCAGACTGGCCCGCAGTGCGTGCCGCTTGTCGCGTTCGGCCTCGGGCACCGAGAAGACAACGAGGACCCACCCGTCCTCCAGGGTGGCCCGGCGGCGTTCGAAGATCCTGACGTCACCCTCGGCGAGCACGTCTAGGGTCGACGCCGACGCTGAATAGCCGGCCGCACCACCGTGGCGTTCGCTCAGCAGGATGCCGCGCCGCTTCATCCGCGAGATCGACGATCGCGTCGCCTGTCCGTCGCCACCCAGGTCGGCGCTCATCGCCACGAGCGAGGCCACCGAGAGCCAGTTGCCTTCGGCGCGTGCATACAGGCCGAACAACGAGACAATGAGCTGCGCCAGTCGGGTGTCGCGACCCTCACCGGCACGCAGCGGCTGCTGAGAAGTCGTGGCCGTCATGCCACCACCGTACCCCTCTCGTATTGAGGATTTGACGACCGTTGGAATACCACGATGACCGACTCTCACTCGGAATTGCTTCAGCCGAATGAGTTGTGGATCAACGTTACTGCTCCGCAGTTAAGCCGTGACGGATGGCTGGACCACTTTTCGGCACTACCGCTCGTATGTAATGAAGTCGCAACGCGCGTCATCTAAAGTTTATGTCGAAAGGTTGACGAGCGTCATTGAATCGTGTCATTGTCGATGCGTGTCCGACGGTCTGTCGCGCACTCAGCACCTGCGATGGAGGATCACCCATGAGGTCGCCCTTTGGTTCGGTCGGCTTGAGCGTTGCTTCTGCTTCTGCTGCTGTGGCACTGCTGTCGGCGTGCGGTGCCGGCGGGTCGCCGGCACCGGACGGGGCTGCGACGGAGAGCTTTTCCTGCGATGCCCCAACGAGTGCCTCCTCAACGACGACTGTGTCGGTGGCCGCGCTGCCGCTTACGACATCGGGCGCTCTGTACATGGGCATCAATGACGGTACTTTCGAGAAATACGGCCTCGACGTGGAGATCCAGCCCGTCGCTGACATCGCTGCGGCGATGGCATCAGTGCAGGGAGGTGCGAGCAACTTTGCGTTCGCGCCGACGATCTCGCTCTTCGCCGCAGACGCGAACGGGGCCCCGTTGAAGATGGTGGCACCGTTCGCGGGCATCGCGCCCGGTTATTACGACAAGATGAAGGCTGGCGAGCCGGGGTGGGAGATCGAAGCCGCGGCGCTGGTTACCAAGAGCGACAGCGGGTTGGACAATGCCGGCGACCTCGACGGTCGCACCGTCGGGCTGATCGACGTCAAGGGTCAGTCCGAGTTGGCCACTCGCGCCGTGATCGACGACAACGGCGGCGACTCGGACTCCGTCAAGTTCCTGAACATGCCTCTGGCGGATGGGTTGAATGCATTCCTTGCGGGCAAGGTCGACGCCATCTACACGACTGATCCGTTCCTCGGCCGAGCTGTCGAGGCAGGCGGACAGGTCATTTCGTGGGTTGGGGTGGAGGCACTGCGCCAGGGCCTGAATTCCTCGATGGTGGCGTCGGAGTCATACATCGCCGAGAACCCGGGCACCGTTGCGCGTTTCAACTGCGCCATGCGTGAGTCGAACGTGAACGCCAACGCCAACCACGACGGCGTCCGGCGGGCCATCGCGCAGGCTCAGGACGTTCCCTTCAGCACTTTCGAGAACGCGACCATGGCCTACTTCTATTCGTGCGCTCCCAAGAACGACCTCGAGAACTTTCAGGACCTGATGCTCGAGTACGACATGCTCTCCGAGAAGGTGGACGTGGAGGACCTCCTCATTCCGGAAACCCTCTGCGAAGAGCCGGATCTGAGCAGCTATCGCCCGAACTCCTGAACAGGTCGAGCCAAATGTTGATGATCAGGCCGAGCGGTGACCAGCGCGCCACCCGTCTGCGGCGCCTCGTGCTCGGTGTGTGTGGGATTGGGCTGTGGCTTCTGGGGTGGCAGTACTTCGTAACTGTCGGTCCACTTCGCGACACGGCCGGACTCGCGACAGCTTCGGAGGCGATTCGAAGAACCGCAGAGTTGTCGACGGACGGCAGTTTCTGGCAGGCCGTCGGTGAGACCCTTGTCATGGCGGCTTCAGGGACGATGATTTCCCTGCTGATCGGTGCGGTGCTCGGCTTGGCTATGGGTCTCAATCCGTCCATCTCGGCCGCCCTTGATCCCTTGGTGCAGGTTCTGAAGCCGATCCCACCGGTCGTGATCTTGCCACTCGCACTCCTGGCTCTCGGTCCGACCCGCGATCTAGGCGTCCTCCTGGCGACGATCGCGGCATTGTGGCCGATTCTCATCCAGGTTCAGACCGGAGCCCGAGATGTCGACCCTGTCGCGCTCGACACTGCACGCGCGCTTCGCTTGAGCGTTGCAAGAACGCAGCTTTCGGTAGTGCTGCCGAGCGTCATTCCCTATCTCTTGTCCGGTCTGCGCATCGGGTCGGCGACGGCTCTGATGATGTCCGTGGGAGCTGGGTTGTTGGCTGGAGCTCCTGGTCTAGGCCGCCTCATCCTGATCGCGCAGCAAAGTGGTCAAGGTGCAACGGTATTCTCCGGGACGCTCTGCGCCGGTGCGCTGGGAGTATTGCTCACCATGGTGCTGGCCGTAACGCAGCGCATCATCACCCGTGACAACTGGGGACGAGGGACACCGTCATGAAGCTACTCTCGCGCGCGCTCCTCGGTCTCGTACTTCCCTGTGTGTTGTTCTTCCTATACGTGCGATTCGCATCGAGTTCGCCGAGCCCTTACTTCCCGCCGCCCGGCAAGATTTGGGCGAGGTTTCAGGACACGTGGTTGTTCGCACACGTCGCGACGGACGTTGCGCCCAGCCTCAGGAACCTTGTGGTCGGCTTCTCTGCATCTGCCGTGACGGGGGTGACCCTGGGCCTGGTCTTGGGTCGCGTGACCTGGCTCCAGCAACTCTTCATGCCGCTCGTGCATTTCTTCCGGTCCACCCCTCCGATCATGCTCATCCCGCCCCTGGTGCTCATCGTCGGCACGGGCGACACCTCCAAGATCGCCATCATCTTCGTGGGCTCACTGTTCCCGATCCTCATTGCCACGCTGGACGGTGTCCGCAGCGTCGACCCAATGCTCACCGACGTGGCGCGGGGATTGCGGATCAGCCGTCTCAGGGCGATTTCGCAACTCTACGGACCGGCGGCGGGACCAGCGATTTTCGGCGGCCTCGAGACGGGCCTGCAGATTTCGGTTGTGTTGATGGTGGCCAGCGAAATGATTGCAGCAACTCACGGCATCGGTTACCTGACAATGCAGGCGCAGGCGACCTTCGACGCCGTGGGTGTGTGGTCGGGCATCTTGTTGCTGTCCGTAATCGGATTCCTGATCGCTGCCCTCTTCAAGGCTGCACGGTCGCGCGTGCTGGCCTGGCACATTCAAATGAGTCGTGTTGCACGCGACAGATAGGAGTTGGAGATGACTGTGTCCATTCAGGACACGACTCACCGCCTACGCGTCAACGGCGTGAGCAAGTCGTACGGTGGCGGATCGGAGCGCGTCGACGTGCTCGCAGACATCTCCGCCGACATCCTCGACGGCGAATTGCTGTGCATCGTAGGGCCATCCGGTGCCGGTAAGACGACACTCTTGCGCTGCCTCACAGGTTTGATGCCTCCAACCGCAGGCTCCATCTCCCTCGACGGGGAACAGCTTCGCGGACCTGATGAGCGTATTTCAATCGTTTTCCAGGACTACACCCGGTCCTTGTTCCCGTGGATGACGGTTTCACGAAACATCGAGCTGCCGCTGCGGGCGAGAGGGGTGCAACGTCAGATCAGACGGCAGCGGGTCGCCCGTGTATTGGATGACGTCGGCCTCGCGGCGACAGAGAAGAAGTATCCCTGGCAACTGTCCGGCGGTATGCAGCAGCGAGTCGCGATCGCTCGCGCGCTCGTCACCGAGCCCGAGGTGCTCGTGATGGATGAACCCTTCGCATCGGTTGATGCCCAAACCCGCCTGGAGCTAGAGGATCTCACCCTCACCCTCAAACGAGACCAGGGCGTCACGGTCGTGGTGGTAACCCACGACATCGACGAGGCTGTCTACATGTCGGATCGGATCGTCGTCTTGTCGAAGAATCCAGCGACCGTCCAAGAGATCGTATCGACTGACTTCGGTCCCGACCGAAACCAGTTCGAAACGAGGGAGGATCCGAGATTCGGCGAGCTCCGATCACACATTCTCGCCCTCATCAGAACAGCGCAGCTCAAAGTTACCTGACACGATGCTCGCAAATCGAACATGTTGCACTCGAAAGGGTTTCCCAAATGATCAGTAGAAGTGACTCCGTGCGCAGACTCCTGGAGGGTGAGTCTGTTGTTGGTACCTTTGTCGGCATCAGCAGTCCGACAGCGGTCGAGATTCTTGCGCGACGTGGGTTCGACCCGGTGTGTATCGACTCAGAGCACACCGCGCTGAGTCCTGAGCTTATCGAGAACATGATCAGGGCCGCCGATGCGTTTGATGCGGCTGCGCTCGTGCGGGTTCCGGGTATCGGACCAGAGATCGGACGCGCACTGGATTCGGGGGCTCTCGGCGTGGTTGTTCCCCGCATCGAGACAGTTGAGCAGGCTCGAGCGTGTGTCGGCCTGGTGCGGTATCCGCCCGAGGGGCATCGTGGGGCAGGTCCTGGCCGAAGCACTGCGTTCGGTAAGGACATGGCCGCCTCGATCGGCAGGGCAAATTCGTCCGTCGGGTTGATCCTCCAGGTGGAGACTGAACTTGGTTTGCAGAACGCATACGACATCGCCGCTGTCGACGGTGTCGATATGATCTTTGTCGGGCCGGGCGACCTCGCGGTGTCGATGGGTGTCGCCATGGCGTCGGAGCAGCACACCGCGGCGGTGGCCGGGATCCTTGCCGAGGTTAAGCGTGCAGGCAAGCTGAGCGGGATGTTTTCCTTGACCGGGAACGACCTGCCGCATTGGCGGGATCTCGGGGCGACGTTCTTCCTGCTGAGCGGCGACGTCTCGTTTCTCGGCGAGTACGCAGAGGCGGAACGAACGCGCGTCCTCGAGATCCTCGGTGAATGAGTAGGACACATCGCCGTTTCTGCTCACGGTGTCCGACAACGAAAGTGAGAACGCGATGACGAAGATCATCGATCAGGAAGACGGCGTCGGTATTGCGAGGTTGATCGCGGCCGGCGAGGTATCGGCAGTTGAAGTGCTAGAGGCAACCATCGAGCGCATCGAGGAATTGAACCCGCATTTCAACGCCGTGGTGTACAAGGCATACGATGACGCGCGGCAGCTGGCACGCGAGGTCACTCCAACGAGTAGCGCCCTTGCGGGGGTACCCTTTGTCGCAAAGGATCTTGCTCTTGACTGGGCGGGCATGCCGACCACCAATTCCTGCTCGTTCTATGCCGGTCCCGTCGCGACGTCGGATTCTGAGATCGCGCGACGTGTCAAGGTTGCCGGCATCATTCCGGTCGGAAAGTCGAACGTCCCGGAAAACGGCTGGTGTTACTCAACTGAGCCCCGTTTTCACGGTAGGACCTTGAACCCTTGGGACGAGTCTCTCGTGCCCGGCGGTTCGAGCGGCGGTTCGGCTGTTGCGGTTGCTACGCACATGGTTCCGATCGGAGACGCGAGCGATCTCGGCGGTTCGATCCGCGTTCCTGCTGCAATCAACGGCCTCGTCGGTCTCAAGATCTCCCGCGGACGCACGACGTTGGGTCCGGGCGTTGTCGACCTCTGGTCTGGGTCGGCAGTGTTCAACTGCGTGACCCGGACCGTGCGCGACACGGCCGCCTACCTCGACGCGGTAGGTGGCGCACTTCCTGGCGAGCCGTATGCCCTGGCAATGCCCCGTGTGTCATTTCTTGAGAGCGCGGCAATCCCGCGAGACCGCTTGCGCATTGGTGTCATGCTCACGTGTCCGGATGGTGAGGCGGTGGATCCGGAGGTCCGAGCCGCCGTCGAGGCGGCGGCGGAGCTTTGTGCGACCCTCGGCCACGAGATCGTGGACTTCGACTTGCGCTATGACTGGGGGCACATCCGGGAGTTCTTCGTTCGTATCACGGCTGTGACCGCAACGATGATGTTCGATGGCGCCGGCCGGGCGATGGGGCGTCAAGTGACGCCCGCAGACGTTGAGCCCGTCACGTGGGAGATGATCGAATTCGGTCGTCAATTCAGCGCGGTCGACTACGCCCTCGATACGGAGCAGCTGCGGCAGGTGGGTCAGCAGCTCATCGTGGATCAACTGCCGTTCGACGTGGTGATCACGCCGGTCATGCCCGTGGTTAGCCGGCCTCTTGGGTGGTATGACATGTCATTGCCCAGTCTCGACAGTTATCACGACCGACTGCTTGCGGACATGCAGTTCATGGTTCCGTTTAACCTGGCCGGGCAGCCCGCCATCAGTCTGCCGCTCGGGTCGACTTCGGCGGGCTTGCCGCTTGGCGTGCAGTTTGTCGGCGGGATCGGCGATGAAGATGTACTCCTCTCACTCGCAACGCAACTTGAGCAGGCTGCTCCTTGGAAGGTTCGGATGGTGCCTCCGGCCGTGCGAGGAGCGAAAGGTACGAACGCCCCGGTAGCGTGACCGTAGCTGCTGCCGGGGATGGCCCCAATTATGGGGCGAATCGTTGACGATCGTCGCAATAGCGTGATACACCTGGGCCCGTTGTTCTTGAAGGAGGAAGCAGCTATGGGCTACCGAATCGACAAGCTGGACCCCACTCGCACGGCTCTACTGGTCATCGATATGCAGCACGACTTCCTCGCGCCTGGCGCACCACTAGAAACGCGCGCCGGTCGAGAGATGATCCCAACACTGAACGAAATGATCCGCTTCTCTCGAGGCAAGCAGATCCCAGTCATTTTCACGGCCCATGTCCACCACGAAGATGGTTCAGACATGGGCCTTTACGCAGACCTCTACCCGCCCATCGCTGCGCGTTCTGCGCTCATCGATGGAACGCCAGGGTCTGAGATCTACGCCGAAGTCGATATTCTGCCGAGCGACCGGCTCATTCGAAAGCACCGATATAGCGCCTTTCACGCCACTGATTTGGAAATGATTCTTCGGGGACTCGGGGTAACCGACGTTGTCGTCACAGGCGTTACTACCGAGGACTGTGTGCACGCCACGGCGCGCGACGCCATGTTCCGAAACTTCCGGACAGCCGTGATTTCTGACGCGGCCGGTACCTACGACCACCCGGACCTCGGATTGGGCGCCATGTCTGCCGAGCAGGTCCACCAGGCGACTCTGGTCGTTCTGGCTCAATCCACGGCCGCCATCATCAGCTCGCGCGAGTTCTACGGGCTGCTTTCCCATGGTGATTGAGGAGTCCCACGGCGAAACCGCGTAGTCGCAGGCAGCCCCGCACGCGAATGGACTATACGCACAGACCGTTCCAGATACACGTGACCGCACATGCAGGTGAGACGAATTGAGCAAGTATAGGTTGGCGTGACGGCAATGTACCCAACCCATTCCAAGGAGGAACGGTCATGATGCAACCACAAAGCACGGTCTTGTAGATCGCCCACGTTGTGAGGGATCTCGGCGCAGCAATCGCCGAGTTCGGGATGTTTTGGGGTGCCGGCCCGTTTTACACCACCATCATCAAAGCCGAGTCAGGGCACTATTATCGCGGAGAAGAAGCCCCGATAGCGATTGACGTGGGTATGGCGCTCTCCGGCGGCGGGCTCGTAGAACTTCTGCAGCCTCTGGACGGCGACCGATCGGTCTTCAGCGAAGCACTGGATGCGCGCGGACCGGTTTTTCATCACATTGTTCGGCGCGAGACCTTCGAGGCCGGCACCGCCCACTGCGAGCGGGCTGGCTACCCCAGAGCCCTGGAAATGACGACAGCGGCCGGGGAACGTTCGGTGTTGTTCGACACCACCACGTCGAACGGGGGGTACCCGGAGGTCATAGACGTCAACGTCACCTTCGAACCGCTGATGGGCCGCCTCGCCGAGGCACACGCTCGCTGGCTGGCAGGGCCGCACCGAGCCGCGCCGGTCTCTTGCATCGCTGTTCGACGATTCCATTGGAGTCTGAGGTGGCAAGCCCAACGAGTCGATCGCGCTGCTACGGGCGGCGACGACGCTGTATCAAAGCGGTGCAAAGATACTGCGCATCACCGTCGACGCGTCGGTGAAGTTCTTCACGTCTGCCATCACGCGCTTGGTTTCCGGTGCAGCCAGGGCGGCGTCGATGTTGGCGTCCTCCAGGAAGCGGTAGACCCCGATCGATACCCAGCCGTCGCCTTCGCCTGCTGGGAAGAAGGCGTCCACCGCCTGCAGGCCGTACCTTCCCCAGCACTCCATGGCGAGTGGAAAATGTTGATTGACATAGTATTCGCGATCGAATCGAGTGTGGCTATCGCCTGTGCAGACAACGATCATTCTGGTCATGGGGCGTCCCTCGTCGGTCGGTTGAACGGTAGGTGGCCGCCAAGCAGACAGCTACCCGGTCGCCGCCGTAAGCGGCGCCGTTTTGATCTGTGCTCAGATGAACTTGGGCCGCAGCCAGATTCGTCACGAGGTGTGTGCGCTGGGATTGGCCAAGGATGGACGTCGTGTTGAAAGGTATGTCGCGCCGTCAGGTGTGTCATGCCGTCAGCGCCGGCCGCATGGCGAAGCGCGAGGGCGTGATGTCGGTGAAGGTGGTGATGTCAGCCATGATCGGTGCGGTCTCAGGAGCCGCCAATGCTCGCTCTAGAGCGGGGCGATCGATGAAATGGCACAGACATGTTGCGGCCACCGTCTGATCGGGGGCGGTCTGGTCAGTAAAGAACACTTCGACGCGTTTCAGACCGAAGGGTTGCCAGGTCTTGACGACAAGCGGGATATGGTGGGCGAGATACCGGTCGCGGTCGAATCGGCTGTCGCTGTCACCGACATAGTTCACCATCAGGGTTGTCACCGTTACTCCTCGCTGCACTGCCCGGATAAGCCGATCTTCGAGACCTGGCGTCCCTGCCCACGATAAGGACACGAATGCACGGCCTGGGGGGTGCATTGCGGCCCCGCAATGCACCCGCGGCACCGCCCATCAATTCGTTAGCGACTCGTCGATCCCCCTCGTCGGGCAATGCCACAATCAGCCTGTTAGTTCGGCGCGAGAAACCAGCGCGGTGACTGCGTCGGCAGACGGCCCTCCGTCGGGCGCGCAGTAGACAAATATTCGCTGATCAGGGGCATCGGCGATCTCCAATGCGTCGAAATGCAGGCGTAGCTCGCCGAGTTCGGGGTGATTGAAGAGTTTGTCTTCGCTGGTGCGCGGTCCTACCTTGTTCGTCGCCCACAGCCCCGCGAACGCGGGGCTACGAACCGAAATCTCCTCGACGACATCGGTGATGCGGCGGTCACCGGGGAAATGGGTTAAACCCGAGCGCAGATTTGCAACGATCTGAGTGGCGACCTGTTGCCAGTGGACGTAGAAGTGTTCGGCCGCGGGGTCGAGGAACACCATGCGGGCGAGGTTGTCGATGCTGTCAAACCCGGTGTACATCGCTCGGCCGAACGAGTTGATCGCCAGGATGTTCAGTCCGAGGTCTACGACCAAGGCCGGTGTGCGCAAGGCCGTGTGGAGGAGGTGTTCGATGCCCGCCGACACCATCGTGTTCGGGCGGACCGACTTCGCGAAGGGGACAGGGTGCACCAACGAGACGAGGTAGGCGGTTGCATGCGAATCCAGCTGTAACGCGCGCGCAATCGCGACCAGCACCTGCAGTGACGGGCGGTGCTCTCGCCCCTGCTCGAGTCTGCGGTAATAGTCGGTGCTGAGCCCGGCGAGCAGGGCAACCTCCTCGCGTCGAAGACCCCGCACGCGTCGACCGCCGCCGGGGATCAACCCCGCGTCTTGAGGGGTTACCGCCTCGCGGTGGGCGCGCAAAAATGAACACAACTCCGCAGATCGACGTGCCATGAGACCCTCCGTAGCCGAACTTTTCGGCCTCCAACATGGAACTACTTCAGGGTGGGCGTGCATTCCCCTCAGCCGGACTGTTGTTGCTGAAGACATCGACGTGACGATCGCTTTAGGCGTCTCGGTGGCCTCCACGCCAGTCTAGGTAAAGAGGTGGGGCAACCTTCCGGCGAGTTCCACGGGGTGCTACTCGCGGACTAGGCTGCGCAGTATTGGTGCGCTGATCCACTGGAGTGAATGTGACGGGCGAACGGGAGCGACGACGGCCGACGTTGGCTGACGTTGCGCGGATGGCCGAGGTTGATCCGAGTCTGGTGTCGCGGGTGCTCCGCAATGACATGCGCGGCTTCGCCTCGGCGGAGACCCGCGACCGGATACATCGCGCGGCCAGTGAGATCGGCTACCGGGCCAACGCTTCTGCCCGCGGCCTGCGGAGCAACCGCACAATGGCGCTGGGGTTGTTGTTGCCGGGGTTCTCGAGCCCGGTGTACTCGGCCATCGCCCACGGTGTTGAGATGCGCGCCAACCAATTTGGCTATGGCCTGGTGTTGGGCACGCACGCGGCGGGTGATCCGCACGAGACCATCTCCGAGATGCTCATGCGCGGCAGCGTCGACGCGCTGATGGTGTCGTCGGGCCACATCGAGGACGACGCGTTGCGCCGGCTGGTCAACCAGATGCCGCAGTCGTTGGTGCTGGTGAACCGGCAGGTCCGCGGGGTGGCGGCGAGCGTGGTGCTGCGCGACGCGGATGCCGCCGCGGTTGCGGTGCGGCATCTCGTCGACCTGGGTCACCGCCGCCTGTGTGCGATTCTCGGGCCGCGAAACCTCGACACGATGGTGCGGCGGCGCCGGGGGTTTGTCAGCGAATGCGAGAAGCTGGGCGTCGGGGCGACGACGATCGAGATGCCCGAACGTGACCGCGCGGCCGGATTCGACGCGACGATGCGGGTGCTAGAACGCCGGCTCCAGCCCACGGCCATCGTGGCGGCGACGTTTCCGATGGCCGTCGGGGCGCTGGCCGCCTTGCATCAACGCGACATGGCGGTGCCCGACGAGCTGTCGGTGGTGTCGCTGCACGACGACGATCTCGCGAATTTCCTTGTCCCGCCGTTGACAACGGTCTGGCTGCCGACGGAGAGGCTTGGGGCAGAGGCGGTCGACCTTGCGCTGGCGCTGATCGAGGGTGGTCGACCGCGCCGCGTGACGGTCCCCGACGAACCCCACATCGTGCGTCGCCACTCGACGGCCGCCCCAGCCGCCTGAGCTGCGCATTCCGCCCTTCTTGACCGCTTTGATATCAAACGATTGACTCGTTTTCCGAGCCGTTGGTAGCTTGCGACACAGTGCGATGCCCAACCGGGGATGCGTCACCGTGAAACGTGAAGGGAGTTCAGCGATGGCCCGCTTCGTGGACATCTCGATGTCGTTGCAGAACGACGTTCCCGCTGATCCGCCGGGGTACGAATTCTCCATCGAGTACATCAGCCACCAGGACACGCTTCCCATGTTGCAGCGTCGATACGACGGTCTTCAACCGGACGAATTGCCGAATGCCGAGGCCTTTGCGCTGGAAACCGTGCACCTGTCGACCCATAACGGGACGCACGTGGACGCGCCGTGGCACTACTCGTCGATGATGGAGGACGGTAGTCGCCCACTGACCATCGACGAGATGCCGCTGGACTGGTTCATGCGGCCCGCCGTGAAATTGGACTTCCGCCACCTCGCCGACGGTTACGTCGTCACCGCCACCGACCTCGAGCAGGAACTCGACCGCGTCGGCTACCGGCTGCAGCCGCTGGACATCGTCGTGATCAATACCTCGGCCGGCGAGCAGTTCGGTACCCCGCAATACCCGCAGAGCGGGTGCGGCGTGGGCCGGGAGGCGACCCTGTGGTTGTGTGACCGCGGTGTGCGCGTGGTTGGCACAGACGCGTGGAGTTGGGATGCGCCGTTCTCCTTCGTCGCCGAACGCTACGCGCGTGATCGCGACGCCTCCATCATCTGGGAGGGGCACAAGGCCGGCCGCCGGACCGGCTACTGCCAGATCGAGAAACTGCGACACCTCGACGAACTACCCGACCACGGCTTCACCATCGCCTGTTTCCCCGTGAAGATCCACGCCGCATCCGCCGGTTGGACGCGTGCGGTGGCCATTTTCGACGACCAGAACGGAGCACACCAGTGACCAGTACCGCCGACCACGCGGCCGCGATGACGCACCTGGAGCGCGGTTCTACCTCGTTCGATTCCTACAAGGATCGGTATAAGACGATCCGCATGCAGCGCACCGACGGCGTCCTGGAATTGCACTTCCACTCCGATGGTGGTCCGCTGCAGTGGAGTTTGTTGGCGCACAACGAGTTCGAGGAAGCGTTTCTTGAGATCGGCCGCGACCGCGAGAACGATGTCATCATCATGACCGGCACCGGCGATGAGTTCAGCGGACCCGCCATCGCGCCGGGGCAGCATCCCAACCGCAAGATCATGACCCCGGAGACCTACGATCCCATCCAATGGGAGGGCAAGCAGTTGCTGCCCAATCTGCTCTCGATCCAGGCGCCGATCATCGCGGCCATCAACGGCCCCGCGGTCCGGCACGCCGAAATTCCCTTGGTATCCGACATCGTGCTCGCCGCCGAGGACACCTACTTCCAGGACACCGCGCACTTTCCCGGCGGGATGGTTCCCGGAGACGGCATGCACATCGTCATGCCGCTGCTGATGGGCTCGACCCGGGCCAGTTACTTCCTGCTCACCGGACAGCGATTGTCCGTGGCGGAGGCCCGCGACATCGGTTTGGTCAACGAAGTGTTGCCGCGCGCAGAGCTGTTGGGACGCGCGCGGGAGTTGGCCGCCACCCTGATGGCCCAGCCGCGCTTGGTGCGCCGCTACACCCGGACCGTGCTCACCGAGGATCTGCGCCAGCGCATGCATGGTCTGCTCGGTTACGGGCTCGCACTGGAAGGCATCGCCCGCATGAAGAGCTGAGGGAAGGAAGGCGCCCGGGCGCGGGGCCTTTCCTGATCGTCACCCCAATCGATCTCGACGAGGAGAACGATGAACATCACGACCGCCACCGCGGGAATATGGCCGAAGCGAAACGCTTTCGACTTTGTCTCTGGCCAGACGGCGTTCGTCGACGATCTGCGGCCTGAGGGGCTGCTGCACATGGCGGTGGTGCGCAGCGCCCGTGCCCACGCCCGCCTCGTTGGTGTCGACACGACCGAGGCGCGGGCGTGTGCCGGAGTCGTGCGTGTGCTCGATGGGCGTGAGGCCGCGCAACTCCTCACCATCTTGCCGTATCAATTCGGCGAACCTGAACTACTTGGGGCGCAGAATGTTCCACTGCGCGCGTTGCCGATCGACGAGGTGCGCTACGTCGGTGAGCCCATCGCCGTGGTGGCGGCGCACAATCCCCGGGCAGCGCGCGCCGCGGCGGCCACGGTGGCGGTGGAGTATGACGATCTGCCTGCTGTCATCGATCCGCGCAGATTCTGGGACCGCGAACAGCTTTCGGTCGACGACTCTGCTCTCGTCCTGGCGGAGAACCACTTCTGTAGCGGTACGCCGGACGCGGCCCTTCGGTCTGCGCCTCATGTTCTGGAAACCGAATTCGTCCTCGGCCGTAGCACCACGGCGCCGTTGGAGGCGCGCGGGTATCTGGCGTCGTGGGACCGGGCCGCCGGGCAGCTGACAGTTCATGCGTCCCACCAACAACCGTTTCAATTACGCGCCGAACTTGCCGACGTGCTCGGCCTCGACATCGCGGCGATCCGCGTGATCGTTCCCCCCGTCGGGGGATCGTTCGGGCTGAAGATGACCGGTCAGGTGGAAGAGCCGCTCATCTGCGTGATGAGCATGCTGTGTGAGCGTCCGGTCAAGTGGATTGAGTCGCGGGCCGAGTGTTTCCTGGGTGGCGCTCGCGAGCAGTTCCACCGTGTCCGAGTCGGTTTCGACGAGAACGGCCGGATCGGTGCGTTGCTCGACGACATGGTGGTACCGGTGGGCGCGCGATCGGTGTCGCCGGGTTGGCGGCAAGCCTACGTCAGTGCCGCGGCCTTCCCGACGGCCTACGACATCGCACACGTCGACGTCCGGTCGAGCGTTGTGGCGACGAATCTGCCGCCGTGGCACTCGTGCCGAGGGTTCGGCAAGGAGGCGCCCATCTTCGTGATGGAGCGCGTCATGGACCAGATCGCCCGCCACCTGGACTTGGATCCCGCCACGGTGCGGCGCCGGAATCTGCTGCAGACCGAACACTTTCCGCACCGGATGCCGTCCGGATACCAGATCGACAGTGGCGACTTCAGCGCCGTGCTGGATCAGGCGTTGGACCTCGCCGATTACCCGGGTGCCTGTGTGGCCGCGGCCGCGGCCCGCGGCCCGATGGTCCGCGGGGTCGGCATCGCCGTGGAGATCACTCCTGAAGGGGGCGGGCACGCATCCGGCCGGTCGACCGTCGGTGGTCCCGCCACCGTTGCTGCCGCCGAAGCGGCAACCGTGCGCGTGGATGCACAGGGTCACGTCACGGTGCTCAGCGGTGTCACCAATCCGGGCGGCGGCAACGACGCGGTACTGGCCGGGCTGGCTGCCGACGTACTGGGTACCACGTCCACGAATGTCAGGGTGGTCCAAGGCGACACCGAGGTGTGCCCTCCCGGTACCGGAAACGCCAGCAGCCGTGGGGCTGCCGTCGGTGGAGCAGCGGTAGTGCTGGCGGCGCAAGACGTGGCCGCCGACCTTCGCGCGACCGCGGCCGACATGTTGGGTGTGGCCGAGCACCAGGTATGGCTCGCCGACAATGCGGTGCGCGCCGAAGGCTGCGTGCCGTTGGCTCTGGGCGACGTGTGCAGACGGGCCGCCGGCGGCCCGGACGGGCTGGTTTCACGCACGCGCAGCTACCATCCCACACCGCCTGACGACCCTGCGTTCCAATACAGCTATCCGTATTTCTCGAGCGGCGCCTACGTGGCGGTCGTCGACGTGGACGCCTACACGGGCGTGGTCAAGGTGTGCGCCCTCACCGCAGTCCACGACTGCGGACGGGTGTTGCAGCCGGTGCTGGTCGAGGGGCAACTTCAGGGCGCGATCGCTATGGGAGTGGGCCTGGCGCTATTTGAGGAAAGCGGCTTCGACACTACGGGGGCATTGACAACGTCGTCGTTCAAAGAGTACCTGGTGCCCAGGGCGAACGACCTGCCCGACTTCGTCATCGGGCACCATGAGACACCGGCGCCGTACACGCTGTTGGGGGCCAAGGGCGCCGGCGAGGCCGGCGTCGGGGGAGCCCTCGCTGCGGTCGCCAACGCCGTCGACGACGCGCTGCACCGCGTGCCCGGTGTCTCTGCGGCGGTGACGATGGTTCCGCTGTCGCCTCCGGCGGTACTGGCGTTGATGCCCGAGCCGGATAGCGGCCCATGAGTACGTTCCGTGTGACGCTACCTCGCAACGAACACGACATCGCCGACAGCTTGGCGCGCATCGTCGCCGGCGGGGGTGAACCCGTCGTGATCGGCGGAGGAACGTTGACCGTGCCCGCCCTCGCCCGCGGCGACATCGATGCCCCCGAGGTTGTCGATCTGGGGCGGACCGGACTGAATGGTCTTGTCGTGGAGAACGGTTCGCTTCACCTCGGCGCCCTGGTCTGCTATCAGCAGCTGCTGGAGTCCGCCGAGGTCCGACTCCGTTTTCCGCTGCTACACCGCCTGTGCGCCGGAATCACCGGCGGCGTCCAGATCCGTAATCAGGGGACGATTATCGGTGCGTTGTGCGCAGCGCGGCCGCAGTCCGACATCCCGGCCGCATTGGTCGCGCTCGCCGCCGAGGTGGTGGTCAAATCGACGGCAGGAACACGCACGGTGAGCGCTTCTGCATTCCTCCATGACGCGGAGAAAACCGGCTTGGCCCCAACCGAATTCGTGTCGGCTGTGCGCATCTCTACGCAACCCGGTAGATCCGGCTACGTCAAGGTGAAGGCATCCGAGTCTTCGTGGCCGGTGGTCACCGCCGCGGCAATCGTTCCAGGGCGCGTCGTACTCGGTGGGGTGTCCCGCATCCCGCACCGAATACCACTGACAGAGAACATGTTCGACAGCAACTACGACGGCGTACGTGCCGCGGTGACGGATCAACTGGACCGCCTACCGGTAGCGCAACGCTGGTCGGACCTCCGTGCGGACTGGACCTATCGCCGACGCATCGCCCCCGAAGTCGCGGTGCGCGCCGTGCGTACGGCCCTGGAGCGACGGGATACCGACTGTGAGTGAGAAATTTGTGGGCGTCGATGCCGTCACCGTCGATCTGACCGTCGACCGGAAGCATGTGAGGGTCACGGTTGCGGCCGACCTGACGCTCCTCGACGTTCTGCGCGAGGAACTAGGACTGACGGGGGTGCGGGCCGGTTGTCGCAACGGCGACTGCGGCGTCTGCACCGCCATGGTGGACGGGCGGTGCGTGAAGACCTGCCTGACCCTGGCAGGGCGGGCCGACGGCGCCACAGTGCAGACGATCGCCGCGCTCGCCGACGGCGTCGAACCCAATCCGGTGCAACAAGCCTTCGCCGAGCTGTACGGCTTTCAGTGTGGTTTCTGCCTGCCCGGCATGCTGCTGTCCGCCACCGATCTGCTCGACCGCAATCCGGACCCGTCTGTCGCGCAGATCCGAGAAGCCCTCAGCGGCAACCTGTGCCGCTGTACCGGATACGTCAATGCGGTCCGCGCCGTGATACGAGCCGCCCAACTGCGCCGCCCGCCGCTGGCCTGACACACCTTCATACGGACCGCCGGGCGCTCTACCGCCGAGGCGGCGATTTCACCTGCCAAAGGAGCCGCAATGACCATTCCCCATCAACAACTCAGCGACGAATCCATCCGGCATGACCCACCGCCACTGCGCCCGGTGCGCACACTGCTGGGCGCGGGTGTCGGCAATGCGCTCGAGTGGTACGACTGGAGCGTCTACGCGATCTTCGCCCCGTTCTTTGCCGCGCAGTTCTTCGTCGACGACGGCGGCGCCGGAGCATTGTTGTCGACGCTGGCCGTATTCGCCGTCGGGTTCTTGATGCGGCCGGTCGGTGGGTTCATTTTCGGGTGGCTGGCCGATCGATACGGGCGCCGGTTCTCGATGACCGCGTGCATGATGCTGATGGCGGCGGGCAGCCTCCTGATCGGGATCGCCCCTGTCGACTCTCAGGTCGGAGTGTGGGCTGCCGTAATCCTTGTTGTGGCACGGCTTGCGCAGGGCCTCGCTCACGGCGGCGAGATTGCGGCGTCCTATACCTACGTCGCCGAGATCGCGCCGACCGCCCGGCGCGGGCTGTGGTCGACGAGCATGTACATCGCGGTGACCGCCGGCGTCGTCTTGGCCACCCTGATCGGGGCCGCTGCCAGTTCCTTCACGGGCACCGCGGCCATGCATGATTGGGGCTGGCGGATACCGTTCCTGATCGGCGGGGTGCTCGGTTTCGTCGGGCTTTACCTGCGTCGGACGCTTCCCGAGACCGAGGCTTTTCTCACCGAATCGGACTCCGGCGGTACCGAGGCACCGCTGCGGACGACCTCGACCAAAGAGCTGCTGCGTGGGTTGAGTGGCAACAAGGCCAATCTGGCACGGATGATCGGCCTCACGTTTGCCATCACGATCGTGTACAACATGTGGGCCATCGGCATCACGGGATTTGCCATCAGCACCCGCGGTGTTCCTGCGAGCGGGGCACTGTGGGCGGCCCTTGCCGCGAATCTTGTCTTCATGGCGACACTTCCCCTGTGGGGCAAGCTCTCCGACCGCTATGGACGCAGACCGATCTTCATGACGTACTCGATCGCGTTCATCGTGCTCTCGTTCCCGCTGTTTGCCGCGATCAACGACTCGCCGGTCCGGCTCTTCGTGGTGATGTCGATCGCGCTGTTCTTCTTGGGCGCGTCCGTGGGCGTCATGCCCGCATACTTCGCCGAACTCTTTCCCACTGCCGTGCGCGCGTCGGGCATCGGCGTGCCGTATTCATTCACAGTCGCGATTTTCGGTGGCACCGCTCCCTACATCGCAACCTGGCTCGCCGAGCGTGATCTCTCCTGGATGTTCGCGGTCTACGCGATTGCTTCGGTCGTCATCGGGCTTGTCACAACGCTGATGAGCCCGGAGACGCGAGGGCGGGAACTGACCTGATCGCTCATTCGGCTACTCGGATCAAGACCTTGCCTGTCACGCCGGCCTCCACGGCATCATGTGCTGAGGCGGTCTGCTCAAGAGGGAACACGTGAAGTGGCAGGCCCGAGTCTTCCCCGACACCGAGAGCACCGTCGCGCGCAGCGGCGGTGACGTCTTCGGCGGCGGCGCGTAGCGCTTGCTCACCAACGGTGTAGAGAACCAGGAACTGGTAGCGAGCATTGAGTGTCATGTTCTGGCGGATGTCGAGTTCGATGCGGTTGCCGCCGTTGTCGGCGTACACGGCGATTACGGCGCGAGTGGAGGCTACCGCCCTGTCCAACGCCGCATTCTGCGCCGGTGCCACCTCCACGATGATGTCAACGCCGTTGGGGGCAACGCGTCGAATTTCGGCCGCCGCGTCGTCGGATCGGTAGTTCACCACGTGATTCGCACCGGCCGCCGTCGCCAGAGCCGCTTTCTCGGGCCCACTGACGGTCGTGACCACTGTCGCGCCTGCCCATCGGGCGAGCTGGATCGCCGCATGACCAACGGCGCCGGCTCCGCCGGCGACGAGAACCGTGGCGCCGTTCAGCGCGCCGGGGTGCAGACGCGAAGGCCAATCCTCCGATACGGTCAGCGTCCGGTGCGCGGTGATAGCCGGCACGCCCAAGCTGGCTCCAATTTCAAAGCTGGTCTCGTCTGATAGGGCTACAACGTTGGAGGACGGAAGCACCACATACTCCTGCGCAGTACCAGAAGGGCGTAAGTGCTGCGCCAGGTACACCCAGACCCGGTCACCGACGGCAAAGTCGGATACCCCAGAGCCGACCGCGTCGATGATGCCGGCACCGTCCTGGTTCGGCACGACCTCTGGGAATCCAAGCTCTCGGCCAGGAATCATTCCTTTTCGGAACTTCCAATCGGTCGGATTCACACCGGAGTACACGATGCGCACGCGTACTTGGCCTTCGTCGGGCTCTGGAACGTCGACATCTTTGATCATGAACACTGAACTGTCGCCGGTCTGGGAATAGGTGATTGCCTTCACGAACAGTTCAACGTCAACACACCGCGTCACGTTCCTTCGTCGGGCCGGATGGGTAAAACGAGTTGCCGTGCCGGGTGCCAGAATTCATGTGCCTCTCACAGTTGCGTGATCCGACCCGCGCAGTGGGGACTGCCCGACGTGCGAATATGATAGTGAGCACGGACTTCGACGCACGATCGGTTGTGCCGGCGTAACGGCAGACCGACGGGACCAAGCTCAAACGTCGCTAAATTACCATTACGGTAAAAGTGAAAACGCCCGGTCAACGCACCGCGGTACGGTCGGCGATCTACGCCCGAATCTCCGCGGATGTGGAGGGCACCTGTCTCGGCGTGGCACGGCTGCAGCAGGCCCGGTCAGCATCGAATCCCCCGCGCATCGAGGCGGACATATGGACCCCGTCGCCCAGCAGATGGCGTTGGTCGTTGACGCGACAGGGAACCTGAAAAGGGCACCGCGACCGTCCGTGTACACCGCCAGTACACTGGCATCGCGGACGCATTGAGAACTCGCAGGTCGCGGCCTACGCCGGTGCTCACCGACATGCCCTGATCGATGTCTCGCTGTACCTGCCGAAATCCTGGACCGACGGCCCCGGCAAGCTGGCTCACGCCGGTGTCCCCGACGACATCGAGTTCGCCACCAAACTGCAACTGGCCCAGCGGATGATCGTCAAGGTGTTGGCTGCCTAGGTCCTGGTTCATGGGTTGCCGGCAATGACGAGTACGGCGCGGATACCGCTCTGCGCACCACGTGCCGCGACTTTGGTGTTGGGTACGCGCTCAACGTGACGTGTAACCATTATCTGGTCACCGCCGGATGCCACGTCGATGCTACGCATCGCCAATCAACTTCGCCTCAAAGGGGGTTGGAGTGGTGCGCGGGTGACCACGACATCCGTCCCTCCCGCGTCCGCGTGCACGCCGCGCCCATGGTTTTTGAACACCTTCAAGCACACCATCGTCTCGGTTGAGAGCACACCGGGTAACACGCGCAGTTCGTTGCTGATCAGGTCTAGGAGTGCATCGTCATCCACGCAGTCGACTTCAATGACGACATCAAAGGAACCGGCAGTGAGAACGACGTGGGAGACTGCGGATAGGCCAGCGAGCCGGTCAGCCAGTTTAGTGGTGTCTCCGGTACAGCATATGCCTATCCTGGCGCGGCGCGCTAATCCAAAGCGATGCGGATCGGCCACGGCGACGACTCTGACTACGCCCGATCCCAGCAGTTGCCGAATACGCTGCCGCGCTGCGGATTCAGATATCCCGGCGCCTTTGGCGACGCCTGCACATGAGCGTCTTCCGTCTCGCCGCAGCTCTAAGATGATGTCCTGATCAATCTCGTCGATCACCGGAGTGCGCCTAACGCGACGGTACTGACTGCACGCACCGGAATCCAACGTGCGAACTCGTATCGTTCGCACCGTGTCCCTGTCGCGCCGATGGACGGTATCGCCTGCAGTAATCGAGCGAACACAGAAAGGATCCTTCTTTGGTCACCTTTCGATCGTCGACCCGCAGCGATGTAGATCCACAACATGTCGATTCGGGGCGTGTACCGGCCGCCCTGCGCTCGTGTGATGCCGTCCAGGTACTGCTCGTCCACTCCCACACGTTGCCGATCATGTCGTAGAGCCCGTATGCGTTGGCCGGGAACGCTTTGACGGGTGTCGTGTAGGGATGACCACCATGGTGGCGTCTCCACGGGAACCGCCCGACCCAAAATGTCGGCCATCATCACCCCAGCGGGTGTCAGCTCACTGCCCCAGGCGTACTGGCAGTCGCGAAGTCCGCCACGCGCCGCGTGCTCCCACTCCTGCTCGGTGGGTAGGCGTTTGGCGGCCCACCGAGCGTAAGCATCTGCATCTGCCCACCCGACGTGGACGACAGGATGATCGGGTGACCTCCTCCAGTCCGAGTCCGGACCTAATGGTGCGCGACGACATGCACCCGGCTGCCATCGCCACCATCGAGTCCAGTCGCCGAGGTCGATCGGCCCTGTGGATGCGGTGAACACCATCGAGCCGGGAACCAGCATGTGCCGCGGAGCGTCGGGGAAGTCGTCGGCCTCCGGCGGACGTTCCGCAATCGTGCAATGTCCTGTAGCGGTAACGAATTCAGCGAACTGGGCGTTGGTCACGGGATGTTCGTCGAACACCACTGACCCGATCCGCTCGTTACGCCGCGGCCGCTCCTCTGCATAATGGAGATCGCTACCCAGCTGGGCAATACCGCCAGGTATTACGACCGTATCCATGGCGGCTGTTACTGCTGAGCGACTCGATGGTTCAGTCTGCGTTCGGCATCGTCGGGCGCCCGGTCGGAGACGCTGAGTTTGACCTCCACGACGCGTCCACTGAAGGCTGGCGACCTATCGTCATAGCGAGAAGAGACGGGGGTTCCTAGATCGGTTGCCACGTCGAGTGTTTCGTGACTGGAGAACACCAGCGGCATCGTTTCGGCCAAGTTGCCCGAGGATTCCGGTGTGTCATCGACCCATAGAGCGAGTTCAGCGTTGCCCCCCATGCCGGACCCGCGGTAGTCGAAGTGCATCTCAATGACGTGGATTCCGGGTTTCAGCCGATCTGCAGCCTCGACGTCGACAGTCCAGAGCCCGAAGTAGTTGTAGGTGTACACCGGTCGGCCTTCGACGATATGCAGCGCCCACCCCCCGAATCGTCCCCCCTGTGCCACGATGACGCCGTCACCGCCATCGGCACCCACCTCGACGGTGGCCGTCACCCGGTGGGTGCAGTTCTTCAGGTTGATGGCCGCGTCTTCGTAGATCCTGGTCATGCCGTGCTTGAGGATCATCTCATCGTTGGCGGTGCCGTCGCGTGCCGGACGCGGCGCCAGTTGTGGGCTCATGCGCTCGAAGCCGCGATCATCGATAGGAAGCACGCTGTTGCGTGCGGCTTCCATCATGAACAGTTCCTTGAGCCTAGCGAGCTTGTCGGGATTCTGCTCGGCGATGTCGATAGCCTGCGACCAGTCGTTGGTCAAGTCGTAGAGTTGCCAGCTCTCGGTCCGCATGTCGGGCCGCGCCGCGCTGGACCAGGGAGTGCGGTGCTTGACCGAGGCGATCCATCCGTCGTGATAGATGGCGCGATTGCCCATGGTCTCGAAGTACTGTGTCAGCCGCCGGTCTGCGGCCTCGGGATCCTCGAACGTGTACAGCATGCTCGTTCCATCGACGGGCTGCTGAGCCACGCCTGCAAAACTCTCGGGCGCAGGCACGCCGACAGCTTCCAGCACGGTCGGGTACAGGTCCGTGACGTGGTGCCACTGATGTCGATGCTGACCACGCGCCTGCAGGCCGGCCGGCCAGTGAACGACCATCCCGTCCCGGGTCCCCCCGAAATGCGAGGCGACCTGCTTGGTGTACTGATACGGAGTGCATGTCGCAACGGCCCATCCGGCGGGATACAGAGGGTACGACTTGGGTCCACCCACCTCGTCCAAATGTTCCACGAGGTAATCGATGTCGTCGTCGATACCGCTGTAGCTGCGGTCCGCGTTGAGGGTGCCGTTGACCGACCCTTCGGCGGAAGCGCCATTGTCACCGAGAATGTAGAAGATCAGCGTGTTGTCGAGTTGCCCACTGCTCTGCAGCGCGTTGACGACCTTCCCGATCTGGGCGTCGGTGTGTTCGGCCATCGCCGCATAGGTTTCCATATACACCTCCGCGACCCGCTTAGCGTCCGGGCTCAGTTCGTCCCAGTGCGGCAGACCATCGGGCCACGGCGACAGCACTGCCTCTTCGGGCACTATCCCCATAGCCTTCTGACGCGCCAGCGTCTGCTCGCGCAGTGCGTCCCATCCCATTGCGAAGGCGCCCCGGTACTTGTCGCGCCAGCTATCGGGCACGTGCAACGGCGCGTGGGTGCCTCCCATCGACATGTAGAGGAAGAACGGCTTGTTCGGCCCGAGCGCACGCTGCATGTCGAGCCACTGCACGGCCTGATCGGCGAAATCCTCCGACAAGTGATAGCTGGGATCGTGGTCTCTATTGGGTTCGACCGGGCACGTGCCGTCGTAGAGCAGTGGATCCCAATGATTCATCTCGGGCCCGACGAAACCGTAGAACTTTTCAAAGCCTTCACCCGTTGGCCAGCGGTCAAACGGGCCCGCCGGCGAGACCTCCCACATCGGTGTCTGATGCATCTTGCCGAAGGCCGCCGTGCTGAATCCGTTGGCGAGGAGGACCTGCGCCAATGTTGCCGCGCTATCCGGGCGCACTCCGGTGTAGCCGGGTGCGGTAGTCGAGAGTTCGCAGATGGCGCCCATGCCGACGGCATGAGAATTGCGGCCGGTCAACAGCGACTGTCGAGTGGGTGAGCACATGGCATTGACATGAAACCGTGTGAACTTGGCGCCGCCACCGGCGAGGCGCTCTGCCGTCGGCATCTCACACGGACCCCCGAACGCGGTCGATGCGCCGAATCCCATGTCGTCGAGAAGAATGACGAGCACGTTGGGTGCGCCTGTCGGAGCGGGCAGCCCGGGTTTGGCAGGGGTGGGCAAATCGGTGTCGCTGACGTACAGCGCCTCGGGGTTTCGTGCGCTCGGTGCGGGAACCGGCTGAGGGAGGTTGACGCGGGAGGGATTGTTCTGCACGGGATCTTCCTTCACTATCGTTCAGTGCACGGGGTCGTCGACGGATGCTCGCTGATATGTGGCTTTCCGACTAGCATTTCCCCGCCACGGTGTTTTCCGCAAAGGACTTGTCGAAGAAGTCGGGAATCTCTGAGGGGCTCGGCGCCGCTGGAATCTTCCCTTGGGCGGCGAAGTACTGCCCTTCGGCTACCAGAGTTTCTCCCAGCGGGCTCAGTTTTTCGGGTGTTGACGACAGCTGCGTCAGTGCCGCGTTCGGGTCCAGCACGAATTCGACTGGAAGGAGCAGCTTCAGCTTGTCCGTTGGGATGTGCATGTCCATCTGCATAGCGGTGTACGCGGCATCCGGATCCTTGAGCATCGCCGTCTGAGAGGCGGCGTAGTTGCACACGAATTTCTGAACGAACTCGGGGTCGTCGTCGATGAAGGCTTGTGAAACCATCACGAATTGAGGATCGCGCTGGCTGCCCAGCTCGTTGGCGCCGGCAGCGAGCATGTCGGTGCTCGCTGGTTCCCAAGCGACTGCGGCGTCGATCTGTCCGGTCCGCAATGCCGCCGGCTGCGATTCCGGAGCGAGGTCGACGATTTGCAACTGATCGATGTTCATCCCGTTCTTATCCAGGAAGGAGATCAGGGCGTACTCGAGGATCGATCCTGGAACAACGGCAACCTTCTTACCCACTAGATCTTGGGCCGACCGGACGTTCTGACCGCCGACCACCTTGAAGATGGCGTCACTGGTGACCCAGACGATCTTGGACGCCACGTTGTTGCCATGCGCGATGAGCGCTGTCGGCCCAACCACGTCGGTCAGAGCCGCAAGATCGCCACGCTTGAGCAGCGGTAGCGCTGCAGGGCCGGAATCGATCACTGCGGTCTTGATGTCGAGGTCGACGAACTTTCCCGTCAAACTTCCGGCGCGATAGGTGCTGGGTTGATTGAAGATGCCGATCGTCTTCGTACCGGACGAGCCGTCGGCGTTATCGGACTGCGACGTGCAGGCAGAGGTGGCGATCATGACCATGGCGATGGCGGTGATGGTGGTGATTTTCATTGTGTCCTTCTTCGTTCGCTACGCCGAATCGCGCAGCGCTTGTTGTTGCGCGATGAGGTTTCGGACCTTGAGGCGGAGGTCGATGAAGGCCGGGGTGGCAACCGTGTCATAGGTCCGTGGTCGTTCGAGGTCAACGTCGATGATGTCGACGACCCGCGCCGGGCGACTCCCGAGGATCACGACGCGATCTGAGAGCAGAAGTCCTTCTTCGATGTCGTGCGTGACGAACAACACGGTCGAGTTGTGACGTCGCCGGATGTCGAGAACGAGTGCCTGCATTTCAGTGCGTGTTTGCGCGTCCAGAGCGGCGAAAGGTTCATCCATCAGCAGTATTTGAGGCTCGTTGACCAGAGTGCGCGCGATTGCCACTCGGTGCTGCATCCCACCGCTTAACTCGTAGGTCTTGTAGTCCTCGTAGCCCGCCAAGCCGACTTCGGCCAACATCGCTTCGGCATTTCGCCGAACGTCGCGGCGGACCTTCCTGGCTCGGGGCCCGAACTCGGTGTTCTGCCGGACTGTCATCCACGGATACAGCGCTGGTTTCTGGAAGACGAAGCCGCGATCTGGCCCCGGCTTGGCAACCAGCTTGCCGGCGCTTGTGACGGTCCCGGCGCTAGGTTCCTCGAAGCCTGCAACGATGTTCAGCAGTGTTGACTTTCCGCAGCCCGAAGGCCCCATTATCGACACAAACTCACCGGCGTGGATGTCCAAGGACACCCCCCGCAAGATGGGTGCGTCGTTGCGCTTACCGGTATAGCTGTATGCCACGTCCTTGAGTTGCAGGGCGATGTCCACGTCGTGTTCCTCCAGCTCGGATTGCTGAGTCGATGTCATGCCGTCCCCCGCCAGGGTGATGCCAGGCCGTAGAGCAGCCGCAGGCTGATGTCACTGATCAGCGCGAGCACGGCGATGACGATGATCCCGACGAAGATCGTCTCGGTCTCCAGATACCGTCCGGCTTGTAAGATTCGGTAACCGATGCCCTCGGTGGAGGCGATGAGTTCCGCTGCAACGACGCAGCTCCACGCAAGGCCCAATGAAATTCGCATTGCGGTGATGATGTCGGGGATTGTGGCGGGGATCACGACCTTGCGGACCAGTGTCCACCGCGAGGCGCCCAGTGTCAGAGCTGCGCGTTCCAACGATTTGTCGACCCCTTCGATGCCGGCCACGGTTGCCACCGTGATGATGGGCACCGTGGCCACGAAGATGAGGAATATCTTCGATGTCTCGCCAATGCCCAGCCACACGATCAGGAGAGGGATGAAGGCGAGCGGTGGAACGGCGCGTCCGGCTTGCAGTATCAGATCGAGGGGGATGCGTAGGTATTGATTTGTCGACATCAGCGCACCGAGAGGTACGCCGACGGCGATGCCTAGTGCCCATCCGGTCATAACGCGGGTGATGCTGTATCCGACGTCGGTCCACATCGTCGATCCCGACGCGAACAACAGCTGCTGTGCACGAGACCACACCTCGCCGGGCCCCGGAAGGATCACTCTATCGTCGATGAACCGCGCCACCAGCATCCACGCGACGAGAAGAACGAGCATCCACGTAGCCGCGATGATCGCGGGCTTTGCTCGGCTCATTGCCACTCCACGCTCGTTCTTCGAGCGTTGTCGCGTCTGCTCGGGTGGGCCCGCGCTCTCGCCATTACTTTTTGACTTCGTTGCCGACGAACTCGATTCGAGGCCGGTGCGATCTAGGGCTTGCAACAGTGCTCCTGGGTCTTGTGGCGGATTCTCTAAGAGCCGCATTCTCTGACTGATATGGGGCGCCGCATCAAACTGGCACCTGTTAGGCCGTGGTATATGTTGAAACGCTTGTGGATTGATGCAGATGCTGACCGTTGATCTGGATTGTCAAATCGACCCGTTCCAACCGATGCACGGAAACGCGGCATATTCTCCGTGCACCCTGTTGGCCTGCATGAATCCCTTGAGAGCGTCGTATACCACTGCCCTGCAATCGATTCACTCACCCGAGCGAAGAATTCTCATTGTGCTGACTCTCACTATGGCGCGTGCCGTGATCTACGTCAAGTGCTGCCGCGGAGTAGATTTCGGCCACTCCTGAGGTTAAGTGTTGCAGTTCTGGATCAGTAACTTCCGCGCGCGGTCGTTACGTTGCCGGATTATCGATTCGCGCCGACGGTTTTTCTGAAACTCCGTCGGCTGCAACATATTCTCGCCCTTCTGCGACCCACGGTCAGCTCGCCGACAGGAAGCAAAGGGCGCACACTTCGGTGACCGCCCAGCGCATACTTATCAGGCGTGCCGACACTTACGATGGCACGGGGTAGCCACCGAATTGAGTTTGTTGGAGAAAATGGAAGCGAATGGCCTCATCATCGAAAGATGTTCGACTGCAGGGTAATTCGTGGTGGATCCGGTGAAAGAGCCGTTACGGAGGCGAAGCTCATCGAAGCCACCCGCTCCATCATGGAACGCGATGGCATTCTGTCCGGATTGAATCTCCGCGAGCTAGCAGATGAGGCAGAGGTGACCCGCGGCCTGATCTACATGTACTTCGGATCTCGACGCGATTTGTCCCGGGCCGCATTGGTCGAACGCATCGAAGAGATCAGGGTAGAGCTGGGGGAGGCTCGCGACCTACCCTTCGCTGCTCGGCGTCGAGGCACCTCCGAGTCGGTGATCCACGGGGGCGGTCTCGCCGCCTTCGAAGCGTTGCTGGCACTCGACGGAGACAATAAGCTCCAGATCCTGATCGACATCTCGGGCGCGATGAAGACGATCGAGCGCGATAAGGCGCGAGGCCACTTTCCCGCGGACGCCGATGACTTGGCGCTCATCGCGACCACCTTCTCCGGCTACTCACTCTTTCGGGAGGCGCTGGCTCACGATGTCGAGATGGACGTCGACATCCTCGATAAGCGACTTGGCGCGTTCGAAAGCCTGCTGTCTGCAATGAAATAGCTCGAACACCGCTGATCAGTACACCGAGCGATCGGACTTGCGGACGAGGCCAGTCGGCGGCGTCCGGAGCTACCTGTTGCGTCTCGTTCAGCCGCGATCCTAAACGATGGCCATGGATCGCCATGTTCAATTCCTCTGTACGCGAACGTAATAGGTCTTCATCGGAAAGGCCCGGGGATATCCGCTAGCGGTGTGCACTCATGACGTGCTTGACGCGTGTGTAGTCCTCGAATCCGTATACCGACAGATCCTTTCCGTAACCCGAGATCCCGAAGCCACCATGAGGCATCTCCGATACGAACGGCAAGTGATCGTTGATCCACACACAGCCGAAGTCAAGGTCACCGCTAATCCGCGTTGCCGTACCGTGATCTGAAGTCCACGCGCTGGCGGCGATGCCGTAGGGGACACCGTTCGCGAGCCGGACCGCCTCTGCTTCGTCGTCGAACGGTTGGATTGTGACGATGGGCCCGAAAACCTCCTGCTGAACAATTGCGTCGTCTTGGGACACGTTGCAGATGACAGTGGGAGCGAAGTAGAACCCACGATCACCCACTTGAGCACCGCCGGTCAGAACCGAAGCGTGCTCGGGCAGTGTGGACACGAAGTTCGCCACCTTGTCGAAGTGCTGCCGATTCTGCAAGGGTCCGAGTGCCGCCGACGTGTCATCGGGGGCGCCGGGACGGTGACTCTGCGCCTCGGAGACGAGAGCCTCTGTGAAGTCGTCGAGGACCGTACGATGAACGATCGCCCGCGTCGCGGCGGTGCAGTCCTGACCCGCATTGAAGAAGGCTGCCGAAGCGATTCCCTCGGCAGCCGACTTGACGTCACTGTCGCCAAACACCACGGCGGGTGCCTTTCCGCCCAACTCGAGGTGCGTTCGCGCCAGCCGTGACGCGGCTGAACGTGCAACCTCGATGCCGGCGCGGACCGAGCCGGTGATCGCCACCATTGCGGGGATTTCGTGTTCGACTAGACACCGCCCGGTGCGGGCGTCACCGTTGACGAGATTAAAGACACCCGGAGGGAGGATCTCTCCGGCCAGTTGAGCCAGCAGAACGGTGGATCGAGGGGTCGTCTCGCTCGGCTTCAGCACGATGGTGTTGCCGGCTGCCAGAGCTGGTGCGATCTTCCACGCGGCCATACCGAACGGGTAGTTCCATGGCGCCACTTGAGCGATGACTCCGATGGGTTCCCGTCGGATGCTCGATGTGTGTCCCTCAAGGTACTCAGCCGTTGCCGCTCCGTTGAGTAGTCGCGCCGCACCCGCGAAGAACCGTAGTTGATCTGCGCCTTGCTCTACTTCCTCGGAGGCGATGTATCGCTTGAGCTGCCCAGTGTCCCTGGCCTGCAAGGCGACTAACTCGTCGCTGTGCGCCAGTACGGAATCTGCTAACTCAAGCAGCAGGCGTTGACGCTCTCCGGGTGTGACGCGTCGCCACGTTTCGAACGCGTCGGCTGCAGAGCGGACTGCGGCATCAACCTCGGCGGGTCCCGTGACGGGTGTTCGACCGTTGGCCTCGCCGGTCGTCGGGTCGATTAGCTGGGTGAATTCGTCGGTGACCGATCTCTGCGTGCGCCCTCCGACGAAATTCACGATCTCGTCAGTCGAATCGCTCTTCGGGTCGCTCGTCATCTGACGATCCTTTCTCTGATTCCGCTCACCGGGTTGACTAACGGGTTGAGTGCGCAGGGGTGTGTAGTCCACCGTGAGTGATGGCGACCACCTAGATAAGGCACAGACTGTCGCCGATGCCGTAGCGGTCGTGACAATGTGTTGCCTCGAAGGAAGTCGCCTGCGGCATGAGTCCGAATAACGCTTGGGAACGTTGATGGCAACTTGCTGCCTACCGTGCTCTGACAGCACCGTGTCTTCTAGGACTTGAAAGACGTGACGGGCTATGGCACCGCGCACCTCTCCACGCCAGTCACAGATGGGTAGCTGCGCGGTCCTGACGGGGTCGCCTCGCCGGCCGCCTCGGCCTCGCTCGGACGGGGGATGACCAAGGCGCGTCTTTGGCCTACTACTGCGGAGCTTCGTCCTTCGCCTGGCGGCGAAGCTGACCTATTCGGGGCGACGATGGACGCAGCACAGGGTGATTCTTCGCTACCAGCCGCGTTCTGCTAGACGGTGTGGGGCCGGGATGTCGTCGACGTTGATGCCGACCATCGCCTCCCCGAGGCCGCGGGAGACCTTGGCCAGCTCTTCGGGATCGTCGTAGAAGGTGGTGGCCTTCACGATCGCCGCGGCGCGCGCGGCCGGGTCGCCGGACTTAAAAATGCCTGACCCAACGAACACACCCTCCGCGCCGAGCTGCATCATCATCGCAGCGTCGGCCGGGGTCGCGATCCCACCGGCGGTGAACAGCGTGACCGGCAGCTTGCCTGCCTTGGCCACCTCGACCACCAGCTCATACGGGGCCTGCAGCTCCTTGGCGGCCACGAACAGCTCGTCCTCGCTCAACGAGGTGAGCCGGCGGATCTCCCCGCCGATCGTACGCATGTGAGTGGTCGCGTTGGAGACATCTCCGGTACCGGCCTCGCCCTTGGAGCGGATCATCGCCGCCCCCTCGGTGATCCGGCGCAGCGCCTCGCCCAGGTTGGTGGCCCCGCACACGAACGGCACGGTGAAACCCCATTTGTCGATGTGATTGGCGTAATCGGCGGGCGTGAGCACCTCGGACTCGTCGACGTAATCCACCCCCAGTGCCTGCAGGATCTGGGCCTCCACGAAGTGTCCGATCCGGGCCTTGGCCATCACTGGGATAGTGACGGTGGAGATGATGCCCTCGATCATGTCCGGGTCACTCATCCGTGACACGCCACCCTGTGCGCGGATGTCAGCGGGAACCCTCTCCAATGCCATCACCGCCACCGCTCCGGCACCTTCGGCGATGCGCGCCTGTTCGGGTGTGACGACGTCCATGATCACGCCGCCCTTGAGCATCTCGGCCATCCCACGCTTCACGCGCGCAGTACCGATTCCGGCTTGCAGGGCAGCGGCATTCGAAGTGTTCATAACGGTTTCTCCAAGCAACTCGTGACAGGGTTTGCACCATGCATACTCGGCAGTGAGCCCGCCCATCCGGCGGGCACGAATTCGACGGGGCACTGAGCGCGGAGGTATGTACTTCGATTCGCGGGGATGAAGCACTCAGAGGGTCGATGGCGAGGCGGTTGTACAGCATCTTTAGTGTGTCACTGGCAGGGACTTCACTAGCCCTACGAAGTGTCGCCTACCGACAAATGCGGCGTACACACTGTTCTCCGGCGGCGCTTCTGGCAGCACTCTGCTGACACCACAGTAGTCCGGGATAACGAGTGTCTGACCTAGGTGATTCCTCAGGCCGGGCGATGCGAATGTGCTACCTCGTTTCCAGCGCGCGAATCAGCAGATCGCAAAATTCGTCGATCTGCTTTGACGATGTTTCGGTCATCTCGAAGATCCGCCGGTACACCATCGGGGAGGCAATTAGCGTGGAGGCGGCATCAACGTCGATTTCCGGCCGTACGTCACCCCGCGCAACACCGCGCTTCAGTATCGTTCGCGAGGGGGCCATCAGGCGCGCGGTCGATTCGGTGGCCGCTACTCGGAAGGCTTCGTCATCCGTAGCTGCGCTGGCCAACCCAGCCAACACCTTGTCCGCACCGGGAGCCGCGTAGATCTTGGCTCGCGCGGTGAGAAGCCAGCGCAGTTCCTTTCGTAGATCACCGAGGTCAGGCGGGTCGAGCTCGGTGATTACGGCACGGTATGCATCCAGCAGCAGCTCGTACCGATTGCTCCAACGCAAGTAGATCGTCGGCTTGGTCACTCCGGCGCGCTCGGCGACCGCCTCGATGGAAAAAGCCCCGTAACCACGTTCAAGAAGTAACTCGACGGCGCTGGCGACGACGACCTTGGTCGTGTGTTCTTTGCGGGGACGACCACGGCGAGGGCGAGGGGATTCGCCCACGTTAGCGCCGTCTTTAGCCGTTCTCGGGCGGCCCGGCTTTCGACCTACCACATTGCGCCCATCACCGTCCGTCATGACTGGTTCCATCTGTTCGGCGTCGCCAACCGAGTGAACTGCATCGTTTTCCACCATGTCGGTTCAGTACATTACCTACCCGCTTTGACATGTAGGTGGCATGACCACGGGCCTTTTCCCCGCAACTTCGGCGATGGCTGTCGCGATGGCCTTGCAGGCGAAGGTGATCTCCGCATCGCTGATCAGCAGCGAGGGCGTGAGGCGCAGCGCACTACTTGTTACCGCGTTGACCGCCAGTCCATTGCGCAAGCATTCGGCCGCCACTGCCCCCGCCTGGCCAGTTTCGAGTTCTGCTGCCAAGAGAAGCCCCTTGCCCCTGACCTCGGCGATGCCGGCTACCCGTGTCAGTTCGACTCGCAAACGGTCACCGGCGCGCCGGGCCAATGCCGGCGCGTCCATCTCGTCCATGATCGTAAGGACCTCCCGCGCAGCGGCCATGACGAGGGGCTGGCCACCGACAGTGCTGCCGTGTAGGCCGGGACGAAATCCGGTTCCTACCTTGCTGTTTGCCCAGCAGGCGCCAACTGGCACACCATTGCCGAGGGCCTTGGCTAACGTCACTACGTCTGGTCGGAGGTCGTATAGCTGATGTCCGAACCAGGCTCCCGTGCGACACAGGCCGGTCTGCACTTCGTCGAGCATCAACAACGCGTCGTAACGGTCGCACAGGGCGCGGGTGCGATCCCAATATTGTTGTGTTGCAATATGTACACCGCCTTCGGCTTGCACGGGCTCCAGCAGCACCGCGGCGACGTCGCCGCCGGCCAGCTCAGCCTCGAGAGCTTCCTGGTTGCCGAATTCGACGTATCGAAACCAGGGTGACATCGGTGCGAAGGGCTCGTGCCGAGACGGCTGTCCCGTTGCGGCCAGGGTTGCGAATGTCCGCCCATGAAAAGACCGCTGGGCGGTAACGATCATCGGGCGCTCCTGCCCACCGTGACGGCGAGCCAGTTTCAGGGCGCACTCGTTTGCTTCTGCCCCCGAGTTCGCGAAGAACACCTGCCCGCCGCCGAGCAATCCGGTCAACTGCTCGGCGACGTCGGTGGCTACATCGGTGGCGTAGTAGTTGCTGACAGCCAAAAGCCGTCTGGCTTGGCTCGCCAGCGCCGCTGCGACCCTCGGGTGGCTGTGGCCGAGGCTCGTCACTGCAACCCCGGCCACCATGTCGAGGTAGCGTCGTCCCCGCGCGTCCCAGAGCCATGTTCCCTCTCCGCGAACGAACATGACCGAAGGCGGTGCGTATGCAGGCAGAAATGGGCACGTGGCCCTGTTCGTCTGCCCCATCGCGAGGCGATGCTGATCGACGTCTATCACTGCGCCTCCTATTCTTTCACCAGTCTTGGCCCCGCGCCGGGTCCGAAATCCGTCACGCCCTCGGATCCATCGCTCGGTACTTCTCTAGCTGCTGAGCGGATTCCAGAACGAGCGCGTCCTGATGCAGGTCGCCGAAGATCTGTATCCCGATGGGTAACCCTTCTCGGCTGGTTCCGCCCGGCACTGAAATTGCTGGCTGCCCGGTCATATTAAGCGGATAGGTCATCGGTGACCATTTCGGCCACGTCAGCGCCGGTCCATGCGGATCGCTCTGCTCGCCCACACGGGGAGCGGGTTGTGGGGTTGTTGCGGAAAGCAAGATGTCGAACCGTTGATGGATCCGATGCATGCGTTCGCGTAAACGTGCGCAGACCGACAGCGCGTTCGCGTATTGAGCGCCGGTGATTTGCATGCCTTCCCGAGCGACCGCCGCCATACTCGGATCCAGAAGCTCTGTATCGGCGGCGGACATCGACGCGTGAATCCCGGCCAGACCGGATCGCCACAAGACGAGGAACGCGGCCTCAACCTCATCTTGATCCCACACGGGACCCACGTCGGTGACGTCGGCGCCCATCGCCTGGAAGTAATCGGCGGACTCCGCAATTGAGCGTGTCACGTCTTCGGTGGCACCCGAGGAGTTCCGCTCAATGACCCCTACACGCATCTCCTTGACGCTGCGCACGGGTAGTTCACGAGCGTGGCTGTTCCAGCCGATGAATCTGTCTACTCCGGCGGAGTATTCGAATGCGGTGAGAACCTCGAAAACTGCCGCGGCGTCGGGGACGTCTTGGGTGAAGGTACCCACATGCGCGAGTGCGCCGTACGGCGTCGGAGGCCACAGTGGCACCCGGCCTTGCGTCGGTTTGAAACCCACGACACCGCAGAACGCTGCCGGGATGCGAACCGACCCGCCACCGTCGGTTCCGAGGCTTATTGGTCCGAGGTTCGCCGCAACAGCGGCTGCCGACCCGCCGCTGGACCCGCCGGCGGTACGTGTGGTGTCGATCGGGTTACGCGTGATCCCGTGCAGCACAGTATCAGTCGTCGCGGTCCACCCGAACTCGGCCATTGCGGTCTTGCCCACGGCGATGCATCCAGCGGCCAACATCGCCTGCACGGCTGGGGACTCAGCGGTCGCGGGGTCTGTGTTCGTCGTTCGGCTTCCACGACGCGTTGCGGAACCGGCCAGATCGAGCGCATCCTTGATCGTGAAGGGGACACCGTCCAACGGGCTCTTCGGGCGACCTTCGTGCCAACGCTTTTCACTCTCGCGTGCTTCAGTCCGCGCGCTGTGGTCGAGCACGGTCACCAGGGCATTGATCCGCGGTTGCTCGGCGACGATACGGTCGAGGACGCTCGAGACGACCTCGACTGGGGAAAGCCGACGAGTTCTGAAGCCTTCCGAGAGCTGTGTCGCTGTCAGTTCGGCCAGGCCCGTTGCATCTGGACATGATTCACTGTCGGTCCGAGTCACGTTCACCTCTCGCGTTACATTTGTGGCGGCACACGCCATCAAGCTCGTTTTCAGCCATCGCCATCACCGTCGCTCGGCGTAAGAACTCTTGCTTAGAGATAAGCGTGGCGGCGCATTTCGATTCGGATTCCGAGCAGACCAATGACGCTAACGACAGCCACCATCACCACTAGCACGCCCACCATCCACAGTTGCCCGCCGGCAAGCGACATGGCGGCGGTTGCTAGCAACGGGGTAGCTCCGCCGATGACACTCGAAATGTTGAAGGAGACGGCGGTTCCGCTGTACCGCGTCCGCGTCGGGAACATAGATGCCAAGAGCGCGCCGATGGGTGCGAAAGGTATGGATACACAGCCGATGACGAGCACGATTCCAAAGACGATGGCCCCAGGTGACCCCGACCCGATAGCTAAAGTGCATGGGCCAGCGACCATAATTGTTGAGACGCAGCCGAACATGCACACGCGCCAGGGCCCGAATTTCGATGAGAGGATGCCCGCGATGGCGATAACTACCAACTCGACGAATGCGCCGATGGCACTGGCTTGGAGTACCAGGCTGCGGGACAGTCCGAGCGTGGTTGTCCCGTAGCTCATCATGAAGGTTGTCATCAAAAAGTATCCGCCGATACCGATGAATGCCGCCGCCGAACCCAGAAGGACCCTTGGCCAATCATTGAGCATCACATCAATCAGCGGCGATCTTGTGGTGGCACCGGTGCCCTCGACGCCGGCACGCTCCTCTTCGGCTTTCGAGGCGACGAACATTGGCGACTCGTCGACCTTGAGGCGAAGCCACAGACCGATGGCCAACAGGCCGAACGACACCAGGAACGGAATCCGCCAACCCCAGCTGAAGAAATCTGGATCCGGCAGTAGCGCCACGACAGTGAAGAATCCCGTGCCGAGTAGCTGACCGATTGGTGATCCGAGCATAGGGATAGCCCCGTACAGCGGGCGCAGCCGCGGTGGGGCGTGCTCCATCGACAACACGACTGCGCCTCCCCATTCGCCACCCGCCGCGAGCCCTTGGCAAAGGCGTAAGAAGACCAGGGCAATGGGTGCAGCGACGCCAATCGAGGCATGCGTAGGCACCAGACCGATCACCCCGGAAGCAACGCCCATCAGCACGATGGTGAGAATGAGCCCAATCCGCCGGCCGTATCGGTCACCGATGTGGCTGAAAATCACCGCTCCGATCGGCCTGGCGACGAATCCGACGGCAAAAGTCGCCAACGAGGCCAGCGTCGCTGCAAGGGGCGAGGACGCCGGAAAGTACAAACGGTTGAAGACCAACGCTGCGGCGGTCCCGTACAGGAAGAAGTCGTAGTACTCGAATGCGGTCCCGACGAGCGATGCCGTCGCAACTCGCGCAGGGGAAGCTCCCGCGCCTTTACTGGGCGATTGAACTATCAGGTCGTGCATGACTAACTCCCATCAGAACAAGAATTGCAGAGGATGAGGTCTGAGCCGATGAAAAGTCCGCAGCAATTCACTCGTTGCACCGATCCTTACGTCGAGCGGACGCGAGGGCCGTTGACGAGGCGAGGACGACTATGAAGAAGTCGGCGGTGTGGGCCGCGCCACTTAACTATACGGGTAGGAACCGTAAATAAATAGGTTTGTCGGAGATTATTTTTCGGTCACGCGATGATGAGGATGTGGACCAGGGCGATGGCGCTGCTACCCGACGCGATCAGTGCCACTAGCGCGAGCGTTAAACCGTCGGGCCGTGAGGGGTTCGTTAGCATATGCCCTCGGTGGTGCAGATCAGCCAAGGGGAAGCTCTCCATTGTGTGCTGTCTCCGACGGTGGGCGAGAAACCACAGAACGCCCAGTGCAGCAAGGGAATTGACTACCCCTGCGATAACCCAACTATTCAGTTCCGGGAAGTAGAGGCGCATGCCGATGGTATTGGCTGCGGCGAGCGAGACGATAGTGCGCTGCCAGGCCATCACCGTCCGCTCGGGCTGCAGTCCGGGGTCACGTCCACGTCCGCGGTCCATCAGGTGACGATCGTCGCGTAGGCAAGCACCGCGCCGACGATGAGCAACCCGCCAACAAGCACACCCGACACGATCGAGCTAGGTGGCAGCGGTTCGTCGCATCGCAAGGCGCGCTCAGTACGGCCCCAGTGCCACCACGATGACAGAGGTACGGAGATGCCCATTATCAGCAACGTGATTGACGCCGCTTGTTTGAGATGGACATTCAGAGGCAACGAGATCGCCTCCAGCGCAACCCCCGCGGCCACGAGGGCGAGTCCGGTGCGGATCCATGCAAGGAAGGTCCGCTCATTCGCGAGAGTAAAACGCGGGTCTGGTTCTTCGCCGCAACGGTACACCCAACGTGGAAAGCGTTGTCTCACCATGCTCTTGCGCACCTCAACCTCGGATATGTGGGGGAGCTGCAGGCGTCGACACGGACGCTGCGTGATCGTCGACGCGACCCTGCCACCGCTGCGGGGCCGGCAGTCTCTAAGACCCCGCAGCGATGACTGAGCACTTCTTAAATTTGCGACTTCAGCCACTTCTCGACACCGCGCACGGTGGCGGCGGTGCGGTCCACGATCTGCGCAAGCTCACTCTCACTCGACACATATGCAGGGGACAGTAGGGTCTGGTCCCCCGTGTAGCCGTCCCTTGTAGCCTGCGTCGAATACAGGAGAAGTTCGTTGGAGAGCGCTTCTTCATCGATGCGGCGGAAAACCTTGAGCGTGGGTTCGATGAAGGAGGCTCCATCGCGCGGATCGACGTAATCGATGCCGAGCAGGTAGCCCGCGCCCCGCACCTCACGCACCATTTCGCAGCCCGAAAGCGCTGCTTCCAAATCTGCACGAAGTCGAGGGCCACGATCGTGGACGTGCTCGATGATCTGAGTGCGTTCGAGTTCGTCGATGACGGCGAGCGCAACGGCGCACGGCAGGGGAGCCCCATCCCAGGTATGGCCCAGCTCGAACCGACGAGATCCCCCACTCAGGCCTTCATAGATCTCGTGGGTGCACATGACGGCGCCAATGGCCGTGTAGCCCGCGCCGAGGCATTTCGCGGTGGTGATGATGTCGGGTTGGAGCGGCAGCTGCTCCGTGGCGAACCAGGTGCCGGTTCGGCCCATCCCGGTCACCACTTCATCGAGAATGACCAGGAAACCGAACTCTTGGCGCATTTCGTCAACACCCCTCCAGAACCCCTCCGGTGGGCTGTACGCGGGCAGTGCCGAACCGCTGAAGGGCTCGGCGATGAAGGCAGACACATTCTCCGGGCCGGCCTGTTCGATCATTTGACGCATCACCGCCAACGCCTGAGCGCCGTCCGGGTCGTTCGCGCGCCAATTGCACGGTGGCACGTGGAGTTGCGGCGCGCGGTAGGGCCCGTAGGGTGCGACGAAGCTCGGACGGCCGGTGATCGCCAACGACCCTGCGGTCACGCCGTGGTATGCCTGAGCAGGCGAAATCAGCAGGTGTCGACTCTCCTCCCCCCGGTCGACGTGGTAATGGCGAGCCAACCGGATGGCCATCTCATCGGCCTCGGACCCTCCGGTGACGAAGTGAACTCGGTCCATTCCCGGAGCATGGCCAAGGAGACGTGTTGCGAGTTCTTCTTGGCGCGGGTTCGAGAATTGCTGGTTGTATACATAGGCCAGCTCTCGGGACTGAGCGTCGGCGGCATCCATGATTGAGGTCACTCCGTACCCCAAGCTGGTAACCATGGCGCCGCCGCCGACAGCATCGAGGTGGGCCCGACCTTCGCAATCAAAGAGCCAGACTCCCTCACCACGAACCATCAGCGGGTACTTGCGGTCGAGGTCACGTGGCAAGACGGAGGTCTCGTCGCTGGACACGAATGTGCGGGTGCTCATTAACTACTCCTATGAATCGGATACTGCGAGAGAGATTCGACCGAGCCGAATCCACGGGGTGGGAGTGAGCCGTAAAGAAGCCAGTGGCTCTACCGGGACCCCGGCAAGGTTCGGCGATCTGGCGACGAAAACCGGAGGCGCCACTCAATATGATGCTGACCGGAGTCATGGTGAAGTAAGCGGCGATGTGTCGGGCATTCATCACTGGCGGCGTCAGTCTGTCGCCATGGGGCGAGTTGGGAACCGCTGGCGCCCGTCGCTTGTGAATCAGCGGCGTACCGGTGCCGCTATCGATACCGATACGCCGTAAGCCGTCAGGCGTTGCGCTTTCGACTGTGATCTGCGGGGATGACAGTGGTCCCGACCGCCCGCACGACGACAATGGGCAGTTCGAGGACGTCGGCCGCCGACGGGCCCACGTCGTAACGAGCTGCAATCACCTTGCGCGCCTGCAATTCGACGGTGCGGCTCGTATTGCCGATCCGGGTGACCGTCCCGCTGACCTCCAGGAAGTCACCGGCGTACACCGGGGCGAGAAATTCGACCTTGTCGTATCCAATGAACAGTCCTTCGTCACCGTCGGTGATGATCGCGACCTCGGTGACGATATCGCCGAACAGTTTCAGGACGCGGGCGCCTTCGACGAGGTTGCCGCCATAGTGGGCTTCCTCCTGTCCGATGCGGACGCGGAGACTCGCGGTAATGGTCTGGGTGTTCTCGGACATGGGACTTCCTTTCGGGGTGGGGTCGAGCGAGGTGTCAGGCGCTGACGATCATGGCGGCGTCGACTGCGACCGCCCTGGTCCTGCCCACGATGATTGGGTTGACGTCAATGGCGTTGATCTGCGGGGAGGACACACCCAGCTTGCTCACAGCGCATAAGGCGCTCAGGACGCCGCCGCGGTCGAGCGCTCCTCCGCGTGCGTTGGCCATCATCTTGCCAACGCGGCTGTTGTCGAGGAATCGGCGTGCGCCGCTTTCGTCGAGTTCCCCGACGTGGATATCCACGGCGTCGAGGTATTCGGCCCACACGCCGCCGAGTCCCACAAGGCAGGTTGCACCGAAAGTCGGATCTCGGTGGTAGCCGACTAGGACCTCCAACTCGCCGCGAACCATCTCCGCCACAAGCAGATCCAAATCAAGGTCGTGTCTGAGGGCAAAGTCAAGCATCCGCTCAGCTTCGCGGTGTACGTGCTCTGCGGTGGTTAGCCCGACTGCGACGAGACCGGCCTCCGTCTTGTGCAGCAGTCCTTCGGCGACTCCCTTCACGACGACGGGGGCGCCTATCGTCGCGAATGCCTGGACGGCAGCATCGCTGGAGGTGACTCGGATGGACTGTGGCACGGTCAATCCAAGGCTGCCGAGCGCCGCGAGCAGCTCGTCCTCCGTTGAAGGCAAGTCCACTGCTGCTTCACCAGTGCTGCTGCTGGCGGTGGACTCCACGCTCAGGTTCTCGGCTCGCAGCGAGGTAGGAACGTCATGATGGGATTCGCATTCCGCCCGCCTGCCGAGGGCGGCGAGCACGGCTAGGCCAGGGCGAGCACCTCGCAATAGCGGAATATCCGCCCGCGCGCAGAACTCGACGAGCCGACCTGGAGGATCCTGGCTGGCCGGACTCAGCATGACTGGGACGGCGGTGGCGTCGTTGCTGGCGTGCGACAGGGCGCGGGCGAGGAACAGTCCCAGGTCCTTTTCGTATTCGCCAGCTGTGCGTTGTTGATCAATGCCGACTACCAGGAGGTCCGTTGGCTCTTGCGCCATCACGCGCAACACCTCTGGGTAGATAACTTCGTGGTCGTCGGCACCCCACGGGTCGATCGGATTGCGTGGAGTGAACAGTGGCCAGCGGGCGGTAAGCACCTCGGCGGCGACGGCACTTAAGGGCGGCAACTCAAGTCCGGCGTCGCAGGCAGCGTCGGCGAGCATGTTGGCCTCGCCGCCGGAGTTCGTGATCAGATGCATACGGCGTCCTGCGACGCGACGACGTGTGCCGAAGATCTGACCGAGGTTGAGCAGCTCGTCGAGATCAGCGGCCAGCACGGCGCCGGATTGAACGAACGCGGCCGCGGCCGTACGCACCGAACCCGCCAGTCGACCGGAGTGCGCCTGCACGCCTTTTTGCGCGATTTCGGAGTAGCCGACCAGACATACTCCGAGGGCCTTGCCGGCTTCGGCGAGTTGCCGACAGGCGGCCAATGTTTCGGGGCCGTCCTCGATCGCTTCCACGAACGCAAGCACCGCGGTTGTCTCAGGATCGGCGGCGAAGAATCGCAAGTGATCGGCGAAGGTGAGTACGGCCTCGCTGCCGGAGGAGATGGCCGTAGAAAGCGGCACTCGTGGTCCGGCGTTGACGAAGGCTTCGACGATGGCGCCACTGTGTGCGACCAAGCCCACGCTGCCGCGTCGGAGGTGGGCTCCCACCGTTCCGATGTACGGCGCCGCGCCAGAGACCAAATCCAACACGCCCATGCAATTGGGACCGATGACGGCCACCTGTTTGTCCTGCTGAAGTCGTTGCAGTTCCTGTGCCAACGCGGCCGCTTGAGATCCGGAATCCGTCGTTCCCGCTCCCGGAATGACGAATGTCTTTACACCCGCGGTGATCCCGTCTTCGACAACCTCAAGCACGCGTTCGGTACGCACTTGCACGACAGCCACGTCGACCGGCTCATCGAGATCGGTGAGCCGGGGCACTGCAGGCACGTCGGCGACTTCGGTGTATCGGGGGGTCACGGCTACGAGGCCGCCTTGGTAACCCAGTCGCCGACAGTTGTCGAAGACGACCCTACCGATGAACCGCGAGGGCGATGCGCCGACGACGGCAATGGAGCCGGGACGATACCGCAGGGACTCTGACATATCCCAAATCCTGCAGTGCCCCATCAACATTCGATGGCTACATTATGTCGCCAATCACTACAATCACCGAACGCGGTGTGTCATACGGGAGCGAGTCGGTCGACTTAGCATCGCTACATGCCTGAGCTTCCCCTCTCATTCCGAGCCCTCGTCGCCGACTCATCTGGCCCTGACACGCAGCTGACCCTTCAATCGCTGTCAGTCGATAGCCTCGGCGAGGGCGACGTCACCGTCGCCGTCACTTGGTCGAGCGTGAACTTCAAGGATGCGTTGGCATCGCACAAAGACGGCAAAGTCGCTCGTATTGATCCCATCGTGCCGGGTATCGACTTGGCTGGCACCATCGTGGATCCTGGACCATCCGGGTTGGACGTCGGCACGTCTGTCCTAGTCCACGGCTACGACATCGGGGTGGCCCATCACGGTGGCTACAGCGATTACGCGCGCGTGCCGGCTGGGTGGATCGTGCCTATGCCCTCCGGGCTATCCGAACGCCAGGCCATGACACTGGGCACGGCCGGTTTTACTGCAGCATTGAGCATCATTGCGCTCGAAGAGCACGGGCTGCGCCGCGATGCCGGCCCCGTGCTGGTCACCGGCGCAACCGGAGGTGTGGGCAGCGTCGCGGTGTCGATCTTGGCCGCTCGCGGCTATGAGGTCACAGCGGTGACCGGAAAAGCGGATGCTGCGGAGTGGTTGAGCTCACTTGGTGCGCGTGATGTCGTCGACCGCGCTTCCCTCGGTGACCCGTCACGACCACTACAGCGCGAAAAGTGGGCAGGGGCAGTCGATTGCGTGGGAGGAGAAACTTTGGCGACGGTGCTGGCGTCTCTCAGATACGGTGCCACGGTGGCCGCGTCGGGAAATGCCGGCGGCGCCTCGTTGTCTACCACGGTATTCCCTTTTATCCTGCGTGGGGTGACCCTCGTGGGCATCGACTCGGTACGATGCCCCATCGAACGACGTCGCCAGGTGTGGGAGAGGCTCGCCGAGGATCTGCGGCCGCCGGCGCTCGACAACCTGGCCACAGACGAAGTCGACTTAGCCGGCCTCCACTTGGCGCTGGCGCGCATTCGAAACGGTAGCAACCGTGGACGTACCCTGGTTCGGCTGAGCCAGTAAAATGGCCGCCAGTGAGTTAGTGGTGGGTGCCCCTGCGGACTAGGTCATCATATAACTGGTGCACATCACCGCGTAAGGCGTGCTAAGCCGTGGTTTGCACTGAGGCGCGAGCCTCGGCCTGCAGCCCGAACGGGCGGTCGTTGCTTGAGTAGCGTCATCGTCTCGTCCGCCACGGCCAATCCCATTGGTATGCACCTGCACGGCGGGCCGGTTCGCCCACGGCTCAGACGTCTGGCATGGGAGTAGTTGTGCTTGCGGGGTGATTCCCTCCTCGCTGTGAGCAATTCGTTTGTCAGACTTGGTGTGCGGTTCCCCTCTGCTGCGGAGGCAAAGTCCAATCGAGAGGGGCTTGGGTCAAGCTCCACCATAGCGGGCTTCTACCGACGAATCCTTCACGACGCGACGGACATGACCGTCGCCGCTGGCGTTGCCCCCAACCGCACAAAGCCTTGTTAATTTACGGGTCGATACCGTAAAATTACGTTGCGAGCGGAGGAGCTGATATATGAGCGGTTCGCGTGCTGAGCCGCAGCAGAGTCTTCGGGCAGCGGGCCAGCCATGGTAGAGATGACCGTGCGCGAGGCCCTCGCAGTGCCCGTACTGCGCGGCGCTAGCCCTGTCGTGGTGGCAGGTGCAAGCGGTTTGGCGCGCACGGTGCTGTGGGTGCACTCCACCGAACTTGCCGATATCGGCCCCTTGCTGCGGGGCGGCGATCTCGTGTTAACCACCGGGATAGGCTTGCCTGATGCAGCCGAGGCATTGACGGCGTTCGCATGCAGTCTTGACCGAAGCAATATCGCAGGTCTCATCGTCGAATTGGGACGCCGCTGGGGCGCGTTGCCCGAAGCTCTGATCGCCGCATGCGAGCAGCTGCAGTTGCCACTCGTTGCGTTGGCAAGAGAGGTCCGCTTCGCTGCGGTGGCCCAATCGCTGGGCGAAAAGATCGTCGATCGTCAACTCGACGAGTTGCGCCAGGCCCAGCACATCCATGAGGTGTTCACTGAACTAAGCATCGCCGAGGCGAGTCCTGCCGAAATCCTCGAATCCGTGGAACGATTGGCCGGCGCCGCGGTCGTACTTGAAGATAGTCAGCACCAGATCGTCGATTACCGGCTAGGCCCAAACGATTCGACGACGTTCGCAGCCGATTGGACTGGCCGTTCGCGAGTTACATCCCTCAACGGGCGCACGTCGTGGGATGAGGCCCAGGGTTGGCTGCTGACTCGCATCGGCAAGCGTGAACGCGGATGGGGTCGGTTGATCATCGAGTCACCGCATCCGCCTAGCCAGCGCCTCAAAGCTACCGCGGAACGAGCCGCTGCAGCGCTTGCCCTACACCAGCGCCATGCCCGCCAGCGCGACAGCTTGATTCGCCGCACCCACCATGAGTTGGTGGCGCGGTTGTTGAGCGACCCCACGGCGCCAGATGTTGCGCGTCGCTGTGAGTTGGCCGGCGTTCCGTTGGAATCGCGCTGTCTGGTCGGGATGTCGATCAGGGTGCCCGGGCCAGCAGACGAACCCGTACGACGCGTGGACCGGATCGATTCGGTAGTTGCCGCAGTCGTTAACGCTGCCGCAAAGATGGCGGTGCCCGCAATAGTCTGCAATATCGATGACACAATCCGGGTGCTGCTGTCCATTCCGCTAACCACCGACGCCGACGAAGTCGCCAACGAGTTGGCTGCGCTGCTGCTCGACCGTGTTCGAGCGACCATCGGCGTGGGACGTCCCGTGCGACGCGCGGCCGAAGCCGACCGCACGCTACGCGAGGCCTTACACGTCCTAAATTCACTGCGACCAGCTGCTTCACAACGAATGGTGTACAGGCTAGAGGACGTCCGTTTGCGTGGCTTGTTGAGCATGTTGGCTGACGACGACCGGTTGCGATTGTTCTGCGCCCGAGAACTCGGCCCACTCAAGGAACACGACGCTGAGCGCAACGGCGATTTACTCGCCACACTGCGGGCGTTCGTTCGCCACCCAACAAGCAAATCCGATGCCGCCGCCGAGCTGCATATGTCGCGCTCTGCGTTCTATGACCGTTTAGCACGTATAACCAGCATTCTCGATGTAGATCTCGAGGATCCCGATATCAACGTCTCGCTCCACGTGGCACTGGTCGCTGAAGATGTACTGCGCGGGGGCAAGTCGGATGAACCGAGCTGATCTGTCCTGATTCGCGCGCATGGGACAAAAGTTGAGCTGCCGCTCGAACCCGAGCTGTTCCTGTGCGATGAAGATGGCGTGTAGCTCCTTACTCGATGGCTGCAGGGACACCCAGTCCCCGATGACGTAGATGCGGCACTACATGAATTGGACTTGCGAAGAGCGCGAAATCACCTGTCCGTCGCCAAGTTGAAGTCCCCGCTGGTGGCCAGGGGCATTCCGAGTTCTGTGCCCGGGTCTCGGCGTCGTCACCGGTTGATTCGCGCGAGTTTGTCTTCGGCGCCTGCGAGGCTGACGTGGAGGCCTTCGACCTCGCCGAGCCAGCCTTCGTGTTGGGGCTTCGGCGATGCGGGCGTTGAGGTTGTCGCGGATCTCCAGTAGCCGGTGCTGCTGGGTGGGTCAGGTCAGAGGAGCGGGCATAGGATGCTGAACCACCCCAGGTTTGATGCACACCATGTGCGTCAAACCCGGGCGATTCAATTGGCGCAATACCGTCACCGCCCAGGCCACAAGCTCCCTGGACCGACACGACATGCAAGGGAGTGCAGACTTTTACCTGGCTACCAATGGGGACTTTCATATGGCCACGGACATCGCCGCAACGCGTTTCTCGATTAGGGGGAGGCAACACTCACAAATGCAGCCGCCCTTGATTACTCACCCTGTTATCAGTGGCGCGGCAGTTGTTCGAATCCAGGTCCTCCCGACGCCAACTCTCCCGCGTCTACGCCCATCTCATAGGCGACCCCTCGACACGGAGGTGTTCAAACACGTCACCTGCTGAACGCTGAGAGCATCCGTCCCGTAGGGGGCATATTCCTAACTTGTTACAGGGGGGCAACTTCGCCCTCCCACGCACACGGCCGCCGAGCCACACTGGAGCGCGGCGCACAAGAGTCCTGCGGTGCGAAGGGAGAACTTCACATGACGTCCTCGTCCGATGTCCATATCCGCCATGGGCGGGCCTGGGTCGACGCGGAGCAGTCCGTACGCCTCGGCTATACCGTCGCCACCCCACCCGAACCGGCCAATACGGTTGTGCTACTGCACGGCTCCCCGCAAACCCGGTACCAATGGCGCAAGGTCATGGTGCCGTTGGCTGCGGCGGGTTACTGCGTCATCATGCCCGACTTTCGCGGCGCCGGGGCGTCGAACAAACCCCGTGACGGGTATGACAAATGGACCATGGCCGGTGACATTCATGCCCTCGTACGCGACACCCTCGGGGTCGACGAACCGGTCTCGCTGGTCGGCCATGACCTCGGGTCGACGCTGGCTCTTAGCTACTCCCTGCGGTATCGCGAGGACGTGCTCAGCGCCACTTTCATGGAGGCGCCGTTGCCGGGAACCGACTATTACGAACAACGTATGGCTGAGAGATCGGCCTGGCAGTTCAGCTTCCACGCGAACCCGGACGTTGCGGTATATCTGACTCACGGGCGTGAACGCTGGTACATCAACCGATTCTTCGACGACCTGGCATACCAGCCCGATGCGATCACCAATCACGACCTCGATGTCTACGCCCGCGCCTTCGAAGCGCCAGGCGCCATGCGTGCAATGTGCGAGATCTACCGCGAACTCGACCACGACGCCGAAGTGAACCGCGACGCCTTGAGAAAGCACGGAAAGCTCGGTATGCCCGTGTTGGCGTCGGGGGGCGGTGCCGGACCATTGGCCAAGAACTACCGGCCGATGTGCGAGGAGATTGCCGACTCGGTGACAGGCCAGCTCGTGCCTGACTGCGGACATTGGGTTGCCGAAGAGCAACCTGAATACTTCACTTCGATGTTCTGCGAGTTCGACGCGGCGGCTCGAGCCCAACACCACCGCGGCTGAGATGACCGCACGACCTCAGCCAAATTGACTGAACCGCATCGAATTCTTGGAGAGTTATGACAACAAGCGAATCTTCTGATCGCCGAGGGATCTTGGTCATCGGCGCCGGTGAACTGGGCAGTAGCGTTCTAGTGGCACTGTCCCGACGCAACAACGACGCCGACGCGTTGACGGTGTTGCTGAGGCCGTCCGACACGCCGCAACGCACCCAGCTGCTTGGTGATCTCGCTGGTTGGGGCGTCGCCGTCGTCGAGTCCGACGTGGCAACGGCGTCGGTGGCCGAACTGTCGGCGATCCTGCGCCGATTCCACACCGTCGTAAGCTGTGTCGGTTTCGCCGCAGGACCAGGAATCCAGACGAAGCTCACCCACGCTGCTTTGGAAGCGGAAGTACTCCGGTACCTCCCGTGGCAATTCGGCGTCGACTATGACGCCATCGGTCGTGGCAGCCCACAAAACCTGTTCGACGAACAGCTCGATGTTCGTGAGCTTCTGCGCGCCCAGAGCACCACCGAATGGGTGATCGTGTCCACCGGAATGTTCACCAGCTTCTTGTTTGAACCCAGCTTCGGCGTGGTAGACCGAGCCACGCACACTGTCAACGCACTCGGCAGCTGGGACAACGAAGTCACTGTCACCACCGCCGACGACATCGGTGTGCTGACCGCGGAGATCCTTCACGCTCAGCCTCGCATCGCCAATCAAGTCGTTTATGTCGCCGGCGACACCATCAGTTACCGCGAGCTCGCCGATGTCGTGGAGCGTGCCGACGGAGTACCCATCACTCGCAACGAGTGGACGGTTGCACAGCTACTCGAAGACCTTGAGCGTGATCCTGATGACACCCTCAAGAAGTACCGCGCGGTGTTCGCCCAGGGGATTGGTGTTGCGTGGCCGAAGGCGGAGACTTTCAACATGGCTCAGGGGATTCCAACCTTGAGCGCGGAGGAGTGGGCACTCGCCAACTTTGTGAAAGCTTGACCCGTAGATCCACACAACGCAAATGCATCAACATCTTTGACGCTCCGAATGTGAGTCTGGTGCGAGGGACTGTCAGAACCCCGATCCGTGTGTAGACGGGCGGGCATTCAAGACGCCTGTTCGCCCGTGGACGCGGAAACCGTACGCTGGATTAGGTGTTCACCAAGCGAGTGGGCGGGAACCCGGGTCGTCGATTCCTTGAGGTCGCGCAGTCGTCGGTCTCTGGACCCTGTATCGCCGACGTGTGTCGGTAGTCACATTCAGGTAGGCAATGCGATGCTTACAACGAGCCGGAACCGAGACCGGGATGCATGTCACCACATCTGAGCTCTTCTCGCTGTCGCAGTAGTGAGCCGACGCGGTAGGCGCCGAGGCCAGCTGAGTGTTCAGGGAAAGTGCTGCGCGCCAACGTCTGTGGCTCGTCGGCGCGCTACTGGCTCCGATCTGGGGGCGTGATCGCGGCATCGCACTCCGGGACACCGTCGACAGGACGGCAAGCGAATGTTGCCCGAAGGCAGGAGTGAAATCGATGCCCAACAAAACCACGTCGGTGTGGGGCGGCTGCACCACTGTGAGAGCGGCGGCAGCCTGTATCACGTCGGTCGCGTTGATCGTCAGTGGATGTTCGAGTTCAGGTGACGGTACGAGCGAATCAGGATCCGGGGCGCAGGGTACTGCGCCCGGCACGGTCCGCATCGGTATGTCGCAAGGGTTCATCCTCAATCAGATGACGACGATGTTGGCGCAAGGTCTGGGTTACTACCGCGAGGTCGAAGAAGAGTTCGATACGAAGATCAGTCTGGAGGTGCAGAGCACCAACACCATGGGCCAATCCGCGTTTTTCGGTGACAGCATCGACTTCTACCAGGGCAGTATCTCCGGGCTCCTTCCGCCCGCGTCGAAGGCCGAGGACGTGATGAGCATCTTCACCCACTACACGGGAACCGCCACGGTCATGATCGGAGCCAGCAAGTACGAGTCGAGCCGCGGCACGGATGTCAACGCCTACAACGGCGCCAACTGGTGTTTCACCACGTTGGGCAGCAACAGTGAGGTGACCTCTCGCTACGTTGCGAAGGACGCCGGCCTGGACTGGTCCCAACAGTCAGCATTGGCGGTCGGCAACACCAGCGCCTTGTTGCCGACATTGCAGGTGGGTCGCTGCGACATCGCGGCCATGGACACCAATTCCGCGGCCCAGGCGGTGGCAGAGGGGCTGGGCTACGTCGTGGAGAATCCGCTTTCGGAGGAAAACCAGGAGCGGGTCTTCGGCGGTTCTGTTCTCGGATTGGTCACCTGGGCGTCTGAACGGTTCACCGCGCAATACCTCGAGCTCACCCAGGCAATCGTTGAAGCGCAGCTTCGCTCGGTTCTTTTCCAACAGGAGCATAGGTCCGATCCCGCCGCTCTCTACGCAGCGCTGCCAGATGTGTTCACCGAGACCACCAGCGAAGAGCAATTCACAGCCGGATGGGAACTCTTCTCCCTGGGAGTTCCGGGCAACACCGGGGGGCCAGCCCAACGCAGATCATCACCTCTATCGAGCTCGGAAATGTCACTGGAGCGGAAGTGGGTTCGATTCCGGACACCACATTCGACAACGAATTCGTCCGGCAGGCATACACCGATCTCGATCGTCAGGTGCCGGCGGCGCTCGCCGATCAGTAGTTCGAGAGTCCGGCCGAACCCGGTCCGGCAGGTTGAATCTGCACGCTCACACCAATGAGATGGAGGACGTCGAGGATGCGTACCCGTGGGCGAGAGGAGGTCCCTGAGATGGATCGCGCACACCAGCTGCATGCACCCGAGTTGCCGATCTGGGTGCCGGGTCCCGCTCAACTCAACGAGAGTGCGATCGCGCGCTTCAGCGAGTTCGTGGCGCGACGGTACGGCGTCGATACGGGCACATATCTCGAGTTGTACGAGTGGTCGACAACTGATCTGGACGGCTTCTGGTCCACGGTGGCCGACTACTTCGAGGTGACAATGGGTCCGGCTGAAGGGTGCGCCATCGCCGACGAGCGAATGCCAGGTGGTTCCTGGTTTCCGGGACGGCGACTGAACTATGCCGAACACGCTCTTCGGCCTGGGCCCGATCGAAGGGACGACAGCATTGCCGTCACCGAGATCCGCGAGGACGGTGCGGTCGATCAACTCACGTGGGCAGAGCTGCGGCACCGCGTCGCGGCGTTGGCTGGCTGGTTGCGCGCCAAGGGCGTCGTGCCCGGAGATCGGGTCGTCGGCTACCTTCCCAACGCTGCGGCGGCGGTGGTGGCGTTCTTGGCCACCGCCTCCGTAGGCGCGGTGTGGGCAGCCTGTGCCCAGGACTACTCGCCCGCCGGGGCCGCGGCGCGGCTCGGTCAGCTGGAACCGGTTGTCCTGTTCATTGCCGACGGTTACACGTGGAACGGCAATCTGATCGACCGGAGGCGGGAATCGGCCGAGTTGCGCGCGCTGCTACCCACCGTCAGGTTCACTGTCGAGGTTCCGTATCTGGGACCGACCACAGCTGCAGACGACCGCAGGCCAGGAATCGCTTCGTGGGATGACACTCAGCGGCATGCCACCCAGCCACCCGACGCATCCCCACGGTACGAGTCGATGGACTTCGACGCTCCGCTGTGGGTGCTGTTCTCATCCGGAACCACCGGCGTGCCGAAAGGTCTTGTCCACAGTCATGGCGGAGTGGTTCTCGAGCATCTCAAATTTATCGGTCTGCACCTGGGCGCCGATCCTGCGCGACCATTGTTCTGGTACACCACGACCAATTGGATGATGTGGAACGTCGTCGTGTCCGGACTGCTACTCGGGGCCCCGATCGTTGTCTACGACGGCAGCCCAACCTATCCCGGCCCACAGCGGCTGTGGGAAATTGCAGCCCAGCACGGGGTGTCGGTGCTCGGCGTGAGCCCCGGGTATCTGGCCACGTGCGAGAAATCTGGTCTGATACCGCGATACAGCCACGACCTCAGTGCGCTGGACGTGCTGGGGGTCACCGGTGCGCCGTTGCCTGCGCGCTCGTACCACTGGGTGCACAGCGCGGTAGGGCCAGAAGTCCAGCTCGCCTCAAGCAGCGGTGGAACCGACGTCGCCACCGCATTCGCGGCCAGTGCCCCGAACACCGAGGTATGGCCCGGCGAACTCTCGGCACCGTGCCTGGGCGTCGCCCTTCAGGCATGGGATTCCCAGGGCTGCAGCATCATCGGCGATGTCGGTGAACTCGTCATCACGAAGCCGATGCCGTCCATGCCGGTGCGGATGTGGAACGACGACGACGGAAGCCGTTACCGCGACTCGTATTTTCAGACGTATCCAGGTGTGTGGCGGCACGGTGACTGGGTCGAGATCACCGATCGCCACAGCGTTGTCATCACCGGACGCTCGGATGCCACGTTGAACCGTTCCGGTGTCCGCCTCGGCAGCGCGGAGGTCTACCGGGTACTTGACCCGATGCCCGAACTCGCCGACGCCCTGATCATCGGAGCAGAACTAGGCAACGGGGGGTACTGGATGGTGTTGTTCGTCGTACTGGCAGCGGACTACACGTTGGACGAGCGACTGATCGCCCAGATCAACGACGCGGTGCGTAGTGGCGCCTCACCCCGACACGTACCGGACGACATCATCGCGGTGCCGGGACTTCCGCACACCCGTACCGGCAAGAAGCTCGAGGTCCCGGTGAAGCGACTCATCCAGGGGCATGCTCTTGCGGATGTGGCGAGTCGCGACTCCGTCGACGACTACGACGCACTCGCCCAGTTCACGGCCTACGCCCGTGCGGAGTCGCCGCGCGCGCCGCGATCGGTGATGGGGGCGTAGGCGTGATCATCGGCAGCAGAATGCCCGCGCGCAAGATGCTCGCTCGTCGGCGATTCGACATCAGAACACCGACAGACGTCGGGTGCCCCGGTCGGGGAGTGGTGGTCGAGACTTTTCCGACTACTTCTGCGAAGGGAACGTGATGACCAGCCGCTTCGACGGTGATCTGGCTGCCGCTCTGGCCTACAAGCTCGACGCGGAGCTGGCCGCCGGGTTGAGCTACATAGCTGATCTCGATTTCAACGACATCCCTGCAGCGCGGGTGCTGGAGGCCGAGATCATGGCTCTCACTCCGGCTGTCGACACAACGGGAGCATCAGTTCGCAACGTCGACATCCCTGTCGACGGCGGCCGCAACACCGTCACGTTGCGGCTGACCACGCCGATCGATGCCGACAGGCCGATGCCGGTGATCTACAACGTGCACGGAGGGGGCTTCTGTTGCGGCACCGTCGAGGCCGAGCACGCCCGAGATGTGGAGCTCGCCAACGAAGTCGGTGCGATCGTCGCCACCATCGCCTACCGGCTGGCGCCCGAGCACCCGTACCCGACGGGATTGGAGGACTGCTACGCTGGCCTTGTCTGGGTCGCCCGGCACGCCGATGAGATCGACGCTGACGTCGACAGAATCGCGGTGCGCGGTCGGTCAGCCGGTGGCGGATTGGCCGCGGCACTGACCCTGCTCACGCGTGACCGCGGCGGGCCCAAGATCTGCTATCAGTTCCTCTGCGTGCCCGAACTCGATGATCGACTGGACACACCGAGCATGAAGAGGTTCGTCGATACTCCGCGGTGGAATTTGCCGAAGGCGGTACTCAGCTGGAAGTACTACCTGGGTGACCTGGCTGAGCCAGGATCGGCGGACGTACCGATCTATGCCGCTCCGGCCCGCGAAACGAATTTCGCCGGGCTACCGCCCGCCTACATCTCGGTGATGCAGTTCGATCCGTTACGTGACGAGGGAATTCGCTACGCACAAGCACTTCTCGACGCAGACGTGATAGTCGAACTGCATCTGTATCCCGCGACATTCCACGCCTCTCACATCATCACTGCCGCTGAGGTGTCGCAGCGCGAATTGGCGGAAGAAGCAGCTGTGCTCTTCCGTGCCTTGCACGGATGAAGACCCGAAAGATCCGGTGACCGTGAACGAAAGGATTGTCAGTGTCGACATACTGGAATGACTCTGAGGGCGACGTTCGGCCGAATGGAACGAGCTTTCGACTTGCGGTGGGAAACGAGTGTGCGATGTATGCGATCACTCGCGAGGCGGGGTATCACACGAAACCACACGCGCACGACTATGAGCAGATCAGTTACATCGTCGAAGGCGAGATGTGGACATTCGTGGGGGAGGAGGCATATCACCTCAAGGCAGGCGATTTTCATCGTGTGCCCCGCAACGCGATCCATTGGTCGTGGAATCGAAGCGGCGAGCCGTGCGTGACCATGGAGGCGGCCAGTCCACCTCCGCCGACCGAGATGCTGGACAACCAGGAACTCGGTGAGAAATTGGGGCTGCGGTGCATGCGGCTACACGGTGAGGACGAGACGGTGGCCACCCGACCGTCCAACGGAATCTTCCAGATCGATGCGAGCCGACACGGTATCGACGTGGCAGCCGTGGAGGCTAAACCTCCGGTGAACCGCCCCTCGCGGCTGTCTGACTGATGGAGATCACAGTGAGTGCACACAGCCCGATCCGCGGGAGAACGAAACCAGGGTCGGCACCGATGTCGAGCCGAACAGGAGAAGAGATGACGCCGCCAGGTGCCGCCAGCATCAACGCCGACCGATCGCTGAAACTCGACCGAGTGACCCAGCGATACCCGTCGCAGGCATCTGATGCAACTGATTTTGTTGCCATCAGGGACGTTTCGGTCGAGATTCCCGCCGGCCAGTTCGTGTCCGTGGTCGGACCGACGGGCTGTGGAAAATCGACGATGCTGTCGGCGATCTGCGGACTTCGCCCAGCTTCGACGGGGCAGGTGACCATCGGCGACAGCGTGGTCACCGGGATCCGGAAGGACGTCGGGTTCATCTTCCAGCAGGACGCACTGCTGCCGTGGCGAACTGCCGTGGAGAATGTCGAGCTGAGTCTGCGGTTCCGCGGTTCGTCGAGATCCGAAGCGCGCGAACGGGCACGCGACTGGTTGGCACGAGTGGGCCTACTGGATTTCGAGGACCGGTATCCGCACCAGCTGTCCGGAGGTATGCGCAAAAGGGTCGCTGTCGCTGCCACTCTGGTGTACGAGCCTGACATCCTGCTGATGGACGAGCCGTTCAGTGCGCTCGACATCCAGACCCGAACGCTCATGGAGAATGACCTCCTGCAGGTGTGGGAGCAAGCAGGAAAGAACACTGTGGTGTTCGTGACCCACGATCTGGAGGAAGCCATCGGGCTATCCGACCGCATCTTGGTGTTGAGCGCCAGCCCGGGGTGCCTACGCGGAGATTATGCGATCGAGCTGCCGCGCCCCCGAGATCTGTTGGAGGTGAAGATGATGCCGGATTTCGTGGAACTGTACCGCGCTATCTGGAAGGATCTCGAAGGTGAGGTGCTGGCAGCGAACAAGCTGCGTATCCCCGGGGTGCCCAGCTGATGGCCGGCACCCAAGTCTCCACTGAACCCGGCCCTGCTGTTGAGCAGGGTCGCAGACGACCTCGACGCAAAGCCGAGCTGTTGTCCGAGCGACAGCGCAACCACACGATCATGTGGGTGCTCATCGCGGCATTTCTACTCGTGTGGCAGCTTGTCGGGCAGGCCAGTGTCGCCTATCAGCTGACCATTGGCACCCCGACGGACGTCTTCGCCTGGATTGTCGACTGGGCAACCGGCGAGTACTCCTTCGGATGGTCAGATCTGTGGATTACGTTGCAAGAAGCGGCTTTCGGCTATCTTTTTGGCACTGTGATCGGTGTTGCGCTCGCGGTGTTGTTCTCGACTGCCGACCCACTCCGGCAGCTGCTCATGCCCTTCGTTGCCGCTGCCAACGCCGTGCCGAAGATTGCCATGGCACCGCTGTTCGTACTTGCGTTCGGCACCACCGTCTCCGGTAGGGCCTACTTCGTGTCGAGTCTGGTTCTGTTCATCAGCTTCTTCGCGGTGTTCAACGGACTGAAGTCGATCGACCGCAAGTACCTGGATCACGTTGCGGTCCTGGGAGCCGGCTGGAGGTGGACAATTCGGGAGGTCTATATACCGGCGATCATCGGGTGGCTGGTAACGAGCCTGAGGCTGAGCTGGACGTGGGCGATCTCGGCGGCGGTGTTCATCGAGTACCTCAGCTCGAACGAGGGGATGGGTGCCATCGTCGCGGCAGGTCAGGAGAGCCTGGCAGTATCCACCGTGATCGGGGCGCTGGCGGTGATCGCCATTATCGCCAAAGCTGTTGACTCGGCGCTGGTGCAGATCGAGAGCCGGATGAAGGCATGGAGGCCGGCGTGAGCACACTCACCACCTACCGGCCCAGTCGTGTGGTACTGATACTCGGACGCGTCGCCATTGTGGTCCTGCTGTTCGTCGCATGGTTGGTGGCCGCCGAGAACGAGTGGATCAACGTCAACTTTTTCTCGTCGCCGATCGACGTGTGGTCGTCGCTGATGTCGTTGTCGGCCAGCGGCGAGCTGTGGGCAGCTCTGCAAAGTACAGTGCTGTTACTGGCGGTGGGCTGGTTGCTCGGCGAGATCGCCGGCCTGACACTGGGTATCGCATTGGGTCTGTCGAAGTCGCTCAACGCCATCTTGGGCCCGATTGTCGTGTTCCAGAACGGCTTTCCGAATATCTTGCTCTTGCCGATCTTCGTGGTGTGGTGGGGTTTCGGGTACGGACCGAAGATCGCTCTGGTGGTGGCGATGATGGCAGTCTTCGTGGGACTGAATGTGGCAGCCGGCGTACGCGAGGTCGACGGTGTACTCATCGACAACATGCGGATGCAAGGAGCGGGCACTCTGGACGTGCTACGGCACGTGTATCTCCCGGCTGTCGCCCTCTGGGTCAGCAGTAGCGCGCGGGTGACGGTGGGGTACGCCCTGCAGGCCGTTGTCGGATCAGAGTTGATGGGTTCGATAACCGGGTTGGGCGGGCTCATCTCCTACGGCCAGGTGTCGTTTCGATCGGACCAGATTGTCGCGGTACTGCTCGTGGCGGCAGCCTTGGCCATCATCATCGATCTGCTGCTGGCGGCAGTGGAGCGTCGCGCTGTTCGATGGATGCCAAAGTCGTAACTATATGACTGAGAACAGATTTAAATCAACGGGGCTTCGGTTGTTCGGTAGGAAGGGTGTGTTGGGTATGTATGACGATGCGGTGTATGCCTTGGTGGGGGTGGCCAAGAAGCACGGTGGTTACGGTGATGCGGTGGCCGAGGCCATGCAGACGTTCATGGAGGCATTGCGTCCGATTCTGGCCGATGAGGATCCGGAGTTGGTGACTTACTTCCGCAAGAGTGCTCATACCGAGGGCTCTCGGGTGTTGTATTACGACGGCTCGTTGGGGATTGTCTTCAATGAGGTGAAGTGCGGTTCGATTGTTCCCCTCCACAATCATGGGCTGCCGGAGGTTGTCGGTGTGTATAGCGGCAGCATTTTGTACCGGACGTATAGCCGCCTCGACAATGGTGAGGTGGCGAATGTGGCCAAGCTGTCGTTGCGGGAGGAGCGGGTGATGACCGATGGGGATGTGAGTGTTCTTCCGGAGCCTCCCAATGATATTCATGGTCTGCGTGCGTTGAAGGACACCACGGTGATGAATATTATTCCGGGTGCGCTGCAGCCGGTCCGGCAGTACTACTACCCCTCTGAGGGGGTTTACATCGAGTTGCCTGCCGGTACCAAACCCGCCGACGGCGGAGGCTGGTGAGCGTCCCCAGCCACGACCTGCCGGTCGTGGCGAGGACCCTTGGGTAGGCCTCCGCGGAACGGAGCATCCGGTTTCACTGCCCTTCCCGTTCACCGATTCGGCGTCGGGCGAGGGGGATCCGCTGATTTTCACCGGTACCGGTGTCCCCTATCGGCACCGCCCGGCCCCTCGCGAACAAGGAACACCACCGATGACTCAAACTCCAACTCCGGCTGACGTTCGTCGTGTCGTCACCGCAAGCTTCTTCGGTACAGCCATGGAGACATACGACATGTTCCTCTACGGCACCTCTGCGGCACTGGTATTCGGACCATTGTTCTTCCCGAACCAGGATCCGGTGGTAGCGGCGATGTTGTCATTCTCCACCTTCGCCGCGTCCTTCGTGGCGCGGCCGGTGGGGGCGGTGGTGTTCGGCCACTTCGGAGACCGGGTCGGCCGCAAGGTGACCCTGATGACCACGATGCTTTTGATGGGTATCGCCACCTTTGCAGTGGGATTGCTCCCCACCTACTCGGTCATCGGCGTGGCAGCCCCGGCGCTTCTCGTGTTGCTGAGATTTCTGCAAGGGTTCGCCTTCGGCGGCGAGTACGGTGGCGCCACATTGATCATCACCGAATACGCACCACCGGACAAGCGCGGCTTCTACACCGGCATCAACAATGTCGGGCCGGCGTTCGGCTTTGTCGGGTCGGCCGGAGTGTTCATAGTGGTCTCCACCTCAATGAGCGAAGCGGCGTTCCTGGATTGGGGATGGCGGATTCCATTCCTGCTCAGCTTCGTGCTGGTGGTCACCGGCCTGTTCTTGAGGTTTAGGATCAGTGAATCCCCGATATTCAAGGCAGCGCTCGATCAGGAGACGCATTTCAAGGTGCCGGCGGCTGCGCTGATCAGGCACTACCCGAAGGAGCTGCTGCTGACCGCCGGCTCAACGATCCTCACCTTCGGTGCCTTTCAGATCTTCTCAGTCTTCACGCTCGCTTATGGCGCAAGGGTGTTGGGGGTTCCCTCGAACACCATGCTATTCGCACTGATCATCGCCACTGTGGGGCAGGCCTGGTCCACTCTGTGGTTTTCCAAGCGCTCGGATACCGTAGGCCGCAAAAAGGTCATCATGGGCGGCATGGTTTTGACGGCACTGTGGGCATACCCGATGCTGTGGCTGTTGGATACCGCGAACTTCGTGGCGATCACAGCGGCGGTAACGGTACTGATGCTCATCTACGGGATGCTGTTCGGCCCCCTGGGGGTGTACCTCGGCGAGATGTTCGGTACGCGTGTACGTTTCACCGGCATTGCTGTCTCGTACAACATCGGCTCGATACTCGGTGGAGCCCTGGCACCCATCATTGCCACCTACATCGTCGCGGAGGCCCGCGCGTCCTGGCCGCTGGGCCTGTACATCGTTGGGATGGCAGCGATCTCCCTTTTTTGTGCCCTGGCGCTTCCCGAAACCCGTCGAGCTGACCTGACGGCCGATCGCACTGCCGCAGCGTCGGACGACGCAGCGACGGTGCCGGACACCATCCGCTGACGGTGCCCGGCTGATCTGTCTCAGTCCTGTTCGCCCTCTAGTGCTTCCAGGCGGAACGAACCACCGTCGCGGATCACTGTGCCCGCACTGCTTCCGGTGAAGTGGCTGCCGAACACGACAGTTGCTGTTTCCGAACATGATTCAAGAAAGCTGCGGCGGTGCCGAGCCGCCAACGTCGGGTCGAAGTCGCTCTGTGAACTCCACTGCGTCCTGGCTATCTGAACTGGATGGTGGATGAAATCACCGGTGATGAAGGCGGACTCGCCGCGGGACGCGACACGAACGCTGTGATGGGCAGGTGTGTGGCCGGGGGAGGGCACGTAGTGAATGCCCTCCGCGACCTCGTACCCCGAGGGGACGAGGTCGATCATCCCCGCCTCGCGCAGAGGCCATACCGACTGGTCGAAACCCAAACGTAGCTGGCGTCGTCGAATCGCGTCCGGCTCGAGTTCACCGTCCAGGGCTGCAAGCGCGCTGTTCACCGTCGCGCAGATACCGGCGTGGTAGTCGAACTCGTCGCGCACGAACAGATGGGTGGCGTTGGGGAACGTCGGTGTCCAGACTCCGTCGACCAGGGTGGTGTTCCATCCGAGGTGGTCGAGGTGCATGTGCGTGCAGAGCACGATGTCGATGCATTCAGGAGGGTGCCCCGCTGCGGTGAGTCGGCTCAGGAAGTCGGTGTTCCAACCGCTCCAATTCGGCAGGCGCAGATTGGTCTTGTGGTTGCCGACGCCGGTGTCGACGAGGATCCGGGTTTCACGGACCTCAATGACGTAGCAGTGCAGGTTCCAGGTGAGCTGTCCATCGGCGTTCGCGTAGTGCGGATAGAGCCACGGGATCTGTTTCACGGCATCGGGTGTCGCCTGAGCGATGAGCCCGTCTAGTAGGCCTACCTCGACGGGCGCCTCTGTCACCTGCGTGATTTGCGTTTCGCCGACGTTCCATCGACGGACCGGCACTTCGGGGTGGTGTTCGACCAGTGTCACTCTTGAATGATTACTCACCGGCAGACCGCTTTTGGGGTATTCAGGAACAACCGGCCAGTTTGTGCCCATGCCGACTGTGTTAGCGGGATCGCGTGGGTCCCGACGCGGTCGATGCTGTTCGCGTGTGCAGTTTGACGCGCTGACCTCGATATACAGCTGCACGCGCTGCCGCAGGCCACGTGGATATCATGCAGAACTCGTTAGCTATCGGGTGTGGTGGTGCGCGTTCGTCGCTGTTGTGGTGGGGCATTGTCGACGATCGTCGGGTGCTGCTGTTGTGGTTGCCACGGGCACGATGGGAGACGTGGTTGTCAGGCTGCGGCGGTGACGTCGAGGGCTTCGGTTGTTCGGTAGGAAGGGTGTGTTGGGTATGTATGACGATGCGGTGTATGCCTTGGTGGGGGTGGCCAAGAAGCACGGTGGTTACGGTGATGCGGTGGCCGAGGCCATGCAGACGTTCATGGAGGCATTGCGTCCGATTCTGGCCGATGAGGATCCGGAGTTGGTGACTTACTTCCGCAAGAGTGCTCATACCGAGGGCTCTCGGGTGTTGTATTACGACGGCTCGTTGGGGATTGTCTTCAATGAGGTGAAGTGCGGTTCGATTGTTCCCCTCCACAATCATGGGCTGCCGGAGGTTGTCGGTGTGTATAGCGGCAGCATTTTGTACCGGACGTATAGCCGCCTCGACAATGGTGAGGTGGCGAATGTGGCCAAGCTGTCGTTGCGGGAGGAGCGGGTGATGACCGATGGGGATGTGAGTGTTCTTCCGGAGCCTCCCAATGATATTCATGGTCTGCGTGCGTTGAAGGACACCACGGTGATGAATATTATTCCGGGTGCGCTGCAGCCGGTCCGGCAGTACTACTACCCCTCTGAGGGGGTTTACATCGAGTTGCCTGCCGGTACCAAACCCGCCGACGGCGGAGGCTGGTGACGAAACGCTGAATGCTTCTGCGGCACGCGATAACAGGCTGCTTGGAAAGGCGGGCCTCACGCTGTGGCTCGGTATATCTTGCCGATCTCAAAAGGGTTCGTGATGAACAATCGTGATGCCCATACGCGGAAAATGTGCCCGAGCGACCCGAGCAGCGATTGTCTCCACGTCCCGAATGCCGATCAGGCAGGCCTACCGGGGGCAACAATTCTCAGGTGCCGCACTAGCGGCCCGGGTGATCACCCGGGCCGTCGGGGAGGTCGGGACCTTCCCGGTGAAGTCGAAGACGTGGTGCTGGGCTGTGCGATGCGGCAGGGACCGCCGGCCTCAATATCGCTCGCCAGTCGGCACTCCGTGTCGGGTTCCGGTGACTGTGCCGGGCATGACCCTGGATCGGCAATGTTCTTCAGGGCTCATGGCAGTGGCGGCCACGCAGGTCTTGGTGGACGGCGTGCGGGTTACGGTTGGTGGTAATCGAAGTGGGCAAGATCGTGGTGGTCGACGAGGTTGTCCGTCCCGGTACCACGGCCGCGGGATTGGCGAAATGGGTACCGGTCAGATAGCCGCAACCCCGTGACTTCCGGATCGACATGGTCTGGTGCTCAGCGACATCGGCATATGGGAACTCAACGAGGCATTCGCCGCGCCGGCCCGTCTATTGCCGTGATTTTCTCGGAATCGACCCTCATAAGAAGAACGGCGGGTTGATCGCTTTGGGGCACCCGTACGGTATGACCGGGGCGGGAGCAGTGGGTCACGCGTTGCTGGAAGCCAAGCGGAGAGACGCGCAGTTCGCCGTGGTATCAATCTGCGTGGGCGGGGAATAGGCGCCGCCGGCCTGTTCTGAAGTCGCGCGGTGATGTGCGGAGTGCTCAGCCCGCAGGACAATCAATTCGACTACCGCATAATCACATTGGGCCCACCGTCCGGCGATGTGTCCGCGCGGCTCTGACGTTGGACGGTACGGGCTGTATCGCCAGCGAGGATCGGATGAAATATATGCCGTCCACATTGCGCGTGGCGAATTCACATCGAGGCCAGTCGGGCGCTGACGCAGTCTGATGGTGCACGCTGTACCGCGTGAAGGTGCGATCACATTCGCCCTTGAACGTTGTTTGACTCACATACACTGGGGTCATGCAAGGCTTGCTTCTTCGACTGTCGGAGACCGACGCGGCGGCCTCGGCGATGCGAGTGATCGCTTTCTACGACATGCTGCTTGAGCGCAGGGCCAGTCCCCGCGCCCTGGTACAGGCGACCGCCGGTCTGGCGCAGTGCGTGGCGGGTTGGCGAAACAGCAACGGTGTAGTTGTCCGGTTGGCGCCCAGCTCGGCAGAGAGCCGGCAGTTGAAAGGGCCGCCGACGCCATCGGCCGAGCTCGAGGTCGCGGATCACGGGGTGGTTTGGCTCGAGCGGCAGGGCGGGCCGGAACCCTTCGACGAGCTGGTTCTCGAGCGGTTGGCGCTCGTGGCCGGAGCGTTGAGCACCACTCCGATTCGGCGGGAGGACGCCCGTGTGCAGGCCGATGATACTCGGCTGCTCTTGGATCCGACCCGGTCCGATGATGCTCAAACGGCAACAGCGCGCGCTCTGGGGCTGCGTGTGGGGCGACCGGTTGTGCTGGTAGCTCTTCGGCACAGCACCAAGCGTGACCCATCGGTGTGGGCTCGCGACGTCGCCGAACAGTGTTGGCAGGCGGATCGCGTGCAGGTGACCAGCGAGGACGGACTCGCAGCGGTTCTCATCCAGCAGGTGGTGCCGTATGCCACCATCGAGGACACCTTGGCCGAACACATAGCAGGCAAGGAGTCCGAATCCGGACTGGAGTCAGGCCTGGTCGCGGGAGTCGGTACGCCGCAGCCAGTTACCCAAGCACACCAGTCTTGGAATGAGGCCAAAGTCGCACTTCGCTTCGCTGGAGCGACGCGCACCGACGTCGTCGCCTCGCACCTGCGTCTGGGGTCTCTAACTTTGCTGGCACACATCCCCATGTCTGTTCTCTCGGACGACCGAGGAGTGCAGGCTGTTGCTCAACTGCGCGCCAAACCCGGCGGGGCGGATCAACTGAGAGTGCTGCAAGCGTTCTGTCGGACGGGTTCCCTGCGCCAGGCCTCGGCTGAGCTGTTCCTGCATCACAGCACGGTCGCAAGCCATTTGACGCGGATCGGCGCAAGAGCGAATTGGGACCTGAACACCTCGGTCGGTCGCTTGTCTGCGCTGACGTCGTTGTATGCCGAGTACCTGTGCAATTCATGATGACGCATTCCTGAACATGCACTATCGGGTATCGACTTGCGTCGGGTTCGCCGTGTCCGTGAACAGCGTGGTATGAGCTGGAACCCCAGACAGCACGCCCAGCGGGCAAACCCACAGGCCATAGACCTCACAAACCGAAAGCTCGGAAACCTTCACTGTGGCCACCCACGACTGACGCTTCAAGACCGTTGCTCGGCCGACCTATTCACGACCCTGTTATCCTCCGATGGTCCGTCAGTGTTGTGACGTTGACTAGAACTCGCCCCGCTGTTGACACCTAGGTGGAAACGCTGCGAAGTGTTCTGGCGCTCGCCGTCAGGTGACGGGCCCCGGAAAGTGAGCGTGCGCGCATGGTCGTTGAAGTTGTCGCACGGACTCGAGGCTTGATATGCCTTGCGCAGCCCGGCGATGGGCAGAGAGAACGACCGCCGAACGTAACCGTCGAGGACCCTACGGTGATAGCCGGCTTCCGGGCAGTAACAGGAGACGCTACGAGAGAGCGAACTGAGTGAGGGATCGATGTCAACGACGGTTGAAAATTGACCCCTTTTCAACGGTTGAAAATTGACCCCCTGGCGTTCATTCTTCGGTGGTCGATCCCGGGACTCGCCCGAGGTCGCGGTCTTTGACGCGATAGGAGTCGCCCGTTAAGGCGATCACTTCGGCGTGGTGGACGAGGCGGTCGATCATGGCTGCAGCTACCACGTCGTCGCCGAACACCTCTCCCCAGCGGCCGAAGGGTTTGTTGGAGGTGACGATGAGGCTGGCCCGTTCGTATCGGGACGAGACCAGAAGACCAGCTGGAAGAACAGGTTCGCGGCCTCGGGTTCGAACGGGACGTAGCCGACCTCGTCGATCTATGCCGAAGTCGGCATAGGTCGACGACGACCACCGGGTAGCGACCCAGCCGGATGAGCTCCTGCTGCAGTCGACCACTCTGGTGGGCCTCGGCCAGGCGAGCGACCCATTGCGAGGCGGTGGCGAACAACACCCGGTGCCCGGCCTGGCAGGCCCGGATCGCGATCCCGATCGCCAGATGCGTTTGCCGGTCCCGGGCGGGCCCAGAAAGACGACGTTGTCTTTGGCGACCACGAAGTCCAGCGTTCCGAGATGAGCGATGGTGTCGCGTTTGAGTCCACGTGCGTGATCGAAGTCGAACTGTTCCATCGACTTTCGCGAGGGAAACCGGGCTGCTCGGATCCGACCCTCGCCGCCGTGAGATTCTCGGGCAGAGACTTCACGTTGTAAACAGGCCACCAGGAATTCTTCATGGGTCCAGGACTCGGCGCGGGCCCGCTCCGCCAGTCGGGTCACAGCCTCGCGCATCGTGGGGGCCTTCAAGGCTCGGGTGAGGAAGCTGATCTCGGCGCTCAGATCCCGGCCAGCCGCCGAGGACGCCGCGGTCTTGGTGGTGGTTTGGTGGTTATGACACCAGCCCGCCGTCGCCGGGGTCGATACCCAGCGCGGCGTCATAATCGGTGAGGCTGCGCTGTTCGACCATGACCTGATCGTCGGACTCACTAACCGGAAGTAAGGCACTGATTCTGTTGTGGTGCAGCATATTCGCCGCTTCGCGATGCTCTGAGTCCGTGATCGTCTGATGCCACGCCCACACCAGTTCATGCTGCGCGACGGTCTTGCCGTCGCAGAACACCCGCACCCGATCCAGATCCGCCACTACTTCGATACGGCGCCCGATCACCCCCGGATGCACCGAGTAGTCATTGGAGTCCAACCGCACGTAATGATCACGCGCCAACCGGGTCGAGTTGCGCCACCCGACCTGCGGGGGCACCGGCGGCAGCGCCAGCATCGCCGCCAGATCGGCGCCGATCCGGTCGGTCGGTGCACAGCCGAGCACCCGTCGCCGGCGGGCATTGACCACATGCAGCCATTTGCCGAACTGCTGGTTGAAATCGCCGGGACCGCTGAACTGTCTGCCCGGCAGAAACGACCGTTCGAAATAGTCGTGGGCGCGTTCGATGATGCCCTTATGCTCAGGCTCGGCGGGTTTGGGGACCACCACCTTGGCGCCCAGCACGCCGCGGAAGGCGTGGCAATCACGGGTCAATTCGATTCGGCCACCACGGTTTCGGCCGATCGCCCCTCGCCGTCCCAGACCAACGTCCGCGGAACCGCACCGAGCGCGGCGCTCAGCTGCCACCACCCCGCGAAGAGATCCTCCGCCCGCCGCGACGGCAGCAGGATCGCCGAGATCCACCGCGACTAGTGTCCTGAGTCATTAATTACGGCTCAGTTGTTAAACTAGGCCGTGCCCAGTCCTCAGGCTGCCGTGGATCGTG
>NZ_JAMQTH010000013.1:0-252453 GCF_032883035.1 Mycobacterium appelbergii
CTGGACCAAGACTGCCGACCAAATCTTCACCAGCATCGGCAACTACTGCATCAGAATTAATGACTCAGGACACTAGAGCGCAGCGGCCAGCCCGAACTTGTCGAACAACGAGGGTTCCATGAACGCCACCACATGCGAGATGCCGTCCGGGGAGATGTCGAGCACGTGCAACTGGAAGGCTTCGTGGCGGCCGGTCTCGCGGTTGAGCAGGTACATCGCCGCTGCGGGTTGACCGTTGGCCGTCGTCGGGATGAACCGCATATCCCCGGGGCCTTCGGCCGGGCACTTGTAGCGGGACAGGTCGCCGATGGCCTGCGGGCCCTGATACCAGGTGTCGAACGGAGGCATCTCCCAGATCGCCTCGGCGGTGAACAGCTCGACCAGCCTGTCGATGTCGTAGGCCTCGAATGCGGAGATGTAGCGGCCCAGCAGGTCCTGCGCCTCGGGCGACTCCGGCGCGGCGATGTTGTCGTCCTCGCTGGGGCCGACCGCGTCGAGCTGCGCCCGGGCCCGCTGCAACAGGCTGTTCACCGCAGCGGTCGACGTGCCGATCGCCTCGCCGACCTCGGCGGCCTTCCACTGCAGCACCTCGCGCATCACCAGCACCGCGCGTTGACGGGGGGACAGATGCTGCAGTGCGGCCACGAACGCCAACCGGACCGATTCGCGGGAACCGACGATATTGACCGGATCGGTCGACTCATCCGGCAGCGGCTCCAGCCACGGCACCTCGTGGTGCTCGCTGATGTCCTCGGTCCCGGTCGAGCTGGGTCCGCCCAGCCCCGACGGCAAGGGACGGCGTTGACGGCCTTCCAGTGCGGTCAGACACGTGTTGGTGGCGATGCGGTACAGCCAGGTCCGCACCGAGGATTTGCCTTGAAAGCCCTGGTAGGACTTCCACGCCCGCAGGTAGGTCTCCTGCACCAGGTCCTCGGCGTCGTGCAGCGAGCCGGTCATCCGGTAGCAGTGCGCCAACAGCTCACGCCGATAGCGCTGAGCGTCGGCGAGAAACGCATCGGCAGGAGCATCGTCATCGAGGCGGCCAGCGAGGACGGTCACATTCGTGAGCCTACCGAGCACCGCCGACATTCGCGTTTGGCGTGCGGTCCTGATTCCCGTCGTGCGGGCCATCACCGCGCATCGGGTCGACGCGCGTCATCGTGCTTGCCGAACCGGGCGAAAGTGTCATCGAGTGCCCCCTGGAGGCTCAGACCTGCACCGAAATCCGTCAGTTCGATCATCGGCGCCGGTGCGCGCACAGAGGTCGCACGGCCATCCTCGGTGGCCGGGCGGCGGGGGTTTGCGACGGTCGCCGGTTTGACCGTCGGGCCTCGACCACCGCCGAACAGCCGCTGTAGACGGCGACTCCTGACAATAGGCAATCCGGCGGGCTGGCCGGCAGGTCCAGCCGAGGACGTCGACAACCGGGCCCCCGTCGCACCGGTGTTGACCGCGGGCACCTCATTCGGCGGAGGTGCGTGGATATCCGCCGGCGCAGGCGGCGTCTCGACCGGGTCGAGCCTTGAGGTGGGGATCAGCATCGGTCCATGCACGTCCACCCCGGACAGCGTGTGCGAGGTGTCGCCGTCGTGGACGGTCAGCACGATCGTGGCGGCGCCGTCGAAGACAGCATGGGAGCCGGTGAACTTCGCGTTGGCGGACACCTTGGCGTTCTGCCCGTAGGAGGCGCCGTGACGGCTACGGCCCAGCGCGCCTCCACCGAACATGATGTTCCCGCGCAAGACGTCACCCAGGTTGCCGTGGGGGCCGGCCAAGAACCGGGGACCCGCCTCCCATGCCGACGAATCCTGATGCGAATAGCCCTGATTGACCTCGTTGAGGAGGTTCGTCATCCCGCCTTTGCCCTCGACCCCGGTGCTGTTCAGCGCGGTCAGGTCGGCGTGGCCGGTAACCCGCAAGGAGCCGTCCCGGAACAGTTCGACTTCCTCACCGCGCGTCATCGCAGGCAGGTGCCGCTGCAACGTGATGTCGCTGAGTGCCGTGGGTAGCTGATCCCGCAGTCGCGACGCCGCGATCCCGCCCACCGCCTTGATGTTGTCCTGCGCCCCGCGTCGGAACTGGTCGCCGTCGACAACCTTGCGGACTATCGCACCTCGCGGCAGCCCGCGTTGCCCCCCGTCGAGGGTTTCCGGTCGCGTTTCGTAGCGCGGCTGCTCGGCATCCGGACTTGCCTGCCTGGCCCGGAAATCGATCTTGGCTACGCCGCCACCCTCGCGTCGGGTTCCATTGCCCAAAAGCCCAGTGGGACGGCTCATCTGAGCGTGCACCGTAGCTGTGCCGGCTTGGATGTTCGCGGCGGCCTTCTTCCGGAACAGCTCGCCGGTGGCCGAGTTCTTGGTCAGCGTATTGCTGCTGTCGGCGGCCCGGTTGATGTCGACGCGGCCGAGCAGGGAGGCGTTCACCCCGACGTCTACCGGCAACACGGTGCCCTGCGCCTGGAGGATCACCTGCCAGTTATCGATCTTGGTGTTGGTGTCGGTCACGGTCTGAATCGTCTGGCCGCCGGTGTAGAACTCAGCATCCTTGGCCGTCCCCGGAGCCGGGGCGGTCAGGTCGTCCACTCGCGCACTCAATACGACCTTGCCGCCTCTGACCGAATCCAGCTCGACGGTCTTCTCACCATTACGGCTGTAATCGCCCAGCCCACCGTGCAGCGCGCGGGTGCTGACGTGCTGGGCGAGTTCGGCCCGCACGGCCGGCCAATCGTCGCCGAACACCTCCCGGCCCTGCTCGGTCATCGAATCGAGGACGTGTGCCGCCACCGCGTCCTCGTTGGGCGTGCGGGTCGCGGCAGGCGCCGCTTGCGGGGGCTCTGCTTGATCCGGTGCAGGCGGCCGCACCTCGGTGACGACGTGATCGGGTTCGAGTCGGATGCCTGGCCCGTCCGCGGCTCCACTAGGTCCGCGGCCGGCCTGACTGTTGTCGGCCGGAGCCGTGTGCGGGTAGGCGAACACGCCGGCCAGACGCACATCGGCGGCGTTCTCGGGCACCTTCGACAGCAGCCGGGCACCCTTGTGCTTTTCGTAGCTGATCTCGAACCGGATGGGTTGCCGGAACAGGTCGTTTGCCTCGGTGGTCCGCACGCGTGTCGGAACCCGGTGGTCGGTGTCGGTGACCGTGGTCTCGGCGCGCGGGGTCGTGAGATCGCCGCCGGCGGCGGGTGCCGCCTTGGGCAGTATCGAACCGCTGTGGGTAACCTGAGCCGACGCCGACCCGTGCGGGAACGGTACGACGAGCCGCCCTCCCTCCACGTGGCGGGTCAGGTCGTCCTGCAAACGGGCGGTCGACGACTGCGACTCGATGGACTGGTCGGTCTCGAATTTCGCTGACTGGCCTACATATTCGGCGTCGGCCTCTCGAATTGCCTTGACCTTGACCGTGATCTTGCCACCGGTCACCGCAATGTCGTGGCTCCACTGCTGACCCGACTGGTGGACCAGGCGGGCCTGCAACACCTGCGGGCCGAAGTGCTGGGTCACCCCCTGCATGGCCTTGTCGACGTCCTTGCCGAGGGCGGGGCCGAGGTCGGCCCGAATAGCCTCCGTCAAGCCACTTGCCGGGTCGAGGCCGACCAACATGTCCGTGGGATGCCAGGTTTCCAGCAGAGCATGAGCCGGGGGTGCCGGGGGTTCGTCCGTCGCAGTCGGGGGCGTCCACGCCAGCGATGAAGTCGTTGTGGCCGAGGTGGATTCGACTGCGACCGGGGGTGTCTGCGCATCGCTTCGCACGGGGGCTGGTGCTTCGACGAATCCCGCGGGGCTGGACCTGTCGAACGTGGGCGGCAGCACCGCGTCGTGGGTGCGCGAGCCCTGCAGTTCAGTGAGCGGAATCGCGATCTCGACGGGGAACAGACCCGATTCGTGCACGGTGGCCCTGGAGCCGGTCATCGTGCCGTCGATGCGAACCCAGCCGTCGAAGATCGCCATGGGCTGTTCGAACTTGGTCTGCACCACCGCGCGCTGCTGTTCGCGGACCCGGCTGCCTTCGCGGGCAGTCTGATTGGCCCCGACGATGACCTCACCGAGCACGGGACCGCCCGCCACGTCGCCGCCGCGTCCACCCAGCGCGCCCTGCCCAGCGATCTGCTTGGTGCTGACCGTCGTGGTCGTCGACCCCTCGGTGCTCTCCATGCTGGGCGACGACAAGACCTTGGCGATGGTGCGGCGGTAGGTCAGGTTCTCGATGTCGGCGGTGAGCGCCAACGTGCTCGACGACCCCGGCCCGGCCAGCTCGGTGCTGGTAAGTGGGCTGTGCTGGGTCATGCCCGGCAGTCCGGCACGGATGCGATTGAGGTGGCCGGCGGCTGTGACGGTCGGGCGGACCTCGTTCCACTTGCGGCCGAATGCCCGGTGCCCCATCGAGTCCACCAGGCCGTGGAATCCGCTGAGGTCGAGGTTGGTGACCCGATCCATGCTGCCCAGCCCGGCCAGCGGCTCGGCCTCCCCCCGCTCGCGTGGCGTGGGCGCAGCCCCGTCATCCGGCGCGGCCGCCGGGCGGCTTGCCGCGCCCAACTTCCACCGCGACCGGCGCGTCGAGGAATTGTGTTCAGCGGACGGTCCACCCCGGCCCCAGATGCGCGCGGGCGGCGCATGTACCTGTGTCCCGCGGTAATCGGTGGTCGGGGTGGTCTCGGACTTCTCAATCAGAGCGTCGAACTCGGCCCGTGTCTCGTGTACCGCGCCCTTGAAGGCACCGTTGCGCTGCGTGGGTGAGACCGAGCCGGGGCCATGCATGACGAACCGCAACCGGACCTGCCCGCTCCACGATTGACCTGCCACCGGGTTCTTCAACGTGCTGCGGTTGCGGAACTGCGAGCCGGTCACCTCATTGGTGCTGCGGCCCACGTTCAGTCCACCGTCCAAGCCTCCCACCACTTCTCCGGTGGGCGTACCACCCTGCCCGCGACTGCGTCCGGGCAGGGGAAGCTGGGCGGTGTAGGTAATTTGATCCTGCCGCGTCGTGGCGGAATCGGTCTCGGTGCCGTAGTGGAATTCGGTCTTGCTCGTCTCCCCGGTGGGGCGCATTCGTGGGTTCTCAGCGTTCGAGGTCTGCTCACCGACCGCCGGCGTGGCATCCGGGGGAGTGCCGAGCGACTCGACGAATGCGTGCACCTCCACCCGGCCACCGGGAATGCCCTCGAGATGGCGCACGAGCGGTTGCTTGTTGGTCATTCCGTGCAGATTGGCCTGCAGCAGTTCGACGCTCAGCCATTCGTCGATCTCGTTCATCGCCCGGTCGGCCTGCTTGCCGTAGGCCGACCCGAATGCGGTGCGCATCGCCGGGCTCGACACGAATTCCGTGGTGGACTGCGGACCGCGATGGGGACCCACGGCGTCCGGAAGTAACTGCAGATTGGTCACGACGTCGGATCCGGTCAGTGCGCGGGAGTTCGTCACCCGCGGTGGCCCATCGGATGCCGCGGCGGGGCCGGCACCGTCGGTGACGGCCCGCGTGGGAACCGTCACTTCGGTGTGGAACGACACCGGCGGGAGACTGCCACTCCTGCCGGAACCGGTCCCGCGGTCCACGGGGCCGTTCAGCCGATACGCGACCACGGCCTGGATGTTGCCCTCGAAACGCGTTCCGGGCTCGGTCGTTTGGCCGCCGCTGATCTGGCGGTCGGTGCGCTGCGTGGACTCCGACCACTGATGCTCGCGCAGCCCGAACAGGCCCATGGTGTGGCTTGCGTTGGTGTGGGTGAGGCCGGCCTGCGCACCCGCGACGTAGGTGCGGCGGCCCTCGTCGAACGACCCGACGATGCTGCTCGGGTCGGAGCTGTGCTCGAACTCGTATTCCTTGACGTTCTCCTTGAACTGCAGCGCGGATGCGTCCGCGGACCCGTCCAGCCGTAGGTCGAGGCTCAGGGTTCGGCCGAATCCCAGTTCGACCACCTGACTGACCGGCTTGCCGCCCCGCAACATGCCGGGGACCTTGGGCTTGAGCCCGTCGTCGGAGAACAACGCGGCCAGACGCTCGCGGTTGGCGTCCCACGTCTTCTGGCCGCCGTGTTCGGTCACCAACCTTCGGATCTGGTCCAGACTTTCATTCCCGGAGTGGAAGCGCTCGACGACGTCCATGCCCCCGAGCACGAGGTTCGGCCCCGAACGGGCCGGCAGCCGCGGACCGGGATCGCGAGCTGGAACGCTGGCCGGTATCGGCGTGGTGGAAGCCTTGTCGACGACGGGCCAGCCCTGTTCGTCGCCTTCCAATCCGGTGAGTGCGTCGTAGAACTCGTCCTCTCCGTCGGATTCCGGCTCCGCGTCGGAGTGGCTGGCACCAGCGGTGGCCGCGGGTGCCGGCTTGCTGGCAGCCTTGTCGACGACGGGCCAGCCCTGTTCGTCGCCTTCCAATCCGGTGAGTGCGTCGTAGAACTCGCCCTCTTCATCAGATTCCGGCTCGGCGTCGGAATGGCTGGCGGCGGCCGCCCAGTTGGAGGGACCCACGTCGGGAGGACTGCGACGGGCGGGTTCTTGGGGCCTGGTTTGCCGGGCACCCAACGTATCGGGATCCACGCCGCGATGCCTCGCGACATCCTCGACTGCTCCCAGCTGCGTTTCGGCCGCACCGAGCTGAGCCGTCGCCGCTGCCAGCCGTTCGACGTTCCCATCGTCGATGGCGGCGTGCACCTCGGTCTGGGCGCGCTGATGGTCCGCCAGGGCCTCGGACAGTGCGCCCAACAGCTCGGCCTGCTCGCGCCGTTGGTCTGCCAGCGCCTCGCTGGCCTGCTGCTCGGCAGTGGCCTTGCCCTTGCCCTTGTCCCGGCTTTTGCCCGGGTGCTCGTCATCCGGATCCGGAACGGCAAGAGACGAACCCGAAACCGGACCATGCAGTGATTCCTGGGTGGGCGTGTAGGTGATGTTGTTGTGGTCGTCGAGGGCGGCGGAGGTCACTTCGCCCTGACCGGACTGCGCTGGGGGGGTGCCTGCGAACCAGTCGGTGACCGGGTTGCCCTCCCGCCCCGGACTCGGCGGCCACGCGGTGATCGTGCCGTGCTGCCCATCGATGGCCCACACCCCGTCACCGTCGAACAGGGCGTTGAAGCTGTGTGCCACCCCGTTGCCGAACCTGACCGCCACCACGGTGTGCGCACCCACGCCCGCGTCGCGCAGCTGATCGGCGATCGCGTCGGGATCACTGCGCTGCAGCGGCAACCCTGTTACGTCACCGACGTCTTCGGCGCGTAACTGCACCGGATGCGCCCGCCCGAAACTCGGCGTCCCAGCCAGGCGATCGAATACCACCCACGTCGTGGGCCCGCAATTAGCCATTCGCTGCCCCGCCGGCACCACCGCGCGGTCGCCGTCGTTGTTGACATCGCCCACCCACTCGGCGACGTCGCGATGGGACTGCCCCGACCGGGGCAATTCCGCCCGCCGGGCTACCGGCGAAGACTCTCCCCGATCAGTTTGATCAGACCAATCCCCATCCGATCCCACGGCATCGGGTGATCCCGACACCGGACCGCGCAGCATCAACGGCCGGGCCACCGAGACCTTGGGCCGCGGCTTGGGTGATGTGGCGGCCGGCGGTGGCGGCGGCGTAGGCACCATCCCCACGACGACCTCGGACTGCTCATTCGTCGAACGAGACGCCGGTGCAGCGGCGGTGGTGCTTGCGATGTTCGACACGGCCGTCGGAGTCGAATTCGACGACGTCCCCAAGCCCGCCGACACCTTCGCAGGTGCGCCGGGACTGACGGCCCCGGCGGGGTTCGACGTCGGTGTCGGCGTCGGGCTGGCCTGCGCGCTGGGCGTGGTGGGTGTCGGGTTGGCGGGCGTGGTTGTCGGGTTGGACGGTGTCGTCGTGGACTGAGTCCCGGCGTTCGTCGTGGGAGCGGTGGTCGGGGCGTTGGCTGCCGTGGGCGGGTTGGCCGAGGTGTTGGCGGGCGGCGGTGGGGTTGCGGTGTTGGGTTCCGCCGGCGGCGCGGTTGGCTGGTTCGTGGAATTGCCGTTGGTATCGGACGGTGGCGTGCTGGCTTGCGGTAGCTGCTCGCCCGGTGCTTCGCCTACCGGGCGTGATCCATCCGGTGGCGGTTCCGCGTCGTCGAGCGGCGGATTGGCGGGCGGCGTTTGGTCGGGCGGCGGAGCCGATTGGGGTGTTGATCCATGATCGGTTGTCGGGGGCTCGGATGGGTTGTCGGCGGGTGACTGTGCGGCGGATGGCGGTGTATCGGCATGCGCCGTTGGGGTGTCCGACGGCCCGTTGGTGACCGTCTGAGGAGGGGGTGTGTGCTCGGGTCCGCGGCCCGTATCCTGGTTCGGCGGCGCGCCATGCTGCGCCGAAGGCGAATCATCAGTGTGTGTGGATCCCTGCTGTGACGTTGACTGCGGGTTGTGCGCTTCAGCCTGATGCGAGGAGGCCCCATCGTTGAGCCCATCGCCGGTCGACTGCTGCGTAGCGCCCTGGGTGCTGTTCGCGCCGCCGGGTGGCTGCTGCGACTTCGACTGGACGGCATCTGAATCCTGGTGATTTACAGAATGGTTGGTGTTTCCATCAGCGGGGGACTGCGGTGAACCGCCCTGCGTGTTGTTCCCGCCGCTGGTCGACTGCTGCGAACTGCCCTGACCGTTGTGGCCGCTGCCCGAGTCATGCTGACCCTGGCTGGACTGCTCGCCAGTCGTCGACTGCTGTGAACCGTGCTGGCCGTTGCCCGAGTCATGCTGACCTACACCGTTATTGGATTGGCCACCGCCAGGCGACTGTTGCGAACTGTGCTGGCCGTTCTGTCCGTTGCCCCCGTGCTGGGTCGATGAGCCGTCGTGGGTCTGCGGCGACGGTGCGCCCGTGGCCGCCGTATGCGAGTTGCCGCCGTCGTGCGACAGCGAACTCTTTGGCCCGTCGGAGGAGCCGTTGGACGGGCGTTCTTGGTAGGGCGGAGGGGGTTCGTTGGGATCAGACTTTTGATAGGGAGGCGGCGGTGGGTCATTCGCGTCCCCTCCCGGCCCGTCCGCGTGGTCCCCGTCCGACTTGCCGTCGGGTGCCTTGTGATCGGGGTCGAATGCGTGACTGCCGCCGTCCAGGCCGTCCGGTGCACCGTGCGGGGAGTCGTCGCCGTGACCGTGCGAACTGTCGATACCACCAGACACCGCACCCAGGGCGCCACCTGCGAAAATCTCGCCCGCATCCAAGTTGCTACCCGCAGCGAGCGCACCAGCCACACCCGCGACCACTTCCGCACCGTAGGAAGCCCCAGCCCCGGCAAGTGCATTGCCGATGCCACCGTGGCCGTGCTTGCCGCCCAACGCCCCGAACGCTGGACCATGAAACGCCCCCGCCGCCGCCCCACCAGCAGCCGCACTCTTGGCTGCGTTACCGACGTCGTCCCAGTCGATCTTGTCCTTGTGGCCCTGGTCGATCTGATACTGCTGGATCGCCAGGTTGGTGATCAACTCCTCGGCGACCTCCTCAGCGCTCTGCTGGGCGACCTCGCGCAGCAACCGCGATACGGTGGTCTTGGTCAACGCCTCGATCGCACGACGGACCAACGCCCGCATCAATTGGTTGAACAGCATCCGGACCGCGACCATGGTCAGCGCCTCGATCGCCGGAATCCACGACAATGAGATCCCAAATGTCCATGGCGCCATCGCAATCGCGTAGAGGATCTCCGCTGCGGCCAGTGCCAACCCGACCAAGATTTCGATCTTGGACGCCTCGACCTGGGTACCGGCCTGACGCGCGGTCTCGCCGAGTGCCGCCATCGCCTCGACCAGCTTGTCCACCGAGTAGTCGCCGTCGAAGAGTTTGGCGAACTCCTGCGCCGCGGTGTCGGCGGTCTCGCCGGTGATCACCGACATCGTCTCGTTGCGCACCCGATTCAAATCGGGGATCAGATCCGACATCTCCGATGCCGACTCATGCCAATGCTCACCGATGCGCCACAGCCCGTCCTCATCACCTTGCGGCCACTTACTGCCCGCAAGATAGGAGATCCACTGCAACGCAGGGGGAATGTCAATGGACATGACGACTCAGACGCAGCCGACCCGCAACTGCGCCAACAACACCACACCGCTAGACATCATCCGTCCAGCGGGGCAGCCAGGGCAGTAAGTCACCCGACCAGCGACCGCAGTAGCCGAATCGGCAAGGACCGTGGGCGGCCTGGTGCCGAGATGCTCGAGGTGCGTACCCACACGATCCAACTCTCGCCCCCGCGCACGGACGAGGGCCGATCAGATAGTGAATGACAGAGGAACCCTGTGCGAACGTTACTTAGCGGGAGTGACGAAACCTCCTGGGACGTCGGTTGCTCCGAGAATCACGCACCGAACGCTGATCCACCGCAGCGATCAGCAGGCTGGCATAGCCACCGAGCCGCCGGCCAGCACCGCTGCGAGCGCCAACACCGAAACCCGCTCCCCACCTCGCGGATTGGTCCGACTCGGTCATCGGCACCTCCCTACCTTGCGGAAGGTGCATACCAGGCCGGGGGAAAGGCCGATTCAGTCTTGCGTCGGGGACCAGGACGACTCGCGGGACACATCAGCGCTACTCAACGGTGACGAGTCATCCTGATTGAATGTCGTGGCGGCGTCCGCCTGGGGCCCGGGTTGGTCTTCGGCCGATTCGCGGGTGGCGTCGGAATCGGAGTCCGTATCGTATTCGACCGTGATTTTGTCGCGTCGTGTTCGAGTTGCGTAAGTTCCGATTGATCGCCGCAGGTAGTCGTCGATGATCGCATCGGCGTCCAGCTCAAATGTGGCGTTGCGCGACAGCCACAACGGACCACGAGGCCGCGACGGCTCGAATTCCAAATCAGCTGCACAAAAACCGCACGCGCGCATGGTGCCGGCAAGAAGGTCGAGATTCATCGCCCGGCCCTCGGACTTCAACGTTCTCATGATCCGCCGTTCGGCGTGCAGGTCGACGGCATGGGCACGCGACACGCCGTCCCCCGTGCGGTACTGCCGTGTGTAACGCTCGGCAGGAACGACAACCCGACCATCCTTCAGCGCAGCGACGATCTTGCTGACTGCATCCCCCCGGTCAACGACGGGTGAGCGCAACAAATCCCGCAGGTTGGCGACGTGCCGGTCCCGTCTCGGATCGAGCGCTGCGGCACGGCCTTCAAGGGCTCGTTCGAAGTTCGATCCGGAAGCCAGAAGAGTCTCAAGTCGATGGTTGAGCGCTGTGCTGTTCGACGAGACATACAGCGTGCCTTCGCCGGCGTCGAGATAGGCCTGGACTTCACTCCGTTCCTCCAGCTGTTCCTTCAGCGCCGTGGCGAGCCATCGCAGCGCTTGCCTCGGCCGATCACCTTGGTAAGACCTAGGCGGTCGCACCAAGTCGTCGTTATGGCGGTACAGGAGCGCTAGTTGCGTCGCTTTCCCGGGCTTGACGGTAGCGGGGACTCCTCGGTGGACTACATACATACGATCCGGCGCGGACCCGGCCCCCGGAAGTGTCACCTTGGTCATGTCCGTGCGTCGCGCACCTACGGGGTGACGTCCTCGGGCCAGATTGGTCATATCCTCGAGCCGCGCGGCGAGTTCACGACGTAGGTAAGGCGTCGTGTCTCTCAGGTGCGTCTCCACAGTCGGCTGGGCACGGATCGATGGCCCCCTGTCCACCACTGATGTGAAGGCCGCCAAGGTATTTGCGGTCATACCGGCAAGGGATCCCGCGGTGTGCGGCGACAGTTCGGGGTCGAGCCGCATTCGGGCAATGGCGTCCACGAGCAGTGCGTCGTTGCTGCGTAGCGCCTCGACGAGCTCTGCGGCGGCGAAGGCCGGCGGAAGGCGATCCGCCTGGCCGTCCTGCCCAATTTGGCGCAATGACGCTTGGATCGCATCCCGATGTTCCGCGTAGTCGGGCTGAGCCGTGAACCATTCGGGATCGATGCGTAGGCCGCCGGCGTCCGGTGCCAGGTACTTCCCCGTTGCTACGCGAGATATGCCCATGGTCGTCCCGACGGCATGCAGGGAGATTCCTGGATTGGCGGCTATCTGAGTCAGCGCCGCGGCCAGCTTTGCGACGGTTACCCCGGCGGCGGGAGCGTTCGCTTCCGCCGCGTGCGGCATGTCCTGCGCCAGGCCGTCGTGACCCAGCTGGCCGAAGAGGCGGCCCAGCTCCTCACGCTGTCTCTCATATCCGGGCAGCCTTGTCAGGGTTTCGCGAGGCGGGCGCCAATTTCCGTCTGTAGTAAGGAGTTCCGTCAGTTTGTTGCCGGTGTAACCCGTATTCTTCGCGAGAATCAGGAGCAGCCTGCCCTTACCCATGCCCTTGCTCTGCCCGCCCATGATCTTCTGGTGCGTCTTGCGCAGCTCTATCAGCGATCGTAACGCGTGGACGAGGTCGTCGGCACCGAATGGCTTCGGCGCAGCCTGCGGTTCGGGCAGTTGCCTGTCGTATAAGCCGAGTTCGCGGAGGAGGTCCGCGATGGCCTCGCGGTGCTCTTCGTAATCCGGCATCTGACTGAGCTCTTTGGGCAAATTGGTCCTGGTACCCGTGCCCCAGGAGGAACCTGCGAGCCATCGCTTGGTTCTGAGGAGGTTCCCGGGATAGTTCCGGGCGATCTGAATACCAGGAACTTTGGGCCGAGCCTTCTGATCGCGCAGCATTGCCTCCACCGTTGCCGCCGTCAACTCGCTCGGAAGAGCCGACGGGGCAGTCGGTTTCGGCGCGACCTCTCCACGAGCAGGCGCCGGTTGACTGGGGCTGCTGGCCGGCTCGGTCATTCGAGCGCGTTTGCGTCGAGCCTCCGTATCAGTGGGGCTGATACGACCGCGTTTGGGTGCATCGACTCGATTGTGTCTTGCGACGGGAAGGCCCCGCGTGCCCGTCGCGTAGGGTCGGGCGACCGAGTCGCGGTAGTCATCACCGTCGTCCGACGATGCGTCTTCCTCGTCGGAGGAGTCGGGGTCGCTGAGATCCGATGATTCGGAGGATTCCGGTGAACCGCCGGTCTTGGCCGTGTCCGGGAAGGTGGTCCTGGACTGGCCGGCGATCGGTGCAGGCCTCGACGGCAGGGACCGGTGGAGGACTGTGGTGGTCGATCGGGGTTGTTCGGCGCCGGTGCTGGCGTTCCAATGGTCCACCCCGTTGTGAAAGACGTTGACTGGCGGGGCGTTTCTGGGGCCGACATCATGGGTGCCCGCCGTCGAGCGGTTTCGTAGGCGTACGCCAAGAGCGTGGCCGATGAGCCCGGGAAACATTTCCCCCATGTCGTCGGCCCAGGTGCTGGTGCTCGGTTGCCACTTCTCGAGGGTGTCCAGCAGCCGCTGGTGCTCGTCTCGAGTCAACGGCTGATCTTGCCGCTCGACTCTGAGCACCGACCGTAGGTCCTCGTCATCGACGATCAGGTCGACCGGCATGCCCACACCGCGCCGGCGGAGATAGTCGCGCTGGCTGGCGGGGCCGGCCAGTGCGCCGCGGCGACTCCGTACGTGCGGGACATCGGACTCCGCCTGCCGATGTGCGGCGACGACGGACATGGCGGGGTCATTCTCGGAGAGTTCCTGGGCGCGGGCCTGAACGGTGAGTTCGCGCAGGCCCGCGGCACTCATCCAGTCAAGGGCGTGCGTCGTGTCAATGCCGAGGCTGGACAGTTGATTTCGCAGTTCGTCCGTGCTGGCACCCGCCAGCCATTCTTCGTAATTGTCCATCTCGTCGAGGCTGCTGCGGAAGGGACGAACCACGTCTGACGGTAGATCTGACGGCGCTCTGTTGCGCACCCAGTCCATCACCAGTTGTCGCAAGCCTTCGGCGGCCCGAGACAGCGGCGACGATGCGTCCGAGACTGGTGCCTGGTGGTCGACGAGTTGCTCGCGTACCTGGCGGTGCGCCTCGCTCGCTGAGGCGGCCCACCCTTGATACATGTGGGGATTCCATTGCCGCGGTGGAGTACTGGCCACCACCGAATAGAGCAGACACCATCCGTCACCCGGCACCTGCAACTCGACGATTCCGGCCGGGTCGTCAGCGTCCGGCTCAGATGCCACGTCGTCAGCCGCATTGGTCATCTCAACGTCGGAGTCGGACTCACGCCCACCGGTGTTGCCGGGGTGTCCTTGATAGGCACCGAACCGGCCGGTGAGGTCTCTGTCGGTGACGCCGTCCACGGCCGGCGGCAGCAGCGCGGACACTGACCCACCCGAGGACGTCGGCACAACCGGCCACGTCTGCGGATCCACAACCTGCCCCATGGGATCGATGACCACCGCCCACACCGACGGCGCCGACGCCACCTCGGGAGGCACCTGCGCACCGGTGCGCTCGGTTGGGCGCTGCGGATCAGCCCACCGCGGCCCGTCGGTGGTGACCCGCGCGGCCACCACGTGACCAATCTTCCCACGCAACGGCGAGGTCATCGCGACCACCGTGGAGCCCACGGGAAGACCGTCAGCCAACTGCTGGGTCCCCGCAGCCCCGTTCACCTGCGCCCAGCCACCCCCGGCCACTACCTGGTCTCGTGCGCCGCCGGCCCCACCGCGGACGCCGGCCGCATCGTCGGAAACCCCCAACGGCCGTACCCGACCGCCGTACAGCCAATCAACCAACGCTCGCACCAACGGCCCACAATCCAAAGCCTCGACCGCCCTGCCCGCCGGCACCACCGCATCCACCACCGCGGCGAACTCCGCCGCCGACAACGTGGCACTCGTCGGTCGCACCTGAGTGATACCGGCGAACTCGGGTACGTCATTGCGGCGCCCACTGGCAGAGTCCGCCACCGGCAACCCCAACCCGCCCCGGGGTGACGGTCTCGCCTGCACTCTAACCACGCCCGACTCGGCAGGCCCACCCAAGTCCGCTGCCATGCGCGCTTCTTCGGCCGGTGGCCGCTGATCGCGGGCGGCTTTGGGGTTCGGCTGCCAACGGTTTTCGAAGTCCTCGCGAACAGAGTCAAGGTACCGGTGGGCATCGTGGCGGTTGCCCAGGGCCACGCTGCGGTCACGCGGCGTGGCCGACGGATCGGCCAGCACCGCGTCCAACTCGGCCTGATAGGTCTGCAATTCCTCCCGCGCCACCTCGAGTGCAGCGAGGTCGCGGTCGCGCTCCTCACGGTCCCAAGCCTCGTAGTCCGCCGCCGTAGCCTTGGCTTTGCCGCGATCGACGGTCGTCGCCATGCCCACGGCCGACTCGTCGGATGCAGGATCGTCGGGTGAGGACGGCGGTGCCGTCGGCGCCGGGGGCGGTTCCTCTGATTCTGGAATCGTTTCGGCCACAACGATTGTAGGCGTGGTGTCGGCTGGATCCTGATTTTGAGCCGGCGGTTCGACGGCCCGGGTCTCGTCGGTCGGGATGAGGAATTGCCCACCGAGGTCCACCGCAGTCAGTTCGCGTGACGTGGTGCCGTCGCGCGCGGTGAGGGTGATCCGAGCGGTACCGGCAAAAACCACGTAGGGCAGCTGGTATCTGGAGTTGGACGTGGTCTTGGCGGTCTCGCTGGACGACTCGCCGCGCCGCACGCGCCCGCCGCCGCCGATGCCGGCCAACAACGAACCGTTGAACCCAGGCACCGACCAATGAGGGCCGGCGAGTAGCCGCGCTCCTGATTCCAGGGACTGGATGTTCCGAGTCCCCACAACCTGGTTCACCTCGTTGAGCGAGTTGGTCGTATGGTTTCCGGCCCTGACCTCTTTGAAGCGCAGAGGCTGCATCTCGACGCGCCCCACGATCGACAAGGCACCCCTGCGGAACAGTTCGACGGGGCCGCGGGTCATCGCGGGTAGCGACGCGCTCAGCGAGCCGTCACCGAGGACCGTCTTCACGTCGTTGCGTGTAGACCTGTCACCCCATGATGCGGCGTGCAGATCCGCCAGGGTGCTGACTCGCAGCCCGTCGCCGCCGCTGATGTCTTCGACGACAGTCTTGTTACTCAGTGGGCGCCCGACAGCGTTGCCCTCCAGGAGACGGCCGAGGCCTGGATCGCCCGTCGTCTGCTCGCGAATGGTGAATGCGATCCCGGCCGTGCCGGTGGCCCTGACGGTCCCGCCGCTTTCGAACAAGCCGGCCGGTCGGCTCATCTCGGCCGTCACCGATGCCGTCGCAGCACGGCCGAGTGCGTCTTTGCGCTGACGGACCTGTAGGCCGGTACCCGCCAGCTGCGTGCGCGTGTTGTCGACTCCCCGGCCAGATCCGAGGTCGACCCGGCCCAGGAGTGACACGTTCGTCCCGGGGTCGCCGGGGAGGAGATCGCCTTGCGCTTGCACATACCCCTGCCAGCTTGTGGCTTTCGAGGCGGACGTGCCGACGCTACGGTTCGTCTGACCACCGCGGTAGATCTCACTGACCCCGTCGGGCTGCGCAGTCCCGATGGTGTCGATGCGTCCGCTGAGCGACACCTTGCCGCCGCGTACGGACTTCAGATCGACCACGAACACGGCGTCCGTGCCGAACTGACGAAGGCGCCGTTGGACCGCCACCGTGTTGACGTGTTCGGCCAATTCGGCACGCACCCTGGGCCAGGCCGCACCGAAGACTTGTCGCCCCTGGGGCGCGACCGAATCGAGCACGTGAGTGCCGATCAAATCCTCCCCGGCGGTGCGTTCCTCGGTCCGGGTCGATGCCCGTTCGTCGGGAACACCGTCCGACGAGTGCGGCCGCACCGCCACGACGCTCTGTCTCGGGTCGAGCCGGAGCGTCTCCCCGGCGCGTTCACCGGGCTCGCGAGGAGCCGCGTCGAGAGCGGGCGCCTTCTTGGGATAGGCGAAGACTGCCGCCAGCTGCACCGGCCGAGGCGCCGACGGATAGCTCTCTTGAAGTGTCAGCGGCACGGCCAGCCCGTGAGCCTCATAACTGATCTGGAAGGCGATCGGCTGCCGGAACAAGTTATAGGGCTGAACGTTTCTGTCACGGAACACCGTCCGCCTGTCGATGTCGGCGTTCGTGTTCTCGCTGGCGGGGTCCGTGACGTGTCCGTCGCGGTCTGTGGTCGGGCCTGCCGGACGCTGCGTGGTCCGTGTGCCCTGGACCATCACCGAGCCGTGGGGTACCGGAATCTGAACACGACCGCCGACGATCGTACTGCCGACGTCGCTGTGCGACGTTCCGGTCAAGGACTGCGACTCGGCGATCAGGTCGATCTCGTATTTCTCTGACGGCCCGACGTATTCAGCCGAGCGTGCGTCACGCACGGGACGTACCTTGACGGTGATCGACCCGACCTGCAGCGGGACGACGTGGCTCCATTCCTTGCCCGATTCGTGGACGAGTCGCGGGGTCAAGACCTCCGGCCCGTACGCCTCGGAGAGGCTCTGGATCGCGTCGTCGAGCTGCTTCCCAAGAACGGGAGCGAGATCGTCGCGCATCGCCTCCAAGAGGCCGCTTGCCCGCTCGACACCGACCACCATGTCCGAGGGGTGCCAGGCCTCATTGAAGGCATGCCGGGGCGGCTCCGGCGGATTCTCATGTGCGACGGGCGTCCAGGTCATCGCCGGGCCGGTCCTGTCAATGACGAACCCCTGCGCCTGTTCCCGGCTGAACGAAGGCGGCGAAAGCGTATCGTGTTCCCGCTCGCCCTGCAGTTCGGACAACGGGATCGCGATCTCCACGGGAAACAGACCAGACTCGTGAGAGGTGGCCTTTGGCCCGGTCGCCACGGCGTCGAGCCGTACCCATCCCTCGAACACGGCCAGCCGTTGGTCGAACTTCGTTCCCACCGCCTCGCGTCGACGGTCGCGGAACCGGTCGCCCGAGCGCTTGGCTTGACTGCCGCCGACGATTACCTCGCCCAGAACACTCCCGTCCGCGACATCACCACCGCGCCCGCCAAGGCCGCCTTGTCCACCGGTTTGCCGATTGCGCGTGACGCCGCCCGCAGGTCCCTCACTCACCTCGTAACTCGGGCTGGCCAGCGTCTCGACGACTCGCCGGAAGGTCAGCTGCTCGAAGTCAGCGGTCACCGCCACCTTCCCCCCGCCCGGCCCGGTGTAGACCAGCGGGCTGTGCTGGGTCATGGCAGGCAGGGCAGCACGAATCCGGTTGAGGTGGAACGAGTTCAGAACGGTGGAACGCTGCTTCTTCCACGCACTGCCCCAGGCGTGGCTGCCCACGACGTCGAGCATGCCGCGCAACCCGTTCACGTCCAGGTTGGTGACCCGGTCCATGGAGCCCAGACCGCGCGACGGCACGGCCTCCTCACCGCGGGTGATCGTCGGGCGATTGGCGAGGATGGAAATCGGATTCGATCGTTGCCGCTTGCCCTGCGACCGGGTATCCGCCGGTGGATCACCCCAGATTCGTTGCGGCGGAGCCCATACCGTCTTGCCGCGGAAGTCGTCGATCGGGGTCGACTCCGACTTCTCGCTCATCATGTCGAAGTGACCGAGAGTCTCGTGCGCTACCGCATCGAACCGGCGCCCATCCTCGGCGATCCGGTGGCGGTTGGATATCACGAACCGTAGCCGAACCTGACCGCGCCACGCTTCACCTGGCACGGGAGTCTTCAGTGTGTTGCGGTGGCGGAATTGCAGGCTCGACGACTGATCACGGCTGACCCCACGGGTGTGGTTGGCGTCGAAACCGCCACTCGCTTCCCCGGTGTCGGTACCGCCGGCGCCACGGAATCTTCCGGGAATGGGTAACTGCAGCGCCCTGGTCCTGGCGTTCTGGCGCACCGTCGAGCTGTCGGTCTCGCTGCCGTAGTGAAACTCGGTTCTGCTCGTCTCACCCCCCGGACGCATCATCGGGTTCGGCGTGGACCCCGACGGCGGCGACTGACCGCTGTTCGTGTGCAACGGAGTGCCGAGGGGCTCGACGAATGCGTGAACTTCCAACGTCGCGCCCGGCACGGTCTGGTATTGCAGAACGAGTGGCTGCTTGTTGGTCATGCCGTGCAGGTTTGCCTGCACCTTCTCGACGGTCAGCCAATTGCTCGTCTCGTGCATGGCCGCCTTGGCCTGTTCTCCGAACGCCGACTGGAATGTCCGTGTCATCGAGGCACTGTCGACCAGGTCGCTCACCGTCTGTCGCCGGGGCGAGCCGGGCGATGGGTCGTCGGCCACGAACCAGAAATTGCTCACGACGTCGGAGCCGCCGAGCGCATGTGTCTGCGAAATTCGCGGGGGACCGCCACTGGGTGGAACAGCGGAATCGCCCGGCAGCGGTCCGACATGGTCGCGCGACTCGTCCTGGCCGTCGCGACTGACCTCGCGGCTGGGGATGAACACCTCGATCGAATACGGGATTCGGTCGGAACTGACGATATTGCTCGTAGGCTCGGAACCGGGTGACACCATCTTGCTGAGGCGGCGACGCACTGGACCCGCCGGGTCCAACCGGCCCACGCGGCGGGTGGTGATGATGGCTTGAATCTGCCCTTCGAAGCGACTACCCGGCTCTTCGTCCCGGCCACCGCTGATCTGACGGTCGGCACGCTGCTGCGCCACGACCCGCTGGCGTTCGATCGAGCCGATCAGCGGTGCCGTGTCAGTGGCGTTCGCGTGCGTCACGCTGCCTTGGATGCCGCCGAGGCCGGTGATGCGACCCTCCCTGGAGGTGCCGGTTTCGACGGTGGAATCCGAGGCATGCTCAAACTCGCCGCCGGCCTTCTCCTCTTTCTTGAAGCGCAGCGTCGAGTCCGGTGATGCACCATCGAGCCGCAACTCGACGTGCAGCGCCCGACCTTTTCCGAGATCGATGGTGTGGGTGATCGTGCGCCCACCTCGCAGCATGCCCGGGGCATTGGGGCGGATGCTGTCGTCGGAGAACAACGCGGCCAGGTCGGCGCGGTGAAGCTCCCAGGCGCTCGGGCCACCCTCGCGTTCCACCACTTGCCGAATGTGCTGTAGCCCGGCATCACCGGTAGCACCCGAACGGAACATTTCGATCGAGTCCGAGCCACCCAGAGCCAAATCGGGGCCGATTCGGGCCGGCAGCTGTGGGTCTGGCTGGTCCTCCGTTTCCGGAGTGTCATCGAGACTTTCGTGAGCATCGAAGAATTCCTGCTCGGTATCCGCCTCGGATTCGAGGTCGAAGAATTCCTGCTCGGTATCCGCTTCGGATTCGAGGTCGACCGTGGTCTCGACGACTGGGCCCCCAGCCTCGTCGTCCTCGGCGTCGAAGGTGCCGCGTGCGTCGAAGAATTCCTGCTCGGATTCAGCGTCGTCGTCGAAGGTGTCGCGTGCGTCGAAGAATTCTTGCTCGGGGTCGGATTCGGACTTGACGCCGGTGGTCTCGGCTGGGTGGGTGTGTGCAGCAGGCTGATCGGTGGGGGCAGTGGGCTGGGAGTCCGTTGTGGTGGTGGGTTGGTCGGTGGGTAATCCCGAGACCGCACCCCGGATCCCGGTGGTCGCTGGTCGCGTTGTCCGGTCCGGCAGCGGGGCGGGTGGACGCTGGCCGGCGGAGGCCTCGACCCGAACTACGACCACCCGGCGCACCTGGTCATCCGGCCCGGAAACGTCCTCAGGCAGAGCCGTGCCCCGAGACGTCGGGGCGGCGATCGTCACGAAGTCCGCAGGCATCGAATTCTGTTGGAGGGAACGCTCGATCAGCGGCCTGATCGCGTCGATGACCGTCTGCGCCCGTTCCTGACCGACCGCGTCAGCTCCCCGGCTGAACCTCCCGCCGTTTCCACCGCCCTGCGCATGCAGAATCAACCCCGATTTCCCAGCGTCACGCCGACGCCCGGCTGCAGTGACAACTCGGGAGACGAAATCTTCGATCTCGACATGCCACCGCCGCTCGTCGACCGCCGTGGTGCCCTCGCGGAAAGGCAGTCGCAGCAAGCCGCCCTCCAGGCCCGCCGACGAACTCGAGGACGCCTGCCGGACCTCCCCAGACGAATCGGCCAATCCGGCCATATACGCATCCCACGAATCGGGTTCGTCCTCACGGTGGAAATGCATCGATGTTCCGGTACTGCCAAATGCGACGGACGAGGTGTCGTCGTCGGGGGCCGGCCGGCCACCGATCGGGCCTTGCAGTACCGCGGGCGCATTCTCGTTCGGCAGATCGGGGTTGAAGTGCTCGTTCCTGACGACGGGCCCGTATTTGGGTGCCGAGGACGGCGATCCCGCCCCGGCGGCGCTGCTGTCTTCGTTCGGAGGAAGAATTTCCACTGCTGATGCAATGTTCTCCCGCCGGATTCCACCGGGAAACGAGACTTCCTGCTGATAGGCAGACGGGCCGATGCCGACCGTTCTGTTGACGTCGAGCCCTCCCGGCGCGTCTATGGTGTAGCGAAATCTTCGTTGATTCGAATCGGGCGGCAAGTATCCGAGTTCAGGGTTACGGGTCGTGGAGATGAAATCGAACACCTTGCTCAGACCGCGAGTGACGGGGTTGATCGCGAAGCCCTCGGCGAAGATCACCTCGGGAGGGCGGGTGTCTTCCCGATACAGCAGATCATTGTCATCACGGAAAATCAGGGCGCCATCGGGGCTGTCGATTGCGTATCCGCCGCTCACATCGGTCGGATCGACGGACGGGTCGAGTTGGGGGCTGGGCCGCGCAGGCATTGGTGGGTTGGCTGCCATGTGCTCACGCAACGCATCCCAGCTTTCAGCCAATCCAGGATGCAACGGCAATTCGGTCACCGCATCGATCGGCACCCACCGATGTGAGCCTTCGTGGCTCGATTCGGCTTTCAGCGGGTATGGAGCATCGCCGATCACCGTGGAGTACGTCCAGTCGATCCCTGGTGCACGTGCGGTGACCAGGTTCGTGCGCACACGGAACCTGTTGTCTTGCAAGCCGGTTTCCTCGTGAGTCTCCCGGAGCGCGGCCTGCGCCGGGGTCTCGAGACGGCTCCGCGCACCTCCGGGCAGGCCCCACGTGCCGCCTTGATCGGACCACTGCGCCCGACGCTGCAAGAGCACCACAGGGACACCGTCGGAGTTCCTGGCTCGCAACAGCAAGCCGGCCGCGCCGTAGCGACCCCAGTGCGGCATCCCGTCGGCGTCGACCACCCAGCCGTCGCCGTCATCATCCGCGGGGTCATCGGACTGCGGCTGGTTCTCGATGCGGATCACGACCACCCGACGCCGCGCTTGGTCATCCGGCCCGGAGATGTCGTCGGTGAGTGCCGTGCCCCGAGACGTCGGGGCAGCGATCGTCACGAAGTCGGCAGGGATGTCTTTTTCGTGAAGTGCACGCTCGATCCGTGGTCGTATCGCGCCGAGGGCTGCTTCCGCCCGTTCCAGACCGATCGCGTGAGCTCCACGGCTGAGCATTCCGCCGTTTCCTCCGCCCTGCGCGTGCAGGACCAAACCCGTTTCTCCGGCGTCACGCCGACTTTCAGCTGCACTGACAACCCGAGACACGAACGCTTCGACCTCTGCATGCCGACGTCCATCGACCGACGTAGTGCCCTCGTCGAAAGGCAGATGCAGCACGTCGCCGTGCTGGCCAGTCGACGACACCGAGGTGTGTTCGATGGGAGCATCGACGGTGGACGGTCCAGCGGTTCCAGGGTCCGATCCGACCGCTTCGCCAGGCGCGCCCCACATGCGCGGAGCTGAGGTGTCCCCACCCGTGGACTGCGCGACGGGGGTGCCGGCGAACCAGTTGGTGACGGGGTTGTTGGGGCGGTCCAGGTTGGGGGGCCAGGCGGTGATGGTGCCGTGTTGGCCGTCGATGGCCCATAGTTGGTTGCCGTCGAAGAGGGCGTTGAAGCTGTGTGCGACACCGTTGTCGAACTGGGCCACCACGACGGTGTGCGCCCCGGTGCCTGCGTTGCGCAACTGCTCGGCGATGCCGTCGGGATTACTTGCGCGCAGCGGCAATCCGGTCGCCTCGCCGACGTCTTGGGCCCGCAGTTGCATCGGGTGGGCCCGCCCGAAACTCGGGATCCCCGACAGGCGGTCGAACACCACCCAGGTGGTGGGTCCGCAGTTGGTCAGCCGATCCCCGGCCGGAGCGATCGACGCGTCCCCGTCGTTGTTGACATCGCCGATCCAGGCTTCGATGTCGGCACGGGACTGCCCCGACACCGGCAACGAATCCCGCACCGGCCCACCAGCGGAATCCTGCACGTGCTGTCCGTCACCGGAAGCCTGCCCACCGCCGTCACGGTCAGTGGGCAACCCCGACACCACCTGCGACATCGTCGGATTGGTTTCGCTCTCCGCGTCCTCGGAGTCGCTGTCCGAAGAGGTGTCGCGTTCGTCGCGCAGAGATTCGACGTCGTCACCGGAGTCGGATCGTGCGGTGGCGCCGGCGTGAGCCGAGGACGAAGGCCGGGGGAACTCGGCGACTATGTCACGTGTGACGATGTCGTTTCCCCGCCGTACTTCGAGGCGCACGTTGTGCGTCTCGGCATACTGCCTCAGCCGCCGATTCAACTCAGTGCGGCGCTCGCTTGGGATGCGATTCATATCGTCGAGGTCGATGGATACTGCTTCGATGTCGCGGAAGAAGTCGATCGGCGTATGTATCTGGGCTTCCAGGTAATTCGTGTCCGTGCCGGTGGCTGGATCGCGTCGTGCCTTCTCGCGCTCGAAACCTTCGCCGGTTGTGGCCAGACGGTGAATGCTGCGGAAGTCGCTGTCTCGAGTACGTGCCAATAGTTGGGTCATGCCCAGGAAAGTCGAACCTGTGGGGTTGCCCTGCATGGAGTCGTTGGCGGTGAAGGTCGCCCGGTGCTTGACATGCTCCTTGAGGACGAAGTACGCACTCCCGTAACCGGGAGCAGCTCCGTTGAGCGATTGTCCGTAATCCAGTGCGCCATACCTGGGTCGCGCTGATGGTTGGAAGTTCGGCGATTGACGGGACAGATAGTCGTTCACCCGTCGACGCGCGTCCACATCTTGAGGCGATTCATCGTCGACAGGAGGTTCGTGGCCGTCGTACTGGCCGGTCATCCGCTCTGCTTCGTCGCGTAAGTCAGCGAACTCTTCCGAATAGAAGGCCCCTCGTTGCCATGCGTTGAGGTAGGTGCGCTGACTTGATTCGCCTGACGGCGCCGTTTCGCCGTCCTCGGAAAGTAGGGTTTCAAGCGCTTCATCGACCTGGAAGTTGATGGTGATACGGGAGTTCTCGAGCAGTTCAACCATCTTTTCGAGGTCTGAATCGACATGCTCGTGCCGGTCGCGGAACGAATCGCGAAGGCGGTCTCGTACCGTGTTCCTGGCCGATTCGAGTTCACCGACCTCGCCGGCGTGGAGCAGGCTGACGACGTCGCCGGCCGCCAACCTGCCGAGCACTTCGTCCCGGTCGGCACTCGAGACCGGGGATGCATCGAAATGCGCTTGCGTTGCAGATGTATTGAGGTCCGCGGGCCGGGATCCTTCCGCCCCGGCGGCCGGCGGGCCAACCGGGCGCGCGGGTAGACGTTCCTCCACCGTCAACAAGACAGTGCGCCGCTTTTCCTCGTCGGAACCAACCAGCTCATCTCTGAGCACAGGCCCCCGCGAGGTCGATTCGCGGCTGACGGTGACCGCATCACGAGCCATTCCGGCCGCCTCGAGTCGCTGCCCGATCTGGGAACGGAGGTAGTCCAGCGTGGCGCCGGCGCGCTCCTGACCGACGACGTCGGCGCCTCTGCTGATCCGACCGCCGTTCCCCCCGCCTTCGGCGCGGACGTGCAAGCCGCCGCGTCCGGCGTCGAGCTGCTGCTGTGCCCTTTCCACTAGGCCGTCGGCAATGAGGTCTAGTTCCGCATGTTGAGTTGTGTTGAGCTGTTTGCTCCCTGGACCGAACGGCGTCAAGACATGGGTCGACACAGCGGGGCCGACCGTGGCGCCGGTTGGCGGGTCCGCGCTGGTTGACGTGGTGGGCTTGCTACTACCGAGGCCGGTGACGGTCGTCTCGTCTGGCGGATTCTCACCGTGGGGGTCGGGGGTGCCGGCGAACCAGTTGGTGACGGGGTTGTTGGGGCGGTCGAGGGTGGGGGGCCAGGCGGTGATGGTGCCGTGTTGGCCGTCGATGGCCCATATTTGGTTGCCGTCGAAGAGGGCGTTGAAGCTGTGTGCGACGCCGTTGTCGAATTGGGCCACCACGACGGTGTGTGCGCCGGTGCCTGCGTTGCGTAGTTGTTCGGCGATGCTGTCGGGATCGCTACTGCGGAGCGGTAATCCGGTTGCCTCGCCGACGGCTTCGGCGCGTAGTTGCATCGGGTGGGCCCGCCCGAAACTGGGTGTTCCTGATAGGCGGTCGAACACTACCCAGGTGGTGGGTCCGCAGTTGGTCAGCCGTTCCCCGGCCGGAGGCACCGACGCGTCGCCGTCGTTGTTGACATCGCCGATCCAGGACTCGACGTCCGCACGCGACTGCTCCGACACCGGCAACGAATCCCGCACCGGCGCACTGACAGCCTCGGTCGACGACCCACCGTGGTCATCGGCGCCATCCGTGCGGTCAACACCGGGGGCCCTGCGTGTCTCGGCAGGCTGACTGCTCTCGTCGAACACCCTGGGCGGCAGTGGCGCTCGTGTGTTGTCGGCCGTGGTGAGTAGTGAGGTGGGTACCGAGAGCTGGCTGTTGGCGGTGCGCTCGACCATCCAGAGGTGCCGTGGGCGCAGCCGCGGGTCGTGTCCCAGAACCTCGGACGTCATCATTCCGCCGTCGGTGTCGTGCACCCCGGAGTTGTGGGTGTGCCGGCGCAGCGCGATCCTTGCGTCTCGGCCCTCGTCGGGCACGCCGAGGTAGTGCAGGATTTCGTGGGCGAGGACGTTCTCGGTGGCGTCTGGGCGCCATTTGGTTTGCGAATTCTCCTCGAAGTCGCCGACTTTGACGTATGCGTGTGCGCCGGTGTCGGTGAATTCGACGTTGACGCGGAACTCGTCTCCGTTGGGTAGGCGGTTGCCGTTGTTGAGCAGTGTGTCGACGCCGGCTTTCACCCGGGCTTTGATGTCGGTGACGGTGTCGGGCCCGATGTCAGGATCGTTGTCGGCCGTCACGTTCAGCTTGACCGTGTATTCCTGCACGAACTTGTTCGGCGCCACTTTGATTCGCCGCAGGTCGTACCGAATCAACCCGGTATGCGATTCGGTGGAGGTGGGCGTGCTCGTTGAGAGCGTGTCAGCGACCTCGGTGTCGACGGTCTGGACGAACGCCTCGGCGCGATGGTCATCGATGTCCTTGACAGGCGCGGGATTCAGCGGCTCGAACCACTCCGCGGTCGTGGCAGGGTCGTGTCGCCACGTCTCGTCGCTGGACACATCGGCGTCCCGGTTACGCCGCGGTGGTGGCGGCAGTTTGGGTGGCGGCCCGCCGCTCGTGACCTTGGGCGGGGCGGACTTCCTGGCTGGCGGCAGCGGTGGCGGCGGTGGCGTGGGCGCCGTTCCGACGACGACTTCGGTGTGTTCCTGTGTCGTGGAGCGTGGGGCCGGGGTGGCGGCGGTGGTGTTTGCGATGGTGGACACGGCTGTCGGTGTCGGGTTCGACGATGCTCCTAGGCCTGCCGATGTCTTTGGGGGTGTGTTGGGGCTGGCGGCGCCGGCGGGGTTTGGCGAGGGTGTGGTCGTCGGGCCGGTTTGCGTGGTGGGTGTGGTTGTCGGGTTGGGCGTGGACGGTGTCGCGGCGCTCGTGGCGTGCGCGGTGGTCGGGGTGTTGGGTGGTGTGGGCGGGGCGGCTACCCCACTGGGATTGGCCGCCGTGGGCGTTGGCGGGGTTGGCTGGTTGGTGGAGTTGTCGTTGGTGTCGGACGGCGGCGTGGTGGGGTGTGACGGCTGGTCGTCTGGTGCTTCGCCGGCTGGGTGTGATCGGTCTGGTGGTGGTGCTTCATTGCCGAGCGGTGGATTGGCCGGTGGCGCAGCTGGTTGGGTCGCCGATTCGGGATCGGTTGTCGGGGACTCGGACGGGCCGCTGGCGGGTGACTGTGAGTCGGGTGGCGGTGTCTCGGCGTGTCCCGGTGGGGTGTCTGATGATCCGTTGGTGGTTGTCTGTGCAGGGGGTGTGTGCTCGGGTGCACCGCCCGAATTCTGGCTGGGTTGCGAGTCTTGGTGCGCTGACGGTGGATTGTCGGTGTGGGTGGATCCCTGCTGCGGCGTCGACTGCGGGTTGTGGGCTTCAGCCTGGTGCGAGGGTGTCTCATTGTTGTTGGGTCCGTCGCTGGTCGACTGCTGCGAATTCGACTGGCCGTTACCTGAATCGTGTTGATTTACGGCATGGTTGGTGTTTGCTTCGCCGGGGGACTGCGGTGAACTACCACGGTCACCGTTGCTCCCGCCCGGCGTCTGCTGTGAATCACTCTGGGTGTTGTTCGTGGCGCCCGGGGTCTGCTGTGAACCGCCCTGTCCGTTCTGGGCACCGCCTGAACCAGACGACGCCGCGGCTTGATTGGTCTGGCCGTCACCCGGTGTCTGCTGCGTATCGCCTGGGGCGTTGTTGGCGTTGCCGGGCGCCTGTTGTGAACCGCTCTGGCTGTTGTGCTGGTTGCCTCCGTGTTCGGCTGGTGGTCCGTTGTGGGGTTGTGGCTGTGGCTGTGGTGCGCCCGTGGCCGCGGTGTGGGAGTTGTGGGTGTTCTGTGACACCGAGCTATTGGGCCCGTTTGACGAGTCGTCGGGCGGATGCTGCTGGTAGGGCGGCGGCGGATTGGGGTCAGACTTCTGATAGGGCGGCGGCGGGTTGGGGTCAGACTGGGCGTAGGGAGGCGGCGCGTCGGGACCTTTGTCACTGACGTTGTTGCCGTCGGGTGTTTTGTTGTCGGGGTCGAATGCGTGGCTGTCGCCGTCGAGGCCGTCCGGCGAGCCGTGCGGGGCGTCGTCACCATGGCCGTGGGAACTGTCGATCCCACCAGAGACCGCGCCCAGGGCGCCGCCGGCGAAAATCTCGCCCGCGTCGAGGTTGCCGCCCACAGCGACCGCACCGACCACCCCGGCACCCACTTCAGCGGCGTAGGAGGCCCCCGCACCGGCGAACGCGTTACCGATACCACCGTGGCCGTGCTTGCCGCCCAACGCCCCGAACGTCGGACCGTGAATCAGCCCCGCGGCCGCACCACCGGCAGCCGCGCCCTTGGCCGCGGTACCGACGTCGTCCCAGTCGATCTTGTCTTTGTGGCCCTGGTCGATCTGATACTGCTGGATCGCCAGGTTGGTGATCAACTCCTCGGCGACCTCCTCAGCACTCTGCTGGGCGACCTCGCGCAGCAACCGCGACACGGTGGTCTTGGTCAACGCCTCGATCGCCCGACGAACCAATGCCCGCAGCAACTGGTTGAACAGCGCGCGGACCGCGGCCATGGTCAGGGCCTCGATCGGCGGAATCCACGCCATCGAGGCACCAAACGTCCATGGCGCCATCGCGATCGCATAGATGATCTCCGCGGCGGCCAGCGCCAACCCGACCAGGATCTCGATCTTGGACGCCTCGACCTGGGTACCGGCCTGACGCGCGGTCTCACCCAACGCCGCCATCGCCTCGACCAGCTTGTCCACCGAGTAGTCGCCGTCGAAGAGTTTGGCGAACTCCTGCTCGGCGGTGCTGGCGGTCTCGCCGGTGATCACCGACATCGTCTCGTTGCGGACCCGATCCAAATCCGGAATCAGATCCGACATCTCCGAGGCCGAGCCATGCCAATGCTCACCGATACGCCACAGCCCGTCCTCATCACCCTGCGGCCATTTACTGCCCGCCAGATAGGAAACCCATTGCAGGGCAGGGGGAATATCGATAGACATGACGACTCAGGCGCAGCCGACCCGCAACCGCACCAACAACACCACCCAGCTAGACGTCATCCGTCTGCTCAAGGGTGTCCGCCCCGGTACGCAGGCCGGCGGAGTACTCATCGAGCAACTGGGCCTTGGCATCCACCGAGCCATCCACCCACTCCCGCTGCGCGTCGTACCCGTTGTCGTTGTCTCCGTGGCGAAACTTCCGACCGCTGTCGTCGTCACCCCAGGGGCTCCCTTCGGCGGCCAATTTGGTCGACAACCGCGACATCACACCCTTCATCCTGGTGCTCACGTCGGCCAGGTCCCTGGAGGTGGCACGCAAATCGTTGGGTTGAACTCCGAATTCCGGCATGGATCAACTCCTGATCGTCGGAAACGAGGAGTCGTCGCCGTTGTCCTCGGTGGTGTTGGGTTGAGCGCGCATCGAATCGCCCATCGCGCTCACCTCGGCGAGCGCTTCGCGGAAGCCGGGCAGACCGATGACATTGCCCGAGATCTCCGAGACCGCCTTGCGCCGCTCGTTCATCGGTGCGAGTAACGCCTCCGACCGCTGGTCCAACTGGCGGACCGCGGCCTGCGCTGCACTGGTGATATGTGCACCGAGTTCGGTGATCTCGTGATCGTCCAGATACGACTCGTCGATGACGGTCTTGGTCACCGTGCGCTGCGCGTTCACGGTGACTTCGACGGTGCCGTCGGCCGCCGTCGCCTTGACCGCCAGCGTCGATCGTTGCTGCTGGATGTTGGACAGGTCGCGCATCTGCTCCTGCACCAAGGCCAGCACCTGACCGAATTCACTTCGTATCGATTCGTTGCTCACGCTCGTCCCTTCGATCTCTACTTCTCAAACGCGCTCGGCGGAGACATCATTCGCCGCCGAAAGGTGCACGACCACATGACTCACGATTCTCCCCGGGCTTCGCGCAGCATCTCGATGTCGGCGGCGATCAGACCGTCGATGCGTTCACTAAGCAGCGCGGCCGTCAGCGGGACCCCGCGACTGCGATCGGGTGCACCCAGATAGTCACCGTCATCCGTCATCCGCATCCAGATCAGGGATTCCTTGCGGGCATCGATGCCCCACTCCCTGGCTGGGCGCCAGTTGCTCTGCACCTTGCCATACGCCGACAACTGCGAAACCGAGACCTTGACGCCAGGCTCGGTGAGCACCTCGTGCCGCACCACGACTTCGTCGTCATCCACTGCCGCGGCGCGGATCGGGAGGTACTCGGGGATCACCATCCGCGGATGGCGTCCGGGTCCCTTCAGGCACATGGCCTGTGCGACGGCCGCACCCAGCTCGAATGGTGAGACCGTGTGGACGTCGACGACGTCCGCATCGGCCCGTTGCTCCAGCAAGTAGCCCGCTTGGCCGGTGCGGAAGGCCAGTACCCGGATGCTCGGGGTGTCGGCCGGGATGTACTGGACGTGCCCGGACACGGTGACGTCGGCGTGGGTCCACGCGTCCAGACACTTGGAGAAGGCGCTCAAATCTCCCGAGCGCACACGGTCCGGCAGTTGCGCGGCGTATTGGGCCACCTCGTCGACGAACTCGAACCGTGTCGGTCGGGTCAGCATGAATGGGTACGGCAAGGGGTCGCGACCGTGACGCTCGTTGATCAGCTGCAGATCGAGCAGGTCCAGCGCGCCCACTTCACGTCGCGAGACACTGCCACCACCAGCCCGGCCGAGATCACTCCGATCACCAACCGCGTGGTGTCCCGTGGTGGACATCGCGCTACCCATCAGGTGTCCACGCTCCAGCCCGGTCCACTATCCGAACCGTCTTCGCCGATGACGGAAACGACGGCGTCGGGCTGACCGATCAGATCCTGCCCGTTGTGACTGCCACGAAGTGCCTTGTTGCCCTTGTGATCCTTGGCCTCGCCGCCCTTGCCGCCACCGCCGTGACCGCCGCCACCCGCCGGTGCACCGCCACCGCTGCCGGATCCCGCGTGAGCCGCGTCGGTGGCCAGCGTGGACGCTGAACTGTGCATGACCGGGTTCAGATGGGCCGCCGCCACCGGCGCGCCGGGTAGGTGCATCTTGCCGGGTACGCCGCCCCCGGCACCGCCGCCGTGTCCCGCGCCGCCGGCTCCGCCACCGGGGTGGTCTCCCGGGAAGCCGGGGTGGTCTCCCGGGCCACCGGGACCGCCGTCGAATCCGGGGGGGCCGCCGAAGCCGGGCGGTTGCGGAGCCGCCGCTTGCTGCACGGTCTGCACGATCTGGCCGACCCCGTCAAGGATCCCGCTCAACAGACTGCTGCCGCCCTCGCCCTGACCGCCGCTCAAGCCGGCGGCCAAGCCCGGGATGCTGGCGGCATTACTCAGTCCGGACTGGCCCAGCAGGCTCCGAGCGAGCTCATTGGCCTCGGTACCGTCGCCCCCAGTCCCGTTCGCCGAGTCCAGGTCCGGCAGGCCGGTCGCCCGTAGTGCGCCAGAATCCTGGAGCGCCTTGCCGAGATCGCCCAGGTGCGGATCGTTGAGCAGCTGCTGCGCGGCCTTCGCCGTGTCCGGGTCACCGAACAAGGTCTTGGCCGCGTCGGCAGCGTCCGGATCGCCGAACAACGTCTTGGCGGCATCGAGCGCCTTGGGATTACCGAGCAAACCTTGCCCGCCCTTGGCTCCATCACCGAAGAGCGTCTTGGCGGCGTCGGCGAACTTGGGGTCGCCGAATAGCTTCTTTGCCGCCTCCGCCGTCTTCGGATCGCCAAACAGCTTGTTCGCAGCCGCAATCGACTTCGGATCGGTGAACACGTTCGACGGGTCGAACTTGGCGTCTGTGCCGTCGGATGGACTGTCCGGGTTGCCCGATCCGCCCTCAGATCCGGATCCGTCCTGAAGTTCCGGACTCTCCAGATCTGGTGGGGGCGGTGGGGTGAACGACTGCTTCGGCGTGTCTTCACCATCGCCAGAGGATCCGTCACCTTGCGAGCCATCGCCAGAGGATCCGTCACCTTGCGAGCCATCGCCAGAGGATCCGTCACCTTGCGAGCCATCGCCAGAGGACCCGTCACCTTGCGAGCCGCCGCCGGGATTCGTGGCCTTCAAGTCTGGCGGTGAGAACGGTGGTGGCGAACCGTTCTGACCGTTGCCGCCACCACCCTTGTTGCCATTGCCGTTGTTGGCGCCGTCGTTGTTGCCGTCCCCGTTCCCGTTGTTGGCGCCGTTGTTGTTGCCGTCCCCATTGCCGTCGCCGTCGCCGTCGTTGTTCCCGTCGCCGTCGCCGTTGTTGTTCCCGTTGTTGTTTCCGTCGCCGTCGCCATTGTTGTTGCCGTTGCCGTTGCCGTCGCCGTCGTTGTCGCCGTCGCCGTCGTTGTCGCCAGGGGGCGGCGGAGGAGGATCGACATCCGGGGTCTGCGTCGAGCCGACCGCCGGTTGGTGACTCGCGATGTCCCTGATCTCCGGGGCGTAGTAGTTCTTCATTACGTCGCGCGCGAAGTCATTGAAATACTGTTTGACCGTGTCAGTTTCACTCGGATACCACTCGAGGCAGTCTTGGTAGGTCTGCCACTGATCGAGGATGTTGTGCTTGTTGGTCGACATCGTCTGTGAGAAGTACTCACTCAATACGCCCAGCGACAGAGCGCCCTTGTGGAGTTCTGCGGGAATGTCGTAGGACTTCAGGATGTTGGCCATCGCCGCGTCGTGCGTCTTGCCCTTCCATCCGCCGTCGCTCTCCAGCGTCTCGAGTCGATCCCTCAAGTCCCCCATGCCCTTGACGATCTGCTGGGCGACGTCACGCAGGGTGTCGTTGTAACCGGGGGCGATGTTCTCCGAGACGTTCATCATGCGGCTGTGGATGGTCGGGTAATCCATCCCGTCGAAATTCTCCAGAACCACCTCGACGGCTTCGACTTTGGCGCCATTGGTGTCCAACTCTGCGAGCGTGGCGTCCGGCTTGTTATTTCCGCCGCCGTGACGCGGATCGCCGTTGTTGTCCTTGATCTTGCCGTCGACGTGATCGTTCTTGTAGTCGTCGAAACCATAGGAGCCCATTAGGAGTCACCGTCCTGTCGCGAACTCGTTGCCGACGCGGCCGGCCTGCCGGGGAGGGGCACGCCGCAGGGGCTCGGGCTTCTCATGGCGTCTCCTGGGTGGTCTCGTCGTGAATTTGATGAAAGGACGGGGTGCCTAGCCCGACTGGATCAGCCGCTTGCCGGCCTCGGTGACCGTGTCTGCGAACGCATCCAGATACTGGTTGTAATCGCCGATGACCCTCTTGAGCTCGTTACACCCGTGCTCGAGATTGCTTTTGGTCTGTGCTGCGGACTGCCAATCCCCTGGCGAACCGTACGCGGGCAACGCGTTCACCTTCTTCAGCTGTGCGTCGAGCAGATCGCGGAATTCGTGAACCGCCTTGATGTACGCATCCCGCACCTCTGTCGTGAGTTTGAGGTCTGCATCCCCCTTCGCGGCACTGTCCTTGAGGCCGTTCATGCTGTCGATCCAGGTCTCCGCCACCGGTTTTCCTCTCCTTGATCGGGTGTGAGCGATGGATTGCGGAGCCGGGGCCGCCGGTCTGGGTCGGACCCCGGCTCCGCAACACCGATCAGAACGACGCCGCGTTCGCCCTGTCGAGTGACTGCATGGCGTCCTGCTGATCCTGAGCCTGCTTCTGTGTGTTGACGGTGGTGTTCACCGCTTCGTCCAGCATGCCGTCGATGTTCTGGTGCGCGGCGCTGAGCGCGGCGGCACCCTCGCCCTCGTACACGCTCATCAACGTCGTGAAGATCGAGTTGATGTCCTCGCGCACTTCCTGGATGTTGTTGAGCATCCCGTTGATGTCGGTGAGCGACCCGGCGTTCGCGCCGAAGTTGTAGAGAATGTTGTCAGCCATGTGTTTTCTCCCTGGTCCTTAGCCGTTGTCCATGTTGGCGACGGCTCGGAGGTGTTCCGAGCCCTTCTCGACGGTCTGATCGAGCGACTTGATGATGTTGTCGAACTCCTCGCGCTGCCCCTGCGAGGTCTGCTGGTAAGTCGTGGCGCTGCTGCCCTGCCAATTGGCCGCCAGCATCTGCTCCTGCGCATCGCTGATCTCATTCAGCTTCTGCACGGCCTGCCCGCGCGCCTCTTGAATCTGCTGGATCTTCGCCTCGGCTTCGGCCGGGGTGAGTGAAACAGTCATGTGCGGATCATTTCCTTCCTGGTGATCTTCGAAATCTCCTGGTATCAGCGGTGTTTCTCACTTGGGTGTTGCTACCCGCCCTCCCAACTCTCGGTGGAGAGTTGGTCGAGCTGGCTCATCGCCTGACCGAATACCTGGTCAGAGCCCGGCTTGAGCGTCGACCACAGCTGTTCGGACGGCGAGATACTGGGGACGGCGATCACGCGGCCGCGTCCGGTGTAGAGGACTGCGACGGCGGCCGGCACCCGGGCGATCCGGTCCTCGCCGTTGACCAGAACGCAGTAGACGATCTCGGCGAACGCCTGCCTCGAACCCAGCGCCGCCCCCAGCAGTACGGCGGCGCGTTGCTGGACTCCCAGCGCCCGGATCCGATCCGCCAGAACGAGCGGGTCGTGACTTTCGGAGAGGGCTTCGGTCATGTCCGACAGGGGCGCGCCGACGGGATCGATCGCCGCCGGGTGGGCAGCTGGCATGTCGCCGAGAAGCGCTGCAGCTACGTCGGATAACGCAATGTTGACACCGAGCACGTGGACGTCGAGCTGTTCGCCCACGCGCCGGGCCGTCACGCACAACGCACCGCGGCGCACGACGCTGGTACGCCCGATCCCGGCCGGGGTAACCAGGCGCATGACGAACTCGCGATCTGGTCGTTGCAACGCGTGGAGCACCGTGACGATCTCGGGCTCGACCACTCCGTCGACGATGACGCCACGCCGGGTCAGGGTGTGCACGGCGTGGCTCAGGGCGGCATCCCCGACGTCCACCGTGGCATGGCGAGGCCGCAAGCCCAGCACCGCGGGCGCCCCGGGACCGGACGTCCGCAAGGTCAGCGCGGCGAGCTCGTCGGCCGTGAAGGACCACTCCTGCGTCAGCGCTCCGGTCATGCGCTCGTCTCCCCGCCGCGCCCGATGACCGCGGGTGAGACCCAGTGATTCGACACCTGCTCCAGGGTCGATTCCGGCGGGTCGGCGTAGGTCGGGGCCTCCGGTTCGGACGGGACGACCAGGCCGTCGAAGGCCGAACTCGTCGGGCCCCAGCTCACATTCGACACCAGCAGCGGGGCGTCGCTCTTTGCCGCCGCGGGCAGCCAGTTCGTGCCGGCGTCCGTCAACCCCGCCCCTGCCTCACCGCCTCCGGCCAAGGCGTCGGCGCCGAGCGCCGACTCGTGCGCGCGGGAGTTGTCGCCGCGGCCCATCCCCGCCGCCATCGGACCGTATCCGCCCATGCCGCCCATGCCTGGTCCCGCTCCGGCCGACGTGCTGCTGACCGGGGTGCCGGCAGACGGACGCTTCGCCTCACTGCTGGACCTGACCTCCGCGACTCTGAACGCCCCCAGCGGCGCAGCGGGTATGGCTGCCGCGCCACCGCCACCGCCACCGGCGTGACCGGTGTCCTCTTCGGCCGCCTGCGCCTCGCGCTCCGCGGCTCGCGCCGATCCGGTGCTGACGTCGGGAGGGGGCGGCTGATCCCATGGCTCGGCCAAACCAGTACATGCCTGCTCGTACTGCTGCATCACGGCGGCAGCGTTGGTCTGGTCGGCGTCGGCCGCCTCGTCGAACTCGGCGAACCGCCCGTTGAGGATCGCCCCGTTGTACGCCGCGAGGGACGCCATGACGTCGCGGGTCGTCTGCGCCTCCACGGCTTCCGACACGGTCGGCATCGCCAGGATGGCGACGCTGTGGGCCACGGCGGCCTCTTCGGCGCGCTGCCCGTTGCCTGCCGCGCTGAGGCTCATCGCCCGCAGCCAGTCCCCGAAGTCCTGGATCCGGCGGATCACCGCATCGGCTGTACCGCTCTCGAACGCGCCGGTCACCTGATCGGCGAGCTTCTGGTAGTCCTCGGACATGGCGGCCAACTCGTTGGCGAGCCGCACCCAGCTGGCTCCGGCCTGACCGGCGGGAGTGGGGCCGGGCCCTTCGGTCAGGTCGCGGGCGAGCTGCTCGGTAGTACGCGATTCCCACGCAACGTTCGTGAATCCCATGTCCTGACCTCCTCTCCGTGGCTCCGGGTGGGTGACGGGTACTGCAATGAACCTGCGGGTGCTCGAGGCCGAAGGTCAGACGGACGGGCCGTCGTCGAGGTTCGCGATGCCGTCGGCCTGGGCACGCAGGGTGGCGGCCGTGTCGCGCATCTCGGTGGCGCCGTGTTCCATGGACTTGCCATAGGCGTCGTGAACACCGTTGAGGGTGGCCGCAACCCGCTGCGAGACCTCGTCACGCGCGCCGGCCGGCACCGTCAGGTTGGGGTTCTCGGTCTGCATCAACTGCTCCATGCGAGCGGCCAGCACGTCCAGTCGGGCCGACGCCTCGGCGACCTCCGTCGGCCGCATCCGCAGAATCTCGTTGTCCGCCATCGTTGCGCTCCTATCTGATTCGCAGTCCGACACCGGGACTGTCGAGTGGGTCCTTCTCACCGATCACCGGTGGGGCGACACTGCCGAGATCACCTACGATCTCGCCGCCCTGGTCTGAGGTGTGCAGGAAGTCCGGGGCGCTGTGGCCGGCGGCGATCCCAGCTCTGCCGTGGTGGCCCATCGGGGCACCCGCTCCGCCTCCCATCGGCGCCCCGGCACCGGCCGCCGTGACGCCGGGCCTGGCCGACGTCGCCTGCACCGCGGTGGTGGTCTCGGCCGCTGCGGGGAACGCCGCACTGAGCGGGCGGGTGGCTGGTGCCGGGGCGGCAGCCGAGACTCCGCCGCGAAATGCGCCGGCGCCACCCCCTGCGCCTCCGCCACTGCCGCTGCTGCCTGCCGTACCTGTCGGCCCGGCCGGCGCCGACGGTGCACTCGGCGTGCTGGTCGGGGCGCCCGCGCCCGAAGCGGCGCTCGACGCCGAACCGATCGCCTGCAGCACCGGTGACGTAGCCGAGTTCGCCAGCTGCATGAGCGGACTCAACGCCTGCGATCCCGCCGCGCCGAGAGCAGGCGCGGCAGTGATTTCCACGGGCGCGCCTGCCGTCGTCACCGCGGCGGCCTGGGCTGCCAAACTGCCCTCGGTCTCCGACACGACCTCGCCGGCGGAGGTGACCGCCTCCGTCGCCGCGGCAACGGCTGCGGCAATTCCCCAGGGGAAGATGATGTTCGGCCCGATGGCGGCGATCTTGGCCCAATACTCGTTGACGATCTCGATGAGTCGGGCCCGCGCGGTCTGCACCGCAGCGGTTGCCGTGGCGAGGCTCGAGCGCAGTGCCGCGGCCTGGTCGGCGACCTTGCTTCCGTCCGACAGCGCCGATTGGGTGGTGGCCTGCGCCGCCGTGCTCGCGTCGCCCTGCCAATCGTTACCGAGGCCCGAAAGCGCCTGCTGCACTTGACTGCCTGCGGAGTCCAACGCCTGGTTGATCCCGTCGAACGACTGCGTCGGGTCCGGTTGGCCCAGTTGACCCGAGCCCAGACTGCTGAGCGCATCGGTGACCGGTTGGATCATCTGCGACGGGTCGAATCCGCCATCCCCGCCGCCGGGCGCATCGGCGCCGGAGTGCTGTGGCTGCTGTGACTGTGCCGGGTTGACCGGGCCGGCAGGGTCGGCCGGGTCGGCCGGTTGCGCCGACGCCCCGTTCGGCGCCAGACCCAGCCGGGAAAGAATGTCGCGAACCGGCTCGTTCAGGTAGCCGTCGAGATTGGCGTGCGCGGCATCGAGGCCCCCGGACGACTCCGGGCTGGGCTCCGCCGGGGCCGGACGTGGCGTTTCCGTGGCGACCCCTGGTGAGTGCTGGTGCGTCGTCGATGGCATCGAGTCGCTCCGGTCACCCGTTGTCGGTGGCGATGAACGAGGCCTTCGCCGCCTCCGTCGCCGCCGCGATCGCAGCGTGCAGCCCGGCAACCGCCTGGGTTGAGGCAAAGTTGTTGGCCTGAGCCGGCCCGTACGCCGCGAGGTACTCGGCTCCGATCGGTCCCAGTGCGGCCGTGGCAGACGCCACATTTGCAGCCTGGTCCGCCGAGCCCGCTGCGGCCACGGCCTGCGCGGCGGCGGCATTGGCGGCCGAAAATGCTTCGAGCCCAGGGGGAACCACTGAAAACGCCATCTGACTTCCTCTCGGGAATGCCCAGGGAGCTAGCAACGTCGCGAGTGCCCTACGACATTGAGAACGGACGCTGGGGCAGATTCATTCACTCGAGTTTTCACGGACCGCCGAATCACCGCGGGCCGAGGTGTTCAGGGCACCGCAGTGAACGTTCGCAGCGATCTGCGCGTTTGAGATCGTGACGGCGACGCCGCAACATGGCGGACCGGCACGAAGGAGGTGTGGACCCCGATGAGCGGTGACAGCCGTGATGCCCAGCAGGTCTTCAACGCCGGGGTGTTGTCCCTCGGCATCCCGATAGACGGGCTCGAGATTGAACGGGACCTGCAGTACGCGGCGTCGGCGTTCACGCGAGCCACGGAGTACGACCCCGGCATGTGCGATGCGTGGCTCGGCCGGGCGGCCACCGGTGAGAATACCGCCGAGGTGCTGCATCACCTGAACACCACCGCGCAGAACCTCGGACGCGAACAGCGCAGGCTCGGCCTCGCGCCGCGCTCCCTGACGGGCCGCTTCGAAACCGGTCTCTATCTGGACTATCCGCTAAGTTCTCTGTCCGAGATTCGGATCGCGTACGCGGCCAGCCTCATTCAGGGCAGGGACTACGGCGCTGCCGAGCAGATCCTCGATGAGTTGGCCGCAGCCGGCGGCTCGGCCACGGACCCGTCGACCGAACAGATTCAAGCGTACGTGCGCGGCGTCCTGCACTTCACCACCCAACGCTGGCCGGATGTGCTGACCGCGCTTGCCGACTCGGCGTCTTACGTCGACGAGTACATCGCGGCCGGCTGCCATCTCATGGTGGGTTCGGCCTGCGCACAGATGGGCCTGTTCGGCGAGGGTATCCGCCGGCTCGATCAGGCGATCGGCGGCCCCATCCCTGCAGCGCGGCGTGCGGCGGAGTTCTGCAAGGGGCTGACGCTGCGCGAGATGGGCAATGAACCTGACGCACGCCAGATCTTCGAGCGGATCTACAGCGAGGAACCCGGTTTCGCCGCCAACTACGCGGCCCTCCAGGATCCCAAGTTCCGGCTGGTCGTCACCACCAAGGAATCCATCGAATCGCGCCGGGACAAATGGGATCCCGAGAGCGCTCCCACCGGTGCGGACGTCGACGCCGAGGAGCGCGCAGAACGCAGCAACCAGCACCTGCGCGCCGCGCAGGAGGAGCTCGACCGCCAGGTCGGACTCTCTGACGTCAAACTGCAGGTGGCCAAGCTGCGGTCGGGCGTCACGCTGGCGAAGTTGCGCCGGGACAAGGGGCTCAACACAGCGTCGAGCAGTCTGCACCTGGCCTTCACCGGCCCTCCCGGTACCGGTAAGACGACCGTCGCGCGGGTAGTCGCCCAGACCTACTGCGGTCTGGGCCTTCTGGAGACGCTCAAGGTCGTCGAAGCCAAACGCCAGGACTTCGTGGGCCAGCATCTCGGCAGCACGGCGATCAAGACGACCGAACTGATCGACACCGCGATGGGCGGGGTGTTGTTCATCGACGAGGCGTACACCTTGATCCAGACCGGTCTGTCCGGCGGGGACGCCTTCGGCAAGGAGGCAGTCGACACCCTGCTGGCCCGCATGGAGAACGACCGCGACCGATTGGTCGTCATCATCGCCGGTTACGACTCCGAGATCGATCGGTTCCTCGCGTCCAATGATGGGCTGTCATCCCGGTTCACCAAGCGGATCCGCTTCCCGTCCTACACCCCGAACGAACTGGGTGACGTCGGGCGCCTGATCGCGAGTTCACGGGATTCCGAGCTGTCGTCGGAGGCCTATGACGAGTTGGTCACCGTCTGCGCCGAGCTGTGCTCGGGGCAGTCCGCGGACGCGGACGGCAAGATGCGGCAGAACATCGACCTCGCAGGCAACGGCCGGTTCGTCCGCAACGTGATCGAGGCGGCCGAGGACGAACGTGCGTTCCGGCTGACCGAGAGCTACGGCGTGGCATTGGACGAGATCGACGAGACCGCGCTGGTTCGCATCGAGTCGAGTGATGTGAAGGGCGCCTTGAGCAACATTCTGCAGACGCTCAACCTGCGATAGCGACGCGAGAGCATCAAAGAGGAGACTGCGTGACCGACCACGACGACATCGACGGTATGCACCGCCACCACGACCCGACGCCGATGCGTTTCGGTTCGGTTGGTCCCGAAGAGTTGCTGTCCCGGTTCAACACCAGCTTCACCGCAGGAAACCTCGGCTCGCCGGCACCACCGGCGAGAGACGTCCCTTCGGACCGCGAACTGGGGCTGACGCGTTCGCAGCGGGCCCCGCAACGGAACGGTTGGCGTACGGCGCTGCACCGCGCCACGGGGGGAACCGTCAACCCCGGAGTGGGCGCCGAAGACGGCTCGGGGCCAATCCGTCCCGCCCGCCTGCACCACGGGATCTGCAGTATCGCAGTGCTTTCCATGAAAGGTGGGGTGGGAAAGACAACGACGACCGTCGGCCTCGGTTCGACGATCGCCACCATGCGAGGCGATCGGGTGATTGCCGTCGATGCCAATCCCGACCTCGGCACACTCGCCCAGCGCGGGCCCGACCAGGTTCGGTCGACGGTTCGAGACCTGCTGGCCGACAGCAAGATTGCTCGCTACTCGGACGTTCGTCGGCACACGTCACAAAGCGCGAGCCGCTTGGAGTTCCTGGGTTCGGCCCGCGACCCCGCAGTGTCGGAGGCCTTCTCTGAGAGCGACTATCTCCACGTCCACCGGGTTCTCGACCGCTACTACAACGTCGTATTGACCGACTGCGGAACCGGTTTGACGCACTCGGCCATCCAAGGCGTACTGAACGCCGCAAGCGCGCTGGTGGTGGTCGCCTCCCCGGCGATCGACTCGGCCCGCAGCGCCCTGGCCACCCTTGATTGGCTCGAACACCACGGGTTCGAGTACCTGGCGGCCCACACCAGCGTCGTCGTCAACTCGCCATTGGCCGGGGATACGGCGGTCGACGTGTCCCAACTGACGAAGTACTTCCACGGCCGGGTACGCAACGTCTTCGTCGTCCCATATGACGAACATCTGGCCGAGGGGGGCGAGATTCGGCTCGATCGTCTGAATCGAAAGACCCGCTCCGCCTACACGGCCCTTGCCTCGGCCATGCCGTCTGCCTTCCACCACGGACGCCGCACCACGAACCTCCTGCGTCGGGTGCGACGCGCGGTCTGAACGCATTCGCCCTGCGGTACTGTGGCATTCGCCGGCCCGATCAGTAGGCGCCGGGGGGCGTCGCGGCAGTACCGGGCGCCTGTGCATGCGTATCGTCGGGCCGGTCCGCCCGATTGACCCCGGGTATGCCCGGGTCACCGGCGTGAATACCGTCGGCCTGCCTGCCCCCGCCCTCTGCCGGTGCCGGAGCCACCGGTGACGTGTGCTGGGCGTACTTGGCCTCCATGTCGGCCCACGCATCCTGCTCACCGCGGACCGTGCCTGCACCGTTGGCCCGGCCGTACCCCACGGCATCCGCCTCGCCGCCCGCGGCGGAATATTGCTCGGGCCAGTAGGAACCGTACTGTTCGGCATAGTCCCGATAGGCCTGCGCATATTGGGCATATGCCGCGTAGTCGTCCTCGGGACCCGACGACCCCACCGGCTCCCGAGGCTCGAGCAGCAGGGCCGACACCGCCACCACCACCTGCAGTGCCACCAGGACGTCGACGACGATCAGGACCCAGGTCGATTCCCCGGTGGTGACCGTGGTGGTCACTGCATCGGCGAGCGCGACGACCGCAATGGCAACGGCGAGCCACCCGCGCGCTGCCTGCCGGGGCAACAGTCCGATGACGGCGACGGCGCCCGCCAGCACGCTGAGGGGGACCGCAAACCCCAGCGGGATCACCGCGGCCAGACCCACCGCCCACGCTGCCGCCCCGAAGGCCCCGGTTGCCACCCAGAGTGATTTTCTGACAAGTGTATTCGTGCGTGGCGCCGGATCCTCGTCGAAGGGGGCCTCGTCGAATTCACCTGCGTCATAGCGGTCCTGGTTCATCGCTGCTCCTGCCTGCTCGGCCAGTCCCAGGCGGGCTGGTCGTGGTAGTCGGTCCATCCACGTTCGTCCGGCCGGTCCACCGTGTCGAAAGACGACCCGATGTATCGCATCTCCTCGTCGGTCGCCACCATCGTCACTGTTGCCGAAGATGTCCCGGTGGTCACCAGCACCTCGCCGCGGTCCTCGTCGAGCAGTTGCAACCGAACGTCGGCTGCCGTCGACGGTGGGCTGTGGGTGGGACTCACCACGACGGCCGTGACCCCCATCCGCACCGGCTGCTCGGGCTCGCCGTCGTACATCTCCACCGAGTAGTCCCGACGCGAACCGGCCTCGATGGCACCGCGATCGGTACCGGTGACCCGGAGCTGGTTCTCGTCACCCACCTCCTCGACCATCGCGCGCCACGCCCCGGTGCGCCGGGTGTGCACCTGCACGCGAGCGCCCAGTGCCAGGGACCGCAACACCACCTGCTGGGCGAGGTGCAGCGTGCCGTGCAGCTCGACCCTGGTCACGCGCGGCCCGAACAGTGACAGGGCGACCGCGCGTCCGTATTCGTCGGCGCCGACGATCTGACCACATCCCGAGGCGGGAAGCTCGAGATCGACCAGTGTCTGCGCACCCTCGTCGTCGTCGCGTACCGTAATCCACTGGCCAACAGGCTGTCTCGGCGTCGGCAGCGGCAGGGCACAGGCGAGCGCATCGAACTGGCGACCCGGCAGTTGGCGCAATCCGGCCTGAGGTTGGCGACCGTGGCCGAAGGAATCAAGGCGCACGATACCGCGGAGTTCGACCGCGCCGCGTTGTTCGTCGCGACGAAGCGACAGCGTCACCGTGGTCGAGCGGCTGGGCAGCGTCCACAGCGCGCCGAGCCCGTCGGAAGTACACGCCGTGGGCGCAATCCCGTAGCTGCGCAGCTGGAAGCGACCCCGGTGGCAGGTTGCCCAGGTCTCCTTCAACGAGTCGAGCGTCAACCCACTGCAGAGGTCGGTGACCGCGTGGACCATGTCCGTGGCGGTCGTGGTGCCGGCCTGCAGGCCGGCATCCCGCAACCTGTTCGTCACGCGTCGCGTCGCGACGGTCGCGGTGCGCAGTGCCGCGTCCCAACCGCCGCCTCGTGCCCGGATGGCCTCGGGGCAGCGGGACGGATCGATCCGGACGATGACCCACATCGAACGATGGGCGATCGCAGGCAGCGGCCCCAGGACGGCGTCGTACACGGCGGCGACGTGGCCGTGGCCTGCCGAGCGGGCACCCTGGCTGATCACGTCGATCGATTCAAGGGCGATGTCGAACTGCCGCAGACAGTCGGCCAGGACGCCGACGGGCACCGTCTCACCCGAGACCGTGACCCCCGGTTCGAGCACCGTGAGCGCCTGCGGGGTCTCCTCGACGCGGATCATCGACGTCAAAACCCTGCCGTCCCAGGAGAAGCCGATCTGCGCGCCGTCGGGCTGCTCGTGGTCGAACGGTGCCCAGCCGTCCGGCCGTCGGCGTCGACCGGCCTGGGGTCGGCGGCGTCGTCGCCGGCGGTCCCGCCAGAAGTCGAACCGGGCCATCCCCCACCGGGGCAGCGACTGCCCGGCCAGCGGCGCCACGAGGACCAGCCCGACGGCGAGCCCGCAGGCTGCACCCCACCATCCGGGTTCGTCCAGCAGGAGCGCGAGCGCGAAACCCACGCACACGACGGCCTGCACCAGGAGCTGATCCGGCAGCGGCATCAGCCGTTCGACGAGGGGCCGATCGGACGAGATCGTCATGCTCAACGCGGATTCTCCGTCCGGGTGTGTGGGCCGCGTTGGGTCGCGGCGCGAATGCTTTCACTGCGGATTCAGTTTCTCTACTAGTAGGTACGCTTCCGAGGCGGCAATCCTTCGGGAGATACGGATGGAGGAAGTCGCGCATGCCGGCACAGGTCACCACCCGAGCTCAGGTGAACGGCTACCGCTTCCTCGTGCGACGGCTACAGCACGCGCTGATCCGGGCCGACTCGCGGATGATCCACGACCCGATGCGCGGCCAGATGCGAGCCCTGCTCACCGGTGTGGCCGCAGCCATCCTCATTGCCGGAGCCGCGGGAGTGCTCGCCTTCTTCAAGCCTGCCCCCAGCTTCGGCAACTCGACCATCATGTTGAGCGACACCGACGGCGCCCTGTACGTCCGGATCGGTGACCGGTTGCACCTCGCGCTCAACCTGGCGTCGGCTCGACTGGCCGCCGGGAAGAACGAGACACCGGGCCGGGTGGACCGCAAGTTCCTCGACACCGTGGCCCGCGGGCCCGCCGTGGGCATCATCGGAGCCCCGAGCGCCATCCATGCCGGCGAAGATATGAGCACCTCGGCGTGGACGGTCTGCGATTCGACGGTGACTCCGCCCGCCACGGCAGCGGTCGGCGCAACGTCCATGCAGACGACGGTCCTGGCGGGCGACCCCGTATTGGGTCCTGACGTCTCGCCGGGATCGACGGGGCAGGCCTTTCTGGTGCGGTCAGGGGCCGGAACGTACCTGCTGTACGACGGGGTCCGCGCCGCGATCGACCCGACCGATCCGGTGCTCATCGCCGCCCTTCGCCTGGACGGCGCGCAACCAAGGGCGATCTCGGCCGGGCTGTTGAACGCTTTCCCCTCCGTCGCGCCCATCCGGCCGATCCGCATCGACGGAGTCGGCGCCGCCACGTTCTATCTGCCTGCGGACTTCCCGGTGGGTTCGCTGGTGCGTACCACGGACTCGCGGGGCGATCAGCTCTACGTCGTCCTGCCCGAGGGGCTTCAACCGGTCTCCGCCGAGACCGCCGACATCATCCGCTACGGCAATCCGGAGTCCGCGGTGGCTCGCGAGCCGGCCGTCATCTCCCTGGCCGGGCTCGGTCAACTTCCGGTCGTGCACGTGCTGGGGGTGGACGACTACCCGGCCACCGCGCTGAATCTGGTCAGCGCCGACTCCGCACCCGTGGTGTGCATGTCCTGGGAGCACCGCGTCGGCCAGGCCTCGGTGTCGACGAGGGTCCTGCTCGGAAATCAGTTGCCGCTGCCCAGGGACGCCCAACCGGTGCAGCTGGCCGGTTCCGACGGCGCAGGACCAGGTCTCGATGCGGTGTACCTCAAGCCGGGCACCGGTGCGTACGTGCAGGCAGCGAATCCGGGGCCGGGACCGGCGCTCGGCGACCTGTTCTACGTCAGCGACCTCGGGCTGCGCTATCCGGTGAAGGATGAGGCCACCGCGGCGGTCCTCGGTCTGGTCGGGGTTCGCGAGTCGCGCGACCTACCCGAACACGCCATGCCTGCCCCCTGGCCGATCCTGTCGCTTCTCCCGGCGGGTCCTCGGCTGTCGCAGGAGGCGGCGTTGATCGCCCACGACGCGATGGCCGCCGACCCGGCGGGGCAACCCACGGCCCCGCAGCCCTAGAGTCGGCGAACCGTCACAACCGCAGTCCTCGGAAGAACGCGTAGACACCGATGATCCAGCAGGCCAGGGGCACGATGGCGAAGACCGCGAGGTACTCGCCGAGCTCGGCGATGCGTCGCATCACCGGGGAAAACTCCACTTTCGGCGCCACCACGCCGCACACCACCGCAATCGTGGTCATGGCGATCAACGCCAGGGCGGCCACGACCCGCCATTCGGGCAGGAAGACCGCGACCTTGGCGACGGTCAACAGGGCGGTGAGCAAACCGCTTCCGATCAAGGTGGCCGCCTGGAAGAGGTCGTGGTGGCTTCTCCCTCGTAGGCACAGGACCGTCGTCACGGCGATCCCGAAGACCGCGCCCTGCCAGTGGAAGCCGTCGTCGACGTCGTTGGCCAGGTATGCCCCCGCGGCGGCGGCGGCCGCGGCCGCGGCCACCACGCCGGTCAGGTAGTCCGATGCTCGACGGACGCGTCGGATCATCTCGTCTTCAGTGGGAACGATCAGGCTGATCGCGCGGAGTGCGTCCACCCCGTCGACCGCGGTCCCGCCCTGGATCTCGATGTCGTCGAGCGGTTCGCCTGCCGTCGGTACGCGGGGGACCGGCAGTCGCGACGCCATGATGGTGATGCCCGACGCCAGGTACACGACGACGACGGCGACGCTCGCCAGGACCGCCCCGATCGTGCGGGGCGCCGGATCGAATGTCAGCTGAGCCAGTGACACCGGGATGCCGAACGCGGCCAGCGCGATGACCCCGCTGAACAGGACCCGGCCGGTGCCGGTGAGCAGCAGTAGCAGCAGCGCGGTCAGCGCCGTCACGGCCAGCGCCACCGGCAGGGCGGCGACGCCCTGGGCCATGGGCAGAACGTAGAGCAGACCGCCGAACAACAGCGGCAACGCCGCAACGACCGGGCCCGGCGCGCTCGCCGAATCCGCGGAAGACCGGTCTGTGACGCACGCGGACACCGCGCCGAAGGCGCCGGCCAGGACGAGGACGAACGCCGCCACGGGCACGTCGAACACCCTGGGGCCTGCCGCGAGCGTGGGCAGGACCAGTACCGCGGCGACCGCGAAGACCGTGCTGAGCGCATACCAACCCGTCGCGGGCCGCCGGAGCCACGAGCCACCGGCATCGGGTCGTTCCGACTCGGCGCCGGGCCTCGTCAGCTCGTCGGCCAGGATCGACGGGGAGGGATCTCCCGCCTGCCGGATCAGCAGGACGTCGCCGTCGAAAACCCCCGCCTCGGCCAGAGTTCGGCGGGGGTCGATGACGGCCCCGCCGAGACGCGCGAACGTCCATCGCCCCTCGGCATCTGCGACCGGGTCGTCGAAGTCACCGAGGTTGGCCATGTCGACGACTTCGCCTGCCAGGACGGAGACGCTCACCGTGGTGGACAGGGCGACGTCGATGAGATGGGCGCCGACGACCACGGTTACCCGGCTCAGCCGCTGGTCCTCCTCCGATTCTCCGTCGAGTGTGGACAGCGTGGGCGGCAGGGTCATATTCGGTGACCTCCCTGGGCAGTTCTCGGTAGACGACATCCCTCGTCAAGTCGAACGTGCCCGAAGATAATTTCGTTCTCCATAGAGGGCCCGGTTCCGATTGGCGGTCCAGATGGAGGCGGGATGACCAGGCAGGGCTTCGTCCGTCGATTGCGGCTGTCACCGCCGCGCATGCCGGGCGGCGAGGTGAGTCTGCAGTCGCCCCCCGAGGTGCCGCGGGTCATCCCCGGAAACCTCTTCATGAAACTGATGCCCGTCATCATGCTCGTCGCCGTGATCGGGATGATCGCGCTGATGATCACCGTGGGCGGCCGCAACGTCACCCGCAATCCCATGTTCCTGCTGTTCCCGATGATGATGATCATGTCGATGGCTGGCATGTTCATGAGTGGCGGCAAATCGGGCAAGGCGGCCGCCGAACTCAACGAGGAGCGCAAGGACTTCTTCAGCTACCTGGCCGGGTTGCGCGACGACGCCGACCAGACGGGCGCCGGACAGCGGGCAGCTCTGCAATGGAGCCATCCCGACCCTCGGACCCTCGTCGACCTGGCCGGCACGCGCCGCATGTGGGAGCGCCGACCCACCGACAACGACTTCTGCCATGTGCGCGTAGGCCTGGGCACCCATCGGCTGGCCACCCGTCTGCTGGCTCCCGAGACCGGACCGCCCGAGGACCTGGAACCGGTGTCCACGGTGGCGCTGCGACGTTTCGTCGCCACGCACTCGGTGGTGCACGCCCTGCCGACGGCGGTGTCGCTGCGGGCGTTCCCGACGATCAGCTTCGACGGTGACCGGGCGCAGATCCGGCAGCTGGTGCGGGCGATGGTCCTGGAGCTGTGCACCTTTCACGGTCCAGACCACGTGCAGGTCGCAGTGATCACGTCGAATCCCGACAACGCGAACTGGAAGTGGGTCAAGTGGCTGGCTCAAGCGCAGCACGAGACGCTGCGCGACGGCTGCGGCACCATGCGGCTGCTCTACCCGACGCTCGAACTGCTCGAGACCGCGCTGGAGTCAGATCTTTCCGACCGCGGCCGCTTCAACCGCAACTCCCAACTGGCGGACGGCCAGCGGCATCTGGTGGTCGTGATCGACGACGGGTACGTCACGGGAAACGAGCGGTTGATCACCGACGCCGGTCTGGACAGTGTCACCGTGCTCGACCTCAACGGTCCCCGTGACGGATCCGGGTCACGCCGCGGTCTGCAGCTCGTCGTCGACGGCGACGACGTCGGTGCGCGGACGGCCTCAGGCGTCGAACACTTCGCCAAGGCCGACGATCTCAGCCTGGCCGAGGCCGAGGCGACGGCGCGCACCTTCAGCCGGTTCCGGCCCGGCGGCGCCGCGCACATCGTCAACCTCGAGGCCAACGCCAGGGCCACCGACCCGGGTCTGATGGCGTTGCTGAAGATTCCCGATGCCGCCGAGATCATCCCGGAGGACGTGTGGCGGCCCTCCTCGCCGCGCAAACGGCTGCGGGTTCCGGTGGGCATCACCCCGTCGGGCCAGCCGCTCGAACTGGACATCAAGGAGTCCGCCGAGGGCGGGATGGGACCACACGGCCTGTGCATCGGCGCGACGGGTTCGGGCAAGTCGGAATTCCTGCGGACCTTGGTGCTGGCCATGGTCACGTCGCACTCGCCGGAGGCGCTCAACCTCATCCTGGTGGACTTCAAGGGTGGCGCGACCTTCCTGGGACTGGACGGCCTACCTCACATCGCGGCGATCATCACCAACCTCGAAGACGAGCTGACGATGGTCGACCGCATGCGTGACGCGTTGGCCGGTGAGATGAACCGTCGCCAGGAACTGCTGCGTTCGGCGGGCAACTTCGCCAACGTCGGTGACTACCAGCGAGAGCGGGCCGCGGGCGCGCCGCTGGAGCCACTGCCTGCGTTGTTCATCGTCGTGGACGAGTTCTCCGAGTTGCTCTCGCAGAAGCCCGATTTCGCAGAGTTGTTCGTGATGATCGGGCGGCTCGGCCGAAGCCTGCACATGCACCTGCTGCTGGCCTCGCAGCGGCTGGAGGAGGGCAAGCTGCGGGGGTTGGACTCACACCTGTCCTACCGGATCGGTCTGAAGACGTTCTCCGCCGGCGAATCCCGCAGTGTGCTGGGTGTTCCGGATGCCTACCACCTGCCGAGCGTCCCCGGTTCGGGCTTTCTGAAATGCGATGCCAACGAGCCCATGCGCTTCAATGCCTCCTACGTCTCCGGCGCCTACTCCAAGCCCCGTCTCTCGTCGACGAACGGCAGGCCATCGATGCTGGGCAGCAGGGCGTCCAAGCTGTTCACCGCGACGCCGGTGGAACGGGATCCGGATCCTGTCGTGGCGCCGGAAGCCCAAGAAGAAGATGTCGCCCAGCCCGAGGAAGAGGCGTCGACGACGCCCTCGACGCGGACGACGCTGCTCGACGTCGTGGTCGGCCGGCTGCAGGGGCACGGCAGGCCCGCCCACGAGGTGTGGCTGCCGCCGCTGGTGGCCAGCCCAGCCCTGAACGGCCTGCTTCCCGACTCCAACTGGAGCGACCCCCGAAACATCAACGGGCGCTTGCTGCTTCCCGTCGGTGTCGTGGACCGGCCCTATGACCAACGCCGGGACGTTCTGGTCCTCGACCTGTCAGGGGCGAAGGGAAACGTGGCCGTCGTCGGCGGCCCCCAGTCGGGTAAGTCCACGGCGTTGCGCAGCCTCATCCTGGCCGCGGCCGCAACCCACACCCCGGAGCAGATCCAGTTCTACTGTCTGGACTTCGGCGGCGGCACGCTGGGCAGCCTGACCAGCCTGCCGCACGTCGGCAGCGTGGCGGGCCGGATGGATTCGGACCGCATCCGCCGCACCGTCGCCGAGGTGACCGGGATCCTGCGGGCGCGTGAGGAGAGATTCCGCGAACTGGGGATCGAGTCGATGCGCGACTTCCGTCAGCGCAAGGCCACCTTGGCCGCCATGCCGCCGGCCGAGGCCGCCCGGGATCCGTTGAGCAGCGACCACTTCGGCGACGTGGTGCTCGTCGTCGACGGATGGGCGACCATCAAGAGCGACTTCGACCTGCTTGAGCCGGCTCTACAGGCGCTGGCAATCCAGGGCCTGTCCTACGGCGTCCACCTCGCGATCACCGCGAGTCGCTGGATGGAGATCCGGCCGGCCGTGAAGGACATGATGGGCACCCGCGTCGAGTTGCGCATGGGCGACCCGATGGACAGCGACGTCGGCCGCAAGTTCGCCGAGCTCGTTCCTGTCGGGCGGCCGGGGCGCGGGATGAGCGCGGAGCGGCTGCACCTGCTCATCGGCCTGCCCCGGCTGGACTCGTCGTCGGACGTCGAGGATCTCCCGGCCGGGGTCGCCGCGGCGTGCGCGTCGGTGCGTACCCTCTACGGCGACCGGGAGGCGCCCCGGGTCCGCATGCTCCCGCACGACGTCGACCGTGACGCGGTCACCGCGGCCGCCCGCACCGCGGGTGCGCTGGGCCGGAGCAAGGTGGCCATCGGCGTCAGCGAATCGGAGCTGGCTCCGGTGGTGCTGGACTTCGACGCCCAGCCACACCTCGTCGTGCTCGGCGACTCCGAGTGCGGCAAGACCGGGCTGCTGCGCAACATCGCCGCGGGCCTCATGGAGGGCTCGACGCCGGAGCAGTGCAAGATCGTCGCCGTGGATTTCCGGCGCACGCTCCTCGGTGCGATCGGGAACGACTACCTGAGCGCCTACGCGACCGCCGCGCAGTCCTGCCTCGATGCCATGAAGGAGCTCGCGGACACACTGAAGGAACGCCTCCCACCCAGCGACGTCACCCAGCAGCAACTCCGCGACAGGTCATGGTGGCAAGGCCCCGACGTGTACGTCCTGATCGACGACTACGACCTGATCACCGGTAGCACGATGAACCACCCGCTGGGTCCGCTGGCCGAATACCTGCCACAGGCCCGTGACGTGGGTCTGCGGGTGGTCGTCGCACGTCGCATCGGTGGGGCCGGGCGGGCCATGATGGATCCGATCATCGGGCGTCTGAAGGATCTTTCGTGCCACGGCCTCGTGATGAACGGGACCAAGGAGGAGGGCGCGCTGTTCGGCTTCCGGCCCCAACCCATGCCACCCGGACGGGGCATGTTGATGTCGCGGTCGGTGAACTCCGACGTCATCCAACTGTCGCGGATGCCCGACCTGTGACCGACCTCGCCCCGACGCGTACCGATCTCGGCTCGACCCGGCACGAGGCGGTGTCACCGGTGCCCGACCTGGTGCGGGTGGCGGTCGTCGGGCAGCACCGACAGATCGACCTCTCCCTCCCGTTGGACGTACCCGTCGCCCTGCTGGTGCCCGAGGTCCTCCGCCTGTTCGACGGCGCCGGGTCCGAGGACCGCCCCAAGGATGTGGTCTGGGTGCTGGTCGGAGCGCGGTCCGGGGCACCCCTGGGGCCCGACGACACCTTGCGCGAGGCCGAGATAGCTCAGGACGACGTCCTCTATCTCCGGGGCAGGCGGACCGTCTCTGCCCCGACCCTGTACGACGACGTGGTCGACGCCGCGGCCCACCTGAACCAATCGGGTCATCCCGGTTGGAACCCGTCGGCCGCAGGCAACATCGCCTACCTCGGCGTGGGCCTGGCCGCTGCGGTCTGGGTCTACCTCGTGCTGATCGACGCGTCGAGCCCACGACGCGCCGCGATCCTCGGCCTGTCCGCGTTCGTGGTCGTGACGCTGTTTGTCATCGCCGCGATCTTCGCGCGGTCGGGCAGGGCGCCTCGGGCCGCTACGGCCCTGGGGTGGGCGAGCCTCCCCATTGCCGCGGCCGGCTGCTGGGCCGGTCTGTCGCCCTACGGCCCTCTGGCACTGGCCGGCGGGGCGTTGACCCTGATGCTGCTGTGCACGGCGGGATACCGCCTCATCGGAGCCGGTGTGGGGGGCTTCACGGCCGCGGGAGTGTTCTCGGCTTGCGCCGCAATCGGTTTGGTGATCCATGCGGCCGGTCTCACCCATACCCGAGCCGGGGTGTGCCTGGCCGTCGGGGCCGCGGTCGCGACGCTGGCCGTACCCCGGTTGACCGCATGGCTGGACTATTCCCGCCTTGCTCGACCTGAGCAGGCGGACCAGCAGGCATCGCCGGGAACCGCCGCGGCACCCGGCGGAGACGACGTCGGGCGGCGGGGCGCCCTGGCGCGTGCCCTGCGCGGTGGACTGTCCGCCGGCCTGGCGGTCGGCGCCTGTTGCGCGGCGGCAACAGTCGTCTGGGGCGCGCCCACCCCGTCGTGGTCCACGTTGGCGTTCGGCGTGGTGTGTGCAGCGGCGTTGGGGCTGCCCCGCCCGGTTACCCGCACCGGCGTCGGGCGAGCGGCCTCGGGCCTGCCCGCGGTGGCCCTGCTCGTCGTGATCGCCTTCGCCGCGGTGAAGGGCGACGAGGCAATGTCGGTGGCCGGCGTCTCGGTGTTACTGGTGTGCGCCATCGTCCTCGCCGTGGTCGGGTCCGGGTCGAGGACCGGGTCCGGGTTCGCACAGCCGCACCTTCGATGCCGGAAGCTCCTCTCATCGGCTTCCTACCTCGCGTTCACCTTGATTGCGCCCAGCGCGCTGTGGGTGGTCGGGGCCTACTCGAGATGGGGCGTGTAGTGATGACGCGTGGAAAGAGGCACTGGGGCCGGGTGGCGGCGGTGGGGCTGTTCGTCGGCGGCATCGTGGCCTGGCCTGCGCCGGCGGCGGCCATCGGACCGCCGATCATCGCACCGGGCCCCCCGCCAACGGGACCGGTCGCCCCGACGGACCCTACCGAGCAGAAGACGGTGTGCGCACAGGCCACCACTCTTCCTGGCACCCAGTTCCGGCGCCGACCGGCAGGTGAGGTGATGCTCGACTACCGCTCCGCCTGGAAGTTCTCTCGGGGGGCGGGCCAGAAGGTGGCGGTGATCGACACCGGGGTGTCACCCAACCCCAGATTGCTCGCCCTGCAGCCCGGCGGCGACTATGTCTCGTCGTCGGACGGCCTGGTGGACTGTGACGCGCACGGCACGCTGGTGGCCGGAATCATCGCCGCCGCACCAAGTTCCGACGACGGCTTCAGCGGTGTGGCGCCGGAGGCGTCCATCCTGTCCATCCGGCAGAACAGCGGCGTGTACTCGGTACAGGGAGCGGGGACAGCGCAGGACGATCCCAGCGCGACGTCGACGGGTTACGGAAACACCCAGACGCTGGCCTACGCGATCACACGGGCCGTGGATCTGGGGGCGACCGTCGTCAACCTGTCCGAGGCGGCGTGTGCGCCGGTGGGCACGAACATCGACGACAATGCGGTCGGCCAGGCGGTGCGCTATGCGTTCGAGAGCAACGTCGTCGTGGTCGCCGCCGCGGGAAACATTGCCCAACAGGGCAATTGCAGCGAGCAGAACGGGATGGACGACCCGAATCGACCGTTGTCCGACGCGTGGGCCTCGGTGCGCACGGTCGCCAGCCCGGCGTGGTTCTCCGACTATGTCCTGACCGTCGGCGCCGTGACCATGGCAGGCCGGCCCGCCGACTTCTCGCTGCGCGGACCGTGGGTGGACGTGGCGGCGCCCGGCGAGCAGATCACGTCACTCAGCCCGACCGGTCCCGGGCTGACGAACGCATGGCTGGATCCCACGGCCGGTCCGGTACCGGTGAACGGCACCAGCTTCGCGGCCCCCTATGTCACCGGGGTGGTCGCGCTGGTGCGATCGCGATTTCCCGAGATGTCCGCGGGCGAGGTGATGGAGCGGATCAAGCACACGGCCAGGACGGCGTCGTCGGGTCCGGATGAGACCGTCGGCTACGGTGTCGTCGATCCGTTGGCCGCGTTGACCTTCCAGTTGCCGGCCAAGCCGGCGACCCCCGACTCGGCGCGGGCGGTGGCCGCGCAGGCGCCCGGCGTCTCGGCGGACCACCGTGCCCGCAACCTCGGCCTCGGCGTTCTGGTCGGTTGTGCGGTCCTCGCAGGCATCGCGATCACCGTGCTGGACATGCCGATGCGAAGGTAGGGAAGTGCACATCACCGACCTGACAGCCAATCACGCTACGACAAAACATCATTGGAGCAACTAGGGTGCGACTGTGACAGATGACGACCACCTCGACCGTCGGCCGGTCGACGACGTGGACAGCCGGGCCGCCGAACTGATGGCACGCCTGGCGGCGCGGCAAGGCCGGGTCGACGCTGCGCTTGCCGAACCCGTCTCGAGTGCCGAACCCGTCGAACCCGAACCGCCGCCACCCACCGCGCCGCCGCAACCGCCGAGCGCCGTCGAACCCCCGTTCCAGGACGGCACACAACGCACCGGTCGCCGGATGCCCGCGCCTCCATGGCAGGCAGCGGGCGATCCATCAGTCGAGGTGTTTCCCGCACCGGAGCCGCCGCGGGGGCAGCCCGCAGAACCCCGGCCGGCATTCCGACCGGACCGGCCCGCGCCACCTCCAGGATGGAACCGCCCGCCGCCCCCGCCGCCCCCGCCGCCCCCGCCGCCCCCGCCGGGTTGGCCGGGCCCGCCATTGTGGATGTCGCCCCGCCGGGACCGGGTTCCACCGACGTCCCCTTCGTCGGGTGACGAACCGGGATCCGGCCGACATGCTCAACCCCCCGGGAGGCCATCGTCCGGGCAGCGACGGCAGCTGGGGCCTGATTCCGTCGGCACCGATCGACGGGATACGACGGGGCCGCCTGCGGCCCGGCCCTTCGACGGCGATTCCCCGGACCACGAGCAGCTGACACCGCAATTCGGTTGGCGGCGAATGCTTTATCGGGCGACCAGGGGCCGGGTCAACCCGGGTGTGTCACAGAAGGACCACGAGCAGCAGGACCTCTTGGAGCAGATCAGACAACCCATCGCCAGCGACTTCCGGATCGCGGTGCTCTCGATCAAGGGGGGTGTCGGGAAGACGACGACCACCCTCGGGCTCGGTTCGGCGTTCGCGATGGTCCGCTCCGATCGCGTCATCGCCGTGGACGCCAACCCCGACCGCGGCACACTGGCCGAGCGCATCTCAGACTCGTCGACCTCGTCGACGGTGCGCGACCTGTTGCTCGAGCCCGACATCTCGCGCTATGCCGACGTCCGCCAGCACACACGCATGGCACCCAGCCGACTCGAGGTGCTCGCCAGCGTGCAGGATCCCGCGGTGGCCGAGATCTTCGGCGAAAGCGACTACCGACGCACGATCGAGATTCTGCAGGCGCACTACAACATCATCCTCACGGATTGTGGAACCGGGATCATGCACTCCTCGATGGCGAGCGTGCTCGACCTGGCGCACGCACTGGTGCTCGTCAGCTCACCGGCTGTGGACGCCGCGCGCAGTGCCGCGGCCACGCTCGACTGGCTGAGCCAGCATGGCTATGGCATGTTGGCGCGGGAATCACACGTGGTGCTCAGTGGCGCTCGAGCGGGTTCACGATCACCCGTGTTCGACGAGGTCTTCCAGTACTTCGAGGCAAGGAGCGGGTCCATCCACGTCGTCCCGTTCGAACCACACCTGGCCAGGGGCGCCGACGTCGACTTCGACATGCTGTCCGCGGACGCGGTGCGCGTCTACTTGGAGCTTGCCGGTGCCGTGGCCACAAAGTTTCCGCGGGTGAGCTGACGAGGGGTGGTGCTCCGAGCCGGCCGGCCCTTCGATGCCTATTCCGCGTTCTCCTGGACTTGCTCGGCCCGTATCCTGTACTGGTTCAGCAGAAATGCCTGTCGATCGGCGACGAGTTGGGCCGCGGCATGCGCGATCTTGACTATCTGATCCGCCAGGGCCTCGGCCCCGCTCTGGTAAGCGTGATCGCGCAACCACAATCCGGTCGGTGCGCCCCACCCGTCGACCTGCACGCTCACCGACTGGTCGGCATTGCTCACTGTCACCGAGAGTGAATCGATTTGTTCGTTGAGCGCCACGGTGAGGTCGCGCCGTTCGACGAGGCGTTCATTCACACCGTCTGCGCTCCCTTCGACGGCCAAGACGGCCCCGGGTTTACGCGCATTCTCTTTGCGTCAGGATCTCGCGAAGCGTCTTGCGGCCTCGATGAAGACGTGAGCCGACCGTCCCCACCGGTATGTTCAGGATCTTCGCGATCTCGGTGTTCCGGTAGCCCTCGACATCGGCGTAGAAGACCGTCTCCCGCAGGTCGTCTGGCAAATCCCGGAGAGCCAGTACGGCGACATCCGGCAGCGCGGACAGCACCTCCACCTCGGCCGACTGCCGAGCGCGTGACCGAAGCGAATCCACCGAGACCAGGTGATCTTCGGTCAAATCGCCGATGAGCTGCTCGGATGGCCTGCGCTGCGCGATCCGATAGGAATCCACCCAGGTGTTCACCATGATTCGATGTAGCCACGCCTTGAGGTTGGAGCCCTCGCGGAATGAGCCGTAGGACAAGTATGCCTTGAGGATCGTCTCCTGGACCAAGTCTTCGACATCGACCCGCTGTGCACACAGATTCCACGCTTGCCGGACCAGATGATCGGTCAACGGTACGACGCCCTCGATGAAACGAGATGTTTGCGATGCGGGTGCTATGCCGCCCATCACACCTTCCACCTCTTCCGGACGCAGACTGCGCAGGCGGCGTTCGAATGCCGAGGGTTCCTGCTGCGGCGGCGCAGAAGCGGCACTGACATATGGCGAAGACATTATCAAAGCCCTTTCATGCAAGGTCTTTTCACTACGGCTCTCGGTGGCCGACAATGGCACGATCTTGAACGAAGGCTATGCCCAAATTCTTCGTGCCGCATCCACGTGTGCCCGGTGCGCGCAGGTCTTTGAACGGATCGGCGACGGCACCATGTTTGCTGAATCCCTTGAAATGTCATTCTGGCAACGGATCGGCAGGCGTTTGGAAGTTCGGTTCCCTCGTGCCCGCGCGGACCCTCGCCGCCTACCGACAGCGAGACTGCCGTCGCGGATTTCAGTGAACCTCGCGCACCGGGACTCCGCAGCGCAAATCGATGCTCGGTCGACTACTCCATCCTGAGCAAATGCTCAGGGGTGATATCGACCCCGAACAATTCATCGATAACCACAGTTGGACAAGGGTTTATCGCATGCCAACGGGTTCGGGACAGTAGCTCGCTGCGGGTTGTTCGACCGCACCCTGATGCGTCCGTGTGGCAACCGTTTTGGCCGACAAGAAGACGTAAACGCAGCGTGAGGTGTGGTCGAATACTGCGATTTACCCTGAGCATTTGCTCATATCTACGTTGACTCGTACGCCGTGATGGACCCCGTGAACCCGCATCAGGCCCGTTCGCCAGCAAACGCACCGGAGTTGAGCCGGGCGTGCAATCGCCGGGATGTCGGCATGAAGAGAGTTCATACTTCCGTAACTGTTGATGCGGTCTTTCGGATCGGGTAACCGACGCATCGGCGCCGCATCGGTGCGATCGACGACAAAGTGGTCCGCTGTCAAGGGCACCCGACAACTACGATCGCCAAGGTGACCAGTACCCGCAGTGAACGGTCCTTCGACGGCGTGGGCGGTGTTCGCATCGTCTACGACGTGTGGACCCCGGACACCGAACCGCGCGGGGTCGTCGTCCTCTCCCACGGCTACGCCGAACACGCAGGCCGCTACCACCACGTCGCGCAGCGCTTCGGCGAGGCCGGGCTGATCGTCTACGCCCTGGACCACCGGGGCCACGGCCGCTCCGGCGGCAAGCGGGTATACCTGCGGGACATGTCGGAGTTCGTCGGCGACTTCCACAGCCTGGTCCGCATCGCTGCCGCCGCACACCCCGCGTTGAAGCGCATCGTGCTCGGCCACAGCATGGGCGGCGGCATCGTGTTCACCTACGGCGTCGAGTACCCCGACGAATACTCGGCGATGGTGCTCTCCGGTCCCGCGGTGTACGCCCAGGACGGGCTGTCCCCGGTCCTGGTGGTGGTCGCCAAGGTGCTGGGCAAGATCGCACCGGGGTTGCCCGTCGAGACACTCGACGCCGACGCGGTGTCGCGGGATCCGGAAGTGGTGGCCGCCTACAAGTCCGATCCGCTGGTCTACCAGGGCAAGCTGCCTGCGGGCATCGCGCGGGCACTGATCGGGGTCGGTGAGACCATGCCCCAGCGGGCCTCGGTGCTGGCCGCCCCGCTGCTGGTGGTGCACGGTGAAAAGGACCGGCTGATCCCCGTTGTCGGCAGCCACGTACTGGTCGAACATGTCCCCACCGAGGATGTGCATCTCAAGGTGTATCCCGGCCTGTTTCACGAGGTGTTCAACGAGCCGGAGAAAGCCGTGGTACTCGACGATGTCACTGCATGGATCGAGGCACATCTGTGAAACGTTTTGCCGCAGCGCTGATTTCGGTGTTGGTCCTGGCCGGTTGCGGAACCGACGAAGCCAAACCGGCAGGCTGGTCGGACAGCGACGTGAGCTTCGAGGCCGACGGCCTGACCATTCACGGCACGTACCGCAATGACGGCAAGCCCGGGCCTGCCGCGCTGCTGATCTCCGAGAGCGGCAACACCGACCGCAATGGGGACAACGCCGTCGCCGGTCCGGTCGGCAACATGCGCCAACTGGCAGAAGCATTGTCGGACAAGGGTGTGTCCAGCCTGCGGTACGACAAGATCGGGACCGGGAAGACCGGACTGGGCCCCTACGAGAAGAAGCCGACCGAGGTGGTCAGCGCGGTCTACACCACGGGTGCGGACGCGGCGCTGCGTTTCCTGGCCGAGCAGCCCAACACCGACAAGGACAAGGTGTCTGTATACGCGCTGGGTGAGGGCGCCATCCACGCCATGGTGCTGGCGGGCTCCGGCGATCCCAAGGTGCAGGCGCTGGGGCTGCTGCAGCCATTGCCCGGCCGGTACCTCGACATCATCACCAACCGGGTACGCGCCAACGGGAACCCGGAGGTGCTGGCCACCTGGCTGGCCGCCGTCGACCAGGTCCGGACCCAGGGCACCGCCCCCGCCAAGCTGCCCGAGGGATTGAGCGCCCTGGTCAATCCCGGCAACCTGAAGGCGGTCATCGCTGCGGACCAGATCGACCCGCTGAAGCTGGCCGCCGACCTGCCCGACGGGATGCCGGTGTTGCTCACCTGCTCAGACTCAGACGGGCAGGCCAGCTGTGACACCGAGCGTCCGCTGATCGACGCGCTCAAACACACCGCGCTCCGAGTCGTCGAACTCAAGGGCGTCAACCACGTGCTGCGCGACGACCCGACCGACAACGTCGCCAACTACGCCAACGGTGGCCCACTGTCACCCCAGGTCCTCGACGCGCTGAACGCCTTTGTCGGCGGCCCCTCATAGGATCGCGCTGTGAGCGACGACAAGATGCTGGCGCGGATCGCGGCCCTGCTGCGTCAAGCCGAGGGCACCGACAATCAGCATGAGGCCGAGGCGTTCATGGCCGCCGCTCAGCGGCTTGCCACGGCGACGTCCATCGACCTCGCGGTGGCCCGGTCGCACTCGGCCGAGCGCACCAAGTCCCAGATGCCCGTGCAACGCACCATCACCATCGGTGCGGCAGGGGCCAAGGGGCTGCGGACCTATGTCCAGCTTTTCGTGGTGATCGGGCTGGCTAATGACGTGAAGTGCGATGTGGCGTCGAACTCCACGTTTGTCTACGCGTACGGCTTCGCCGAGGATATCGATGCCACCCATGCGCTGTACGCCGGCCTGGTTATGCAGATGGTGAAGGCCTCCGAGGCCTACATCGCCTCCGGTGCGCACCGGCCGACCCCCACCATCACCGCCAGGCTCAACTTCCAGCTGGCGTTCGGCGCTCGGATCGGGCAGCGGTTGGAACAGGCGAAGGAGGAGGCCCAGCAGGAAGCCGACCGTGACGACCGTCCCGGCACTGCTATTGCGTTGCGGGACAAGGATATCGAACTCAAGAGTTTCTATCGGCAGGCGTCGCAGGCCCGGGGCACCTGGCGGGCCACCAGCGCGTCTGCGGGGTACTCCTCGGCAGCGCGGCGAGCGGGGGACCGGGCCGGAAAACGCGCGCGGCTGGGACCGAGCACAGAGCTGTCCGGCGCCCGCGGCGCACTGGAGAAGTGACGGCCCGCGACGTCGCGCGGGCCAGGGTCTATGCGGCCGAAGAGTTCGTGCGGACGATGTTCGACCGTGCCGCACAACACAGTTCGCGCGCAATCGACTTCTTCGGCACCTCGCTGACCCTGCCACCAGAGGCGAAGTTCGCCTCGGTGGAGGCGGTGCAACGCTATGTCGACGGGGTGCTCGCCCGCGTCGGCGGCGACCCGGTCACGGTGCGGGCGCGACGCGGCACCACCGCCGCACACTACGAGCTCACCGAGGACACCGCCGTCATCGCGGTGCCTGAACAGCACACCACCTGGGCCTTGCGCGAACTGGTGGTGCTGCACGAACTGGCGCACCACCTGTGCACCGTCGCCCCACCCCACGGACCGGCCTTCGTCGCGACCTACTGCGAGCTGTGCGAGACGGTGATGGGTCCCGAGGTCGGGCTGGTCTTGCGGATGGTCTACGGAAAAGAGGGCGTGATCTGACCTGCGCTAGCCTGGCGGCCATGGTCGAGCCCCGCGATGTCGACGTCATGTTCAACCAGGTTCTGCGCACCGAGGACGATGCGCTGCTGGCGGCCCGCACCTCGGCGGAGGCCGCCGGGATGCCAGCCATCGAAGTGTCGGCGCAACACGGCAAACTGTTGGCCCTGCTGGCCAGGATGTCTCAGGCGCGCCGGGTGCTGGAGATCGGCACGCTGGCCGGCTACAGCACCATCAACCTCGCCCGCGGTGTCGGCCCGGACGGCACGGTCGTCACGTGCGAATTCGAACCCCGCCACGCCGAGGTGGCCCGGGCCAACCTGGAACGCGCCGGGGTCGCCGATCGGGTCGAGGTGATCGTCGGCGCCGCACTGGACACCCTGGCACGGTTGGCAGACCGCGGTGACGTCTATGACCTGGTGTTCATCGACGCCGACAAAGAGAACAACGTCAGCTACGTCGAATGGGCGATCAAACTGGGCCATCCGGGTTCGGTCATCGTGGTGGACAACGTGACGCGGATGGGGCGGGTGCTCGAGCCGGCCGCCGAGGACCGTCAAGCGCTGGCAGTGCGCGACATGCTGGAAATGATGGGTCGGCACCCGCGCCTGGAGGCCGCGGCGATCCAGACCGTGGGCACCAAAGGTTGGGACGGCTTCGCCGTCGCCCTGGTCAGTTAGTTCGACGGATCCCCGACAGTTTGGCAAACGGGGACCGATTCGCCGCGGTGTGCGCGATCATGAGGAAATTGACGCACTAGCAGGTTCGGCGGATGTCCAGTCCAGTCGGTGAGCACACCGACCGGTGCATCTCGTGCGGCCACGACCTGCGTGCCAGGGCACGGTTCTGCGATGCGTGCGGGTCGCCGATCACGCCGCGGGCCACGACGAGCGAGCACAAGCAGGTGACGGTCCTTTTCGCCGATGTGGTCGGGTCGATGAAGCTCGCCGCGGCACTGGATGCGGAGCGGCTCCGGGAGATCATGAACGAGCTGTTCAACCGTGCGGCCGCGGTGGTGCAGCGGTATGAGGGCACCGTGGACAAGTTCACCGGTGACGGGTTGATGGCGTTGTTCGGCGCTCCGGTCGCGCTGGAGGATCATGCTCTGCGCGCATGCGTGTCGGCGCTCGAGATTCAGGCTGTCACGGCTGCGCTGGCCGCTGCGGTGCTGCGGCGTGACCGCGTCGCCCTCCAGATCCGCATCGGGCTGAACTCCGGCGACGTCATCGCCGGCGACATCGGCGCAGGGCCGGGGCGGTACACCGCGGTGGGCCATCCCGTCGGACTGGCACAGCGCATGGAGGCGGCAGCGCCTCCGGGTGGAGTGTTGTGCACAGAGTCCACTGCACGGCTGGTCGAGGACATCACCCGGCTGGGTCCGGTGAAGAACGTTCGGGTGAAGGGTGCCGCCGCGCCGGTGCAGGCCCGCCAACTGCACTCGGTGGAGACCCAGCGCAAGTTGTTGGGCCGAACCGACGGGGTGATGCTGGGCCGCGATACCGATCTGAATCGGTTGCAGAGCGTGTTCGACTCGGGCCGTGGCGCTCTGGTCGGCATCGTCGGCGAGCCCGGGTTGGGTAAGAGCCGCTTGATCGGCGAGTTCGCCGCAGCCGCCGCGCATCGCGGTGCCGAGGTGGTCGTTGCGCGATGCGAGGCGCATGCTTCGGCGCTGGCATTCCGGGTCCTGGCGCAACTGCTGCGGGGCATGTTCAAGGTCGAGGGGCTGCGCGCGGCCGACGCCCGTGAACGCATCGTCGCCCAGTGTGCGGGGCTCGTCCCGACGCACGCGTCCGACATGCGAATTCTGTTCGAAGCGATGGGAATCGACGAAGCAGCAGTGCTGGATGGGCAGGTGAGTGTCGACGGACGACGACGCCGGCTGGTGGAGGTGATGACGCGGGTGGTGCAGGCCCGTTCCACTCGAACCGTATTCGTGCTCGAGGACGCGCACTGGATCGACACCCCCAGCGACGAGGTCCTCGCCGGGTTCGCCGCCGTGCTCGACGCGACGACGTTAATGTTTCTCACCACCTACCGACCGGAGTTCCACGGGGCGCTGCAGCGCAATTCAGCGCAGACGATCACGCTCCAACCCCTGGACGAAGCGGTGGCGGTACGCCTGGTCGGGCAACTTCTCGGCGACGATCCGTCCCTTGGCGGCCTGGCCATACGGATCGCCCATTCGGCTGCAGGCAACCCGTACTTCATCGAGGAGATCGTCCGGGATCTCGCCGGACGAAAAGTGTTGTCCGGTAGTCGTGGCGATCATCGGCTGCCGTCCGGTGTCGACCGGATAGCCGTTCCGCCCACCGTGCAGGCGGTCCTGGCGGCGCGGATCGATCGGCTTCCCGTCGACGCGAAATCGATGCTGAACGCGGCGGCGGTGATCGGCGCGCAGTTCGACATCGACACGCTGCGGGTGCTGCGTCCCGACGCCGGCTCCACCGGGCTGTCCGAGCTGGTATCGGCGGCCCTGATAGATCAGGTGGAATTCGTTCCGCGGCAACGGTACTGCTTCCATCACCCGCTGGTGCGCGCGGTCGCCTATGAATCCCAGCTGAGTACTGACCGGGCGAAGGCGCACAGTCGCCTCGCGGCGGCCATCGAGCGCCGTGAGCCTTCCTCAGCCGACGAGAATGCGGCGTTGATCGCCACCCACTTCGACGCGGCAGGCGAAAGCGTCGACGCGTACCGCTGGCATATGCGCGCTGCCGAATGGCTGCGGCCCCGCGACCTACCTGCGGCACGCGAGCAGTGGGAGCGGACACGGACTATCGCCGACCGACTACCCGATGATCAGGCGGGTGTCGCAGAGATGCGTATCGCACCGCGCACCATGCTGGTATCCACCTCCCTCTACGTCGGAAACGATGCCGGGACCGAGCAGCGGTACCGCGAATTCCATGAGCTTGCAACGCGAACCGACGATACGCGGTCACTCGCGATCGGAATGGCCGGCCAGTTGTGGGCGATGACGGCCAACGACCACCGCCTCAGCGAGGCGGTGGTGCTGGCAAAAGAGTTGCAGGACATGGTGATCGCCGCCGACTGGGATGGAGAGGCCGCAGGAATCTGCGTCAACGCCATCGCCTTTGTCTTGTTCGCCAACTGCGAGTTCTCCGCCGCGCTGCAGGCCATCGACCTGCTGGAGGGGCCGCGTGTGCCTGCAGTCGAACTGTCACCGGCGCACGCCCTGCGTGGGGTCATCGAGCTGTGCATCGGTCACGGTGACCGGGGCCGTCGCGATCTGCACGAGGGTATCGCGCGGGCGCGGGCACTCAACACCGTCGTCTATTCCCACGTTGTGATGTATGCCGGTGTGGCTGTGGCACTGGGATTATGCGAAGCCGGCGAGTTGATCGACGACATCGAGGAGGCCTGGCGGCAGGCGGAAACGCTGGGTGAGGTCAGCGGCGTCATCTGCGCGCAATGGGCGTACGGTACGGCGCTGCTGCGGGCAGCGCCCCAGTCTCATCAGGTCGCGGTCGACCTGCTCGAAGATGTGCGCTCGTACATCCACACGCACGACTCGATGACGTTCGCACTGCCGACCGTCATCGCCGACCTTGGTGCCGGTGCGGCGCGAAGAGAGGGGCCCGACGGAGTTCTCGACGACCTGCGCGCCAACTTGGCGCTGCATCTGCGGGCCGGCTCCAGAGTGTTTGCCGGTGCTGTGGGGGAGGCGCTCATCGAGCTTCTCATCGAACGGAGATCCACCGGCGACCTCACCGAGGCGCGTGTGGTGATTGACCAATGGCAGACGCAGCGGCCCGGGATTCCCGCTCTGGACCTGTGGTGGCTGCGGTCGCGTGCCCTGCTGGCCGAGGCGGAAGGTGACCAGGCGAGTTCGGATGACCTCGTCACCGAGTACCTCGACCTGTGCGAAAGATTGGACGCACGAGGTCGACTCGCCGATGCCCGGGCAATGAGAGGTTAGTCCGATGGCGACGATACTGGCCTACACCTCACCCGCGCTCGGTCACCTGTTGCCGATGAGTGCCATGCTGTCGGAGCTGGCGGGGCGTGGTCACGAAGTCCATGTGCGTACGTTGTCCGCCGGGATCGACATCGGCAGGCAGCTCGGATTCAGCACGGAGAAGATCGATCCGCGCATCGAGGCGATGCGGATGGATGACTGGAAGGCCGGCAATCCCCGGGCCGCACTGAAGCGCGGTGTCGCGGTGTTCGGTCGACGTGCCCCGATCGAGGTCGCTGACCTCGGAGACGCTGTCGGACATGTTCATCCAGATGCGTTGCTCATCGATGTGAACTGTTGGGGTGCGTTGTCGGCGGCAGAGGCCGGTGACATTCCGTGGGCGACCTTCTCGCCGTTCACGCCGCCGCTCCGCGCGTCTGGAGTGCCACCGTTCGGGCTGGGGTTGCGGCCGCGGGCCGGAGTGATCGGGCGGATGCGGGACGCGGGGGTGCGGGTCGCGGTGCTCGGCCCTCTGGAGAAGATCATCCTGCCGCCGATCAACGGCATTCGCGAGGCGGTGCATCTATCGCGGGTGGCCTCGACAGACGAATTCCTCCGCCGGACACCGCTGATGCTGCTCGCCAGCGGCAAGCCCTTCCAGTATCCACAGACCGAATGGGGTGATCCGGTGCAGATGATCGGACCATGTGTGGCCGACCCGGTAGCGGAACCGATACCGGATTGGCTGCGTGCGATCGACCGGCCGATCGTTCTGGTGACGACGTCATCGGAGCAGCAAGACGATGGCGGCCTTGTGGAGACGGCACTCGCCGCCTTGGTCGACGAGCCGGTGCACGTGGTCGCCACGATGCCTGCCGGGCTGCCGACCAGCACCGCGTCGTCTCCCAATGCGACCGTGCGCCAGCTCCTCCCGCACGGCGCGGTGCTGGACCGTGCGGTGTGTGCAGTGACCCACGGCGGGATGGGAGCGACCCAGAAGGCGCTCGCCCGTGGCGTTCCCGTGTGCGTCGTCCCCTATGGACGTGACCAGTTCGAGGTGGCACGGCGGGTCGAGGTGGCGGGATGTGGCACGCGCCTGCCGGCGAAAAAGCTGACACCGCCGCGGCTGCTCGAGAAGGTGCGCCAGGCGATGGCGATGGCGGCCGGTGCCAGACGGGTCGCCGCGGGATTCACCGAGGCCGGTGGGGTATCCCGCGGCGCCGACCTTTTCGAGAGTCGCGTGCTCGGTTAGCTGAGCGCGTCCTGCGGATCTTTCTGGATCGTCGGCCACGGCTGCGGCTTCGGCCGCTGACGGACCATTTGTGGCCACCAGAACCACTTTCCGAGCAGCGCCGCGATCGACGGTGTCATGAAAGCCCGGATCACCAGGGTGTCGAAGAGCAGGCCAAGGCCGATGGTGGTGCCCACCTGCCCGATGATCGCCAGTTCGCTGACGGCCATCGACATCATGGTGAATGCGAACACCAGACCGGCGGCGGTCACCACCGAACCGCTGCCACCCATGGCGCGGATGATGCCGGTGTTCAAGCCCGCATATATCTCTTCTTTGAGCCGGGATACCAGGAGCAGGTTGTAGTCGGCGCCGACGGCCAGCAGGATGATCACCGACATCGCCAGCACCATCCAGTGCAGCTCGAGTCCGATGAGGTGTTGCCAGATCAGCACCGACAGCCCGAAGGACGCGCCAAGCGATATCAGCACCGTGCCGACGATGACCGCGGCTGCCACCACGCTGCGGGTGATGATCAGCATGATGATGAAAATCAGGCACAGTGAGGCGATTCCGGCGATCAGCAGGTCGTAGTTGGCGCCTTCCTGCATGTCTTTGAAGGTGGCCGCGGTACCGCCGAGGTAGATCTTCGAGCCCTCCAACGGCGTGCCCTTGATGGCCTCCTTGGCCGCGAGTTTGATGGCGTCGATGTGCTTGATGCCCTCGGGGCTCATCGGATCGCCCTCATGGCTGATGATGAACCGCACCGCATGGCCGTCGGGGGACAGGAACATCTTCATGCCGCGCTTGAAGTCCGGGTTGTCGAACGTCTCGGGCGGCAGATAGAAGGAGTCATCGTTCTTGGCCTTGTCGAATGCCTGCCCCATGGCGGTGGAGTTGTCCTGCATGGCCGCCATCTGATCCTGCATGCCGCCCTGGGTGGCCTGCATCGTCTGCATCATGGTCTTCATCGTCTTCATGGTCGCGATCATCGGCGGCATGAGGATGAGCATCTGCGGGAGCATCTCGTTCATCTTGTCCATGTCCGGCACGATGGTCTTGAAGTCGTCGGTCATGGTGTCGACACCGTCGAGGGCATCGAAGACCGATCGCATCGACCAGCACATCGGAATGTCGAAGCAGTGCGGTTCCCAATACAGATAGTTGCGGATCGGCCGGAAGAAATCGTCGAAATCCGAGATGTTGTCCCGCAATTGCTCGATGTCGCCGACCATCACGTGCATCTTGCCGACCATGCTGTTCATCGTCGCCGACATCTCTGTCATGAGATCGATCATGTTGGTCATCGTGTCGATCATGGTTTGCATGTCTTCGGCCTGAACGCCCATGTCAGCCATGCGGTCCTGCATGTACTTCTGGTTCATGGTCTGGGTGGTGCCCTGCATGCTGATCTGGAACGGGATCGAGGTGTGCTCGATCGGGGTGCCCTGCGGCCGGGTGATGGCCTGTACCCGGGAAATGCCGGGCACCTCGAAGATCCGCTTCGCGATCCGCTCGATCACCAGGAAGTCCGCCGAGTTACGCAGATCATGATCGCTCTCGATGAGCAGCAGCTCGGGATTCATCCGGGCCGGCGAGAAGTGCCGGTCGGCGGCCGCGTAACCACTGTTCGCCGGGAGATCCTGCGGCAGGTAGTCGCGGTCGTTGTAGTTGGTGCGGTAGCCGGGCAACGTCAAGAGTCCGATGAGCGACAAGGCGATCGTGGCGATCAGGATCGGTCCGGGCCAGCGCACCACGGCGGCACCGAGCTTGCGCCACCCACGAGTACGCATGGCGCGCTTGGGTTCCAGCGTCTTGCCGAACCGGCTGGCCACGGTGATGACCGCGGGCCCCAGTGTGAGCGACGCGAAGACCACGACGGTCATGCCGATCGCCAGCGGGATACCCAGGGTCTGGAAATAGGGCAGGCGGGTGAAGTGCAGGCACAGAGTGGCACCGGCAATGGTCAGGCCCGAACCCAGCACCACATGCGCGGTGCCGTGAAACATCGTGTAGTAGGCCTGTTCTCGGTCCTCGCCGACACTTCTGGCCTCTTGATATCGCCCGGTCAGGAAGATCGCATAGTCGGTGGCCGCGGCAATCGCCAACGTGACCAACAGGTTTGTCGCGAATGTGGACAAGCCGATGATCTCGTAGAAGCCCAGGAACGACACCACACCACGGGCGGCAGCCAGCCCCAACACCACCATGGCCAGGGTGAGGATCACCGTGACGATGGACCGGTAGACCAGCAGCAGCATGATGATGATGACGGTGAACGTCATCATCTCGATCATCCGCATGCTGCGGTCACCGGCGATCTGCTGATCGGCCGCCATCGCGGCCGGACCGGTCACATACGTCTTGAGTCCGGCTGGGGCCTGCACACTGTCGACGATGGACTGAACGGCTTCCACCGACTCGTTGGCCAGCGCCTCACCCTGGTTACCGGCGGTGTAGACCTGCACATACGCCGATTTGCCGTCAGAACTCTGCGCGCCGGAGGCGGTCAGCGGGTCGCCCCAGAAATCCTGGACGTGCTCGATGTGCTTCTTGTCGGCTTCGAGCTTGTCGACGATCTCGTCGTAGTACTTGTGCGCTTCGTCGCCGAGGGAGTCCTGGTCCTCCAGGACCACCATCACCGAGCTGTTGGACTTGAACTCCTGGAACACCTCGCCGACGCGCTTCATCCCGATCATCGACGGGGCCTCGTCGGGGCTCATCGACACCGAGCGCATCTCCCCGACCTCTTCGAGCTGGGGGACGATCACGTTCAGCACGGCGATGATGGCGATCCAGACCAGAATGATCGGAATGGACATCCGCCGGATCCACTTGGCGATGCCGCCCGGCTGGGCGTGCCTGGGACCAGCTGCCGGGAAGGCGTCGGTCGGTGCGTCGGAGGTGGGGGAGCTCATGCAGATTTCACCAAGCAGAAGGTCTGGGCGTTCACGCCGTTGGAGGTGCGCTCGTCTTTGAGTTCGTCATCGACCGAAATGCGGCAGCTGATCGTGTCACCGTTGCCCTGCGCGACGATGTTGGGAAACACCGACGGCGCCGTCGACTCCAACCGCAGCGTCCACGGCAGGCTCACACCGTCGACCCGTTGAGGCTGGGCGTCGAGGTCCAGATAGTTGACGTCGGCATAGGCGCCCGGTTCGCCGTAGATCTCATAGACCACGACCTTGGGATCGAACGGTTTGGTGTCATCGACCTTTGCGCTGGCCATGCCCGTGCCATCTCCGGCGCCGAAGAACGTGCGCACCCGCAGCACAGTGAACGCCCCGACAACCACCACGACCGCGATGAGCACCGGAATCCAGAACCGTCTCAAGAGGCGCATATTCGCTCGTTGGCCTTTCGGTTGAGATATGCAGTCACGTATTCGGCCGATGCCGGCGTGGGCGGCGCTGAGCAGGTTGGCGTCGAGCAGCTGGCGAAGCTGCGACCTCCCCCGCGGGCGTCCTTGCCGGATGACAAATGAAACCTATACAGTCGGCTAACTGGAATCAAGTTAGTTCAGTTAATTGAGCATGTGATCTGGCCCCCTTGGGTAGGCTGCGGCGCGACGGAGGGACTGGTGTGGCGAAGGCGGTATTGCCGCGCGGGTTCGCGCGTGACCGGGTGCTCGACGCGGCGCTCGACCTGTTCGCCGAGCACGGGGTGAACGGCACGTCGCTGCAGATGATCGCCGACCGACTCGGCGTCAGCAAGGCTGCGGTGTACTACCAGTTCCATTCGAAAGACGAGATCGTGCTGGCAGTTGTGCAGCCCGTTTTCGACGACCTCGCGCGACTGGTCCGGATCGCCGAGGCGATGTCGTCGGCAGACGCACAGCGCGATGTCGCGGTCAGCGGCATGGTGGAACTCGCCGTCCGGCACCGGAGACTGACCGCGGTGTTCCACGGTGATCCGGTCATCGACAGCCTGGTGCATACCCGCAGTGATCTACAGGACCCGATCGAGCGCATCACCACCATCCTGCTGGGCCCCGACCCCGACGTCGCCAGTCGGATCGTCATATCCATGCTCGCGGCCGGGGTGTACGGCAGTGCAACCGATCCCGAACTCGCCGACGTGACCGACGACGATCTGCACAGCACGTTGTTGGAATGCGCCCGGCGGTTGCTGCGGGCGCCGGTCGCGGTTACGGCCGACTCAGCAGACTGACAGTTGCGTTAATTCCGCTCCCGGGCGTCGTGAAACGCCATATCCTGGGCAATCGCGGGAGTCGACGACTGCGACGACGGATAGCTGCAACACCATGAAGCTGGCGGGACGCGAAGTAGAACTGGCGGCAATACGGCGTGCCCTCGGTGGGCCGGGTGGTCACCACGGTGTGCTGATCGTGGGCAACGCCGGAGTGGGTAAGACGCGGCTGGCGCGAGAAGCGCTGAACCACGCGGCGGCATCGGGGCATCGGACCAACTGGTTTGTCGGCACCGAATCCGCGCGGGCGATCCCACTCGGGGCGTTCACCGGATCGATCACCCAGAGCATGTGCGACCCACTGCCGAACGTGCGCCGCGTGATCGACACGTTCGTGGCCCAGCAGCGTCGGGGCAGGGTCGTCATCGGCGTCGACGACGCCCATCTGCTCGACGGCCTGTCCGCACACGTCGTGCATCAACTGGCCCAGACCCAGGGAGTGCGCCTTGTCGTCACGGCCCGGCCAGGAGGCGCCGAACCGGACGCCGTGACCGCGCTGTGGAAAGACAGCCTGCTGGACCGGATCGATCTGGAACCCCTGTCCGAGGCGGCGGCCACGACGCTGATCGAAGCGGTCGTCTCCGGCCCCGTGGACAGCCGTAGCGCGCACCGGTTCTGGAAGCTGACCGACGGCAATGCGTTGTATCTGCTGCAACTGGTCAAGGACCAACTCGCCGCGGGGCAGCTGCGCCAATCGGCGGGCGTCTGGATGTGGGGCGGCGATGTCGCTGTGTCCCAGAGCATCACCGACATGGTCGGTCGGCGCCTCGGCACCCTCACCGAGGGGCTTGCGCTGGTGCTCGACACGCTGTCGCAGTGTGAGCCGCTCGGCGTCGACATCCTGTGCGATCTGGTGGCGCGCGCCGATCTCGAGGCCGCTGAACAGATGCACCTGGTGACCGTCGAGCGGGCAGGCCGTGAGCTGGTGGCCCGGCTGGCGCATCCGCTCTACGGCGAGTTGCGCCGGGCCACCGCCGGTGAGATGCATTTGTCGATAATCCGGGGACGGCTCGCGCAGCGGCTCGCGTCGGATCCCGACACCGATATGCGGGCGACCGTGCGTCGCGCCCTGCTGGCCTTGAACTCGAACCTGCCTGCGGACCCCGAGCTGTATCTCACCGCAGCGCGGTGTGCCACCGTGCTGCTCGACCCTGACGCGGCAGAACGATTCGCCGCCGCCGCAGCGGAGTGTGGTGCGCCAGAAGCGGGGCCGATGCGGGCGATGACGCTGATCCTGCTGGGCCGCGGCGCCGACGCGGAGGAAGTGCTGCGCGGGATCAGCACCAACGGTCGGCCGGACAGCCACCACTGGGTGACGTTACGGGCGGCCAACCTGACCTGGATGCTCGGGCGGCCGCGCGATGCGGCCGATCTTCTCGAAAAGCTTGCCACCACAGCGGAAACCGATGGGCAGCGGATCGAGCGCATCGCGGTGGAGGCCTGCGTGGATGCGGTGCTGGGTCATTGTCAGAATGCGGCCGAAAAGGCCAGGACTGCTTTGGATTCCGAAGGCCTGACCGATTTCCACGCGATGATGGCCTCGCTGGCGCTGATGATGGCGTTGGGTGCGCTGGGCGTGGTCGATGACATCACCGCGGTGGCCGACCAGGCCATCAAGCGTGCCACCACCTCGTTTGAATCCTCACCGATGCGGTTCTGGTTCGGTGCCGTCCACGGGCGTGCCTGCCGGTTGACTGGTCGGAACGACGAATGTGTACGCACCGCGGCGTATCTCGAGGAATCCGCCCGCGATGTGCCCGGGCTCGCCTATGCGAATCTCGCGTTCCTGCTCGGGCATGCGGAATTGGTGAGCGGCGCCCTCCCCGACGCCGTCAAACACCTGCACGAAGCACTGGCTGGTGCCGAAACACACGCAGTGACAACGGGTTTACGTGCTGCGAGTCGCTTTGCGTTGGCGGAGGCCCACGCCAAGCTCGGCCACGCTGCGGCGGCTCAGGACGCGCTGGCCTCGGCGCACGACTGCGTGCCGGCTGATTACGTGTACATGCAGACGGCGCTGTCGCTGGTCACCGGTTGGACCCTGGCTGCCGGCGGCGCATTGGGCGAGGCCGTCGGCGTCGCTCTCGACGCCGCCCGCGTTGCCGCCGAACGCGGACAGCCGACACACGAGCTCGCCTGCCTGCAGGCCGCGGCGCAGTGGGGCGACGCCTCCGGGGCCGTCCGGGCCCGTGCACTCGCGGATGCGCTCACCCTCCCGCTGGCCGACACCGTGGCCCGCCACACCGAAGCCCTGGCAGCGCACGACGGAGCCGGTCTGCTCGATGCCGCAGCCGGCTACCAGGCCGTCGGTGACCGGGCGAGCGCGGCGGACGCCACCGCGCAGGCCGCCGTGGCGTTCGGCCGTGCCGGAAACAACAAGCGGAGCATGTATGCCGCCGCCGTCGCGCAGGAGATCGCGCAGGAGTGCGGCGGCCTGTGCACACCCGCGCTACGGAACCCGGCGGGCCAACCGCTGACCCACCGCCAGCGTGAGATCGCCGAACTCGTCGCCGCCGGGTTGTCCAACCGCCAGATCGCCGACCGCCTGGTGATATCGGTGCGCAGCGTGGAGGGCCACCTTTACCGGGCCTGCCAACGGGTGGGGGCCAGTTCCCGTGAAGAGCTGGCGGCGATCATCCTGGCCGGTCCGAAGGGACTGGCACTACACGGGTGAGACGCGGTCACCATCGGCAGCTGTCGGCGCCCAGGCCCGAGTCGACCGCCCGAAACGCGAGCAGATGCCGCTGCCACCACGGCAACGGCGCTGCCAGAACGGGATCTGCGATCGCATCCTGCACCACATGGGGTACCCCGTCCCGCAGGTAGGCGATGCGGATGCCGCCGATGCCCGCCCGCTGCCAGAGCACCACCGTGCGCCGCAGTTCCAACCAGGGGATTCGGACCGGCGGCTCCTCCGATATCCAGCGGGCCTGCCACCGGAGATACGTCAGGCCGCCGAGCACGCGATGCAGCGCATCCAGCTCGACCTGCTCCGGCAGCTCCAGACCCACCACCGTGACGGTGTCGCGCTGGTAGCCGGCCAGTTCCAGCGCGGTGACACCGGGAAGCAGGTGGTTCGTCTCGCCCTCTTCGGTGTGCAGGTTGCTGAACATCGAGTAGTTCGCGACGGTTTTGAGCCCCAGAAAAGGCGTGGCGCCGTTGGCGAACGCCAGCAGCGGAACGAGCAGCAACACCGCGGGTTTCAAGCGCCAGCCCGGCGAGCGGACACCGGCGGCCTGCGCGGCGAGGTAGCCGCGCACCAGGGCGAACATGAACGGTCCCACGGCGAAGAACCAGGTGGCCACGAGCAGGGTGTGCCAGGGCAGAGCGACGGGACTTGTCGGCGAATCGGCAAAGGAGGACACAAAACTCAGCAATACGTGCGCCGCGAAGCCGGTGAGCGCCCATCGCCGCAACGCCGCGCTCCTCGGCGCCAGACCGGTGAACACCTCGGCAGGGACCAGCAGCACATACACCGCGAAGACGATCGTCGCGAAGTCGTAGAACGAGGCCAGCGCCAGGACCGAGTGGAAGCCGACGCCGAGCAGCACACCCCAGCACCGCAGCCGCGGTACTGCCAGCAACACGAGAATGACGGACTCGATCACCACCGTGGCGATTGCGGAGAACTGTGCGACGGCCGGGCTCAGCACGACCTCGCCGAGACCGTTGAGCCAGATGAGTTGGGACAGTAAGTCGCCGCCACACGAGACCGCCGAGGTGAAGAAGGCGGTGTTCAACTTGTCGAAGACCGTGAACAGATAGACCACCAGCAGTACGAGACCGGCCGGGCTGCGGGCGGCATCCAGCCAGCGCGCGACGACATCGCTGTGGGCGCCGGGCCGGTTCCGGGTGGCCAGAGCCCACCACGCCGCGGCCCCGAGAGTGAGGGCCACGAGCAGACTCATCACCAGGTGGTTCGCCGCAGCGGGCAGGTTCAGCACCGCCAGCGTGGCGCCGGCCACCACGACCAGTCCGACAGCGGCCACCGAGCCGGGAAACATCAGTGCAGGCAGGCCGGCCAGAAGCGCAGGCACGACCGCGAGGGGCTGACTGTCGGAGTAGTGGAACACCAATCCCATCGCGAACAGCGTTGCGAACCAGCGCAGTTGCTGACGCGCACCCGTGGTCCCGGCCATCCGGGCACCGTTGCCGCGCCACCGCATTGAGCTACTCCGTTCGAGGGTCGGATCGCACTGTACTTGGTGTTCCCGCAGGCTGGTCAGGGGCGTAATCTGGGCAGTGGTGGATGGGTGCGGTGAGGACCCAAAATCCTTGCCGTGTAACGGAAAGGATACGAAAATGGCTACAGTCCATTCATCGATCGATCAACACCCGGATATCGTGGCACTGCGGGCCGGATATGACCGTGTCGCGGAGTCGATGACCGCGCAGGCCACGTTCGGCCTGACGTTGCTGGCAGCGGTTTATGTCGCGCTGTCGCCGTGGATCGTCAACTACGACGCCTTCAGCAGGCTGACCGTCAACGATCTGATCGTCGGCGGGATGATCGGCTTCCTGGCTGTGTGCTTCAGCTGCGCACTGGACCGCGCCCACGGTATGACCTGGACACTGCCGGTCTTCGGGGTGTGGCTCATCATCTCGCCGTGGATCTATGTCAGCGGACCGACCGCAGGCATGATCTGGTCACACGTGATCAGCGGGGCGATCGTCACGGTGCTGGGACTCGTCGCGGCGTACTTCGGGATGCAGGTGCGCAAATCGGAGGGCAGGCACGGCTGAGCCACCCTTGAGCAGTACCGCACGCTCGCGTAGCCGGGTGACCCGCCTACGTGCAGACGGCGCCGACGGCGGCCGAGCCCACCAGCTTGGTGTACTTGGCCAGCACCCCGGTGGTGTAGACCGGCGGCAACGGCTCGAAACCCGCTTTGCGGGCCTCGAATTCGTCGGCGTCGACGAGCACGTCCAGCGTGCCCTTGGCGACGTCGAGCCGGATCCGGTCACCGTCGCGTACGAACGCGATCGGGCCACCGTCGACGGCCTCGGGTGCGACGTGCCCGACGCACAGCCCGGTGGTGCCACCGGAGAAGCGGCCGTCGGTCATCAGCAGCACATCCTTGCCCAGCCCGGCGCCCTTGATCGCACCCGTGATGGCCAGCATCTCGCGCATGCCCGGGCCGCCCTTGGGGCCTTCGTAGCGGATCACGACGACGTCGCCGTGTGTGATGGTGCCGTCCTCCAGCGCATCCAGTGCGGCCCGTTCCCGCTCGAAAACCCTTGCGGTGCCCTCGAACACGTCGGAGTCGAAACCTGCCGACTTCACCACGGCCCCCTCCGGGGCCAGTGAGCCGTGCAGGATGGTGATGCCACCGGTCGGGTGGATCGGGTTGTTCATCGCCCGCAGGACCTTGCCGTCCGGGTCGGGCGGCGCGATGTGGGCCAGGTTCTCGGCCATGGTCTGACCGGTGATCGTCAGGCAATCGCCGTGCAGCAGACCGGCGTCCAGCAGGGCGCGCATCACGACGGGGACACCGCCGATCTCATCGACGTCCTTCATCACGTGCCGGCCGAACGGTTTCACGTCGGCCAGGTGCGGCACCTTGGCGCCGACCCGGATGAAGTCGTCGAGCGTCAGCGGCACGCGTGCCTCGTACGCGATGGCCAGCAGGTGCAGCACCGCATTGGTGGATCCGCCGAACGCCATCACCACCGCGATCGCGTTCTCGAACGCCTCCTTGGTGAGGATGTCGGCGGTGGTGATGCCGCGCCGCAGGAGTTCGACGACCGCTTCGCCGGATTTGCGGGCGTACTCGTCGCGGCGCTTGTCGATGGCGACAGGAGAGGCGCTGCCCGGCAATGACATGCCCAGCGCCTCGGCCGCTGATGCCATGGTGTTGGCGGTATACATGCCGCCGCACGCGCCCTCACCCGGACAGATTGCGCGCTCGATGATGTCGACGTCTTCACGTGACATCAGACCCCGCGCGCAGGCTCCGACCGCCTCGAAGGCGTCGATGATCGTGACTTCCTTCTCGGTGCCGTCGGTGAGCTTGGCGACCCCCGGCATGATCGAGCCGTTGTAGAGGAACACCGAGGCCAGGCTCAACCGGGCGGCCGCCATCAGCATGCCGGGGATTGACTTGTCGCAGCCGGCCAGCAGCACTGTGCCGTCAAGGCGTTCGGCCTGGACCACGGTCTCGACGCTGTCGGCGATCACCTCACGGGAGACCAGCGAGAAGTGCATCCCCTCGTGACCCATGGAGATGCCGTCGGACACCGAGATGGTGCCGAACTCCAGCGGATACCCGCCGCCCGCGTGCACACCCTGCTTGACCGACTGCGCGAGTCGCTGCAGCGACATGTTGCACGGAGTGATCTCGTTCCACGACGACCCGACACCGATCTGCGGTTTCACCCAGTCGTCGTCGCCCATGCCCACCGCACGTAACATCCCGCGGGCTGCGGTCTTTTCCAGGCCGTCGGTGACGTCGCGGCTGCGCGGTTTGATATCTGGCTTGGAGTCTGAGGGCATAAGTAGCAGTATGCCCGCGCGGTTTCCCGCGACAAAACCGATATCCATACCCCCATGGGGTACCGGTATGCTGGTGTGATAACACCCTCGACAAACGGGAGACGGACATGGCTGAGGATTCGGCGGTACACGGCTACTCGGCGCAGAAGGAAAACTACGCCAAACGCCTGCGGCGGATCGAAGGCCAGGTCCGCGGTATTGCCAAGATGATCGACGAGGACAAGTACTGCATCGATGTCCTCACCCAGATCAGCGCCGTCAACAGTGCCCTGCAATCAGTGGCGCTGGGCCTGCTGGACGAGCACCTCGGGCACTGCGTCAGCCACGCCGTCGCCGAGGGCGGCGAGCAGGCCGACGCCAAGCTCGCCGAGGCTTCCGCGGCGATCGCCCGGTTGGTCCGGTCTTAGCTCGTGATTTCGGCGTGATCGGTTCCGCTGAGCGCAACCGATCACGCCGAAATCACCGGTTGATGCGTTCCACTTTCGCCGTGAGCTGCCCGGTGTAGCCGGGCCGGATATCGGCTTTGAGGACCAGGCTGACGCGTGGTGCCGTCGCGGCAACGGCTTCCACTGCTTGTTTGACCACCGCCATCACCTCATCCCATTCACCTTCGATGTTGGTGAACATCGCATTGGTTTCGTTCGGCAGACCTGAGGCGCGGACCACGCGCACCGCCTCGGCCACGGCCGCCCCGACACCGCCGGAGTCGTCGCCGCCGGATGGACTCACACTGAAGGCAACAATCACGCCTTCGATTCTGCGCGCCCGCAGGCGTGGGTTGTCCGGTACCGCCACTTCAAGCCACTACCGTGGCCTGCAGATGACCGTGGATCCGCCGACGACACGCGCACGCCCGTGGACACCACGGGTGACCATCCAACTCACGGTGTTGGCGGCGGCGGCCTTCGTCTACGTCACGGCCGAGATCCTGCCGGTCGGTGCGCTGCCGGCGATCTCCGCCGATCTGCAGGTCAGTGCGGGACTCGTCGGCACCCTGATGGCGTCCTACGCACTGGTCGCCGCGGTGACCACGGTGCTGCTGGTGCGGCTCACCGCGCACTGGCCGCGGCGCCGCACCTTGGTCTTCACCTTGGTGTTTCTGACTGTCTCCCAAGTTATCTCGGCATTGGCGCCCAACTTCGCGGTGCTGGCCGGTGGCCGGGTGCTGTGTGCACTCACCCACGGCCTGATGTGGTCGGTGATCGCGCCGATCGGCGCCCGCCTGGTCCCGCCGAGCCACGCCGGGCGGGCCACCGCGGCCGTCTACGTCGGCACCGCGATGGCGTTGGTGGTGGGAACTCCGCTGACGGCGGCGATGAGCGAACTGTGGGGCTGGCGCATGGCTGTGGCGGCCGTGGCGGTCGCGGCTGCAATGGTGACGCTGGCGGCGACCGTGACACTGCCGCCGATGCTCTCGACCCACGAGCCCGCGGCGGCGCGGCACCGCCACCGCCACAACGCACGGCTGGTGACGCTGTCGGTGCTGACCCTGATCGGCGTCACCGGGCATTTCGTCGCCTACACGTTCATCGTGGTCATCATCCGGGACGTGGTCGGTGTGCACGGTCCACGGCTGGCCTGGTTGCTGGCCGCCTTCGGCGTCGCAGGCCTGATCGCGATGGCGGCGATGGCCCGTCCCCTGGATCACTGGCCGAAGGCATCGGTGGTGGGCTGCCTGGCGGTGCTGGCGACCGCGTTGGTGACGCTGTCGCTGCTGGCGTCCGGGCACCGGCCCGGGGTGCTGTTGGGCACGGCCGCGATCGTGCTGTGGGGAGCCGCGTCGACCGCGCTGCCACCCATGCTGCAGGCCTCGGCGATGCGGACCGCGCCCAGCGATCCGGACGGGGCCTCGGGCCTGTACGTCGCGACCTTCCAGATCGGCATCATGGGCGGTGCGCTGGCAGGCGGGGTGATCTACGACGGCGTCGGCCTGGCCGCGGTGGTGGCCGTGGCCGCCGCGCTCATCATCGCCGCGATGGGCGGCGTACTGCTCACCCGCGGCGTTTTCCGAGTTTCCTGCGTGACCAGCGACAAGTAACGCTGCTCACCCCGGCGCCGACTAACACTGCAGTTCAGCGCTGTGGAATCAGTCGGTGTCGAGATATGAGAGCCTCTCGCGGCGGTAGCTGGTCCCCATGCTGTGACACACTGGGTCCAAGTTGTGCTCTTTGGAGGTAACAGATGCCGAAATCGGCAAAACGTAGATTGATCACCGCATTTCTGGCAGCTGGACTGGTCGGCGGACTGGTCATGAGCCCGTCTGCGCTGGCAGATCCCGAGGTGCCGCCGCCACCGCCTGCACCTGGCGTTCCTGATCCGATGGCGCCCCCGCCGGACCCCTTCGCGTTCCCGCCGCCGCAGGACCCGTTCGCACCGCCTGCCCCGGCAGCCGACCCGGCCGGGCCTTCTGTGGTCAACAACTACGGCGCCCCTTCGGTCATCCCCGCGGGTACCCCGGCGGGCCAGAACCCGACCCCGTTCACCGGAGAGCCGCCGTTCCTGCCGCCGTCGTTCAACCCGGTCAACGGGTCGATGGTGGGCGTGGCCAAGCCCATCTACATTCAGTTCCAGCGGCCGATCGCCGACCGGCAGATGGCCGAGGACGCGATCCGCATCACCTCGAACCCGCCCGTGCCCGGCCGCTTCTACTGGGTCAACGACACCCAGGTGCGCTGGCGCCCGCAGGACTTCTGGCCGGCCAACACCGTGGTGAACATCGACGCGGCGGGCACCAAGTCCAGCTTCCGGGTCGGTGACTACCTGGTGGCCACGGTCGACGACGCGACCCACCAGATGGAGATCAGGCGCAACGGGAAGCTTGAGAAGACCTTCCCGATGTCGATGGGCAAGTCCGACGGCAAGCATGAGACCAAGAACGGCACCTACTACGTGCTGGAGAAGTTCCCCGACATCATCATGGACTCCTCCACCTACGGCGTGCCGGTGGACTCCAAGGAGGGCTACAAGCTGAAGGTGCAGAACGCGGTCCGCATCGACAACAGCGGCATCTTCGTACACAGTGCCCCGTGGTCGGTCGGTGACCAGGGCAAGCGGAACGTCAGCCACGGCTGTATCAACCTCAGCCCGGCAAACGCACAGTGGTTCTACGACCAATTCGGCAGTGGCGACCCCGTCGTGATCAAGAACTCCGGTGGCGGCCTCTACAACCAGCCCGACGGTGCGTCCGACTGGCAGATCTTCTGACCCAGCCGAGCACAACAAAACCCCCGCAGTTCGCTGCGGGGGTTTTGTGTTCGGTGGCTCAGTTCCAGATACGGACGCGCTGCTGCGGTTCCAGATACAACTCGTCGGAGTCGTTGACCTCGAACGCCTCGTAGAACGAGTCGATATTGCGGATGACGCCGTTGCACCGGAACTCCGGCGGGGAATGCGGGTCCACCGCCAGTCGCCGGATCGCCTCGGCATCACGGGACTTGGTGCGCCACACCTGAGCCCAGCCGAAATACACGCGCTGCACCCCGGTCAGCCCGTCGATCACCGGCGCTTCCCGGCCCTTCAGCGACAGCTCGTAGGCCAGCAACGCGATGGACAACCCGCCGAGGTCACCGATGTTCTCGCCGACCGTGAAGGCGCCGTTCACATGGTGTGACGGGTCCAACCCACGCGGGGTGAACTTCTCGTATTGGTCGATCAAAGCCTTTGTCCGGACTCCGAACTCGGCACGGTCGGCATCGGTCCACCAGTCGACCAGGTTGCCGTCGCCGTCGTACTTGGCGCCCTGGTCGTCGAAGCCGTGGCCGATCTCGTGGCCGATCACCGCGCCGATGCCGCCGTAGTTCGCGGCGTCGTCGGCCTCCGCGTCGAAGAACGGCGGCTGCAGAATCGCTGCGGGAAAGACGATTTCGTTCATACCCGGGTTGTAGTAGGCGTTGACCGTCTGCGGCGTCATGAACCATTCGTCGCGGTCCACCGGGCCGCCGAGCTTGTTCAGCTCGCGGTCCGAGCTGACGGCATGCCCGCGCAGGTAGTTGCCGTACAGATCATCGCGTTCGATCACCAGCGCCGAATAGTCCCGCCAGCGCGCCGGATAGCCGATCTTCGGGGTGAACTTGTCCAGCTTGGCCAGCGCCTTGGCCCTGGTCTCCGGGGTCATCCAGTCCAGATCGTTGATGCTGACCCGGTAGGCCTCGCGCAGGTTGGCCACCAGCTCGTCCATCCGGGCCTTGGCCTCCGGCGGAAAGTGCCGCTGCACATAAAGTTTGCCCAGGATGTCGCCGGTCAGGTTCTCCACCACCGAAACCGCGCGCTTCCAGCGGTCGCGGATCTCCTCGGTGCCGGACAGTGTGCGCCCGTAGAACGAGAAGTCTTCGGCCACCAGGTCATCGGTCAGCAGCCCCGCGCGGGCATGGATGAGGCGCCAGCGCGCCCAGTCCTTCCAATCGTCGAGGGCCTCGGAGGACCACGCCGCGGCGAACGCGGTCAGATAGTCGGGCTGACGTACCACCAGCTCGTCGACCTGCCCGGCCGTCGCGCCCAGCGCACCGGCCCAGCCCGCCCAGTCGAATCCGGGGGCGTCTGCAGACAGGTCGGCGAACCGGCGCAGGTTGTAGGTCAGGTCGGCGTCGCGGCGTTTGACCACGTCCCAGTGCGCGGCGGCCAGTTTGGACTCCAGCGCGACGATCCGAGCCGCGGTGTCGGCATGAGCGGCCGCCGAATCCGCCCCGTAGACCAGGCCGAACATCCTGGCGATGTGCGCCGGGTAGGCGGCCAGGATCTCGGCGTGCTGCTCATCGCGGTAGTACGACTCGTCGGGCAACCCGATGCCCGACTGGCTCACGTGCAGCAGATAGCGCGTCGAATCCTTGGAATCGGTGTCGACGTACACCCCCGCTCCACCGCCCACACCTGCGCGCTGCAGCCCGCCCAGTACCGCGGCGAGCGCCTGCGCGTCGGCGGCGCCGTCGATGAGAGCGAGCTCATCGCGCAGCGGTTGCAGGCCACGCTCGGCGATCCGGGCCTCGTCCATGAAGCTGGCGTACAGATCGCCGATGCGTTGCTCATCGGTGCCGGGGGCCGCACCGGACTGCGCGGCCTGGCTGATGAGATCGCGGATCTGCTCCTCGGCCCGGTCGTACAGCGAGCGGAAGGCGCCGTCGGTGGCCCGGTCGGCGGGGATCTCATACTCCGTCAGCCAGCGGCCGTTGACGTGGCCGAACAGGTCATCTTGCGCGCGGGCCTGCGGGTCGACATGGCTCAGGTCGATACCGGACTTGATTGTCGCTGCGGCTCCGCCACGGGAAGTTTCTAGCGTCACCCCAACATGCTGCCAGAAGCCGGCGCGGTGCCCGGCCGAAACCCCGCCCGGTACCCTCACGGCCATGCCCGACGCCCCCAGCAAGGCCAGCACCGACGACAGCGGCGGCCACGACGGCATGTTCACCGGCTACGGGGTCGCCTCGGCGGTGCTCGGGGTGATCGCCGTGGCCGCGGTGGTGCTGGGCGTGATGATGTGGTCCGGTCACCGTGGCGAAGTCGCCGAGCGCTCCTATCAGACCCGGGTGCTGCAGGCCGCGGCCGACTGGACCAATGTGCTGATCAATATGAACAAGGACACCGTCGAGGCCGGTATGCAGAAATTGCACGACGGCACCGTCGGCCAACTCAACACCGACTTCGATGCCACGGTGCAGCCGTTCCGGGATCTGGTGCGCAAACTGCAGACCGACACCACCGGCCAGATCGACTCGGTGGCCATCGAATCGCTCTACCACCCGCCTGCGCCCGATGGCGCGGCCCCCGAACAGCCGCAACGTGAGCTGAGCGGCCTGGTGTCCCGGATCGACACCGTGCTCGTCGTCGCGACCTCGATCAGCAAGAACGCGGGCGCCGACAAACCGCAGACCGTGCGCTGGAACCTGCGGCTGGACGTCTCCGATGTGGAAGGCCAACTCATGATCTCCCGGCTGGAGCCGATCCGATGAGGAACCGGTTGCGGGTGCTGGCCTTCGACATCGCCGCCCCGGTGGCCGCGATCGTCGCGCTGGTGTTCATCGGCATCGTGCTGGCCTGGCCGCTGTGGTGGGTTTCGGTGTGCTCGGTGCTGTGTCTGCTGATCGTGCAGGGCGTGATCGTCGATTTCGCCCTGATGCGCCGTGACGGCGTCACCGTCGGCACCGACGACGACGGTCCGGGGCTGCGGCTGGCGGTGGTGGGCGTGGCCGCCGCCGCACTCGTGGCCGCGGTGGTGATCGGCTACCTGCGCTGGACCGTGCCGGACCGCACGTTCAACAGCGACCGGGCTGAGGTGGTGCGCATCGCCAGCAGTGTCTCTGAGGCCACCGCGACGTTCACGCCGCAGAGCCCGACCGCCTCCATCGACCGGGCGACCGGCCTGATGTCACCGGAGCGGGCCGAGCAGTTCAAGAACGAATTCGCCGCCGTGGCAAAGGAATTGACCAGTAAGAACGTATCGGCCCAGGCCAGCACCATATCGGCGGGGGTGGAGGCACTCGGGCCGGAGATGGCAAGCGTGGCGGTGGTGCTCCGCGGTACCCAGAGCGTGCCCGGCAAGCCGGCCGACAACGCCGTGCTGGCATTGCGGGTCGCGCTGACCAAGAAGGACGGGCGCTGGCTGGTCGACGATGTGACCCCGCTGCACTCCCGCTAGGAGGCTAGGAAGACTTGCCGCGCTGGGCGGCGATCTTGGCGAATCGGTCGGAGAGCCGCTGCATCCGCAGCAGCAACGACGCAGGCGGGCTGGTGCGGCCCTCCAGATAATTCGCGAACGATTCGTTGGATACCCCGATGCGCGACGCGAACTCCTGCGGCTGCAGCGCCGAACGACGCAGCAGCGCCTGGATCTGACGGGCGACCTCGGCCCGCTCGGTGGCTTCCAGGTGTTCGCGGGTGCGCACCATGACTTCCGAGAGAGCCTTGGAAACCCCGTAGGGCCGTGCGGTTTCCAGCACTTCCTCGACCTGGCGGGCAGTCCGGCCGTAGGGATCCCGTTTGATGGCCGCCACGATCCGTTGCCACACAGCCAGGTCGTCAGTCTCCAGCGCGGCACGGATCGCTGCGGTGGGCCAGTATTCGACCGGACGATCGTCGAACGCGGGGCGGCGAACCGGGGCGGGCTGCGGCGGGGGCGGGGTGGCGCGTCGGCCCGCAGGATCCTTGGCGCCCGGACGTGATGCCGGAATCCGTTGGGGCTGCGCCCGTTTGCCGGATGGCACACCTTCGCGACGCGTATCCCGCGTATCAGCAGTCAACGTCACTTCGCCTCCTCCAGCATGGCCACCGCAACCGACAGGCAGCGTTGCCTGACGAGCGCCCAATCCTCAGCTGCCTCAGGTCCTGACATTCTCACGTCGTGCTCGTCGGACGGCTGCGGGTCGGCAAGGCGGCGCACCAACTGCGTGGCCACCCACCGATTCCTCGGGCGCTGCCCACAGTAGTACCGATCCATTCCGGACAACACCTGTGCTGCGGTTAGAGTTTCCATTGAATCCACAAGATCGGCGAACTCCGCGAAGTCTTTGGTGCTGTTCCGGCACATGATCAGATAGCCCTTCAGGCGCAGTGTCTCGGCACCGGTCGGGATCTGCAGCCGGTCCCCGGTCGGCAGCTGCACATTGGTGGTCTCCACCGGGCCGCGGCGTTCCACCGGCGCCCGCATCGCGTCGGCTTCGGTCTCCAACGCGTCCACCGCCACCGACAGCCTGCCACGCCACATGGTGACCGGGTGCACCCCGGGCGGGCACGGTTTGGCGCGGCCGGGCCGCTGGGCCCCCAGCCGGGTGCTGGGCTTCCTGCAGCCGCTGAACGCCAGCGGGTCCGTCACGACGATCGTCTGCGGCGCCAGCGTCTTCATGCGGGCCGCGGTGCGGACCATCATCCGGAGGTCGGAGCCGGACGGGCCCAGCGCGGAGATGTCGTCGGGAATGATCACCAGGTCGCTGACCTGGATCTTCGGCAGCGGCTTCTCGAAGTCCACTTCGGGCAGCAGGCGGTCCAGCCAACGCGGCAGCCACCAGTTCCACTCGTCGAACATGGCCATCAAGGCAGGCACCAGCACCAGCCGCACGATGGTTGCGTCGACTGCGATCGCCACCGCGCACGCGACCCCGATCTGGGCCACCAGCGGCATACCGGCGAATGCGAACCCGATGAACACCGCGATCATGATCAACGCGGCGCTGGTGATGGTGCGGGCGCTCGTGCTGACCCCGTAGGCGACGGCGTCGCGGGTGTTGTTGGTCTGCAGGAACCGCTCCCGGATACGGGTGAGCAGGAAGATCTCGTAGTCCATCGACAGCCCGAACGTCATGGCCAGCACCAGCGGAGGGACCGTGCTGTCCAGCGACGACAGCTGCTCGAAGCCGAGCTCCTCGAACCAGCCCCACTGGAAGACCGCGACGAGACTGCCGTAGGCCGCGGCCACCGACAGCACGGTCATCAGCACGCCCTTGAGCGCGAGGACCACCGACCGGATCGACACCAACAGCATCACGAACGCGATCAGTGCGACGAACAGGAACACCAGCGGCTGGGTGGCCGACACCCGGTCGTCGAAATCCTTGATCAGCGCGGTCGGACCGCCCACGTCGATCTGGGCCTCAGGGGCGGCCACCTGGGGCAGGTTGCCGCGCATCCAGTCGACGGCCTCGCGTGCCGCCATGTCCTCGGGGTCCACCGAGAGCACCGCCGAGAGCAGCGCGCTGTCGTTGTTGTCGGAGAACGCCGGCGGCTGCACCGTGAGGACACTCGGGGCCTGCTGCATCTCGCGGCGGATCTCGTCGAGGGTCGCGGTGCCTGCAGGGCTGTCTGCATTCCCGTTGGGGAAGGTCACCAGGACCCGCACCGGGCCGAGCGCGCCGGGACCGAGCGCATCGGCTGCGGCGTTGACCCCGCCGCGGATCTCGTGCGTCGGCTCGAACTGCCGCTGCATGCTGTTGCCGAGCACCATCCCGAAGGCCGGTGCGGCCAAGGTCAACAGCACCACGACGGCGGCCAGTGCCGACGCCCAGGGGCGCCGCATCACCGAGCCGGTCCAGCGGGTCCAGAACCGGGACTGGCTCGCCTCCGCGCGCCGCGACCAGTGCAGGTACGACGAGCGCTTGGCCGCGGCGCGACCGAAGGTGGCCAGTACCGCAGGCGTCAGCGTCGTCGACGTCAGCACCGCGACCGCGACCGCGAGGATCGCGCCGGTGGCCATCGACACCAGAACCGGGGTGTTGATCAGGTAGATGCCGGTCACCGAGGCGATCACGGTCAGACCGGACAGCGCCACGGCAAGACCGGAGGTGGCCATCGCGGCGTCGGCGGCATCCTCGGGTTCGCGCCCGGCCCGCAGCTCCTCACGGAACCGCATCAGGATGAACAGTGAGTAGTCGATGGCCAGGGCGATACCGAACATCGACACCGTCGACGTCACGAACACGCTCATCGTGGTGATCATCGACAGCGCATAGACCAGGCCCATGGTCACCACGACCGTGCAGATGCCGAGCACCAGCGGCAACGCGGCCGCGGCCAGCGACCCGAACACCGCGAGCAGAACGATCAGCACGATCGGCAGGTTCCACTTCTCGGCCTGGGCGATGTCGTGCTTGGTGGCCTGGGTGGCGGCCGCGCCGAGGGCGCCCTGGCCGATCACGTAGTACTTGACCTTGCCGCTCTCGCTCTGGCCCGGCTCCTCGCCGTGGATTCCGACCTTCTGGCGCAGCTGCTTGGCGGTGTCCACTGCGCCGGTGTTGTTGAAATCCAGCTGCAGGGTGATCACGTAGGGCCGGTCGGGTTGCGGTGCCGGCTGCTGGGGATTGGGCAGGATCGTGACGCTCGGCACCTCGGCGGCGAACCGTTCGAGCTGCGCCACCGCGGCGTTCATGTCCTCGAAGGACGCGTCCGCCCGCGGCGCGGCGACCAGTGCCAACGGGGAGGCGCCCTGATCAGGGAAATGTTCCTCGAGTTGCCGCTGTACATGCAGCGACTGAGAGCCCTCGACCTCGAACCCGCCGCCGGTGAGGTTCGACGACTGGTTCAGTGCGAGGAAGATCGAGGGCACCAGAAGGAGCAACCAGGCCGCGAACACCGCCCAGCGGAACCTGCGCAGACTGCTGCTCAAGCGCATCATGAACTGCTGGATTCGATGTCCCCGCTTTCTCCCCCCGGCGTTGCGTAGCGTGAGCGTACCTCGGCGCGGGTATGGTGGCCCGCCGCTCGGACGGTTCTGAGATCACTCTGAGATTCGGCGGGGCGAAGCCGTGGCAGCGGCTAACGGAATTGGCTGGCTCGGCGACATAGATGGCAAGATGGCCCCCGGCTGCACGTCCGTCGGGGTCCTCGCATGCCGCCGACGCAGTGTTTGCGAGGCAGGTAGACGATCGCAGGCCGTAAGGAGTAGTCCCATGAGTTCGATCAACGGTGCGCTGCGGCGCAGTATTGCCGGCGCATTCGCTGTATCGGCAGCTGGAGGTTTGGCGGTCGCGGTGCTGATGGTGCCTGCCGCCGAGGCCGCCACCGATCCCTGCGCGGCCAGTGAGGTCGCCAAGACCATCGGCAACGTAGCCACCGACACCGGTGAGTACCTCGATGAGCACCCGCAGACCAACCAGGCGCTCACCACCATCAGCAAGCAGCAGGCCGGGCCGCAGTCGCTCGGCGCGCTGAAAACCTACTTCGACGCCAACCCGCAGGTGGCCAAGGACGTCCAGGCGTTGCAGCAGCCGTTGGTCACGCTGAGTGCACGGTGCAAACTGCCGCTGAGCATTCCGCAGCTGATGGGCCTCATGCAGGCCGCGCAGCAGCAGGGCGGCGCGGCCGCCGGAAGTTTGCCGGCGGGGCTGCCTTCGGCCCAGACCGTCGGCGTGCCGGGCGTCTCGGCGCCGGCCCAGTCCGCCCCGGCGTCGGCGGCCAGCCAGGGCGCCGGCCCGCTTCCCGGGCCCAGCGCACGCACCGCGCGCTAGCCCGGATCGGATCGGGCCCGCCGCGAGTTGCCCGCGAAGACGACTCTGAACTGCGGTTTTTGACGATGTCGGGATTGGTTCAGCGCAAGGCAAGAAACTATCCACAGATTCTGCTTAGCTTTTCTAAGCCGCTAACCGCTTGGGGTTACGGCCTTCCCCCATCCGATGAAGGAGCTTGACCATGTTGCTCTCGGCCCGTAATACGCGGCGCGTGGTAGCTGGCGTGGCCGGCGCCGGTGCAGTAGCCGGCGCGATGCTGTTCGGTGCCATCCCGTCGGCACTGGCTGATGACCCGGCTCAGAACCCCCCCAACTGCAGCGCGGCCGATCTGGCCGGTGTGGCGTCGGGTGTCTCGGCATCGACCTCCGCGTACCTGTTCACCCATCCCGATGTGAACTGGTTCTTCACCAGCCTGGAAGGCAAGTCCCGTGAGGACGTGCGCACCGAGGTGAAGACCTACCTGGATCAGAACCAGCAGGTGAAGGCCGAGCTGACCGGAATCCGCCAGCCACTGGTCGATCTGAAGAACCGCTGCGGCTCGGCGGCACCGACGCCCGACGTACCGTAGTCCGCGTGCGGGTGGGAGATACCCCCGCGGGCGACGACGGACCACTCGCGCCGGAGAGCGCGAGCCGGACGGTGCTGATGGTCGACGACGATCCGGATGTCAGAACTTCGGTTGCCCGCGGATTGCGGCATTCGGGGTTCGACGTCCGGGTCGCGGCGACCGGTAAGGAAGCACTGCGGCTGCTGTCCAGCGAAACGCATGACGCGTTGGTGTTGGACGTCCAGATGCCTGAACTCGATGGCGTCGCTGTGGTTACTGCGTTGCGTGCGCTGGGCAACGACATACCGATCTGCGTGCTGTCGGCACGGGATACCGTCAACGACCGCATAGCCGGCCTGGAGGCAGGCGCGGACGACTATCTGACCAAACCGTTCGACCTCGGTGAGCTGGTGGCGCGGCTGCACGCGCTGTTGCGCCGCGCCAGCCATTCGGACACGCCTTCGGACACCATGACCGTCGGGCCGCTGACGATCGATACCGCCCGCCGTCTGGTGTTCGTCGCAGGCGAGCGGGTGGAACTGACCAAGCGGGAATTCGATCTGCTGGCGGTGCTGGCCGAGAACGCCGGCGTGGTGCTCTCCCGGCAGCGGCTGCTGGAACTGGTGTGGGGCTACGACTTCGACGTCGACACCAATGTCGCCGACGTGTTCATCTCCTATCTGCGACGCAAGCTGGAACGTGACGGCGTGCCCAGGGTCATCCACACCGTCCGCGGTATCGGATATGTGCTTCGGGAGGATTCGTGAGGATTCAGGGGAGCCAACGCTAGGTGTGGCTTTTCCGTCTGCTCCGGTCCACCTCGCTGCGCACCCGGGTGGCGGTCGCCGCCGCGGCTGCCGCGGCGGCGGTCGTCGCGGCGTTCACGATCCTGACGTCGGTGGTCCTGGCGAACAACGATGCCGAACAACTGGATCGGCGTCTCGACGCGATCGTGGACGCGAGCCTGAACCCTGAGCAGTTGGAGGGACCCAACCGCGGGGTGCTCACCACCGGACGGTCGGCCACCGGTGGGCAGGTGGTGTTCCAGCGCGGCTTCCAACTGCCTGCGCTTCCGCTGGGCACCCAGAACGTCGAAGTGAACGGAGTGGAGTACCGCGTCCGCACGGTCGAGGTGGACCAGCAGGGTGGCGTGCTCATGTCGGTCGGAATCCGAGCTGACAGTATCTTGTTGAGCCCCAACAGAATTCCGATGTACATCGTGGTCGGGGTGGTGACGGTGCTGCTTGCCGGGGGAGTCGGCTGGATGCTCGCCGGCCCGGCGATCCGGCCACTGCGCAAGCTGACCGAGCACACCAGCAAGCTCGGCAGCGGCACCGAAGCCATGCCGGAGGTGCGTGGTGTCCGCGAAGCCGAGGATCTCTCGCGGGCGATGTCCGGGATGCTGACCCGCTTGGCCGCCGCCCAGCGGGCAACCACCAATTCCCTTCAGGCAGCCCAGGATTTCGCCGCCAACGCCGCCCACGAGCTACGCACCCCGCTCACCGCGATGCGCGCCGACCTGGACACCCTGCGGCTGCACCACCTGCCCGACGACGAACGGGACGAGGTGGTCGCCGATCTGTCCCGCGCCCAACGCCGGGTGGAGGCCATCATCACCGCGCTTGGGCACCTGGCCTCGGGTCAGCTGGCGCAGGCCGAGGACCGCGAGCTCATCGAGGTCACCGACCTGCTCTACCGCGTCGCGCGGGAGAACGCCCGCCCCGGCGATGCGGTACAGATCGACGTGGAGGCTGCCGACGACGCGGGCACCGTGCTGGGTTGGCCGGGCGGGCTGCGCCTGGCGGTCGACAACCTGGTGCGTAACGCCGTCACCCACGGCGAGGCGACCCGAATCGTGCTGGCCGCACACCGCAGTGGCGACGTGCTGACGATCACCGTCGACGACAACGGGCGCGGATTGCCGGTCGACGAACACGAGACCGTACTGGGGCGGTTCCGCCGCGGCAGCACCGCGGGCGTGGGCGGCTCGGGACTGGGCCTGGCGCTGGTGGTGCAACAAGCCGAGTTGCACGGCGGTGAGATCAAGCTGTCCGACGGCCCGCTGGGCGGACTACGGGCGACGCTGACGGTGTCGACGGCGCCGGCCCCGCTGGATCAGGACGACTGAGAGTTCGCACGCCTGCCGGCCCCGGCCGCCACCGCACGCCAGCCCAGCAGCAGTACCGCGGTCACCAGCGTGGCGACCACGATGAAGCTGCCTGCCACCCCGGCGGAGGTGGCCTTGCGCAACAGCATGCCGATCACCACGGTGCTGACCCATACCGCAATCCCGGTGGGCGCCAGCGAGGTCGGGCGCTGCCAGCCTCGGGAGACCAGCCAGCCGACAACCGTGCCGACCAGAAACGGCCATGCCGTCTCGGCGACCCCGGCGACGGTCAGACCCTCGGCGTGGCTGCGCCGGCCGAGGGTGCAGAACACCACCACGCAGAGCAGGTCGCCAAGGAAGGCGAGCGCGCTAGTTCGCCGCATAGCTCATCACGTCCAACATCAGTGGGCTGACCTCGGTTTGGTCGCGCACGGCAAAGCCGGGCTGCAGCGCTGCCGGTTTACCGTCGAGCAGCGAATCGCCCGCGTCTGCCGATGTCAGCCTGGAGTCCAGCCGGAACGATGTGAACACGAATGGTAACCCATTGGCCGCCAGTGGATCCGGGCCGTCCATCAGGTGGAAGTGCAGATGCGGCGCGTCGGAGTTACCGCTGTTGCCCAGCGCGGCGATGACCTGCCCGCTGCTGAGGTCATCGCCGGGCTTGACCTTCAGGCTCTGCGGTTTGAGGTGCGCGTACAACGCATAGTTGCCGTCCCCGATGTCCTGGACGATGTGGTTGCCGCCGTACTGCTCCAGGGACAACCCGGTGGGGGTGACCCCCGGGGTCTGCTCGGGCAGGCCGTCGAGGACCGCCACCACGGGACCGTCGGCGACGGCGTGGATGTCCGCGCCGAAGAACGGGTAGCTTTCGACCTTGGCCCCGTCCCCGGTGAAGATGCGGCCGTCAGGGCTCAGTTGGAGATAATCGATGGCGAACCGCTCAGCGGCCCAGAGCTTTCCGTTGATCGGGTTGAGCGCCATGCGGTGTGCGGACATATCGCAGCAACTGTTGACGTCCAGCCACCTGTCGCCGGTCAGCGGCGGTGAGATGGAAGCAGGCTTGCGCGTCTGCACCGTCACCGGCGCGATGTTCTCGGTCATCTTCGGCGGGATCAGGCCGGGCATCGGCTTGGCCACACTGATCTCGATCTCATGGGTGAGTTCGGTCGGTACCTGCGCCGGATCGTCAGCCACCACATCGAGCCAGACGGTGGCGCTCTGCCCGGGGCCGAGCACATTGGTTCCAGCGGCCGGATTCCCGAGCGCGCGGGTCCAGTACTTCAGGCCGTCGCCGGTCAGGGTGAGCAACTTTCGGTCGCTGGCCATGGCGCTCACGGAACTCAGCGTCACATTGCCCGACATCGGGTTGGTCAGCATCAACTCGTAGGCCAGATGGGTACGCCCGTCGGTGGCCGGTACCGGGATCGGCGCTGCCAGTACCGATCCGATGACCGGGGTCGGCACCGCCGCCGGAGTGGTGGGCGTAGGGGTCTCCGACTGTTGAACCTGCGCCGACGAGCACGCCGTCAAGGCCATCGCGGCACCGAGTGCCACGACGATGGTCGGGTATCGCATGGCAGGCTCCTAGCCGTCGGGTTCGGTTGTGGGCTCACTGAGGTCGGGATCGATGTCTTTCTCGGTCCGGAACATGAAGAAGAACACCACCCAGCCGATCGCCGAGATGAAGATCCAGCTGACCAACCGGTAGATGAGCATCGCCGAGATCGCCGAGGCCAGGGTCATGCCGCTGGACACCAGGCCGGGGACCAGCACCGCCTCCACCACCAGCAGCCCGCCCGGCATCAGCGGGATCGATCCGACTGCCCGTGCGGCCGCGTACGCCACCGTCACCCCGGCCAGCGACGGATGGCCGCCCGCGGCGTAGCAGGCGAATGCCAGGCAGGCCACGTCGGCGATCCAATTGAACAGCGACCAACTGAACGCGACGCTGAGGTCGCGCCGGCCCAGGCTCACCGATTCCAGCTGGCACAGGATCTCGCGCCATTTGGCCAGCCCGGTGTGGTGGGGCTTTCCGCGCAGCGAGTTCAGCCAGGACAACACCTTCGCGCCGATGCCGTCGATCAGCTCGGGCCTGGTGGCCACCGCCTGGGCGAGCAGGATGATCGCCACAAAACCGCCGAGTGAAAAGATAAGTGACAGTGGGTTTTTGCTCGCACCGAGCATGAACGCGCCGCCGAGGCCGAGCAGCGCCAGGCCGACCACCTGCAGCACACCCGACATCACCAGCTGCCAGGAGGCGATCAGCGGGGAGGCACCCCAGATGCGTTGCTGCCGGTAGACGAAGGTGGCCGACAGCACCGGGCCGCCGGGCAGCGTGGTGGACAACGCGTTGCCGGCATAGAACGCCGCTTCGGACCGCCACTGCCTGATCTCCACACCGGCGGAGCGCAGCAGGGTCCGCTGAATCTGGGCGAAGCTGTGCATGGAGGCCATCGCGGCCACCACCGCGGCGAGCACCCACCACCAGTTGGCCGTCAGCAGACTTCGCCACGCCTTGGCCAGCTGGTCCCAGACCAGAGCCACCTCGACCGCCAGCACTGAGGCCGCGATGGCGATGATCAGCCAGCGCAGCCACCAGTACTTGCCGCGTGTCGGCCCGGCCCTGCCGCGGGCGGTGTCCGCCGGCGCGTCGTGTGACACGCGTACAGGGTAACTGCGCAGGTAGCTCTGACCTCACCGATGTGCGGGCGCGCCGCGGCTACGCTACCGACATGCCTTCGGATTCGGTTGCCGACGAGTCGGTAACACCCCTCGTACGCAAGGCCGCGGCGTGGTCATGGCGGGTGCTGGTGATTCTGGCCGCCGTCATCGCGTTGCTGTGGTTGGCGAAGAGACTGGAAGTGCTGGTGGTCCCCGTGGCCCTGGCCACCATGGTCACCGCGCTGCTCCTGCCCGCAGTGGACTTCATGGACTCGCGCGGGGCACCGCGTGGTGCCGCAGTGGCGTTGGTGCTGCTCACCGGCATCGCGGTCGTCGGCGGGATCCTGACGTTCGTCGTCAGCCAGTTCATCGAGGGTGCCCCCGCGCTGGTGGAACAGATGACACGCAGCATCGACGGGCTGCGGAACTGGCTCATCGACGGCCCACCGCACCTGAGCAAGGAGCAGATCGACCAGGCGGGCAACACCGCGATCGAGGCGTTGCGGGACAACCAGGAGAAGGTCACCACCGGCGCGCTGTCCACCGCGGGCACACTCACCGAACTGCTCACCGGCGCCCTGTTGACGCTGTTCACGCTGATCTTCCTGCTGCACGGCGGCCGCGGCATCTTCAGCTTCGTCACCAAGGCGGTCCCGGAGCATGTGCGCGACCGGGTGCGCGATGCCGGGCGGTCCGGCTTTCACTCACTGGTCGGCTACGTGCGGGCGACGTTCCTGGTGGCCCTCGTCGACGCTGTCGGCATCGGCACCGGTCTGGCGATCATGGGGATCCCGCTGGCCCTGCCGTTGGCCTCGCTGGTGTTCATGGGCGCCTTCATCCCGCTGGTGGGTGCGGTGGTCGCCGGATTCCTGGCGGTGATCGTCGCGCTGCTGGCCAAGGGCTTCGTCTATGCGCTGATCACCCTGGGGCTGATCATCGCGGTGCAGCAGCTGGAGGGCCATGTGCTCCAGCCGCTGGTGATGGGCCGTGCGGTGTCGATCCACCCGCTCGCGATCGTGCTGGCGATCGCCGGCGGCGGCGTGCTCGCCGGGATCGTCGGCGCGCTGCTCGCGGTGCCTGCGGTCGCATTCCTCAACAGCGCGATCCGGGTGCTGCTGGCCCGCGACCCGGAGGCCGAGGAGGCCCGACAGGATGAGACTGCGGGTGCGGGTGTGATCATGCAGGCCCGACCCGACGAACCGCCGCCCGACTAGATCGCTCGCTACAGCCTGCCCTCGCGGCGCAGCAGATCCTGCGCGCTCATCCCGCCGCCACGGCGCTTGGGCTCATCCTTGTCGCGAGTGTTGAGCTGCTCCGTCGACGGGTCCTGATCTCGCTTGCGCGGTACCGGGATGGCAGTGGTGGGGTCGGCGGCCCCACCGTTTGCCTGCGGCGCGTCCGGGTGCCGTTGTGCGCTGAACGCCGTCGTCGGCGCGTTGTCCCCGGGCGCGGGGCGGGACTGCGGCATCGCCCGGGTGGAATCCGCCGACGGCCGCGGAGGTGGTGGCGGCGGTGGCTGTGGTGGCGGGGGACCGGCCGGACCGGCCGGGCCGCCACGGAGTGCACCGAGCCAGGACTCGATCTCCCGCTCTTCACGCTGTGCTGCCGGTCCGGGCGGGCCGCCGGGTGGCGGCGGCACAGGTTGCCCCGTCGGGGGCGCTGGCGTGCGCTGAGTCGGGGTATTGGCATTGGCATTGCCGGTTGCGTTACCGACGGCGTTGTTCACCGCGTTGCGCACGGCGTTCTTGGCCATGGCGAACCGGGTGGTCGGGGGCTCCTCCGCCTGCTGCTGTGGCGGCTGCTGCTGCGGTGGCGGGGACGGGAGCCGGGTGGTTCCGGCTGCCGATGGCGCGTTGGTGCGCGGCGGCAACACGGGCCTTACCTGATCGACGCCGGGGTGCGTGGGATCGTGCGGACGGGGCCGCGGCGGAGGCGGCATCGCGGCACCGACCAGCGCGCGTTCGTCGTCGGCAGGCTCGCGCACGGTGGGACGCTTGCGTTCGTCGGGGAGTTCGGTCTCTCCGAGGCCGAGCTTCTCCTGGATCCGTTTCATCCAGAGCGGAGCCCACCAGCAGTCGTCGCCGAGCAGTTTCATGATGGCCGGCACCAGGAACATACGAATCACCGTGGCATCCAACAGAAGTGCGATCAGCAGACCGAACGCCAGATACTTCATCATCACCAGGTCGGAGAAGGCGAACGCGCCTGCGACGACGGCAAGGACCAGGGCGGCGCCGGTGATTAGGCGGCCCGTGGTCGCGGTACCGATCCGGATGGCCTCAGCGGTGGACATGCCGCGTTCGCGGGCCTCCACCATGCGGGAGACCAGGAACACCTCGTAGTCGGTGGACAGACCCCAGATCACCGCGATGATCAGGCCGATCATCGGCGCCATCAGCGGCTGCGGCGTGTAGTTCAGCCAGCCCGACCCATGGCCGTCCACGAACATCCAGGTCAGGATGCCCATCGTCGAGCCGAGCGTGAGCGCGCTCATCAGCGCCGCCTTGATCGGCAGCACGATCGATCCGAAGGCCAGGAACATCAGCACCGTGGTGGTGATGACCAGAATCGTCACCATCAGCGGCAGCCTGTCGAACAGACTGTGGATCGAGTCCTGTTCCAGCGCCGGGGTGCCACCCACCAGCACGGTGATGCCACGCGGCGGCTGCAGCGCACGCAGCCCGTCGATGTTCTGGGCGGCGTCGCCCCGATTCTCCAGGCCGTTCTGGATCACCCGCACCGACGGATCCTTCGATCCGCTGTCGTTGGCCGGGCGTTCCTTCCACATGGCGTCCGGATCATTGTCCGGATCGGTGAATCCGGGAACCGTCATCGCTTTGGCGCGCATATCGGCGATCTGCGAGTCGGTGATCGGTTCGCCGTCGTCGCGCTCCATCACCAGGGTGATCTGTTCGGTGCGGAAGCCGGGGAACAGCTTGTCGAACTGCTCCTGAGACTGGCGCACCGCGTTGTCGGGGGGCAGGTACTTCTCGCTGATCCCTGCGAGCGCGAGAGAGCCGATCGGCAGCACGAGCAGGGTCATGCCGACCAGGATCGGCGTGGCGAAGGCAATCGGCCGCTTCATCACCACGTTGACCAGCCGGCCCCAGAACCCCTTCTCGACCTCTTCACGGGTCTTGGTTTTCTGCGTCTTCTCCGCGAACCAGTCGATGATCCGGCGGGAGAACGGCCAGTTGGCCAGGAACGGCACCTTCAGCAGGGTGCGCACCCCGAGTGCGTCGACGTGGGCGCCCAGGATGCCGAGCGTCGCGGGCAGCACCGTGATCGACAGGAACGCCGCCAACATGACCGACGCGATGATCGCGTACGTGATCGATTTGAGGAAGCCGAGCGGGATCAGCAGCAGTGGCAACGAGGACGCCACGATGATCACCGCGGAGAATGCCACCGTGCGCCCCGATGTCATCACCGATCTTCGTACCGCGGTCTCGGTGTCGTAACCCTCGGCAAGTTCCTCTCGGAACCGGCTCACGATGAACAGGCCGTAGTCGATCGCGATACCGAAGCCCATCATCGTCACGACGGGTTGGGCGAAGAAGTGCACCGGCCCGAACTCGGCGGTGAGCCGCAGAATGCCCAACGCACCGGCGATGGTGAGGCCGCCGATGATCGCGGGCAGAGCGGCCGCGACCGCGCCGCCGAACACGAAGAACAGCACCACGGCCACCAGCGGGACGATGGCGATCTCCGCGCGTTTCTGGTCGGTGCCGATCGTGCCGGTCAGTTCGCTGGCCAGCGGGTTGAGCCCGGCGAGCTGGATGTCTCCGCCGTTGACCTGCTGCAGATCGGGCTCGATGGCCTGATAGTTCTTGAGGATCTCGTCGTCGTCGTCGCCCTGCAGCGGCACGCTGATGAAGGTGTGTCGCAGGTCCTGCGTCTTCATCTGGCTGACGGTGGGGTCGGTGGTGTCAGGGGCTTTCAGCCACCCGACCCAGCCGACGATGTTGTCCTTGTGGTCATCGACCAACTGGTCCAGCTCGCCGGTGACGTCTTTCTGCCAGGCCTTGTCGGTGACCTTCTTGTCATCCGGGGGCGTCAGGATGGCGACCACGTGGCTGGTCCGGTCGCGGCCGTACACCTCGTCGCCCGTCAGCGATGCCTGGACGGACTGGCTGCCTTCGTCGTAGAAACCACTCTGCGTGACGTGGTCTCCCAGACTGATTCCGTAGACGCCGCCACCGAGGCAAAGCGCCACCATGACACCGATGACGATGTACCTCAACCGGTACACCGTTCGACCCCACCAGGCGAACACTTACGCTCCTAACTAGATCTTTGGAGACCCGCGCGTTTGAAATTTCTACGTTCTTTGTAGTTGTCACACACGCGAGGTCAGTAGCGATGACAGCGGCCGGAAAGGCTGCAGCCAGGCTCCCTGCTCGGGTAGCGAGTCCAGGCCGATCCGTGGCAACGGTTCCCGGAAAACACCGGGAATATCCTCCAGATCGACAAACTCCAAGGTATCCGACGCTAGCGCCCAGCTCGCATGTTCGCGAAATCCAAGCACCTGCACGGGCGTGCCCTCGCGGGCGATTTCCTCCAGCGGTTGCCGGAACGCCTGGCCGTCTGCCGAGGCCACCAGTACCGCCGCAAGCCCTTCACTTTTGCGGAGCGCGATGTGGTCGAGCATGTCACTGTCGACGTCACTGTCGTCATCGATCTTCGGTTTTGCGAAGACCGCGAAGCCCACGTTACGCAACGCTTCCACCCAGGGCCGAACGACATCGGCGCTACCGGGGGCGATGTTCGTGAAGACGGTGGCTTCGGGCTCCAGCGTGACGTCGGTGTTGCCATCGCCGTGCGCACCGCCGAGTTCGGCCGACAGGTCGGCGGTGCGGGCCAGCAACCAGCGGCCCAGTGCGTCGAAACGGGGCCGGTGCGCGGCAGTCGGTCTGCCGCCCAGAATCGAGCCGAGTCCCATGTCCAGATTCGGTGCATCCCACACCAGCAGCACACGTTTCGGGATCGCGGTGTCCTCGGCGGATCCGGCGGATTCGGGGGCCGTCTGCGGGAAGTCCTCGGTCACGCTCATTGCCGTTTCTCCCAGATCAATTCGGCGACGTCCGGACCGGCCAGGGCCTTCTGCTCGTACTTGGTGACGGGCCGCTGCAGGGAGATCGGCAGGGCCGAACCGTCGGCGTCCGGATCGACGCGGCGCAGCAGCGGCTCGGCGTCGCCGACCTCGGCGATGTGTTCGGCATAACCGGCATGGTCGGTGGCCGCGTGCAGGACCCCACCGGGCCGTAATCGATCGGCGATGAGCGCGACCGTCGCTGGTTGCAGTAGCCGGCGCTTGTGGTGGCGGGCCTTGGGCCATGGATCCGGGAAGAACACCCGCACCCCGGTCAGCCTTTCGTGGCCGATCATGTGTTCCAGCACGTCGACGCCGTCGCCGCGGACCAGCCGGATGTTGGTGACCCCGGCCCGGTCGATCGCGCTGAGCAGCTGTGCCAGGCCCTTGCGGTACACCTCCACCGCGATCACGTCGATGTGCGGTTCGGCCTGGGCCATCGCCAGCGTCGAGATGCCGGTGCCCGAACCGATCTCCAGCACCAGCGGCGCCGACCGGCCGAACCAGGCGTCGAGGTTATTGACAACCGGGGTGCCGTCGTCGGTGCGGGCCTGGATCCCGAGTTCGGGCCACAGCCGGTCCCAGGTCTGCTGCTGTCCTCCGGACAGCGTCGAGCGCCGGGCCCGGAAGCTGGTGACCCGTGGGTAGCGGTGTGGCTGGGTGGCTGGGGGGCTGCCGGTGTCCAGCCTGGGCACGTGCATCCGTCCATGGTGTCTCATCGACGGCGATGTACCCGCATCGTGGTACAGATTGATATCCAACAGTTGCCTTCAACTGCTATGGCTGGACGGACGGACCAAACAAGCGTTCGCGACCCCGCCTGTGACGTGCCACGATTTGCGGTGGACGACCGGGTTGAGACCGGCACGAATGAGGGAAGGCTGCCAGATTTTCGCAGACGAGCTGAAATGCTTCGCTGACCGTGATGGGCGTTCGCGGCTGGCGCAGATCAGCGCACGGGTGTCGGCGCCGGTGCATGTTGCTGTGCAGGGTCGTCGCGGGGTCGGTGTCAGTTCGGTCGCAGCTGCCCTCACTGCGGCCGGGGTGAGCGTGCGCAACGCCGGCGAAATCGCGGTTCTGGTGATTGCCGAGGTGCTCAAACCCGAGGACCGTGCTGCGCTGGAGCGGCTGCGCGAGGACGGCACACCCGCGCTGGTCGTGCTGAACAAAGCCGACCTGGCCGGCTCCGGCCGCGGCGGGCCGGTGGCGACCGCACACCGGCGGGCCGCCGAGTTGCGCAGGCTGACCGGGGTACCGGTGGTGCCGATGGTTGCGCTGCTGGCAAACGTGGCGCCCTCGCAGGCGCTGGTGGCGGCGCTGCAGGTGTGTGTGGCCCACCCGGCGGACCTGACGTCACCGGACGCATTCCTCACCGGCCCGCATCGACTCTCCGGCCCGCTGCGCGCGGAACTGCTGGCCACGCTCGACCGGTTCGGGATCGCCCATGCCGCGTTGGCGCTGAGTCGGGGCGCCGATCCCGACGATTTACCGGGCCTGCTGCAGCGACTCAGCGAGGTCGATCGGGTGCTCGAAACGCTCGATGGAGTGAGCGCGCCGGTGCGGTACCGCCGCGTGCAGCGCGCGGTGGCCGAATTACGTGCGCTGGGCGATGGGCAGGTGGGTGGCTTTCTGGCCGCCGACGACACCGTGATCGCGATCATGGCCGCCGCCGTCGACGTGGTGCAGGCCGACGGGGTGGCAGTGGATCGTGGGGCGAATGCCGAGGCGCACCTGCGTCGGGCCAGGCAGTGGCGGCGGTACAGCCGCGGACCGGTGAATGCGCTGCACCGCAGTTGCGGTGCAGCTATCGCCCGCGGCTCATTGAGGCTTCTCGAGGGCGCGGCGGATTCAGCGCGATGACCGAGGTGGAGCTGGGCGAGGATGGGATAGAAGGTCGGACGCGAGGGTTGGCAGAAGCCGATGCCGTGGTCGCGGCGATCGATCCGGGGCTGAGCAGCCCGGGTGTGGAGGCCCTCGATGTCGTGCTGGTGACCGGTCCGTGGCTGGCCGGGGCGACCAGCGTGCTGGCCGCGCTGCGGGAGCGGATGCCGCAGCACACGTTCGTCGAATCCACCGGGTTACTCGCAGGCGAGGCACCTGCCGCGGTGGTCTTCGTCGTCTCAGCAGCCGCTCCCCTTACCGAATCTGATTGCACCCTGGTTGATTTGGCGTCCAACCACACGGATCTGGTGGTCGGGGTGCTCTCGAAAGTCGATGCCCATCGCAACTGGCGTGAGGTGCGTGACGCCGATGCCGAGATCCTGGCCGGGCGGGCGGACCGGTATCGGCGAATGCCCTGGGTCGGCGTCGCAGCCGCCCCGGACCTCGGCGAGCCAAAGCTTGACGAGCTGGTCGAACTGCTCACAGACCGCCTGGCTGACCCCGATGTGTTGCGCCGGAACCGGTTGCGCGCCTGGGAAACCCGGCTGGAGGCGGTGATCGGGCGGTATCGGTCCGATGGTTCCGGTGCAGACCGTAGAGCCCGCGTCGAGACCCTGCGCGAGCGTCGCGACGAGATCAACCGCGTCGGCAGGCTGACCAGGACGGAGCGCAGCATCGCGCTGCGTAGCCAGATCCAGCAGGCCAGGGTGCAGTTAGGTTATTTCGCCAGGAACCGGTGCAATTCGGTGCGCTCGGAACTGCAGGAGGATGTCGCCGGGCTCGGCAGGCGGCGGGTGGGTACGTTCGAGGCCTACGCCCGGCAGCGCGCCGATGAGGTGATCGACGATGTTTCCGACGGCGTCACCAAACACCTCTCGGACGTCGCCCGTGAACTCAGATTGAGCGCACCCGCCGGCGCGGAAGCCCCGGCCCGGCCCGACATCGGTGTGCCGCCGCTCAAATCCCGGGCCCTGGAGACCCGGCTGATGATGGTCCTCGGGGTCGGCTTCGGGCTTGGTGTGGCACTGACGGTGAGCCGACTGCTCGGTGGGGCGGCTCCGCGACTGGCCGTCGCGGGTCTGGTCGTGGGGGCGGTCGTGGGGCTGCTGTTGACGGCCTGGGTGGTGAGCACCCGGGGCCTGCTGCACGACCGGGCGGTGCTGGACCGCTGGGTCGGCGAGAGCACCGGCACGCTTCGGTCGGCTGCCGAGGAACTCGTCGCCACCCGGGTGCTGGCCGCCGAAACCGAGCTCACGACCGAGTTGTCCGCCCGCGCGGAGGCCGACGCGGCCACGGCGGCAGAACAGGTCGCCGCGATCGACGCTGAACTGCGCGAACATGCGATCGCCACGGCGCGCGCCGCAGCCCAGCGGGACCGCCGGACCCCACTGCTACAGCGTGCGCTGGACGCGGTGCGGACCGACCTTTATGGCAGCTCGGCGGCTACTGGCGAGTAATTCGGGCAATAACCGAATCTGAATCGTTCTTGTGAGTCATCGGACATTGCACTGGTTCCCCGTGGGTATATCACCCGCGTTAACCTCTATCTCAGGGAACCGCCGTGACCGCGTTGTGGCGTGGTCGGATTCCAAAAAACCTACGCAGGAGAATGTGATGACCTCAGCGACCATTCCGGGTCTGGACACCGCACCGACGAAACATCAGGGACTGCTGGCCTGGGTTCAAGAGGTGGCAGAGCTGACTCAGCCGGAGCGCGTGGTGTTCGCAGATGGATCCGACGAAGAGTTCAACCGCCTGGCCGCCGAGCTCGTCGAGGCGGGCACGTTCACCAAGCTCAATGAAGAGAAGAAGCCCAACTCGTACCTCGCGCTGTCCGCACCGTCGGACGTGGCCCGCGTCGAGTCGCGCACCTTCATCTGCTCCGAGCGCGAGATCGACGCCGGACCCACCAACAACTGGATGGACCCGGCCGAGATGCGCGGCATCATGACCGAGCTGTACCGCGGCTCGATGCGGGGCCGCACGATGTATGTGGTGCCGTTCTGTATGGGCCCGCTCGGAGCGGAGGACCCGAAGCTGGGCGTCGAGATCACCGATTCGGAGTATGTCGTCATCTCGATGCGCACCATGACCCGGATGGGTGCCGCCGCGCTCGAAAAGCTCGGTGACGACGGATTCTTCGTCAAGGCGCTGCATTCGGTGGGTGCTCCGCTGGAGCCCGGGCAGGAAGACGTTCCGTGGCCGTGCAGCGGCACCAAGTACATCACCCACTTCCCCGAGACCCGCGAAATCTGGAGCTACGGTTCGGGATACGGCGGCAATGCGCTGCTGGGCAAGAAGTGCTACTCGCTGCGCATCGCCTCGGCGATGGCCCATGACGAGGGCTGGCTGGCCGAGCACATGCTGATCGTCAAGCTGATCTCGCCGGAGAACAAGGCGTACTTCATCGCCGCGGCGTTCCCGTCGGCGTGCGGCAAGACCAACCTGGCGATGCTGCAGCCCACGATCCCGGGTTGGCGCGCCGAGACCGTCGGTGACGACATCGCCTGGATGCGGTTCGGTAAGGACGGCCGGCTCTACGCGGTCAATCCCGAGTTCGGCTTCTTCGGTGTCGCGCCCGGCACCAACTGGGACTCCAACCCCAACGCGATGAAGACCATCGAGGCCGGCAACACGGTGTTCACCAACGTCGCCAGGACCGATGACAACGATGTGTGGTGGGAGGGCCTGGAAGGCGAACCCGATCACCTCATCGACTGGAAGGGCAACGACTGGATTCTGCGCGAGACGGAATCCAAGGCAGCCCACCCGAATTCGCGGTACTGCACGCCGATCTCACAGTGCCCCACTCTGGCCCCGGAATGGGACGACCCGCAGGGTGTGCCGATCTCGGCGATCCTGTTCGGCGGTCGGCGCAAGACCACGGTGCCACTGGTGACGCAGGCCCGCGACTGGCAGCACGGAGTGTTCATCGGCGCCACCCTGGGCTCCGAGCAGACCGCGGCCGCCGAGGGCAAGGTCGGCACGGTGCGGCGCGATCCGATGGCCATGCTGCCGTTCATGGGCTACAACGTCGGCGACTACTTCCAGCACTGGATCGACATCGGCAAGAACGCCGACGAGTCCAAGATGCCCGCGGTGTTCTTCGTCAACTGGTTCCGTCGCGGCGATGACGGCCGCTTCCTGTGGCCTGGCTTCGGCGAGAACAGCCGCGTGCTGAAGTGGGCCATCGAGCGCATCGAGCACAAAGCAGAAGGCAAGAGCACCCCGATCGGCATCGTGCCCACCGCGGCCGACCTCGACCTCGAGGGTCTCGACGTCAACCCGGCCGACGTCGACGAGGCGCTGGCGGTCAACGCCGACGAGTGGCGCGCCGAACTGCCGCTGATCGAGGAGTGGTTCGAGTTCGTCGGCGAGAAGCTCCCGAGCGGCGTCAAAGACGAGTTCGACGCACTCAAGCAGCGCCTGGCCGAGGCTTAGGCCGAGGCGTAGTAGGCCACACGCCGCGGCCATCACGAAGCGCGACGCCAGCCACTTGACACCCGTCAAGTGGCGCCCATTAAAGTCAGCTCATGCAGATCCGTGAGCATGCCGACGCCAACCCCGACAAGCCGGCAATCATCCTTCACCCGTCCGGCACCGTCGTCACGTTCGGTGAGCTGGAGGCCCACGCGAACCGACTGGCGCATTACTTCCGCCGGCAGGGCCTGCGCGAGGGCGATGTGGTCGCGATCCTGATGGAGAACAACGCCCACATCCACGCGGTGATGTGGGCGGCGCGCCGCAGTGGTCTGTACTACGTGCCGATCAACACCCACCTGACGGCCGCCGAGTCCGCGTACATCATCGACAACAGTGGCGCCAAGGCCATCGTCGGCTCGGCGGCGATGAAGGACGTGCTGGCCGGCCTGGGCGACGAGTTGCCTGACGGCCTGCCCTCCGTGCTCCTGATCGCAGACGGGGAGCTGGATGGATGGCAGAGCTATCCGCACGCGGTCGCCGACCAGCCGGAAACCCCGATCGCCGACGAACTGGACGGCGATCTGCTGCAGTACTCGTCGGGCACCACCGGTCGGCCCAAGGGCATCAAACGTGAACTGCCGCACCTGCCACCGTCGGAGACCCCGGGCCTGATGGCCGCACTGGTCGGCTTCTGGATGCACCCCGAGGCCGTCTATCTGAGCCCGGCGCCGCTGTACCACACCGCGCCGTCGGTGTGGTCGATGCAGGTGCACGCCGGTGGCATCACCACCGTGGTGCTGGAAAAATTCGACCCGGAAGGCACCCTGGACGCCATCCAGAAGTACAGCGTGACCCACGGCCAGTTCGTCCCCGTGATGTTCACCAGGATGCTGAAACTTCCTGAAGAGACCCGGAATTCGTATGACTTGTCGAGCCTGGAGCGGGTCATGCATGCCGCGGCGCCGTGCCCGGTCGAGATCAAGAAGCAGATGATCGACTGGTGGGGGCCGATCGTCGACGAGTATTACGCATCCTCGGAAGCGATCGGCGCGACGTTGATCTTCGCCGAGGACTGGCTGACCCATCCGGGCTCGGTGGGCAAGCCGATGAACGGCATCGTGCACATCCTCGACGACGACGGCAATGAACTGCCCGCAGGGCAGGCCGGTGAGATCTACTTCGAGGGCGGCGCGGATTTCGAATACCTCAACGACTCGCAGAAGACCGCGTCCTCCCGCGACTCGCACGGGTGGAAGACGGTGGGGGACATCGGATATCTCGACGACGACGGCTACCTCTACCTGACCGACCGGCGTCACCACATGATCATCTCGGGCGGCGTGAACATCTATCCGCAGGAGGCGGAGAACATGCTCGTCGTGCATCCCAAGGTGATGGACGCCGCGGTGTTCGGCGTGCCAGACCATGACATGGGACAGGCCGTCAAAGGTGTGGTGCAGACCGTCGACCCCGCTGACGCCACCCCGGAATTCGAGCATGAGCTCCTCAACTGGCTGCGGGACCGCCTGGCGCACTACAAGTGCCCGCGGACGATCTCCTTCGAGACACAACTGCCGCGCACCGATACCGGCAAGCTGTACAAGCAGGAGCTGATCCAGAAGTATTCATGACGTGATCGAGCTGTCAGGCGGCGTCCGCGTCGGAGTCGAAAACCCGGATGACGGTGCGGCGTTCACGTTGACCGAGGCCCGGTCCGACGACCCGCGGGTGGTCACGGTGGACTCGGTGGGCCAGACGCTCGACGAACTCCGGCACCGCTGTGAGCGGTGGCCGCAGGCTGCGGCGGTCTGTCTCGACGTGCTCGGCAGCGTCGACGTCAGCGCTCCCGCATTCGGCGGGGTCATCACCGAATCGCTGGCCTATTCGACGTTGCAGTCCGGACCGGAGTTCACCCGCTGGTTGGCCGAACGCGGGCCCGCCACCGTGCCCGCTCTACCGGAACCGGTGCAGGCCCACCGCGACGGCAACACCCTGCACATCCGGTTCAACAGGCCACAGCGGCACAACGCGTTCTCCACGGACGCGCGGGCCGCGCTACTCGAAGCGCTCGAGGTGGCCCGGCTCGACCCTGCGGTCGACGAGGTGGTGCTCGGCGGCAACGGCCGATCTTTCTGCAGTGGTGGCGATCTCGCGGAGTTCGGATCGTTCACCGATCCGGCCAGTGCCCACCTGGCGCGCACCCGTCACAGCCCGGCGCTGGTGCTCGACGCGCTGACCACCCGGCTCGGCCCACGCTGCCGCGCCGAGGTGCACGGCCAGGTGCTGGGCAGTGGCCTGGAGATGGCGGCGTACTGCGGTCGGGTGCGCTGTCACCCCGAGGCGACCATCGGCCTGCCGGAGCTGCAACTGGGACTCATTCCGGGTGCGGGCGGCACCGTGAGCGTCACCCGGCGCATCGGCCGCTGGCGCACCGCCTACCTGGTGCTCTCCGGGCACACCATCGATGCGGCGACGGCGCTCGCGTGGGGGTTGGTCGACGAGGTGAGCTGATGCTGCCCGTGCAGGCCGGCGACGCCGGATGGCATAGTGCCAGTGTGAGCGGTGGTCCCTATTTCGACGACCTTGAGGTCGGGCAGGTGTTCGATACCGCGCCGTCGATGACGCTGACGGCGGGCGCGGCAGCCACCCACCAGTCGATCATCGGTGATCGGCTGCGGCTGGCGTTGGACGCCGAACTGGCCGCGGCGGTGACCGGTGCGCCGGGACCTCTGGCACACCCGGCGCTGGTCTGCGACGTGGCGATCGGGCAGAGCACGCTGGTGACCCAGCGGGTCAAGGCCAACCTGTTCTACCGCGGGCTGGCGTTCCACCGGTACCCGGTGATCGGCGATACCTTGACCACCCGCACTGAAGTTGTTGGACTCAAGCAGAATTCGAACAAGTCGGGTCGCGAGCCGACCGGCCTGGCGGCGTTGCGGATGACCACCGTCGACCAGAACGAGCGCCTGGTGCTGGATTTCCACCGCTGCGCCATGCTGCCGCTGTCCGACGGCGCCGCGGACACCGGTCACTCCGATGACCTGTCGACGATCGGCACCGACACGCCACCTGATCCGACCGCAGGCTGGGACGCCGACGGATACCGGGCCCGCGTGCGGGGCCCACACTTCGACCCGGCGCTGGCCGGTACGGTGCTGCGCAGCACGGGCGATGTGGTCAGCAGCGCTCCCGAACTGGCCAGGCTCACCTTGAACATCGCTGCCACCCACCATGATTGGCGCGCCGGCGGCAAACGCCTGGTGTACGGAGGTCACACCATCGGATTGGCGTTGGCGCAGGCGAGCCGACTGTTGCCCAATCTCGTCACGGTGCTGGGCTGGGAGTCCTGCGATCACACCGGTCCGGTGTACGAGAACGACACGCTGTTCAGCGAGTTGCACGTGGAATCGGCCGAAGCGGGTGTGCTGCGGCTGAGGTCGCTGGTGTACGCCGCGCACGCGAGGAGCGAAATAGGCGCCACGGACCCTGACACCACGGACCGGCAGGTGCTGGACTGGCGGTTCAGCGCGCTGTTGTTCTGATGACCGGCATCGCCGCGAGTGTCCTGGCCGCAGCCCAAACGGTCGCCGACGAATTCGTCACCGCCACCGACGGGGTGACGGTCGACGCCGCCGAAATTCTCACCGGCCGCGCCGCGCTGCTCGGCCTGGCTGCGCACGGCAGGGTTTCGGCAGGCGGCGCGACGCGGCTGCTGCCTACGGCCGACGGCGGCTGGTGTGCGCTGACGCTGTCGCGGCCTGACGACGTTGCGACTGTTCCGGCGCTGGTGGGCGCCGACGACGAGGTCGATGCCTGGCCGGCCGTCGAGGAATGGCTCGCCGGGCAGCGCGCCTGCGATGCGGCCGAGCGGGCCCGCCTGCTCGGTCTACCGGTTGCGGTGCTCGGTGAGACAACCGCTGCGCCGCCCCGGATCCGGGCATTGGGCGCACCGAAGGACGGCCCCCTGGCGGGGATGCTGGTGGCCGACCTGTCGTCGATGTGGGCGGGCCCGTTGTGCGGGCAGCTGCTGGCCCGCGCCGGCGCGATCGTGGTCAAGGTGGAGAGCCGGGGACGTCCGGACGGGACCAGGGCGGGCGAGCGCGCGTTCTTCGACTGGATGAACGGCGGAAAGCTCTCCTATGCGGTGGATTTCGGCGAATACCATGCCATCGCAGCCCTACTGAAGGTGGCCGATGTCGTGATCGAAGCGTCGCGGCCCGCCGCCCTTGCCCGCCGCGGGCTGGGCCCGGACTCCGTGGCGCCGCGCGACGGCCGGGTGTGGCTGCGTATCACCGGGCACGGTGCGGTGGGCCCGCAGGCCGATTGGGTGGCGTTCGGTGACGACGCCGCGGTATCGGGCGGCCTGGTCGGATACCGTGACGGTGCACCGGTATTCACCGGCGATGCCATCGCCGACCCGCTTACCGGACTGCATGCCGCGCACGCCGTCGCCGCGTCACGTAATCGCGGCGGCGGCGAGCTGATCGAATTCTCGATGGCGGCTGTGGCCGCCGGATACGCGGCCCACCCTGACGGCGGAGAAACATCACCGGTGCGCCCCAGCCCGGGCCCGCCCGCTCGTGCTTTGGGCGCCGACAACGCCGCAGTCGAACAGCTGATACGCGAAAGAACGACCGCCACATGTTGATTCAACGGGCGACCCTCCTGGACGGGACGGCCACCGACATCCGGCTCGGGCAGCAGATCACCGAGGTTGCCGATGGCCTCACGCCGTACCCCGACGAGCAGGTGCTCGATGCCGTGTACGGCACAGTCATCCCGGGGCTGCACGACCACCACCTGCACGTGTATTCGGCTGCCGCCGAACAGGGCTCGGTCCGGGTGGGTCCGCGCGAGGTGCACGGCGCGGCCGAGCTGCGGCGGGTGTTGGCCGCCGCGGTGCCGGGCAGCGACGGCTGGATCCGGGCGGTGGGCTATCACGAGGCGGTGGCCGGACCACTCGACCGGCACCTGCTCGACGAGTTCGCGCCGTCGGTACCGCTGCGGGTGCAGCATCGCAGCGGTGTGCTGTGGACATTGAACTCGGCCGGCCTGAGGGCCATCGGGAGAGCCGACCACGACGACGGGAGGTTACCGAGTGCGGACACCTCCTGGTCGGATACGCTGCCGCGCCGCGAATCCGCCATGGCCGCACTGAGCAACCGGCTGGCCGGCTACGGCGTCACCGCGGTCACCGACGCCACCCCCGATCTCGGAGCCCAGCCCCGCGGACTGCGCCAACGGCTGCATGTCCTGGCGCCGGGAAAGAAGATCCTGCACGACGACGACCTGGACCTCGACGCGCTGACCGCGTGGATCGCAGACCGGCACGTAACGGGTCCGGTGGCAGTGCACTGCGTGACCGCGGCGCAACTCGTCGTCACGATCGCGGCGCTGCGTGCTGCCGGAGTGCACCGGTCCGACCGCATCGAGCACGCCGCGATGGTGCCCGAGGACTGCATCGCCGATCTCGTCGACCTCGACGTGACCGTGGTGACCCAGCCCAACTTCGTGGCCGAACGCGGCGATCAGTACCGCACGGATGTGCCGGTGGCCGAACACGACCAGCTGTGGCGACTGGCGTCGCTGCTGCGGGCAGCGGTACCGGTGGCACTGTCCACCGACGCCCCGTTCGGTGATCTCGACCCGTGGGCGGCGATGCGTGCGGCAGTGCACCGCCGCACGCCGAGCGGTGCGGTGTTGAGCGCCGCCGAGCGTGTCCCCGCCAGTACTGCGCTGCAACTGTTCTTCGGGGAAGCGCAGCGCCCGGCCCGCAGGCGCAGCATCGCTGCGGGCCAACCGGGTGACGTCTGCGTGCTGTCGGCACCGCCGCACCGGGTGCTCGATGCCCTGGACGCGGGGTTGGTGGCGGCCACGATCATCGGTGGCGACGTGGTGTTCAGCAGGTGAGCCGCGTCGCAGTGTGGCGCGCACCCGGGATGCCGGTGCTGCTGGCGGCCGCAGCCCTGGGATTCACCGGCTTTGCGCTGCTGCTGCCGGTCGCGCCGATGTGGGCCGTGCGCATCGGCGCGGACAACCTGGGCGCGGGCCTGGTCAACGCCGTGCTGATGTTGTGCACCGTGATCGCTCAACTGCTGGTCGGTCGGGTAGTGCGACAAGCCGGCTGGCGCATGACGTTCGCGCTCGGGCTGGTGTTGCTCGGCGCACCGGCATTGGCGCACATGCTCGCCGAATCATTGTGGGCAGTACTGCTATTGGCCGCCTTGCGCGGCTTCGGCTTCGGCATCCTGACCGTGTGCAGTGTCGACGGGATCGCCGGTCTGTTCGCGCAGGAACACCGCGGCCGAGCGGTGGGAGCGTACGGGCTTGCCATCGCGGCGCCACAGTTCCTTCTCACCCCCGCGGCGCCCTGGCTGGCTGAACACCTCAGTTTTGCACTGGTGTTCGCGCTCGCCGCGGCCTCGCTGCTGGCGGTGCCGCTGATCCTGATGTGGCCCGGTCCGGAGACGGCACCTCCGGCGCAGGATGGAGAGCGTTTCACGGTGTCGCGTGGGTTGGTCTTTGCCATCGCGGCACTCGTCGTGATCACTGCGGCGGGCGGTGCGATCCTGACGTTCGCACCGCAGTTCGGGAGCGCCGGTACCGCTTTTGCTGCACTGTTGGCGCTGACCGGAGCGACCGCGGTGACCCGGTGGCTCATCGGTGGGATCGCCGACCGGCGCGGGCCTGCCCGGTTCATCGGACCGATGCTGGGCCTCGGCGCGGTGGGGCTGGTGGTTGTCGCGGTGGGCATCAACATCGGCGGCGCCGTGGTTGTGGTGGGTTCGGTGCTGGTCGGCGCCGCCTACGGATCGCTGCAGAATCTGACGCTGGTCCAGGCGTTCGCCTCGACCGGCGAGCACGCCCGCGGCGCGGTCAGCGTGGCGTGGAACGTCGGATTCGACACCGGCACCGGGCTGGGCGCGCTGGCCGTGGGCGCGCTGGCCACCGCGAGTTCCTTTCCGCTGGGATTTGCGGTGTTGGCAGGTGGATGTGTGATTATCGGGTTGTTTTGGGTAATCCCGGGCAATGAACGAAAAGGCCCTGGATCAGGGTGAGGCACCGCTGCTCGATGCGCTGAACGAATACCACTCGTCCAACCGGTACGGTTTCACCCCGCCGGGCCACCGGCAAGGCCGCGGCGTCGACGATCGTGTGCTGCGGGTGCTCGGCCGCGAACCGTTTCTGAGCGACGTGCTGTCCAACGGGGGCCTGGATGACCGGCGGTCGAGCAACGGCTATTTGCAGCGGGCCGAGGACCTGATGGCCGAGGCTGTCGGTGCCAAGGTGGCCTGGTTCTCCACGTGTGGCAGCTCGCTCTCGGTCAAGGCGGCGATGATGGCCGTCGTGGCGGGCGATGACGGCCTGCTGCTCAGCCGTGACAGCCACAAGTCTGTCGTGGCGGGTCTGATCTTCTCCGGCGTCGTGCCGCGCTGGATCACCCCCCGTTGGGATGCCGAACGCCATCTGTCGCATCCGCCGTCGCCGCAGGAGGTGGAGGACGCCTGGGTGCGCCACCCGGACGCGGCGGGGGCGCTGATCGTCAGTCCGAGTCCGTACGGCACCTGCGCCGACCTGGAGGGCATCGCGGCGGTCTGCCATGCCCGCGGCAAACCGTTGATCGTCGATGAGGCCTGGGGAGCACATCTTCCGTTCCATGAGGACCTGCCCACCTGGGCGATGAGCGCCGGCGCCGATGTCTGTGTGGTCAGCGTGCACAAGATGGGTGCGGGATTCGAACAGTTATCTGGGGTCACATTCTGATGTTCACTGTTGTTACCGCTGAGGCGAGCTGGCTGGCTTGGACTGATCGGTAACAGGCTGGGCCGCCGGTGTTTCCGGTTAGGGGTTGGTTGGTGCGGTCTGGCTGGCGCGATGGTTCGGGAGCCCATCGCTTCGTCGCCGCCCATCATGGCGGGGGTGCCGTCGGTGACGAGTGCGGTGACTTGTTCGGCGTGGGCGCGGGTGTTGGTTCTTAATGACGGGTGGCTAGTTGTGGTGGTGTGGAGTGGGTGGTGGCTGTCGGGCTGCGGGTGGCTCGTTGGGGCCACCAGCTGGCTTCGCGTAGGAGTGTGGCGATGGCGGGGACGGTGAGGGTGCGCACGAGGAAGGTGTCGAGTAGGAGTCCGCAGCCGATGATGAGGCCGGCTTGGATCATGATGGCGATCGAGCCGACCATGAGGCCGAACATGCTGGCGGCGAAGATGAGTCCGGCTGAGGTGATGACGGAGCCGGTGTTGGCGACGGTGCGCAGTACGCCGACGCGGATGTTGTGTCCTGATTCTTCGCGTAGTCGTGAGACGAGCAGCATGTTGTAGTCGGCGCCGACTGCGACCAGGATGATGAACGCGAGTAGTGGTACTGGCCAGGCGATTTCGTGTCCGAGTCCCCATTGGAAGATGAGGACGCCGATGCCCAGTGAGGCCAGGTAGTTGAGCACGACGGTGCCGAGCAGGTAGAGCGGGGCGAGCAGGGCGCGCAGTAGTAGTACGAGGATGAGTCCGACGATGAGCAGTGTGGCGAGGGCGAGTTGGGCGAAGTCGGCTCGCAGCAGTCGTTGGATGTCGGAGTTGACGGCGGGGAACCCGGCAACGGAGACGGTGGCTTGGTGCAGTGAGGTGTTGGGGCGTGCGGCGTTGGCGACGTCGGTGATTTCGTGTGCGAGGCGGGTTGCTTCGGCGCTGTAGGGGTCGTGGCTGGTTTCGATGGCAAAGCGTGCTGTTTTTCCGTCTGGGGAGAGGAATTGTTTTGCCATATCGGTGAATTGGCGGTTTTGGAAGGTGTTGGCGGGCAGGTAGAAGCCGCTGGAGGAGTCCGAGTTGGTGGTGGCGCGGGCGGCGTTTTGGAGTTGGGTGGCGATCTGGCTCATCCCCGACAGCATTTCGATGTTGGAGTCGGCCAGTGCGTGGACGCCGGTGGCCAGGGCTTGGGCGCCGGAGGCGAGTTGGCTGATGCCGTCTTGGAGGCGTCGGATGTTGCCGGCCAGGTCGGCGGGGTCTCCGAGGGTTGCGAAGGCTTTGTCGAGGGTGGTGACCGCGGTTTGGACGGTGGCCAGGGTGCCGGCGACGGTGGCGTTGGTGTCGGGGTTGTAGCGATCGCCGAGTTCGGCGATCTGGGTGAACAATCCGCTGTCGCGCAAGCTCACCAGTGTCTGGACTTGGTCGCGGATCTGGGCGCATTGGGGTGTGGTGGCACACCACGGTGAGGTGTTGAGGGCGCCGGTGAGGGGGTCGAGGACGGCGATGGCGTGTTGGGCTTGTTCGGCCAGGGGTCGCAGTCCGGGACCGGATTGGATGGCGCGGTCGACGCCGGGGGCGGTGGCCGAAAGTTGTTGCAGCAGGGGCCGGAACTGCTGAATCTGGGTGCCGGCGGTCTGGGCTTGGGTGAGTGTCGCGGTCAGTGGGGTCAGGGCGGTGCGTACGGTGGTGTCGAGTTGGGCCAGGCCGCCGGCGAGTTGGTCGGCGCCGCTGGTGAGCTTGGTGAGGTCGTCTTTTCTGGCGTTGCCGTCGGCGACGGCGCCGGCCATCTTGTCGCCGATCTGGCCGTTCTGCCAGGAGAGTTGGGCTTGTTCGAGGCGGGCTCCGGTGGGGCGTGTGACGCCGGACACTGTGGTGACTCCGGGGATCTGGGAGACGCGGGAGGCCATTTCGTCGAGGTCGGCCAGCCCTTTTGCGGTGCGCATGTCGGTGGGGTTTTCCACGACGAGGAATTCGGTGATGACGATGTCTTTGGGGAAGTGGCGGTCGAGGAGTTGGTAGCCCTGGTTGCTGGCGGTGGTGGCGGGCTGGCCTTTGCGGTCGTCGTAGCTGATCTTCATCGTTGTGGTGGCCGCGGCCAGGGTCAGCAGGATGACCAGGCTGGCGATCAGCAGGGGCACGGGTCGGCGGACCACCGCGACCGCGACGCGGTTCCAGTAGCGGCGGGTGCGGTCGGGTTTGGGGTCGCCGATGCCGCGTCTGGCGGCCAGCGCCAGCACCGGTGGCAGCAGCGTCACGGTGGCCAGGAATCCGAACAAGACGGCAACCGCGCAGGCTGGCCCGAGGGCGGCGAACACGCTCAGTTGAGCGAACACCATGGCCAGGAATGCGCAGGCGACGGTGGCCGCCGAGGCCAGGATGACCCGGCCGATGCTGGCGGTGGCGTGCACGATGGCCTGATCGGGCGGCACCTGTGCGCGGCGCTGCTCGTGGTAACGGCTGATCAGAAACACCGTGTAGTCGGTGCCGGCTCCCAGCAGGATCGCGGTCATGAACGCCACGGTGAATTGCGAGACCGGCATTCCCAGCTGGCCCAGGGCCGAGAGCACACCGCGCCCGACGACCAGGCTCACCGCGATCACCAGCAGCGGCAGCAGCGCGGTGAACACCGAGCGGTACACGATGAGCAGGATCGCCGCGATCAGGCCGGCGGTGGCGATCGAAATCAGCACCAGGTCGTGTTCGGCGGCCGCGATCTGGTCGCTGAACGTGGCGGGCGGGCCGGTCACGTACGCGGTGATCGTCGAGCCGGCGAACACCTCGGCGGCGATGTCGCGCACCGCTTGCACGGATTCAGCGGCGGCGGGATCGCCCAGGGTGCCGGCCACCCCGACCGGCAGAAACCAGGCCTTGCGGTCCGCGCTGACCGCCTGCGTCGCGGTGATCGGGTCGGCCAGCAGATCCTGAACCAGCAAGACGTGTGCGGTGTCGCCGCGTAGCCGCGCCACCAGGTCGTCGTAGCGCTCCCGCGTCGACGGCGTCAGCCCGGCGGGGTCTTCCATCGCGACGAACACCATTGTCTTGGAACCTTGTTCGCCGAACGCCGCGCTCATCCGGTCCACTGTCTGAAACGACGGCACATCATGTGGGAGCAGCTCCGCCGATTGCTGCCGCACCACGGTTTCCAATTGGGGAAACAGCAGTGCCAGCACCACCGCGACGCCGAGCCAGGCTCCGATCACCAGCGCCTTGTGCCTCACCGTGAACCTCGCCAGCGCCGCCAACCGCGCGCTGTACTCGCTGGAATCCGCCGGTTCGGCCGAACGGCGGTATCGCCGCCGAACATTCATCGCGGTGCCCGAACCATCCGGATCGCTGTCGGTCACTACCCCTCCACCCGAGAAAAGGAACTATCGGTATCGCTACGCTACTAGCAGTACCACAGTGGTTGGCGCGGCGCGTCCGAGGGTGCCGCGCGGGCGCGTCTTGGGGGCCGCTAGCGACCCGCACCGACGCCGGCGTCGGTGTCGTCGTCGTCGGGGATGTCGTGGCGGACCACCCGGACCCGGCCACGCGGCAGGCAGGCCATGTATCCGTGCCGTTTGCCGTAGAGCTCCCAGGCTGTGGCGTGCGCGTCGGCCTCGACATCGATGCGGTGTCCGCGGGAAAAGCCCAGGTGCAACGCGCCGTCATCGCCGTATCGGGCGTGCGTGCACACCGCGCCGGCCAGGTCGAGCAGCGGGCGTTCGTGCACCGCGACCCGGTCGGGGTCGATGAGCACTTCCTCGGCCGGAAAGTCCCCGATGGGCGGCAGTGTCAGCCGCAGGGGGCGCGAAATCACCAGCTCGCTGTAGCCATCGAGGTCCAACACCAACCCGTCGCGCAGCGACACGCGTTGCACGACGCAGTCTTCGATCCATTGGGTGAACATGGCGCCTCCTTCGACACGTCTTTGGGTCGCATCTGAAGGGTACGGTAAGTATCGCTGCGATACTATTAGTATCGTTAACTGTCGGGGGTGAGGGTGGCCAGGCGATCCACGATGCGCCGGCTGGCCCGATCGATGCGGTCACGGGTCTGGGCCGCCGAGGCCCGCCGGCCGATGAAGGCGGTCAGGTTCGCCAGCCAGATGTCGGCGAGGAGTTCGGCGACCGGCTGATCGAGCGGCCCGGGCGTGTCGCCGCCCAGGGTGTGGGCGAGCAGGCGTTGGATGACCGCGGCGGCCTCGTCGAGGGCGGCGGCGGTGGTGCTGTCGGCGGCGACGAATGCCCGTGTCATGGCGTCGGTGAGATGAATGTCGCGCTGCCAGTGTTCGTGCAGATAACCGGTCAGCCGATCCAGTCGCTGCTGAGGTGTCGTGCCGGTGGCGGCCCAGTCCTGGGCGGCCTGCAGCCGCCCGAATTCTCGGGCCAGCGCTGAGACCAGCAGGTGGGTCTTGGACGGGAAGTAGCGGTAGAGCGTGCCGACCGCGATACCGGCCCGATCGGCTACCGTGCGCATCCGCACGGCCTCATACCCGCCCGCGGCGGCCACCGTCAGTGCCGCATCCAGAATCGCCTCTCGGTGTCGCGTCGGCGTGCGCGGACGCGGCGGCGCGCTCGGGTGTGGCGCCACCGGCGGCGAATCCGACTGGGATTGTTGCCTTGTGGGGTGGGCTTCGGTGTCGGTCGCGGTCACGGTGCCGGGTCGTGCGGGTCGGCGTGGGCCCGCTTGCTGCGGGTGAACTGTTCCAGGAGGCCATCGAACGCCGCCAGATCACCGTGGGCGGCGAAGTGGTCGGTGCTCACCACGACGAACACCGCGCTCGCGGTGAACCGGGTGACGCCGTCGGTGTCGGTGCCTGTCGCGCGGATATGCAGGGCGCGGCCGTTGCGCTCGGTGATGTGCGCGGTGATCCGGTGCGGTTGGTGCAGTGGCACCGGCAGCAAATACTCGACGGTCAGACGGCGCGTCACCGCCGGTGTGCCGGCGATCCACAGCGTGAAGCCCAGTACGTCATCGCAGGCGGCCGCCACCGCGCCGCCGTGCGCCAATCCCGGCGCCCCGATGTGGCGTTCGTCGAAGGTCGCATCGGCATACACCTGCTCGCCGCAGCGGTACACCACCAGCTGCAGGCCGTGAGGGTTGTCCGGGCCGCAGCCCATACAGTTCGGGGTGTGGGCGGGCAACGGTTCCGCGGGCGGCCCAACCTCACGGTCACCGTCGGGTACCGCATCCCGACACGGCACGTGCTCGGACACCCGATACCTCCAGTACGATCAGTTTCGCTACGCTACTGTTGGTACCATAAGTGTCGGGCGGGCGGAACCGTTGGCCATAAAGGGGGAAGCGGCGAGGAGAGTGAGTGTGAGCAGCAGCCAGCCGGATCGAGTCCACGACGAAGACGACGATATCGACCCCCGCCGCACCCGGTCCCGCAATCGCTTACTGGACGCCGCGGCCGCGCTGCTCAGTACCGGTGGTGTCGAGGCCGTCACCGTCGAGGCGGTCACCAAGGCCTCCAAGGTGGCCCGAACCACCCTCTACCGCCACTTCGGCAGTTCGTCGCACCTGCTGGCGGCCACCTTCGAACGGCTGCTACCCCAAGTCACCCCGCCGGCACCGGCCAGCGGGACGGTGCGCGAACGCCTCATCGAACTGCTCACCCGTCAGGCGGCGCTGTTCGCCGACGCCCCGCTACACGTCACCATGCTGGCCTGGCTGTCCCTCGGTCCCACCGCAACAGCCGACCACACCGGCGGTGAACACGCGGCCGGCACGCTGCGGGCACGAGTCGTCGACCAATATCGACAACCCTTCGACGCCATTCTGCAAAGCGCCGAAGCCCGCGTCGAACTCGACGACTTCGACCTGACCCTGGCGTTGTGCCAACTGATCGGGCCGCTCGCCTTCGCCCGCATGACCGGACTGCACACCATGACCCCCCACGACACCACACGCATCGTCGACGACTTCCTCGCCACGCATCAACGCAAAACCACCCCCACCGCACCCACACCGCCCGGCGACAATGCCGTGGCGGTCACCGCCGACTAAAGCCGGTCCGCCGCCGACGGTTCAGCGACTGGCCGATCGGCAGACACCGACACGCCCTGGATAGATCTCCCCACCACAGCCCGACGGGCCAAATCCCGTCGATGACCTGGCAATCGGGCCGACGGGCACCTCACGAGCTGGCCCAGGAGGCCAGGAAGGTCTCACTCATGGCCCGGCACCGGCCGTCACCGTGACCGCTCGCGAACGCCTCCGTAGCACTGGGCTCAGGGGGTCTGTTCCTGCAGGGTGTCGAGTTGGCCGTAGAGCAGCTCGATGGTTGATTGTTGTTCTGCGACGGTGGCTTTGAGTGCGGCGATCTCTTTGTCCTTGGCGGCGAGTGTGTGGCGCAGCGCGGCGTGGATGCTGGTTTCGCGGCCAGTCGATGCCGGTTCTCGGTCGGTATGCCGGCCGCGGTATTGCTCGATGACGGTCACCAGGTCGTCGTGTTTGTAGATGGTTTTGCGGGACACCTTGGCGCGGCGGGACACGGTGGAGAAGTTGATGTCGGCGTTGGTCTTGCGCAGGTAGGCGATCGCCTTCTCGATGTCGCGGCGCTTCTCATCGCTGCGGGCCCGGCGGTATTGGTCCAGCGCATCGAGTGCCTTCTGGGTGGGCGGTGGCGGCTTGGGGCGGCTCATCGCGGCGTGTCCGGATCGGCCTTGCGCAGCACGGATTCGTGACTTCCCCGGGTCGCGGTGCGCAGGGTGGGTGCCCGGTTGGCGGTACCGGCACCCGCGACGCTGTTCGCGCCGTCATCGGTCACGTCGTCGCGGTGGAGCCGGTCGAGGATGGCATCCAGCGAGGCGATTTCGCGGCGACGCTCGTGGATCCACACGTTGTCGTCGGTGAGCTCGCGCCCGGTGCGTGCACGGTACTGCTCGCGGCGGACGTCGATCAACGTCAAGGTCTTGACGCGTTGGTCGACCAGTTCGTCGAGGTGGGTGGCGTCGGTGGCGAAATGCCCACACGACAAGCAGGCGTTGCCCTTGTCGCAGGTGGCCACCGGCGGCAGCAGGCACACGCCGTTGGGCAGCACCCGGTCGGTACGCGCCGAGAGCTGGGTCATGTCATAGACATCAGACGGGCTGATGGCGATGTCGGCGCCATGAGCGCCGATCTTTTTGTGCCGCAGGAACTCCGCTTCGGCCGTCGCTTGCAGGGTGGCGGCATAGCGCAGGGTCATCGCCGGCGAGGCGTGCCCGAGGTAGCGCTGCACCACATGGATGGGCACCCCGTCGTTGAGCAGCTCGGTGGCCCGGGTGTGGCGCAACCGGTGGGTCTGGGAGAACCGCAGCGGGTGGCCGGCGGTGTCGGTGAGGCCGTGGATCGTGTCGAGCCGATTGAGGATCCGGCTGTAGGAGTCATAGCTGCGTGGTCGCTGGCCCTGGTGCTGGTAGCGCACCCCGAGGAACAGGTACTTCGGCTCCAGCTGTGGGTAGCGCGCCCGGATCCAGTCTTGCTGCTCGCTGATCACGTTGACCACGGCCTGCTCGACCAGGATGGTGGGCACCACACCGTCGACTTTGGTCTGCTGGTAGCGCAGTTTGGCCACGAACCCATCGGGATCGTCGGCGGCTCCCACGGGGCGGTCATGACCCGGGATCGGCTGCAGCGGGTCGAAATCGAGCATCAGAATCTCTGAGGCCCGCCGCCCGGTCAACGCTTGCAGCAACCAGATACGGGCCGCTTGCGGATCGCCGAGACCGGACACGACCGAGATCGTGGAATCGAGATGGGTGATGACCACCGGTTTGCCCACATCGGCGGCCAGCACGTCGAGATAGCACAACATCCGCTGCAGCTCGGCGGTCGAAAACCAGGTCAGCTCCCGGCCGCCGCTGCGGCGTCGGCTGCGAAACGCCGCACCCCACAACCGGGTATGGGTGTCGGTCAACCGGCTCCAGCGAGGATCCCCGGTCGCGGCCGCGGCTTCCTCGGCATGATCGACCATGAACGTGTAGAACATCTGAACCTTGGACTGGACGACCGAGATCGCCGCCGCCGACAGCGGACGCTCCGGTTTGGCCCGCGCGGCAGGTGATTTCAGGTACTCGGTGAACTCGGTGAACAACAGCCGCAGCGCCGCCCGGTCGGTGCTGATCACCGGATCATCGATCCCGCGTTCAGCCAGGAACGGGCCCAAGTGGCGGGTGAAGCCGCGGGCGCGCGCGATCACCGACGACCAGCGCAGCAGTTCAGCCGTCAAGCAGGTGCGCAGCCAGAACCGCACCCCTTCCCGCAGCCAGGCCGGTTCGATCCCGCCGAGTCGGGCAACCTGGTCGTGGCAGGGTTCGTGCTCACGCTGCGGGATTCTGGGATCAGCGTCAAGATCCCAGATGTCATGAGCCCACCATGGCCGGTCGGTGCAGCGCACCGACACATACAGGTGCAGGTGCTCGATGAAACTGGCCACGTTGCGCCGAAACCCGGCCGAGGGCAGCCGACCGGTGCGGCGCTCGAACTCGCGCACACCGTGCCGCACGATGGCCTCGGCGTTCAGATCAGCGATACTGACCGGGTGACGCCGGTGCCGCTGGTGGTAGTCGGCGGCGGCGATACTCAGTGCACCGCTGGTCCATTTCAGCAGCGACGGCTCGATCTTGCGACGTTGTTCGTGCCCGCACAGCCACACCCACCACGCGATCTCCTCGCAAAACCGTTGCGGCACACCGTGTGGGGTGAAGTCGTGACCGTCCGGGGTGGGCCGGTAGCGCGGGTTGCGCTGAAAGACCGTGTCGGCGGGGGCGGTATCCAGGTAATAGACCAGCCTGCGCCACTGCGCGGGTACCTGCTGCCACTGCTGTGCCCACCTACCCCCGGCGGCACCGCAGGTCGGTGCGGTGTGCGCCGGTGCAGGACTGTCATTGCCCGTCACGGTTCACCTTCCACCCGGCGACATAGTTCTTCCATTCGGCCAGCGTGCGCATCTGCGCGTCGGCGGTCACCCAGCCGTAGGTCGACAACGTGGTCTGCACGTCGGCGTGCCCGAGACGGCGCATCACCACATGCGCATCCACCCCGGCCAGCAGCAGCGCGGTGGCGTGGGTGTGGCGCAGCCAGTGCGGCGTCCACTGCTCGGGCAACGCATCGGCGCGGCGGGCGGTGATCAGATCGACCTTGTCGTAGACGGTTTCCGGTCGCAGCGGGGCGTAGCGCACGCCGCGCACCAGGTTGACGAACACGAAACACGACGCCAGGTCGCCGACCGTGACATCCGCGCCGGCGGCCACCAACTGCCACACATACTCGCTGTAGAGGGCGACCAGATCGTCGCCGATGTAGATCCGGCGCGGACCCGATTTCGCGCGCACCCCGTGCGGATGATCATCACGGCCCGCCACCAGTATCGACGGGGTGCCGCCACCGGCGATATGAAAATCGCTGTGGCGCAGCGATAGTGCTTCACCGATGCGCATGCCGGTTTCGGCCAGCACGGCGAAGAACAAGCGGTCACGCAGCCCCGCCCCGCCGCCCGACCACTCACCGGAGACTGTCTGGACACTGCAGGCATCCAAGATGGCGTTGACCTGCATGGGCAGCAGCACCGGTGTTTCGGCGCGTTGCAGGCTGCGGATCCGGTGGATCGGCCCGTCCTGTTCGCGTTTCGGGCCGACCCCGGCCAGAAACGGTGCATAGCGGCCCCGCCGGGATGTCCGTGCGTGGCTGGCGTACAACCGCCGGTAGGGGCGTACCAGGTCATGGGCATCGGCGAAATACCGGTACATCGACAACACCGCCGCACTGCGCGGCAACAGCGACGACTCGACCAATCTCTGCTCAGGTTCACCGATACGGGCCACCCCGGGCAGATCCCCGGTGCGCAGATAGGCCAGGAACTGACCGAACAGACTGGTGGGGAAGTCATCCCACGCCGTACCGGTACCTTCCAGCACCGTCCACCACGCCGCCAGCCCATAGGCATAGGCGCGCAGCGTGTTCGGTGAGCCCCCTTGGTCGCGCAGAAACGTCAGGTACTCGCGCGCCGGCGCCACGGGCAACTTGTCGGCGCCGACCACCGTGTAGGTGGGTGGTCGGTCCTCAAAGCGCACCCGCTGCACCTGTGCCACCGTCAGCCGCACCCCACCACATTCACGACGGCCTGCCCTTCCGGAAATCGTCCAACCGGATCACCTGGGAGCCGCCGTCGGCCGGTGGGGCCGCGGTGCGGCCATGGCCGACACTGGCCGCGACCGGGTTATGCTCGGTCGCCGGTGCCGGTCGCTGCGTGGCCAAAAACCAGTCCAGCACATCAGCGGGATAGATCATCGCTTCCCGGGCGCTCAGCATCCGCACCGACGCGCCGCCGTAGCAGCGCTCCACCCACTTACGCAGCAGTCGCGGCCGCTCCGGGACGCGGTCGGCCCACCCAGGTTCCGTCATACCCCACGTGTGCCCTGTGTCCGGGTTGATCCGCGAATGCAGCTGAGTGGTCAACATTTTCGCCCGGTCCGGCGCGATCAGCCCCGAATCCCGCAGATGCATGATCAACGACCCCAACGACAGGCCCCACTTGGCTTTGAGCGGACGCAGATTCAATAGCGACATCACCCGCGGCAACTCACCTGCGATGACCCCTGCCGGGGCCAGCAACTCGGTCGCGAACCGGTTAGCCTCCAACTCGTCGGCGGCACTGACCGAGCAATAGGCGTGGCTGTGCAACACCAAATGACCGAGCTCGTGGGCGACCGTGAACCGGGTCCGCTCCCACGAGTCGCTATCCCTCAACACCAACAGCGGCCGGTCCCGCAACCGGCCCACCCAACTCGAATACCCTAAATGCCGCTCATCACGCGAGCGCCCACCGGTAGCGGCGAATTCGCTTTCCCATTCACCGGCGACCCGGCGCCGGACAATCACCGGGGCGCCCAGACGCTCGGCCTCATACATCAAATCGTCAAGCGGCTCATCGGGTTCCAGCCCCATCGCCTCACGCAGACGCGCCGCGGCTACCGTGATCGAACTGTGTGCCAGCTCATCAGGACTGACCGTCGGAACCTTCACCGGTGGCAGCTTCGATCGGCCGTCGAGCTCACCGAGGAAATCGCCTGCCAACGACGCAAACGTCGCCAAAAACTCCTGCTCACCCACCGTCATCGACTTCGGCGCCCGAAACAGCAGCTCGTTCGCGGTGATCCGCGTCTGCGGAGCCGAGCTGAAAAACGCTGCAGGAAACCGGAACAACCCCGCCAACACCGCAACATCGCCGTCGTCGAGCCGCACCGTCAGCGACTTCTCAATCTGGGACTGCCGCGACGTACTCCAGCCTGTGGCTTCCACCACCGACCGTGCCGTCATCCGCCTCAACAACCGGGCCTGCCGGACCCGAGCACCAAAAACCTCAATCATCGTGCGCTCAATTCAACGTCACCGGGTTGGGAAACCCACATGCACCCAACACTGTGCACGACGGCTACGACGATTTCGGCGGACCGCCCTCCTCGTCCTGCTCGCTCGCAGCGTCCTCGTCGACGTCGACGAAGTCGTCGTCGCGGCGCCGAGTCCCCAACGACCCATCCCGACCGACCTCGCCGAGACCAACATTGAACGAGCGGTCCTCCATGATCGGCGGCGGCAACGGCGTCCGGCCGTACAAAACCTCCACATTGTCGAGCAGCAGACCCGCCGCCAGCACCGCACCACCGAAAAACCCGCGACCGTCCGGCCACCACAACAGATACTCCCGATACGCCTGAGGCTCGGCGATACCCTCCTGCCCGCCGATCGGGTGACCCAGCACCTCCTCGATGCTGTACTGCTCCCCACCCGGCACAAACGGCACAGTGTCGATCAGCTGACCAGTCCGCCGGTTTCGCGGATGCTTTCGTACATAAATCCGTGAGCCCTTCTCGTCGACAAGAAGAACCCCCATCCCGTTGCCCGCCTTGACTTTTAGAGTCGAGTTGGGAGTCTGCCGCCGCAACCGCGACATCAGAAACGTTTCCAAAACCGAGCACGACACCGTGATCGGTCGGACATGGCTGCCCTGATCGATAAAGCGATCCGGGACTTCCGGATGTCGCGCGGCCAGATCGCCGTGCGCCTCGCCCAAAACCTGGGCGTGCTGGCGAACGAGTTCCTCCACGAGCCGCTGCGGATCGTCGTGTAGTTCCATGGGGTAAACATTTACCCCGGCATCCCACAATCCACGTCGCGCCACGCCGCTGACTTTCGCCGAAAATCTGGCCGCCCATGACCTAACAGGTTACATGTGAGTGCAGGTAAAAACGCAGTTCAACACACCTCTATGACGCTATTTGAGAATTTAACCCCTGATAACCGCCGGGATCGGTCTTTCATCTGCAGGGCGATCTCATCGACCAGCGCCGGCTCTCGGCCTGTGCCGACCTGCTGATGACCACCAGTCCGAATGTGTTGGTGTACAGCGCCATAGACGGCTGGCGCAGGCAGATGGTGCAACATGGGCATGAGCTGATGGGTGCCGCGCTCGAGTTGGCCGACGCCGCGCGGCGCAGTATCGAGCAGATCGATGACCTCGAGGTGCTCGACGATGAGCTACTCGGTGTCCAGGCTTCCCACGACCTCGACCGCATGCAGGTGCTGATTGATGTGTCCGCCACCGGCACGTCCGGTTACCAGGCCGCGGACTGGCTGCGCAGGTACTGCCATCTGGACCTGGGGATGGCAGACCATCGCCGGGTGCTGGCCACCATGTCGTTCGCCGACGGCGCAGATACCGTCGGGCGGTTGATCGACGGCCTGTCCTGGTGGCGCAAGGCCGCGGTCGATTTCGATCCGCCGACGCGGGTCGAGATCCCGGCTCCGGAGGAGCTGCAACTGGAAACGGTGAAATCCCCGCGTGACGCGTTCTTCGGACCGGTCGAGGATGTGCCGGTGCACCGTGCTGCCGGCCGGATATCGGCAGAACAGATCACCCCGTATCCGCCGGGCATCCCCGCTGTGGTGCCCGGCGAGCTGATCAACGAACCGGTACTCGATTATCTGGTGACGGGACTGCAGGCGGGGATGAACCTGCCCGATCCCGCCGACCCTCAACTGAAGACCGTGCGGGTCGTCGCATCCTGAATCATGCGGGCGCCTTGCACAGCGAGCCTGCCCGGCGCAGATCTGCGACCAGACCCGCAAAAGCGCTGTCCCGGTCCTCCTTTGGCCCCCGTAGCAATGACGACGGGTGCACCGTCGCGACGACCGCGGGGTCGAGCGGGTCGAGAGTGGCCACCGCTGTGTTGAATGCCGGCAGGTGCAGCACCTCGCCGCGATGACGGGTGACCCGAAAATCGCTGCCGAACAGCGATTTCGCCGCGACCGCACCGAGCAGAACGACGACATCCGGTTCGACGGCTGCCAGTTCGGTGAACAACCAGGGCCGGCACGCGACCATCTCGGTGCGGCTTGGAGTCTTGTGGATGCGACGCTTACTACCTTCGGCTCGGCTGAACTTGAAGTGTTTGACGGCATTGGTGAGATACAGGCCCTCGCGGTCGATTCCGGCCGCCTCCAGGGCCTTGTCCAGCACCCGTCCCGCGGGCCCGACGAACGGTAGACCCGCGCGGTCCTCCCTGTCACCGGGCTGCTCCCCGATCAGCATCATCCGGGCATCTCGACGGCCCGCACCGAACACCGTCTGAGTGGCGTCGCGGTACAGGTCACAGCCTCGACATTCATCCGCCGCGGACGCCAGCGCGTCCAACTTCAATGTCGGGGGCACATACTCCTGCGCTCCTGCCATGACGGGGGAGTACCCACATTTTGCCGGTTCAAATTGTCCGGTGCGGGTATGCGTGGGAGTACAAGGAGCTGATCGAGATGACCGAGCAAGCGTCCTCGAAGGACGATGAACTGGGGAAGTCCCGTGGCAAGCGGATACTGCACCGCCGCCGCAGTGCCGAGTCCTTTGCGCTGAACACGGCCTGCCGCCTGGCCGTGCGTAATGCTGTGCGGGTGTGGGCTTTACTACCAGATGTGGCCTGGCCGTTGGGCGCGATCGACGGTTTCGTCGGACTCATACCGCGGCGCGTGACGGCCAGTGTCCGTGCAATACAGCTACCGAACTGCCCAGCCGAGTTCGTGCGGGCATCAGGGGCATCGACGCGAACCGCGATCCTGTATCTGCACGGCGGCGCGTTCCTCACCTGCGGACTCAACACCCACCGCAGTATGGCGGCGCGATTGTCGCGGGCCGCTGATGCGCTGGTACTCAACGTCGGTTACCGGATGCTGCCCGCATGCGGGCTTGCCGATGCGGTCGAGGACGCGTTGGCCGGGCTGTGGTGGCTGCGTCGCTGCGGCTACGACTCGCGCCGAATTGTCATCGCCGGAGACTCCGCGGGTGGCTTCCTCGCTCTCGCGGCGACTTTGAGGTCGATCGCAGAGGGTGCTCCACCGGTGGCAGGGGTGGCTGTAGTATCGCCGCTGATCGATCTCGATCCGGCGCGTAAACTGAGTCACCGCAACATTTCCCGGTGCTCGATGTTCACGGCCGCGGCGTTCTCCGCGTTCAACCGTCACGTGATGCGATCGCAACAACGGGCCGGACGGCGCGAGGTGCTCGACCCGGCGGTGGCCGATCTCTCCGAGATGCCGCCGGTCGCGATCCATGTCAGCACCGACGAATCGCTGCTGGCGGATTCGGAACTACTCGCCGAACGGCTGACCGATGCCGATCGACGGTGCGATCTGCATCTGTGGCGCGGACAGGTACACGACTTCCCGTTGGCTGCCGACATTCTGCCGGAAGGCCGCCGTGCCATCGGCTATGTGGGTGACTTCGTCAAAGAGGTGACCGGTACCCACCGGCGCCAGAGGCACGCACTTTCCGAGGACACCGAACAGCCGGCCTGACGGTGTTTCTCGGATGCCCGTCGCGGGCACCCAACCAGGATGACTGATCCCGATGATGGCACCGCGGCTCCCGACGATACCTTGCCACCAAGTGAGGCAACAGATTCCGAGGAGGTTGCGCCAAAGGCCGACGGCGACGAAGTGGTGGATCCCCCGCAGGAGTGGCACGGCGCCGACAAAACCGACAAACCGGACGGATCGGAATCGCTCGACGAAAAGCTCGGAGCCGAGGTCCCGGATCGGCCCGCGCAGGGTCCGCCCGACGACGATGGCTCCTTCTATTCTGTGGTCGACTGAATCCGCTCAGCCGGCCTGACGTTGCAGGGTGACCGAGGCGGTGTTGGCGTCCGGTCGCGCGGCGATACCGCGCCCCTGTGCGGTCACGGCCAGCGCCGTGCGGTCCCCGCGGAACAGGTCACGGGAGAACTCGCACGGCGTGCCGTTCTGGTCATAGGTGACCCGGGTGATCAGCAGCAGCGCAGCCTTCGGTTTGATCCCGAGCAAGGTGGCTTCGCTGCTCGTGGCGTTGACCGCCTCGATGCGCTCATCGGCCCGCGCGGTCACCAAACCGTAGTGAGATTCCAGCATTTCGTACAGGGACCCGCCCAGCTGCTGTTCGAGCAGCCCGGGAAACGTATCGGCGGGGAACTGGGCGTGTTCCAGCGAGATGGGTGAACCGTCGGCGAGCCGGACCCGGTGGATCTCGACGACATAGTCGCCGGGGCCCAGTCGGAGCGCGGTCCTGGTGGCCTGGTCGGGCGTCGTGATACGCGTCGAGAGCACCCGGGTGCCTGCGACGTAGCCCTGATTGGCCAGGAAGGCCGGTACCCCGACCACATCGGAAAGGTTGCGTTCGACCTGGCCGTGGCTGATAAAGATACCGCCGGACCGGCCGATCACCCGCTGTACCAGTCCGGCTTCCTCCAGTGCGGCGAGCACCTGACGCAGGCTCGAGCGGCTGGTGCCGTAGTGCTCGGCGAGGTCACGCTCGCTGCCCAGTTTGGCGCCGGGAGCGCCCGCATTGATGTCCGCGACGATCCGCCGTCGCAACTCCTCGCTCTGGGCTGCCACCCCGGCCCCTCCCTAACCCGTTATTGGTACAACCAATTCTAGCCGGGCGCCGCTCAGAGTTCGGCGATTGCGAGGTGTGATTCCGGCAGAATCTGACCGCCGTCCACGACCAGCGACTGGCCGGTGATATAGGCCGCCTCGTCGGTGGCGAAGAACAATGCCGCGTTGCCGATGTCGGCGACCGAACCGAGCCGACCAGCGGGCACCGCCGAGGCCATTTGGTCGAGATATTCCTGGCCCAAATCGTCCAGGCCCTCCGTCACGATGTTGCCGGGCAGCACCGCGTTGATGGTGATCTTCTTCGGGGCGAGCTCCATTGCGGCGGTGCGCAGGAAACCCAGCTGCGCAGCCTTGCTGGCGCCATAGTGCGACCAGCCGGGATAGCCGGTGATGGGGCCGGTGATCGACGAGGTGATCACGACGCGGCCGTGGCCGCTGTCGGTCAGCGCCGCCAGGGCGGCCTGCACGATGTACACGGTTCCCTTGAAGTTGACCGCCAGCACCTGCTCGATGTCCTCGGGGGTGAGGTCCTCCAACCGTCCGGACGGGAAGATGCCGGCATTCGCGCAGACGATATCCAGCGCGCCGTGACGTTGCACGGCTTCTCCGACCACCCGACGGGCGTCCTCGGGGCTGGACACATCGGCGCTCAGCGCACTGACCCGGCCGGGCGCACCGGCCAGTGCCGAGACGGTCTTGTCCAGGTCCGCCTGGTTGCGCCCGGTGATCAGCACGTCGACACCGGCGTTGGCGAACGTCTCGGCGATGCCGCGTCCGATGCCCTTGCTGCCGCCGGTGACGACGGCCGAACGGCCCTGCAGAGAATTGAACATAGGTGTGTCCTTCAGATGGTTGTCGGGCCCGCTCAGGTCAATCGCAGGCCGTTGGAACTGAGGTAACGCTCGGACAGCGCGCAGCTTCCTGCGGCATAGCTGATCGCTTTGGTGGCCGATTCCTTGGAGTGGCTGTGACTTCCCATCCACGCCAGCAACAGCAGCCGTCGCAACAACACGAACGAGGCCAGCATCTCCTCGTCCTCGACGGGCAACTCCCGGCGCGAGCGGTAGCCGGCAACCCACGATTCCTGCCACTGCGGTAGCGCCGGATCATCCTCGATGAACGACACAGCGGTGCCGAAATCGTAGAAATACCAACCGAACCCACAATCATCGAAATCGATCACAGTGATCGCTGGCGGGTCGACCAGCAGGTTGGCCAGCCGCAGGTCGGCGTGGATGAGCCCGAACCGGTCTCCTCCGGTGCCGTAGGCCTCGAGCCGGTCCCGCAGCAGGGCCTGCGCGCGCTCCAGCACCGCACGCTCAGACGGTCCGACACCCTCGGCATCGTGCCAGCGGCCCCACCTGGGCTGCTCGCCGAGACTGTGCTCCCAGTCCCAGGCGAACCGGCCGAACGTGGCGGGCCGGACCCAGCGCTGCGAATGTTCGTGCAACGCAGCGGTGATCCGCCCCAAGGTATGGAAATCGTGGACCGTCACGGAGTCCTCATCGGGCTCCGCGCCACCGACCATGTCGAAATGCACGACGTGGCGGGGCATCCCGTCGACCTCGACGGTGACCAGCCGGCGGCCGTCCTGGGCTGGAAGCACAGTCGGAACGGTGACATCGCTGTCCACGCGCAGCGCATCCAGCCAGTCCAGTTCCGACTCGATTTCGTGCGGCCGGTGGTAGTTCTGCCGGTGAACCCGCAGGATGGACTGGGTACCGTCATCCTCCACCAGATAGGTGGCATTCTCCGACAGGTTGAGCAGCCGCAGCGACGCCTCGGGTGAGATGTCGTACTGCGCGAGCGCCAACTGCGCGACCGCTATGTCATCGGAGATCACGCTCATCAGTCTCGTCTCCTCTTCGCGCAAGCGCTCATCAGTGTTCCCGCCCTTCGATCCCGGCCAGTACTTCAGTGATGCGATCACGAGCCACCGTGACATCGGCGACGCTGCCGCCGATGTAGAGCCGACCCGCCGCTCCGATCATCTGCACGTCCACCACGGTAAGCCCAGGGGCTGCCCGCTCGGCCTCGTTGGCGGCCACGGCGGCGAACAGCGCCGGGGTCATCTCGTAGACCAGCAGTGATTGGCCGGGCATGATCATCGATGCCTGCCGGTTGCGGTTGAGGATCACCGCATGCTGGTCGGTGATGTCTTCGATGATGTCGTGGTACAGCACCCGTGGCCGCAGCTGATCGGCCGCCTTGTTGCCGGTTCCGGTGAGGATCGCCTCCCCGGCTCGGCGTACGTCGGACAGATCGGCGGAGTGGATCTCCAGCACCCCGAACTGCCGTTCCACGTAGAGGATTCCGGGCTGGATGCCGGGAACCTCGCGTAGCGCCAGGTCGATCACCCGCTCGATCGCCAGGGCGGGGGACACCTCGACGATCAGCGCGTGTTCACCCGCATACGGTGGGTAGCCGCGGGCACGGGTGGGTGTACCGAGGTAAGCGGCGAACTGGCGCTGCAGATCCTCCACCAGCAGGTAGACCCTGATGTCGGTCCGTTGCGCCGTCTCGGTCGCAGTTACGGGCGTAGCCATGGCTACTTGCTGGAGACCGAGAAGTGGGCGCCGAGCTCGTTGTGCGGCCGCGGGATGACATGCACGCTGACCAGTTCGCCAACCTGCGATGCGGTCTCCGCACCGGCCTCGGTGGCGGCCTTCACAGCGCCGACCTCACCGGTGACGATGACGGCCACCAGTCCGTCGCCGACCTGCTGACGGTCGGTGATGGTGACATTCGCGGCCTTCACCATGGCGTCTGCGGCGGCCAGCGCGGCCACGTAACCTTTGGTCTCGATCAGCCCGATTGCATTGCTGGACATGGGTTTCTCCTTATTTGTTGCGCGGTGACGAACCGCTGGGGTTGGCGTCGATGGATCCGATGATGAGCGCATCGACCGGCGGCGGGGTGCCGGTGAACCAGTTTGCGGCCACCGAACCCTGGGCGATCAGGACGTGCTCGCCCACCCCGGTGCCGAGCACATCGAACGCGACCATCGTGGAGCCGGTGCCGTCGACCTCGACCTCGAGGAACGCGCCGGCGGGTATGCCGTCGATGCGCCGGGTCGACCACACATTGCCGGTGACAACTGCTGCGATCACATTCGCTCCTTCGTCGATGGGGACATCATCGGCGCTCCTTCTGGATCGTGATGCCGAGGGTGCGGGCCTTCTCCCTGGCCAGCGGGGTGATGACGGCCCGGGGGCCGAGCACCAGGGTGCCGCCGGCGAGGTCGGCGACATGGCGTTCGGTGACGGCGCCGCTGTCGACGCGGTGGACCGCACCACCGCCGGAAGCGCCCGCGCCGCCGGCCAGTCGGAAGCTCAGCCGCCCGGTCTTCAGATCGGCGCGGGTCTTCGGGCTGTCGAAGAGCCGCAGCAACTTCCGCACGAACGCATCCAGGTCGGAGTCCTTGGCCAGGCGGACCGTTTCGACGCGGTTGCGGCCCTCGACAGCCTGGGGCCCGGTCGGGCTCACGCCGATCTGCTCGGCTGCGGTCGGCGAAGCTGACAATCCGGCCACGGTCTGTGCGGCCGGTGCAGGTGGCGGGGATGCTGGAGGTGCTGGTGCCGGTGTGGCGGTGGACAATCCGGCCACCGCGTCCCGAACCACCTCGCGCACCAGGGCCCGCAGTTCGTTGCGGTCGAGGGTCACGGGGTGCTCCTGGACAGCGCATCCCTGGCGGCGTCGGCGGCCTGACGGATGTCGGCCTCGGTGCCGGACAGGTACACCCGGCCCGTGGCGCCGATCATGCGGAAGTCGACGACCTTGATGTCGGCGGCCTTCTCGGCCTCATTGGTGGCCAGGATCGCATACGAGGCGGGCTGGACTTCCAGGACGAACAGCGATTCGCCCGGCAGCACCATCGAGCCGATCTTGTTGCGGTTGATCAGGAATGCGTGCTGATGGTCGACGCTGGAAATGATTCGGGAGGCCAGGACACGAGGAGGCACCGCGCTTCCTATATCGCCGCCCAGCTCATCCAGCGCAGCATCGGCCGCGGCCTTGACCGCACCGGTCTCCCCGTGGAATTCCAGGTAGCCGAACTGTCGCTCGACCACCAGGATTCCGGCCTTGACCTCGGCGTGCTTGAGTGCGACGTCGGTGACGCCCTCGATGTCCAGACCCGGTGCCACCTCGATGATCTGGGCGGCCATGTTGGCCCGGGGTAGCGCACCCTTGATCCAGGTGCCCAGATACGACATGGTCTGCGGTTGCAGCCGGTCGATGAAGATAAACGAACGCAGTTCAGCCACAGCCCTACCTCTTGATCAGTTGTGCGAGTTCTTCGACGACCAGCGCGCGCAGTTCGGCGCGCAGCACGTCCAGGCCAGGATCGGTCGACCGGGTGGGAGCGGGGTGGTTGCGCCGCGGAGTAACCGGGGCTCCGTCGCGGTCATTGGAGGCCCGCGGATACTCGGGCACCGCACCGGCCGGTGAGTGCCACGGGCTGATGCCCGCGAAATTGCCCATCACCACGCCGGGTTCGTTGTTGTACGCGATCCGGGACCAGTTGATCAGGTTCTCGGGCTGCAGATTCTCGCCGATCGAGCTGCGCCCCATGAATCCGGTACCGATGGTCATCGACGGTGCCAGGTTGGTGTCCAGTCCGGAGCTGCCCGTGCTGTTACCGACATTCACCGACACCCGCAACACCGGGACCTGTGCGGCGAAATCGGTGATCACCGCCGGATTCTCGCTGTGAATGGCAGCGGAGTGACCGGCCCCGCCGATCCGCACCACGGCGCGGGCGGCCCGGATGCCACGCGCCGCGTCGGCCGCGGTGGTCATGCCGAGGACCGGCGACAGCTTCTCGTGCGCCAGCATCTCCTCGGCGATCACATTGTCGAACGGCGCGATGAGCACCCGGGTCTTCGGGGTGACCCGCAGCCCGGCCTGTCCGGCTATCCAGGCGGCGTCGCGGCCGACCACCTCGGTGTTGAGGTGCCCATCGGCGAACATGTACGCGCGCAGCCGTCGCGCCCCGTCCTCGTCGAGGATGTGGGTGCCGGCCCTGGTCAACGCCGAACGCAACTTGTCAGCGATGGCGTCCTCGGCGATGAGCACCGATTCGTTGGTGCACAGCACGGAGTTGTCGAACGCCTTGCTGTCCACGATCCGCTGTGCGGCAGCTGAGATGTCGGCGCTGGCGTCGACGAACACCGGCACGTTACCGGGGCCTACGCCCAGTGCCGGGTTTCCCGACGAATACGCCGCACGCACCACCCCGGTTCCACCGGTCGCGACGATGACGTCGGTGCGTTCATCGGCCATCAACGCCTGCACCAGTGGAATCGAGGGTTCGTCGACCACCTGCACGATGCCGTCGGGTGCGCCTGCGGCCACCGCCGCCTCGGCGAGCACGCGGGCGGCGTCGGCTGAGCACTGCTTGGCTCGCGGGTGCGGGGCGACGACGACGGCATTACGCGTCATCAGCGCCAGGATCACCTTGAAGTACACGGTGGCAACGGGATTGGTCGTCGGTGTCAGTGCCAGCACCACGCCGGCGGGGCGGGGGAGTTCCACGATCTTGCGGGCGGTGTCCACCCGCGGCGACACATAGTCTTCGCCGCTGTAGTAGTCGACGATGCCCCGTGAGCAGGCCCGGTTCTTGGTCACCTTGTCGGCGACCACGCCCATGCCGGTCTCGGCGACTGCCTCGGTGGCGAACCGTTCAGCGTGCGCGTAACCGGCATCGGCCACAGCGGCAACAATTCTCGACACGGCCGCCGCGTCGTAGTCGGCGTACGCCGCGCCCGCCCAGCCGGCGCGTTCGAGCATGTGCCCGGCCTGCGATATGGAAGTCATGAGGCCCTCCGTGACGTAGCGGCGGTCTTGGCTCGGCCGACCGCTACTTCGAGGCGGTCCAGAACGTCCTCACACAGTTCCCGCGAAAGCAGGAGACCTGGCTTGAACTGCAGCACACGGGGATCCAATGTCGAGAAGATCGCCCACACTCCGTTCTCGTAAAGTTCGCGCATCACGAACTTGGCGCCTTCGGGATGATCGAACTCCAACCCGATCACCACGCCGTTCTGTCGGATACCGACGAACCAGCCCGGATAGTCGGCCTGGATGCGGCGCAGGCCCTGATCGAAGATGTCGGCGATGTAGTGCACCATCGAGCGCACCTCGGGGCGGCCGCTGATCTCGATGGTCTTGATGGCTGCGACACAACCGAGTTCGGCACCACCGAAGGTGGAGATGTGGCCGAAGCCGTCCTCGTCGAGCCATTGCGCGGCGCGGTCGCCCAGCAGGGCCGCGGTGATCGGGTACATGCCGCCGGACAGGCCCTTTCCGGTGACCAGGATGTCGGGCTCGATGCCGTGCTTGGTGATAGCCCACATCTCGCCGGTCCGCATCAGACCGGTCTGCACCTCGTCGGCGATGTAGAGCGCGCCGTGCTTTTCGGTGACGGCCTTGACCGCCTCGAGGTAACCCGGTGGGGGAAGCGGGAATCCGTAGGTGGCCGGGATGGTCTCCATGATCACCGCGGCGACATCGTTGCCCGCCAGGGCCTGCTCCATCGCAGCGATGTCACCGAAGGGCACCTGGATGAACTCGTCGGGCTGATCGGCCAGGAACATCTTGGCGAACCGGCTGTCGCCCGTGGCCACCGCCAGGCCGGTGTGACCGTGGTAGGCCTTGATGATCGAGACGATCTTGCGGCGCTGAGTGGCGTGCCGCGCGCTCTTGAGCGCGATGTCGATGGCCTCACCACCACCTGACCCGAAGGCCACCTTCTTGAGTGAGGCCGGCGCCGATTCGATCAGCCGCTGTGCCAGCGCGGTGCGGGCGACCGACGGGAAATGGTGATTGCCGACGTCGAAGTGCTCCATGCCCTCGGTGATCGCCTGCATGACTTCGGGATTGCGGTGACCCAGGTTGTAGGTGCCGCCGTTGAGGTGCATGTCGATCAGGCGACGCCCGCTCATGTCCCACAGGAAATAGCCCTCGCGGCGGTCGATCACCAGGTCGACCCCGGTGTCGGTCCAGAACTGGGTCTTGTCCGGATTCCAGAAAGTTTTGGCCCGTTCCAGGACCTCGGCCTTCGACTCAAACGCGAATGTGCCGTAGTCGTACATGCGGCTCCCTCTTGAGCTACTTCCCCTGAGCTACTCGGTAGCTGTGATGGCCCTCACCGTAAACGGTTGCAACCATTTCTGTCAATGGTTGAGGTTGGGGGTTGCGGTGAGCATTTGGTAGTGCCAATATACGTAAGGTTCGTGATGTGGTCCACGCCACACCGACTACCCACTGTGAGTCTGGAAGGTAAGGCAGTAGATGACCGAACAAGCTGTCACGGGCGGCAAAGATGCAGCTCATGACGTACAACGCCTGAAACGCAACGCCGTCGGCACCCTCGGCGTCATCTTCATGGCGGTCGCGACCGCCGCGCCGATCACCGCAATGGTCGGTAACGTCCCGATCGCGGTCGGCTTCGGAAATGGTTCACATGCTCCGGCGGGCTACATCGTCGCAACGATCGTGCTCGGGCTGTTTGCGATCGGTTACGCAACGATGGCAAAGCACATCACCACGACCGGCGCCTTCTACGGCTACATTTCCCACGGGTTGGGTCGCATCGTCGGACTCGCCGCCGGCGGGCTGATCACCATGGCCTACGTGGTGTTCGAGGCGTCGCTGATCGGAATCTTCTCCTTCTTCTTCCAGAACCTCCTGCAATCGCAGTTCGGCGTCCAGATCCACTGGATCGTGCCGGCGCTGCTCATGCTGGCGGCCAATACGATCCTCACCTACTTCGACGTCAACCTGACCGCCAAGGTGCTCGGTGTCTTCCTGGTGACCGAGATCTTCATGCTGTCCCTGGGTGCGCTGGCCGTGCTGTTCAAGGGCGGCGGCCCCAAGGGGTTCGCGGTCGGGGAGATTCTGAACCCCATCGGGGCATTCCAGCCCGCGGCGATCGCCGGTGCCAGTGCGGGGTTGGGCCTGTTCTTCGCATTCTGGTCGTGGGTCGGGTTCGAGTCGACCGCCATGTACGGCGAGGAGTCGAAGGACCCGAAGCGGATCATCCCCCGCGCCACCATGCTCAGCGTTCTCGGTGTCGGCCTGTTCTACGTGTTCGTATCCTGGATGGCGATCGCAGGCACCGGCCCGGAAAAAGCGGTCGACCTGGCCCAGAACGCCGACACCGCATCGGAGATCTTCTTCGGTCCGGTGCGCTCCACCTATGGCGACTGGGCGATCACCCTGTTCAACATCCTGCTGGTCACCGGTTCGTTCGCCTGCGGCATGGCCTTCCACAACTGTGCGTCGCGGTATCTGTACGCACTCGGCCGCGAAGGGCTGTCCGTCAAGCTGCAGAGGACCTTGGGCGCGACCCATCCCACGCACGGCTCGCCCTATGTGGCGTCGTTCGTCCAGAGCGGTATCACGCTGGTGATCATCCTGGCATTCCTGTTCGCCGGCATGGATCCCTACATCCACATGTACACGCTGCTGGCGATCCTCGGAACCATGGCGATCCTGATTGTGCAGTCCCTGTGCGCGTTCTCGGTGATCAGTTACTTCCACATCCGCAAGAACCACCCGGTGTCCAAGCACTGGTTCAAGACCCTGGTCGCACCGGGGCTCGGTGGGATCGGGATGCTCTATGTCGTCTACCTGCTGTGGGAGCACAAAGACGCCGCGGCGGGCACCGCTTCCGGCACCCTGCTGTTCACCCTCACACCGTGGATTGTGGTGGGGCTGTTCATCTTCGGCGCCGCGATGGCCACGTACTTCAAGCTGCGCGACCCGCGGCGGTATGAGCTGATCGGCCGGGTCGTGTTCGAAGACACCGTGGTACGGGATTAGTGGTTCGGCCAACTGAACGCTGATGGATTCGTTCGATCGACGGATACTGCAGTTCGTCCTCGCGTGGGCTCCATATGGGGGTCCACGCGAGGACGAAGTCTGGAATCAGTTCGGCATGACGGTCGAGCAACTCCGTGACCGGTTCAGCAGGCTGGTGACAGATCTGGTGGCGCGGTTGCGGTCGTTGCCTGCCACCGATCGCGCCCTGGTGGAGAAGGCGTGCGTGCACCTCGGCCGGGAGCGGCGTTCACGATCAGCTGAACGCGACCCGCAGGCTCTCGGTCTGGCTGGCCAGAAACGCGCGTGACACCGCGGTTTTCGGCGCGATCTGGTCGAAGCCGTGGAAGGCACCGTCGACCACCTCGACCTGGCAGGGCACCCCGGCGGCGCGTAGCCGCTCGGCATAGCTGAGGTCCTCATCGTGGAACAGGTCGAGGGTGCCGACACCGATCCACGCGGGCGGCAGACCAGACAGATCCTCCTGCCGGGCCGGCACCGCGACTGCAGGATCGGCGGTGCCGAGGTACGCCGACCAGCCGAACTTGTTACTGCCCTGCGTCCACAGCCGGTGCCCCGGATGGTCAAGGCCGAGTGCGTGCCCGCTGCGGTCGTCGAGCATCGGATACACCAGCAGCTGCGAGGCCAGGGCGATCTCGCCGCGATCGCGGGCGAGCAGGGCCAGCGCCGCCGCCAGACCGCCACCGGCGCTCGCCCCGCCGACGGCCACGCGTGCCGGATCCACCGAAGGCAGGCCCGCCAGCCAGGTCAGCGCCGAGTAACTGTCCTCGAGGCCGGCCGGGTAGGGATGCTGCGGGGCCAGCCGGTATTCCACCGAGGCGACCGTGGCGCCGAGTTCATCGGCGAACCGACTGCACAGCGCGTCGTCCTGTGCCGCACTGCCCAACACGTAGCCTCCGCCGTGCAGCCACAACAGCGCGGGGCCCGGTACCGTGGCGCCCGACGGCCGGTACAGCCGCACCCCGACGCCCGAGGTCAGCGTCAGGACCTCGACACCCTCCGCCGCGCGCCGTCCCATCAGGCCCGTCATCCGCTGGAAGACCGGCAACGTGGTGCGCGTGACCACCTGACGTGGGATGAAGCGGGCGATACGTTCCAGGTCAGGATGAAACCGGGTCGCGGTGGTGGCTGTCACACAGTCAGTTCTACCGCGTGTGCTTGATTTCGGTACCAGATACCGCGCCTTGAGCCTCCCCTTGCAGGAGACATCACACTGATCGCGTGACCATTGACGTATCCATCGGTGACTTTGGCTGACGCAGTTGTCGGTGAAGACGTTGCGGCACTACCACGACGTCGGCCTGCTGGAACCGGACCGCGTGGATCCGTCCACCGGCTACCGGTATTACACCCCTGCGCAGGTGCCGACCGCCCAGGTGGTACGCCGGCTCCGTCAGTTGGGCATGCCCATCGCCGACGTGCGTGCGGTGCTGACCTCGGCGCCCACCGATCGCAACCGATTGATCGCCGGTTATCTCCAGCGGCTGGAAAACCAGCTCGCCGAGACGCGCACGGCAGTCGAATCGCTGCGGGCGATTCTCGAGCGGCCCGCAGGGAACTCCGCAGGCCCGCCGATCGAACATCTCAGCGTCGCAGCGACATCCGCGGCCGCGATCACCGCGACGGTCTTCATCCCGGTCGATCGCGGTGTGCGGTCAGCGGGGCGGGTGCAGGAAGTGGTCATTAACCGCCACGAGATCAGTGTCGAGGGCCCGCTGCGCGAGTATTACGAGCGGTTCTACTGGGACACAGACGATTCCGCACAGTGGTCGACGACCCTGTGTTGGCCGGTATTCCGCGCCGACGCATGAGCACGCAGCACGGACAGACCGCCAACCTCATAGGCCACATTTATAACTTCAGCCACTGGCAGCAAACAAACCACTCAAATCACAATTACATCAATTGCATCATCAAACACAATTAACACTTCTGCCCCTTAATTTCCCTCGCCGAAGCTTGCCTCCGGCGGACGCGGCGCGACACGCCCGGGGGTCGATCGTTCATAATCCCCGCTACCTGCGTAAACATCGTGTCAAATGCGGCAAGTCCCGTTACGCACACTGGCCCCATAGGCCTCATGGGGTATAAGGCAGCTCATAGAACCCTGTGAGGATAATTCGTCCGCCTGGTTTATTTGCGCCCCATCCGTAAGCCTGGAATCACGGGTAAGCAAAATCCGACATGACGGAGGGGTCAGCATGAGGGGGCGGATGGCCGTCGCGGCGGCCGCGCTGGTCGGTCTGCTCGGTGGCGCTCAGGTGTTGGCAACCCCCGTTGCCAACGCGGAGCCCAACTGGGATGCCATGGCTCAATGCGAATCGGGCGGGAACTGGTCGGCGAACACCGGAAATGGATTCTATGGCGGTCTTCAGTTCACCCCGGCGACCTGGGCATCGAACGGGGGCGTCGGCTCTCCGGCCGCGGCAAGTCGTGAAGAACAGATCCGGGTCGCCCGAAATGTGCTGCAAACCCAGGGCATTGGAGCGTGGCCGGTATGCGGCGGGCCGGTCGCTCAGGTGGCGGGGACATGCAGGCAACTGGTCGGGTGGATACCCATCGGTCGACTGCCGCGGTTGTGCACCGAGATCCTCAAGCCGTTCACCTGAGGCCGGGCCTACCGGTGTTTGCCTGCCGCCGAAGCGACGGGGCGTGAGCTGGATTGCGTGGCATTCGCGCCGCGATCGGACGCCAGCATCACGGCGGTGATCGGAACGACGAGCGCCAGCAAGCCGATCACGAAGACCGGGAACAGGAACGAGAATGCCTCGGGCCCACCGGGAACCGGTGCGGTGCGATCGACGGTCACCCGGACCGCGGCCATGCCCGTGTAGTGCATGCCGACGACAGCGACGCCCATCACGAGCCCTGCGGCGAATCGCAGCACAGGTGACTTCAGCGCGAGGGTGAACCACAGCGCCGCCGTCGCCGCGACGATGGCGATGAGGAAGGACAGGACGACCAGAAATTTGTCGTAGGAGATCGTGCCCTGTATCTGCATCGCCCACATGCCCGTGTAGTGCATCGAGGCGACCGCCAGGCCGGTGATCACACCACCGGCGATGAGCCGGCGCAGATCGAAGGTGCGGCCGATGGTGACCAATCCGCCGAATACCGCCGAGATCGCCAGCACCGCAGAGGCGACCGTCCAGCCGAGGTGGTAGCGGACCACGCTGTTCGGGATTGCGAAGCCGAGCATCGCAATGAAATGCATGAGCCAGATCCCGACGCCGCCGATGGCGATGGCCGCCATGAGGAGCCAGCGCAGCCGGTCGCGTTCGTTGGCCGCCGCGGCGCCGCAGCGGGTACAGGCCAGCCCGACGACCGAGCCGGTCACCGACACGATGTAGGCCAGAAACAGCAGCCAGAGGCCCATGTCGAAGTGGTGCACGTGATGGTTCATGAATCAGTTCCTATCAGGGCACTGTCGTCGTCAGACGATCCAGTGCGTACGAGGTGATGGCGATCAACGCGTTCTTCGCCGAATCACGTTGGCGTGCGTCGACACTGATGATCGGCACGTTCGGGGACACGGCCAGGGCCTCACGCAGATCTTCGGTGGCGTGGGTCGGGGCATCGTCGAACTTGTTGACGGCCACCAGGAATGGGAGGCTGCGTGCCTCGAAGAAATCGACGGCCGCGAAGCTGTCCTCGAGCCTGCGGGTGTCGACCAGCACCACCGCGCCGATCGCGCCGCGGACCAGGTCGTCCCACATGAACCAGAACCGGCGTTGCCCTGGGGTGCCGAACAAGTAGAGCACGAGGTCGCTTGCGATCGTGATCCGGCCGAAATCCATTGCCACCGTGGTTGTCTCTTTGCCCGGGGTCGCTTCGAGGTCGTCGTAGCCCTGCGAGACGGTCGTGACGAGGGCCTCGGTGCGCAACGGCACGATCTCCGACACGGCGCCGACGAACGTGGTTTTGCCGACCCCGAAGCCGCCGGCGATCACGATCTTCGTCGACGACCTCGTCACGTCGGAGTCAGAGTGCGCGTAATCCACTGAGGGTCCTTTCGATCAGTCGGCGCCGCTCCGAAACGGTCGTATGGTCGGTCAGTGTGGCGTGAACGCGAAGATGGCCGCTCTCCACCAGATCGCCCACAAGTACCCTTGTCACCCCGACAGGCAGACCGGCGTATGCCGAGATCTCGGCGATCGACGGCCGGTCACCGCACAACCGGATGATGACGGCGGGAGCATCCCCCGGCGCACACTCGAGCTCCCCGCTCGACACCAGGGCCTCCACCGATGCCTCGATCGGTATCTCGATCCGCGCGCGGGTCCGCCCGCCGGTCAGCGTGTACGGTCTGGCGCGACTTGCTGATTGCTTCTGTCCGGCCCTGTCCATGCTGAGCGTCATCGAACGCCCAGTGCGGAGCGTGGGGTCGCCTGAATGGTCTTGCCCACCCGGTCGACGAGCAACGCCATTTCATACCCGACCTGCCCGACATCACACGAGACCTGCGCCAGCGTTGCGAGATATGATCCGTCGCCGACACCCATCAGCAGCAGGAAACCGTCGTCCATCTCGACGATCGACTGGCGGACGTTGCCCGCCTCGAACAGCCGGGCAGCACCCGTCGACAAGCTCGCCAAACCTGATGTCACGGCGGCCAATTGCTCAGCGCGATCGGCAGGCAGGTGTGAGTTAGAGGCCATCAGCAAACCGTCGGCCGAGACGAGAATCGCGTGTGTCACGCCCGGCACGTCACGGACGAAGTTGGACACGAACCAGTCGAGGGTCCGCTTCGTCGCCGGAGCAGAGCCAGCCTGTGGTTGCGTACCGGTGTTCATCGGTCTCCTTCGAGTCGGCGGTCTGCTGCATCGGTTTCGGCCCGGCCCCTGCGCACACCGGCCAGTTGTCGGCTCAACATGTCGCGGATCGCCGCGGGGTCGTGTCCCACGCCTGCCCTGGCGGCCGGTTCCGGCCTGAGATCGTCGGGCACCAGGCGTGCACCGCGTTCGCGGATCGGCAGCCCGGATTCGGTATGGCGCTTGGGTTCCTGCTCGACCGCTTTCGCGGCGGCGGCCCACGCGGCATCGGCGGCGCTCGCCCAGGCCTGATCGCGGGATTCCCGCGACGTCGGATCCATCAGCCATTCGGAGGCCATCCGTTCGAATATCGGTGAGCTCTCGGACTCGACATCCGCAGGAGCGGGTTCGGCGGCCAAGGCGGGCTCGGGGGGAGTCGGCACATCGGGTGTGGCCGGGGTCGCCTGGGACGGAGTTGGCGCGGCGGTGAAGAAGGAGAGTGGATTCGAGCGTGGCTGTCCCTCGGTGGCGGGCACCGGGGCTGCGGGGGCGGCGAGGCCGTTGACACCGCTGGCACCGGGGGAGCGCTTGGGCAGCGTGCCGCGATTGGAGTTGGATGCGGCGCGCGCCTCACCCGTCCCTGCCGTCGGCGGCGAGCCGGCATCGAGGCGATCGAGCGCACCGGCGCCCGGTTCGGCACCGGCTGCCTGCCGATCACCGGTGGACCGCTGCGGTGCGGCCGCGAACGAATCCGCATGCCGATCGCCGGGGGCATCGACGATCCCGTCCGGCGCGGCGACCAGCGTGCCAGGGAGGTGCACACTGGCGGTCACACCAGGCTGATCGGACAACGAACCGGTGGTGGCGCGGAGCCGCGTCGTGGCGTCGTGGCGTCGTGCCAACCGCCCGACGACGAACAAGCCCATCCGTTTGGCAGTCTCGGACGTCACCTCGCCGCCGAGCGCCAGCCGCTCGTTCGCGGCGTTCAAGTCGTCGGCGGGCATGCCGAGCCCCCGATCGGCGATCTCGACCAGGAGCCCCGCGTCGACCGCACGGCCGACCGTCACCACGACCGGCGAATCCGGCGGGGAGTACCGCAGCGCATTGTCCAGCAGTTCCGCGATCAGATGGCCGACATCGCCGGCCGCGGAGCTGAGGATCGAGACGTCGACGACATGGCCGACCTGGACCCGCCGGTAATCCTCGACCTCGGACATCGCGGCGCGCAGCACGTCCCCCAGCGGAACGGGGGCTGAGATGCGGTGACGTTCGACCGTGTCGGCAAGAACGAGCAGGTTGTCGCCGTTGCGGCGCATGCGGGTCGCGAGGTGGTCGAGTCGGAACAGATGCTCTAGCCGGACCGGATCGTCCTCGTCGAGCTCAAGGGTTTCGATCAGTGCCAGCTGCTGTTCGACGAGCGAGCGGCTTCGACGGGACAGGGTTTCGAACATGTCGCCGATCTGCAGGCGGACACCGTGCTCGCCGGCCAGCCGGACCGCTTGCAGGTGGATGTCGTCGATCGCGCGGGCCAGCTGTCCGATCTCTTCCTTGGTGCGCACCGGCAATGCCGTGACCTCCGGCATGCCACCACCCTTGCTGAGCCGTTCGATCTCTTCGGGCAGCTCGACCTGCGCGACCTGTAGTGCGCCACGGCGCAGGCGGCTGATCGACCGGATGAGGGAACGGCCGACGGCAAGTGCGAAGACGAGTGCGATCAGCACCGCACCGAGGATGATCGCGGTGTCGCGGAGGGCGTCGGACCGCAGGGCGTTGGCCCGGGCATGCAGTGTGCGGTCGAGATCGGACGCAAGTTGCTGGGTCATCGCGCGGTACTGGTCGACACTTGCTTGCATCGCGTCGGTGAAACCGGGCGCGGACACGGATTCGCTGAGCGGTTGCGTGTAGGCGTCGCGACGAACATCGGATGCCTCGCGCAAAGCCGCAACGTCGTCGCCGGTCGTCAGCTGGGCGAGCCGGTCGATCGCTGCCGCTTCGGCACCTGCCGCGTCGGCCACCTCGGTCCGCAGCCCGACCGAATCGACGAATCTCGGGGTGGCGACCAGCACCCGTTGGGTCGTCAGTGCCCGCTGCGCCGCGAGTGCGGTCACCAACCGGTCCGCAAGGGGGCGCACGGCGCTGTCGTCGGCTGTCGCCGTCGTCTTCGCGATCGCGGAGATCACCCCGGTCGCCACAGCCTGCCCCTGCTCGGCGATCTCGGGCTGCGGCACCGGGCCCGAGCTGATCTCGTCGCGCAGTTCCTTGGCCGTCGAGGAGGCGGTGGTCAGCTCGGTGGCGACGCTCGAGTCGAAGTCCGCCGAGGTGATCATCGACGTGAGAGCAGCCGCGCTTTCGTCGAACTGTGCGAGCGGTTCCTCGATCGGCGCGCCGGTTGCGCCGGCGTACGCGAGCTGGTCGAGCCGGTCGACCAACTCGACCGCTGGCACCACGATCACCGCGTTGTCGGACGCGATACCCAACCTCGATGCCGCCGAGAGCTCGTTGTAGATCCTGACTGCGCCGAACGTTGCAGCGAGCACGATGGGCAGGATCAGCGTCGCCGCGACCTTCCATCGCAGCGGCCAGCCCTCGATCGACGCTCGCGACACGGTCGGATGTGCAATTTCACCGTCTTTCGGATCATTTGCATCCACTGCCGCACCACCCTTCGCCGAGAAAATTGACGTTCAGGTAGGAGTACCTCGGCCAACGCAGATGCTAAATGAACGATAACGATTCTGCATCGACGGGGCTCACTGTCGCGGGTTCGCTGGCGCTGCGCCCGCCGGTGTGCCACGCGTCTACATGCGGCTTTGCCCGCAATCTAAGAGGATGCTGCGATTCTCGCCGGTGCCCCGCTGCGGAGCCGTCGACCGGACCGGTCACGAGCGGTGCCGTCGAATTAGGCCGCGAAGCCATTTCGGCTCGGTGGTGGCCGCGTAAGCGCTGATCAGCATGACCAATGCGCCCGACAACTGCAGGCCACTCGGCCGCTCGGCCAGGACGATCACGCCGAGCACCAACGCACCGACCGGGGTGAGCATCAGGAGTGCCGATCCGACGTCGCTGGAAAGGCGGGGTGTCGCACGAGCGACCAGCAGCCAGCCCAGCACCTGACCGAACAGGGCGGTCAGGGCCAGCCAGCCCATCGTGACCCAACCAGGCGTCATATCGACGCCGTGCCACAGCGCTCCGGCGAGCAGGGACACGATGGAGGCCGCGACGATGACCAAACTGTAGGACTGTAGGACAGGACCGTGTCGCCCAGCTCGGCGCAGTAGATAGAGGAAACCGGAATAGCACGCGGCGGCCCCGATCGCGTGCACGGTGCCCCACACGGGGTCCGACCCTGACACCCCGTGCTCCAGCACACCGCCGGTGAGCACGACGCCCAGAATCAGCCACGGCAGGCAGATGAGGTAGCGACGGTGCACCGGCTCATGGTCGATGACCAACGCCAGCAGCGGCACGATCACCACCTGGGCGTTGACCAGTACGGTCGAAAGTCCGGCGCCGACTTCGAGGATCGCCTGTGTCCACAGGAGCATGTCCCCGGCGAAACATGCTCCCGCGACCGAGGCCAGCAGTATCAACCGTGGGGGTCGGCGGGCGTCGCGTCGACGCTCCCGCAGAGCAAGCCAGGCCAACACGGGCAAGGCCAGCACGCAGCGGTAGAACGATGCCGTTCCCGGTGACGCGCCGGACAGGTCGATGAAGATGGCGGACGCGGAGACCGCCAAGGCACCCGCAGACATCGCCAGCTCAGGTGCCCGGAGTGCAGTCCATGGCGCGTCCATGTCAGACGCGTACCCATTGACGGCCGCGACCTCAACAGCATCTCGGCGACGATTACGCCAGCAGGGTCTCGAACGCGATCCGGTCTCCGCGATACAACGCACGCACGAGTTCGATCGGCAGGCCGTCGGTGTCCACCGACCGGCGGTTGAGCAGCAGCATCGGCATGGCCGTGGTCGACTCCAGTAGCTCGGCCTCCCGCGGTGATGCCAGTGCGGTCTCGATGCGCTCGGTGGCCGAGCCGAACTGCACACCCCGCGCGCGGATCGCCGCGTACAACGAGGTGGTGGGATCGAAGCTGTTCTCCAGCGCTCCGAACCTGGCGGCCGACAGGTACGTGCTCTCCAGCCCGATCCGCTGGTCATCGGCCAGCAGCACCCGCTCCAAATGCATGACCGGTGCGTCGGCTGGAACATCCAGTCCCGCAGCAAGTTCCGCCGTCGCGCCAACGGTATCCCAGGTCACCAGCACGCGACCGGGCACCCGTCCCATCGCCATCGCGCCCTCGGTATAGGACTGCAACCCGAGCGGCTGAGTGAGTTTGGGGCGTGCAACCACGGTGCCGCGGCCGCGTCGTTCGACACGGCCGGCCACCAGCAGCTCATGCAACGCCTGGCGCACGGTTTCGCGGGCCACGCCGAAGCGCAGGGCCAGCTCGCGTTCGGCAGGCACCGGGTCGCCTTCGGTGAGGCCGGCGAGCATGTCGTCCAGCGCCGTGCGGATGAGGTACGGCTTGGGTAGCGGTTTGGGCACCCTCAATCGCCCTGCCGGGCAACACGTTCGGCGATGGCCAACACCGTATCGATCGTCGCGCCACCTGCCGACGGATCCTTGGCCGCATCGTCGTAGCGGCGCAGGCGCAGGGCATCCGCCCACCAGGGATGGTTGGTGTAGGCGGGGTCGACGGCGGGGCCGCCCTGACGCTGCAGCGATTCTGCCGACACGTCCGAGAGGGCGTAGGCGGGATCGAACGCGGCCAGGTAACGCTTGGCCGCAACGTGCGCACCGGCGAGCCAACCGACCCGCGCGCCGAAACGTGGCGTCAGCCAGTCGCGGGCGAAACGGTCATGCTGATCGGCGCCCGGTCCGTCGAACAGCGGGCTGTGTGCCAGATCGTGCAGGGCGGCCGCAAGAGTCAGCTCATCGTCGGCCCCGTCGTCGATCGCGCGGGCCGCGGACTGCAGCGCGTGATCGAGTTCGTCGACGGCGTCTTCGTCCCAGACTCCGCGCAGCGAGTGCAGTACCCGACTGACTTCCGCCATGTCTCGCATGGGCCACAGCGTACCGGGTTTTGGTCTATACCAATTGTTAACCTGCTGTTCTGCGGGTCAACACGCGCAGGTGGCTGCATGGTCGTGATCGGCCGAGAGGCTCAACCATCATGCGGGTGACGATCATTGGCGGCGGCATCCTCGGCACCATGCACGCCGTCGAAGCGGTGCACCGCGGACATCACGTCACACAGCTGGAACGCGAAACCGAGGCGCGCGGGGCGACCGTCCGCAACTTCGGCCTGGTGTGGGTGTCGGGCCGGTCGACGGCCGAACTCGATGCCGCGCTGCGCGCCCGGGAGCTGTGGGAGAAACTCGGTGCCGACATCCCCGGCATCGGTTTCCGTCCCACCGGATCGATCACGCTGCTGCGTACCCCGGCCGAACTGGCCGTCGCGGTAGAGGCGGCCGAGAGCGCGGACGCCGGGCACCGCGGCTTCACGCTGCTGGAACCTGAACAGGTGACCGCGGTCAACCCGGCTCTGCGCGGGGAGTTCGTCGGTGGTCTGCACTGCGCCCTGGACGCGGCGGTGGAACCCCGTCATGCACTCCCCGCAATCCGGCGATATCTGTATGCCAGTGAGCAATACGAGTTCGTGGCCGGTGCCGAGGCGCGCTCGGTGAGCAACCGCGTCGTCCGCGATGATCACGGTAACCAGTATGAGGCCGACCTGGTTCTGGTCTGCGCCGGCGCGGCGCACGGCGGGCTGGTCCGCGACATCGCCGGTGAGCTGCCCGTGCGCCGGGTGCGTCTGCAGATGATGCAGACCGAACCGCTGGATGAGCCACTGACCACCGCGATCGCCGACGCCGACAGTTTCCGCTATTACCCGGGTTTCGCCGGGCCGGCGCTGGACACCCTGCGCAGCAGTCAATCTCAGAACGCGGTAGCCGACAAGCAACGGATGCAGTTGCTGTGTGTGCAGCGCGCAAACGGCGGGCTGACCATTGGTGACACCCATGAGTACGAGGAACCATTCGGTTTCGACGTCCATGAATCCCCGTACGCCTACCTGGTCGACGTCGTCGAGCGGTTCCTCGGCAGGACACTGCCACCGATCCGGCAGCGCTGGGCCGGCGTCTACAGCCAGTGCCTGGACGCGCACCAACTCGTGTGCCGAGCTGCGCCGGAGGACGACCTGTGGGTGATCACCGGGCCGGGTGGGCGCGGTATGACGCTGGGCCCCGCGATCGCCGAATAGAGTGCCGACCTCATCGGACTGTGAATCAGGAAAAGAAGGAACACATGAAATCACAACGTATCCGGCGGATGACCGCGATCGCGGCGCTCGCCTTGACCGCTGCACTGACCGCGGCGTGCGGCGGCACCGGGTCGACCGGATCCGGTGAGGCGGGCACGCTCACTGTTTACAGTGCTGACGGTTTGGCGACCTGGTACAAGTCCACCTTCGACGCGTTCACCGAGGAGACCGGCATCGCGGTGAATCTGGTGGAGGCGGGATCCGGCGAGGTGGTCTCCCGGGTGGAGAAAGAGCAGTCCAACCCACAGGCCGACCTGCTGGTGACCCTGCCCCCGTTCATCCAGAAGGCCGACTCCTCAGGGCTTCTCGTGCCCAGCGGAGCCGACGCGGCCGGCATCGCCGCCGATCAGGTGGGCCCCGACGGGCGTTACGTGCCGATCGTCAACAACGCGCTCAGCTTCATCGCCAATCCGGCGGCCGAGCCCGCCCCGGCCAGCTGGGACGACCTGCTCGCCCCGCAGTTCAAGGGCAAGCTCCAGTACTCGACACCCGGGCAGGCCGGTGACGGCACCGCCGTGCTGGTGCTGCTGCAGCATCTGCGGGGTAGGCCCGGCGCGCTGGACTATCTGACCAGATTGCAGGCCAACAACGTCGGACCGTCCTCGTCGACCGGAAAGCTCCAGCCGAAGGTCAGCAACGGAGAACTGCTGGTGGCCAACGGCGATGTGCAGATGAACCTCGGTTCGATCAAGAACGACGGGTCGAAGTTCACCATCTTCATCCCGGCGCACGACGGCAAGCGCACCACGGTCTCACTGCCCTACGTCGCCGGCGTGACCAAGGGGGCCCCGCACGCCGAAGACGCCAAGAAGCTGCTGGCCTACCTACTGTCCGAGGATGTGCAGAAGACCGTCGAGACCGAGGCGCTGGGCATCCCGGTCCGCGAAGATCTCGCCTCCAGTGGTGCGCCCCAACCGAATACCCCCGCCGCAGTGCTCGAAGGAGTGCAGCTGTGGGTGCCGGATTGGAACGCGGTGCTGGCCGACCTCGACGGTGATCTCGCCGCCTATCAAAAGGCCACCGGTAACTGATATGACCGAGAGCGGGCTGGGGCAACTCCGGGTAGGTGTCAAAGGTCGGCAAGTTACCGAGCCGCGCACTCCGGCAATCACATTCGATCGTGTCGGGGTGTCGTACGGCCGGGGTAAGCGGGTAACCCAAGCGCTGGTCGACTTCAACCTGAAGGTCGCCGCCGGTGAGACGGTCGCGCTGCTGGGACCCAGCGGGTCGGGGAAGTCCACCGCACTGGGTGCCCTCGCGGGGTTCGTGCGGCCGACGTCCGGAACGGTCCGACTCGACGGCCGTGACATCACTGATCTGCCGCCGGCCCGGCGGGGTATCGGTGTGGTGCTGCAGTCCTATGCGCTGTTTCCGCACATGCGGGTGGCCGACAATGTGGCGTTCGGCCTGAAGGCGCAGCGTGTCCGGCGTGCCGACATCGGGTCGCGAGTGGCCGAAGCGCTGGGCATGGTCGGCATGGCGGCGTACGGAAAGCGCCTGCCCCGTGAGCTTTCCGGCGGTCAGCAGCAACGCATCGCGATCGCCAGGGCACTGGCCATCCGGCCCAAGGTGCTCTTGCTCGATGAGCCACTTGCCGCGCTCGACGCACAGTTGCGCCAATCCATGCTCGCCGAACTGCGGCAGCTCAAATCTGCGCTGCCCGACACCGCCATGCTGTACGTCACCCACGACCAGTCCGAGGCTTTGGCGCTGGCCGACCGCATCGTGGTGATGAACAATGCCAGGTTGATGGACGTCGACACCGCCGAGAACCTGTGGAAGCGCCCACCGACCAGCTTCACGGCGGCGTTTCTGGGCGGTGCCAACCTGATCCCGTGCACCGTGGGCCGCGTCATCGGAACGTCCGCACTGGTGACGGTGGCCAATCGGACCGTCAGTGCAGAGGCGCCGCAACCGGCCGTCGGCAAGAACGACTGGGAACCCGGATCCGCGGCGCTACTGTGCATCCGCCCCCACGCGCTGCAGCTCGTCTCGCTCGGAAACAGGGATGCACTGCGAGCCACCGTCAACGCCGCAGTCTGGCGCGGCGCGACGACGCGGGTCGTGGCCTCGGTCAACGGGCTGCCCGATCAGCTGATCGAAGTCGACGTGCCCGGGCAAGCCCAGGTGGAGGTGGGCAGCGAGATCGGGGTGCGAATCCCGGAACCGGCAGGCGTCCTGGTGCAGGCCCCCACGTGACCGCACTGCTGGACCAACGCCCTGTTCAGGCACCGGATCGGACCGCGCCCCGGCGTTCACGCGCGTTGTTCTGGGCCCTTCCACCGTTGCTGCTGGTGTTGGGCGTCGTGCTCTATCCGCTGCTGCGGGTGTTCGGCGCGGCGGCCACCCCCGCCATCTGGACCGACGTGCTCAGCTCGGAATCGTTCCGGGATGCGTTGTGGCGCACCGTGGCGATCGCGGCGACCTCGACGGTCGGCTGCCTGGTCCTCGGCACTTTCCTCGCCGTGGTGCTGGCCTTCGTCCCGTTCCCGGGATCGCAGGTGGTGGGCAGGCTCATCGACACCGTGCTCGCACTGCCGTCGTTCCTCATCACACTGGCGTTCACATTCCTCTACGGGACGGCAGGTGCGGTCAATGCCGCGATCTTGAGTTTCACCGGTGGAGACTCTCCCGTGGTGAACTTCCTCTACACCCCGGCCGGGGTGATCGCGGCCGAGATCACCTTCTTCACCCCGTTTGTGGTGCGCCCGCTGCTCGCGTCGTTTGCGCTGCTACCCCGCGAACAACTCGATGTGGCGGCCAGCCTTGGTGCCTCGCCACTGCGCGTGCTGCGTTCGGTGGTGCTGCCCGAGGCGTGGCCCGCGTTGATGGCCGGTGGAAGCCTCGTGTTGTTGTTGACGCTCAACGAGTTCGGCATCGTGTTGTTCACTGGGGCGAAGGGTGTCATCACCCTGCCGGTGCTGATCTACACCCGCGGCATCGTCACCTTCGACCTGCCCGGTGCCGCGGTGATCGCGACGGTGCAGGTGGTGCTGTCGCTGAGCCTGTATGTGGTGTACCGGATGGTGTTCGCCCGCATGACGACCGGAAGGGGAGTGGCCGATGCTGCTGTGGACGCGGCGAAGTAGGGCGCTCGTCCTGACGGTGTTCACGGCGGTGGTACTGGTGGTGTTCGTGGCGCCGCTGGCCACCGTGCTGCTGGCAGGCCTGGCCGGGGCGTGGACCTCAGCGCTGCCTTCGAACCTGGGGTTCACCCACATCGGCGATGCACTGTCCGGTGAGAACCTGGCGAGTCTCTCGGTGAGCCTGCAGACCGCGTTCATCGCCGGCGGCATCGCCCTGGTGCTCGGCACGTGGGCGGCGCTGGCGGCCCGGGACTGCCCGAAGTGGTTGCGCCGGCTCACCGATGCGGTGTTCCACTTACCGATCGCCGTGCCATCGGTGGCCATCGGCCTCGGCCTGCTGATCGCTTTCAACTCCCGGCCCCTGCTGCTCGGCGGCACGCGCTGGATCGTTATCCTGGCGCACGCCGTGCTGGTGCTGGCGTTCGCGTTCAGTGCGGTATCAGCGGCCCTGGACCGGCTTGATCCGGCCTACCGGCAGGCCGCCGAATCCCTTGGCGCAGGCTCAGCCCGGGTACTCACCCGGGTGACGCTGCCACTGTTGATGCCCGCGCTCGGAGCAGCTGCAGGTTTGGCGGTGGCACTGTCGATGGGTGAGCTCGGCGCGACGGTGATGGTGTATCCCGCGACATGGAAGACCTTGCCGGTGACCATCTTCGGTCTTACCGACCGCGGCCAGGCGTTCCAGGCCGCGGCGTGCACCACGATCCTGCTGCTGGTGACTCTGCTTGCGCTGGTCGGGCTCGGTCGCATCCGGGGTCGTGCCGCTGTCCGGTAGCGCTCACCGCTTACTTGAGCAGCGGATCCCGGGGGAGACCGAGGATCCGCTCGGCGATGGTGTTGCGGGTGATCTCTGAAGTCCCGCCGGCAATGGTCATCGCCCGGTTGCCGAGGTATGCCCGCGTCAACCGCGGGGTGCACCCCGACACCGCCGCTGAGCCGGCCAGGTCCATGCCCAGTTCGGTCAAACGTTGGGAGTGTTCGGCCACCAGCAGCTTGGTGACGTTGCCTTCCGGCCCAGGCTCGGCGCCCGCGATGGCCCGGCTGACGCGGCGCAGATTGAGCAGCCGCAGCGTGTGGCCGACAGCGATCACCTCGCCGGCGCGACGGGCGTAGCAGGCGCCGTCGGCCGCCGAGTCGAGCAGGGCCACCAGATCATCGGCGCCGAACCCGGTCGGTGCGGCGGACCCGCCGCCGATCGAGATCCGCTCATTACCCAGCGTGGCCCGGGCCACCAGCCAGCCCTTGTTGACCCCGCCCACCACGTCGGCGTCGGGAACGAACACGTCGTCGAAGAACACCTCGTTGAAATGGGCGTCGCCGGTCAGTCCGCGTAACGGATTGACCGTCACCCCAGGGGCTTTCATATCGATCGCCATCATGGTCACGCCCGCATGCTTGGATGCGTCAGGATCGGTGCGCACGGTGGCCAGACCCCACTGGCACTGCTGAGCCAGGCTGGTCCACACCTTCTGCCCCGTCACCCGCCAGCCACCGTCGACCTTCTTCGCCGCGGTGCGTACCGCCGCGGCGTCCGAACCGGCGCCCGGCTCGGAGAACAGCTGGCACCACATCACTTTGCCGCGCAGCACCGGTTTCACCCAGCGCTCCCGCTGCTCATCGGTCCCGGCCTGGGCGATGGTCAGCGTCACCCAGCCGGTGATCCCCATGTCGGCGCGTTCGACGTCAGCGAATTCCTCTTCGACCACCAACTGCTCGAGCACGTCCGCTGCCCGGCCCCACGGTTTCGGCCAGTGCGGCACCAGATATCCGGAGTCGACCAGGAAGTCGCGTTGTCTCTCGGTAGGCAGGGCCTGCACGGCGGCGACGGCGTCGCGCGCGGCCTGCCGGTAGTTCTCGGCCTCGGCAGGCAGGGTGAACGACGCACCGTGCGCCCGCCCGGCGCGCTGGCCCTCGACCACGTCGAGCAGGGGATCGGCGCCATCGCCGAGCACCGCGGCCAGCGTCCTGGCTCGACGTAGGTACAGGTGGGCGTCATGCTCCCAGGTGAACCCGATACCGCCGTGCAGTTGAATGTTGGTTTCGGCGTTGAACACTGGAGCATGGGACCCGTGCGACGCCGCGACGGCGGCCGCGAACCAGGCACCGTCGAGATCGTCGCTGCGGGCGGCGTCCCACACCGCGGCGGTAGCCTGCTCGACCGCGACGAGCATGTTCGCGGCGTGGTGTTTTACGGCCTGAAAGGTGCCGATGGTGCGCCCGAATTGCTCACGCACCTTGGCGTACTCGACCGCCATGTCCAGTGCAGCCCAGGACACCCCGACCGCCTCGGCCGAGGCCAGGATGCGGAACACGGTGCGGGCCGACCGGGCTGCACCGTGCAACACCCGGTCTGCGGGAACAGTCACAGCCTGCATCGTGACCGAGCCGATGCTGCGGGTGGTGTCCAGAGATTCGAGTGCGCTGACCGTGACCCCGGGGGCGTTCGCGTCGACTATGACGACGTCCTCGCCCGCGGTCAGCACCAGCACGTCGGCATCGGGCGCGCCCAACACTGCGTTGCACTCCCCGCCGAGCAGGCCGTCCGTCCCGGCTGTCAGCGAGCCTGCCAGCCCCAGAGCTGCGACCTTCGCCCCGCCGGCCAAGTCTGGAAGAAGCTCTGTCCGAACCGAATCGGTTGCGCAGCGGTCGATGACCACGGCCGCGGCCACGCTCGGCAGGAACGGCCCCGGGCACAGTTCGCGGCCGGCCACCTCGGCTACCACCGCCAGTTCGGGCAGGCCGAATCCCGATCCGCCGTACTCCTCAGCGATCGCCAACCCGGTCCAGCCGAGATCCGCTCCGGCCGACCATATTTCGGCAGGATAGCGGCCCGGGTCGGCCAATGTCGCCCGGGCAGCCGAGCGGCTGTCCAGCCGGTTCAGTTGCCCGAACGCCGCGTCGGCGAGGTCCTGATGTTCTTCGGTGATGGCCAGCGCAGACTTACTCACGATTAGCGAAGCTAACGGGACATCCCCGCCCAGGTATAGGTGATCCAGGTCACACTTCGATCCGGGTGTAGACAGACCAGTCGAGTTGTCTGCCCTTGCTCAACCCGCGAGGTAGGCTCGCGCAATGACGGCACGACCGGACGCCCGGTACCCCGGAGCAACGTTAGCCGGCAGGGTCCGTTGGTTGCTGCACGCCAAGCCTGCTGACCATATGCTGGCATTGAGCGTCGCGTCGGCTTCGCTGCCGATCGTCGGCAAGCATCTTGAGCCACTGGGCGCGATGGCGGCCATGGGGGTGTGGGGTTTCCGCCATATGCCCGAGTTCGTCACGGCGTCGGCCAAATCGTGGCTGACCCCGGGGAACGCCGAGATCAAGAAGGCCGAGCGGGACAAGACAAACGCGATCGCCCAGGAGGCGCTGCGCGGTGTGGTGTCCGCCGCCGACCTGGCCACCGACTGGCCGGCCCCGCAGAATGTGCCGCCGCTGTGGAACAGCCTCGGCTACCGGCGCGATGTGTACCGGACTTCGGTGCGCTACGGCGACAGTCCGTCGCAACTGCTCGACGTGTGGCGGCCCGCTGAACTTCCCAACACGCCCGCCCCGGTCATGGTGTTCGTGCCGGGCGGCGCCTGGGTGCACGGCAGCCGGATGCTGCAGGGCTACGCGCTGATGTCGCACTTGGCGCAGCGCGGTTGGGTGTGCCTGTCGATCGATTACCGGGTGGCACCGCACCACCGCTGGCCACGCCACATCGCCGATGTGAAAGCCGCAATCGCCTGGGCGCGAGCCAATGTCGACAAGTTCGGCGGAGACCGCAACTTCGTGACGATCGCCGGCTGTTCGGCCGGCGGGCACCTGGCCGCGCTGGCCGGGCTCACCCCGAATCACCCGGACCTGCAGGGAGATCTGCCGGACGGATCGGATACTTCAGTCGACGCCGTGGTGGGCATCTACGGCCGCTACGACTGGGAGGACCGCTCCACCGTCGAGCGCGCCCATTTCGTGGACTTCCTGGAACGTGTGGTGGTGAAACGCAGGATCGACCGCCACCGCGAAATCTTCCGGCAGGCCTCACCGATCGCCCAGATTCACCCCGATGCGCCACCGTTCCTGGTCATCCACGGCACCGGAGACACCGTCATCCCGGTGGCTCAGGCGCGCAGTTTCGTAGACCGCCTCAAAGCGGTCTCGCGGGCACCCGTGAGTTACATGGAACTTCCCGGTGCGGGACACGCCTTCGATATGACCGACGGAGCCCGTGCCGGCTCGATGGCAACCGCAATTGGCCTGTTCCTCAACCAAATTCACCGAAACCGGACGCTTGAGCGGGCTAAAGCGGTTATATAGACGCCTCCACACAGGAGGTACCCAGTGAAGCGATTGAGCGGGTGGGACGCGTTCCTGCTGTACACCGAAACGCCCAACGTGCACATGCACACGCTGAAGATCGCGGTGATCGATATCGAGGGTATCGGCGACCGCACATTCGGCATCGACGAGTTCCGCGAGGTGATCCACGGTCGCCTGTACAAGCTGGACCCGTTCCGCTACCAGCTCGTCGACATTCCGTTCAAGTTCCACCACCCCATGTGGCGGGAGAACTGCGACGTCGATCTGAACTACCACGTCCGGCCATGGCGGTTGCCGGCACCGGGAGGCCGGCGTGAGTTGGATGAGGCCATCGGTGAGATCGCCAGCACGCCGCTGGACCGCAGCCGTCCGTTGTGGGAAATGTACTTCGTCGAAGGCCTGGCGAACGGGCGCATCGCCGTGGTCAACAAGATCCACCATGCGCTCGCCGACGGCGTCGCATCGGCCAATCTGCTGGCCCGCGGGATGGACCTGCAGCAGGGCCCGCAGCGCGACCGTGATTCCTACGCCACCGATCCGGCGCCGTCGGGCAGTGAGCTGGTGCGTTCGGCGTTCCGTGATCACCTGCGCCAGATCGGCCGGCTGCCCGCAACCATCAGTTACACCGCGCAGGGTGTCGGACGGGTGCGACGCAGCAGCCGCAAGCTTTCGCCCCAGCTGACCCGCCCGTTCACGCCGCCACCCAGCTTCATGAACCACGTATTGACCCCGACCCGCTTGTTCGCAACCGCGACGCTGGCGCTTTCCGACGTCAAAGAGACCAGTAAAAAGCTCGGGATCACGATCAATGACCTGGTGTTGTCGATGTCCTCGGGAGCGTTGCGCACATTGTCACTGCGTTACGACGGCAAAGCCGACCATCCGTTGTTGGCCTCGGTGCCGATGAGCTTCGACTTCTCCACGGACCGGATCTGGGGCAACCGGTTCAGCGGCGTGCTGGTGGCATTGCCGGTCGATGTCCCTGACACCGCCGAACGGGTGCGGCGGTCGCGCGCGGCCGCCAGCCTGGCCAAGGAGAGCCACCAGTTGATCGGCCCCGAGCTCATCGCGCGCTGGGCTGCGTACATGCCACCGGCACCGGTGCAGGCGGCGTTCAAGTGGCTGTCCAACCAGGACGGTCAGAACAAGGTGCTCAACCTCAACATCTCCAACGTGCCCGGCCCACGCGAGCGCGGCAAGGTTGGCGGAGCGACGGTCACCGAGATCTACTCGGTGGGCCCCATCACTGCGGGCAGTGGCTTGAACATCACGGTGTGGAGCTATGTGGATCAGCTCAATATCTCAGTGATCGCCGACGACGCCACTGTCGAGGACCCGCACGAGGTCACCGACGCGATGCTCGACGAATTTCGTGACATCCGAACCATCGCAGGGCTTTCCGAAGAACTGACGGTCGTCGAGACCGCTATGCCGCAGTAGTCCCAGCCATCGACACCGCATGTGTCCCTGCGTGACAACAGGCCACGCGGCGCCGTATCGTGTTGGTTGACAGTCTGTTTCGTCGTTGTTGCTGTCGGTGAGGTAGGTCTGGGGGTGGCCGGGTCATCTCGGGTGTCGGCGGCGTGGTACCCGGGTATATGCGGATCAGGCTCGGCAAGGTGGCACATGCCCCGGGGCGGGCGTGTGTCATCAGGATCGGTCCGAGGACCGCGCGGGTTCGGGGCAAGCCCCGGGCTTGCGTAGATCTCAGGGTCCGCGTGCTTGGTTGTTGCTGTGGGCGTAGGTGGTGCTGGTGGTTTGCCGGGGGTCGGGGTAGGCGCCGGTGTCGGGTTTGGAGTCGATCGCCGTGGGGGCGTCGTCGAGCCAGTCCAGGGGAATCCACGGGCTGAGCGGGGCCGGGTCGTGGAGGTCATCGGTACTCGGTGGGGTTGGGGTGGGCTGGTCATGCATGTTGGCCCATTCGCGGTCCCATTCCAGGATCGCTTCGAGGTCACATATTGGGATTGACTGGGGGTGCCAGTCGAGGTCTGCGATTGTGTTCCCGTGTGGTTCGCGTTGCGCGTTCCACTGTGGCTCGCGTCCTGTGTCGGACTTCGGTTCGGGTTCTGGCTCGCACTCCGGTTCGGGTTCTGCTTCGCGGTCTGCTTCCGGCGCCGGTTCGGGTTCTGCTTGCCGTTCTGGCTCGCACTTCGGTTCTGGCTCGGGCTTCGGGTTGGGCTCGGGGTTTTGGGGTGGGGTGAGCAGGAGTTCGGGGCGGTGGTGGTAGTTGATGCGGGCTTGGCCGTGATCCAGTGCTGGTGGGGGGTGCCAGGCGACTTCGCCGGTGTTGGTGATGGTGGTGGTGTAGCCGCCGTCGGAGTGAACCAGACGGTTGTCGGGCCCACACGCGAGGGCCATGTCATCGACGTTGGTGTAGCCACCGTCGGCCCAATCCGCCACGGCGTGGTGGACCTGGCTGCCGTAGGCACCCACGGTGCAACACGGTTTGGTGCAGCCACCGTCGCGGGCGATCAGCATGATCCGCTGGGCCGGGGAGGCGATGCGCCGGGCCCGGAAATGATTCAACGCGGATCCGGTGGCCCGGTCGAACACTGCGAGGTGGTGGTTGGCGTGGGCTGCCATCCGAATGACATCGTTGATCGGCAGCCTGGTGCCACCACCGCTGTGGCCGATCCCGGCGCGGGATTCCAAATCGTGCAGGGTGGTGCGGATGATCACCGACACGGGTAGCCCGTTGAGCTGACCGAGATCCCCGCTCATCAACGCGATCCGTCCGATGACGATCAGTGCGTCGTGTTGGCGTTGGGCCAGGCTGCGGTGATCGTTGTCGATCTGGGCCTGGGTCGGGATCCCGGTAGTACAGGGTTCCTCATCGTCGGGATTGCACATGCCGGGGGCCGCGAGCTTGGCGAACAGCACTTCCATGACTGCAGCCAGTTCGGGGCTCAGTCGGGCGGTCAGATCGGTCAGCGCGTCGCGGCCCTGTTTGGCCATCGTGACCCCGCGTTTGCGTTCACGTTCGGTCTCATCGGGTTCGGGGCCGTCCTGGTCGAGCAGAAACAACCGCAACTCGGCGGTGTCTTTGAGTTCTTTGGGCCCGACCCCGACGGCGACGCGGACCAGGTCGGCTTCAAACTGCTCACAGGTGGTGGGGTCGATAAACCCGGGCAGCCGACCGATCACCTCGCGCAGGACTTTGACGTGATCAGCGTTGATCAGCCCGGCCTGCTCGGCGGCGGCGACCGCCGCCAACAGTGGGGGCAACGGTTCACCGGTCAGGGTGCGCCGCGGCCCCAACTCGGCCGCCTCGCCCAGCCGGCGGCCGGCCTCAGCGGTCGACAGTCGCCACCGGATCCGCAGCACTTCGTTCCAGGATTTGGCCCCCAACTCCCGCGGTGAACAATCAGTTTGCAGCTGGGCCAGCAGTCGGTGGGAGACGGCGGGCACCTGGCAGCGCAGCGCCTCGTACTCATCGAGCACAGCGAACACTTCAGCGCGGGTCAACGAGCCCACCTCGCAGGCGGCGAACGCGTCAAACGCCGCCCGCAACCCCGCTATCGCCGCGACCACACCACCCTCCATTCATCGAACATACATTCGACCACCGACAAAAACAGCCCCGTCCAGCACTGCAGGGGTCACTGGGGCCAGAGGGGTCAAAGATATTTGCAGGCCCCGCATTTGGAGAGTGACGCTTGCTCGCTCTGAACCCTGAAGGGGGATTGGCGGCCAGGTGCGCGATAGGCCCTTTCGCGGTGGCGCAACGCGCGCTACAGTTTATACAAGATTGATTTGGATAAACTGTAGATTGCGATGGGTCGAGACGTGAGAATCGAAGTGGATCGGGACCTTTGCGAAGGAAACGCGGTCTGTGTCAACCTCGTACCGCACCTGTTCGAACTCGATGACGACGACTATTCGGTCGTCAAAATGGATCCGGTGCCCATCGAATTGGAAGAGCAGGCCGCGCGTGCAGTCGCCGAATGCCCCCGGACAGCGCTGAAGCGCAGTTAGCCCGTCAAGTCCGCTCGTCCTGCACTCCGAAGGTGTTGACGGCCAACGCGAGGAGTTGATACCCGCCGATGGTGAACACCAGGTCCATGCATTGTTCGCGGTCGAGGTGATCGGCCAAACGGTCCCACGTCGACTGCGTGATGGTGTTGAAGGCGACCAGATCGTCCACGGCGCGGACCACCACGTCGTCCAGCGCGTCGGCGCATCGGGCGGTGCGGATGCCGTCGATATCGTGATCGGTCAGGCCGGCCCGCTGCGCGATGGGCAGATGGTGGAACCAGAGATAGTCACAGTCGCAGCGAAGGACGATCCGCAGCAACGCGACTTCCCGAATGCGCGGCGTCAGACGAGATTCGCGTAGCAGGTAGGCATTGAACGGAAGGTAGGCGCGCGTCAGATCGAGGTGGCGGACCAACGTGGCCAACACATTGCCGGCACCCTCCGGGTTGGCCCGCTCCGCGGGGATGAGCGACGACAGCGCCGCACGGGTGCCGTCGTTCCATTGTGCAGAGGGTAAGGGCGTCAACCGAACTGGACGTGTCACTGGATCGGTTCGTCGCCGAGCACCGTGGTGCGCAGCATTTCACGTGGGGAGTTCGGGTCGTACGGGGCTGCGCGGTGCAACACTCCGCGGTTGTCCCAGATGACGGTGTCGCCGACGGACCAGCGGTGGCTGTAGACCTTGTCGCCCGCGGTGGCATGTGCGAGCAACTCGTCGAGCAGTGCCTGGCTCTCGGCGGGTTCCATGCCCACGATGTGATCGGTTGAGGCACCGAGTACCAACGACTTACGGCCGCTGCGGTGCGTCCATACCAAAGGGTGCTCGTGAGTGGGGCGTGCGCGCCACCGCATCAACTGTTCTTCGGTGGGGTCGGGATTGACCCGGCGCTGCGAGGCTTCCAGTGAGTGCACCACTCGCATTGCCTCGTAGCGCTGCTTCTCGGCATCGGGCAACGTCTCGTATGCTCCATAGGCGCTGGCGAATTCGGTCTCGCCGCCGGTTTCTGCCACGTGCACCGCGGACAGCACAGTGGCTTTCTGTGGGCACTCGTCCTTCAGCGGCGTGCACCCGTCGATATGCCAGTCGAACGTCGCCTTCAGATACGCTGCGGACGAATTCTTCGACGTGTCAAGGGTGATCGGATAGATGCCCGACACAGGATGATGACCGTCGGCGGAGTGGTCGATGTCGCCGAGCCGGCGACACAGAGCCACTTGGGCCTCGGGATCGAGGTTCAGGCCGCGGAAGACGAGGACACCGTTGTCTTCTAGCGCGTCGAGGATGGCCAGGCCGAGGCCTTCGTCGGAGGCCAGATGGTCGGCGTCCACGCCGCTGACTTCGGCACCGACGGACTCGGTGAGTTTGGTGATGGTGAGCAGACTCATCGGGGTGTCCCTATCTCTGGTTTCGGTAACGGGTCATGGCACGGGTTCACCGGTGCGGATCATCACGGCATCCGCAGCATCGACGGGGGAGGGTTGGTGCATGATCTCCACCGACATCGCCACCATGATCAGCGAATAGATCAGGTGTAGAAGATTGAGCGCATCCTCGGGAAGGCCGTCGAGCGGGAACTTGTCGCAGTACTCGATCGCCTCTTCGAGTCGTGGGAAGAATGCGTCGTAGAACTTCTCCATCTGTCTCATGTCCGACGACACACGGGCATTCCAACGTTCGGTCTCGGTGGCCAGACACCAGGTCGGAGCGAATTCTTCGAGCTCCGCGAAAGCACTGGGCAACATGGCTTCTGACATGGTCACACCCCGACTTTGTTGCGCTCGCGCTGATAGTCGTCCACCCACTCGACCGCCACCTTGTGCAGGTGACGCACCAGGATCTCCTGGTCGCTGAGCGGGAAATCGTCGACGACGCCGTACTCGAGGGCCGCCTGGGTGCCGCCGAGCATGCCCGCGTCCTGCAAGGCGAATTCCTTGAGCACCACCGCAGCGACCTCATGTTCGATGCGCTCACGCACCGTTCGGGCGGGATGAAAGTAGGTGTAGGCCTCGAAGCGATGCGTGTTGTGTGAGGTCGGCCAATACCGGTACAGCAGATACCATCCGCCGTAGATCAGGATCTCGGTATTGGGAAAGATCTGAAAGTTGCTGATGCCCCACGGCTCGATGCCACCGGGGTTCAGCCCCGCGGGCAGTTCACCGATGTCCGGGGTCCGCCAGGGGCCGACCAGCCCACTCTGCGTGGCCCGTTCGATCGGGTACATGTACTCCGGGGCCAGGAGCCAGCGGCGGGTCCCTGCGGTGGACACCACCCGGTGCGGGCCGTCGAGTTGAAAATGCCCGCAGGTGAAGCCTGCGTTGGGTTTACGTACCTCTGGCGGCACCTGCTGGGTATGCAGTGCCGGCACGTGGTAGTACTCCTGGAAGGCGTCGGCGAAGATCTTCCAGTTGCTGTTGTTGTGCGCGACCCAGTCGTAGCGCTCGGTGAGTTTGCCGAATGGATAGTCGTCCAGGCCCGTGATCATCGGGCCGAGGAACTCGCGCAGGTTCTGCCTCGGTTCGGGATCGAAGTTGATGAACACGAAGCCGTTCCACACATCGCACTGCACAGGCACCAGCCCGTAGTCGGCGCGGTCGAATCCGAAGAACCGGGAGTCCTCGGGAACGTGGGTCAGGCTCCCGTCGAGGCTGTAGCGCCAACCACACTGCCTGCACTCGAACGTTTCTCGAACCCCGGAGGCCTGCTGGTCGGCAAAGTCACTCCACACCAACTTGTTTCCGCGATGACGGCAGAGGTTGTAGAACGCCCGGATGTGGTTGTCGCTGCCCCTGACGAGAATGATCGACGCGCGGGCGGCCTCGATCTCCTTGGTCACGTAGCTGCCGACAAGCGGTGTTTCCTCGACGCGCGCCACGTTGAGCCAGGCCCGCTTGAACACCGCTTCGCGTTCGAGTTCGTAGAACTCCGGTGACGTCGAGTCGCGGAATGACACCGGGCCGGTACCTAGTTCGGGATAGTGCTCCGTCCAGGAGCCCTCGGTCGGCTTAGTCCATTGCACCATGCGAACTTTCCTTTCGTTTCACATCACTGCCCCGCCGTTCACACCGAGTACCTGTCCGGTGATGAAGCCGGCCTCCGCCGAGCACAGAAAGCCCACTGCCGCAGCGATATCCGCGCCGGATCCCAAGCGGCCCAGCGGGATGTTCCCGGCGATCTGCTCATTGGACGGCAGGTATCCGGCCGCCTGGGACTGGTGCTGCATGGGCGTCTCGATCCCCGAGGGTGGGATGTTGTTCACCGTGATGCCGTGTGCGGCGTACTCACGGGCCAGCGACTTCGTCAGCGTGATCACGGCGCCCTTGGAGGCCGCGTAGTGCGCGGCGAACGGTGATCCCCGCTGCGCACTCGAGGACGAGATCATCACGATCCGGCCCCAGTTCGCCTCGATCATGTCCGGGAGTGCGGCTCGGCAGCAGTAGAACGTGCCGGTGAGGTTGACCTCGATGATCCGTGCCCACGTCTCGTCGGTGATCTCGAGGAACGGCGAGTATCCGAATACACCGGCACTGGTGACCAGGGCACTGACGGGACCGAGTTCGCTCCGGATCTTGTCGAAGCCCTGGTTCACGGCCCGGCTGTCGGTGACGTCGACGCCGATCGCGACCGCGGTCACCCCCGCCGCCCTCAGGTCATCGGTAACCCGTTGGGCCGCAGCCTCGTCAAGGTCGACGACGGCGACACTGAACCCGCGGCGGCCGAGTTCGTGACACGTCGCCTCGCCCATGCCCGACGCGCCGCCGGTCACCACGGATACCTGCGTCATCTTGTGCTCCTCGTACTTAGTCATAGACCACCCGTATTGTGCGACTGGTCGGCAAAGACTGGCAGGTGACGACCCAACCGTCGGCGATCTCGTCGTCATCGAGCGCGTCGTTGTTCAGGATCTGGGCACTGCCCTCGGTCACCCGTGCGATACACGTTCCGCACGAACCTGTTTCACATGATGACGGGGCTCGCAGACCAGCCATGCGTGCGGTCTGCAACAACGTGTTTCCGCTCCGGTAGGGCACGGTGACCGTGCGCCGGTCCAGCTCGATGGTCACCTCTTCGGTGAGGGACGCGGCAGCTGTCGGGCTGTCGACGGTCGAGCTGACCGTGAACCGCTCAAGGCGGAGTCGGTCACCGGCGACTCCCGCTGAGATCAATGCCTTCTCGACGGTGTCCATGAACGGTGCGGGCCCGCAGACATAGAAGTCGGCATCGGCGGTTTCCGTGGCGAACGCCTCGACCTGGGCGGCCGTGACCAGGCCATGGTCGTCATCGACGTGATGGCGCACGTGGAAGCGGGTGCGGTGGCGCTGTTCGAGGTCCGTCAACGAGTCGGCGAAGATGATCGACGAGCGGCTGCGGTTGGCATAGAACAACCGGGAGGCCCGGTCGGTGGTCTCCAGGGCTGACCGCAGCAGCGAGTACACCGGCGTGATGCCGCTGCCCCCGGCGAAGGCCACCAGCTCGCGGTCCTGGTCGCCCAGCACGAACCGGCCCTGCGGGGGCGCGACGTGCAGTTGGTCGCCCGCGGCCGCGGTGGAGTTCAGCCAGTTGGACACGACGCCGTCCCGGTCTCGCTTGACGGTGATCCGCAAGTCCTCGTCGAGGGCAGGCGAGGATGACATGGAGTAGCAGCGCCGGTGCTCCCGCCCGTCCACGTGCACCAGCAGCGTGACGAACTGGCCAGGGAGATAACCGAAGTCGCTTATCGCCGGCCGGTCGAACACAAGAGATACCGCGTCCGGGGTTTCACGCACCACGTGCTTGACGCGTAGCGGCGTGAAGCCCTCGACCGGGGTGGTGACGGGATCGGACATCCACCCGAGAATATCAACTACTTGTTATCAATATCAAGTACTAGATAACATGCTCACGCGTCAGTCCGGAACTCCCTTTCCCGGGTTCATCAGCCCTCGCGGATCCAGCAGTTGCTTGAGGCCACGCATCAGGTCCAGTTCGCAGCTGTCCTTGTAGTCGGCGATGACGTCGCGCTTGGATTGTCCGAGGCCGTGCTCGGCGCTGATGCTGCCGTTGAAAGCCGCCGTCTGGTCGTAGATGACGCCGGCCAGGTCAGTCGCTCGCGCACGAAAGTCGTCGGCGTTGTATCCCGGCGGCTTGCTGAGGTTGTAGTGCAGATTGCCGTCGCCGACGTGGCCGTAGGTGACGATTCGGATGCCCGGGACAACCTTCTCGAGCGCTCGGTCGGTGCGTTCGACAAATTGCGAGATGCTGCTGACAGGGACGGTGACGTCGTGCTTCAGGCTGGGCCCCTCGTGATTCTGAGCTTCCGAAATGCCTTCCCGCAGCGCCCATAGCGCCGCGGCCTGAGCCGGTGACGATGCTATTGCTGCGTCGGCGATCAGGTCTCGCTGAACCGCTACCTCCAACACCGATGCGATCACGTCGTCGAGACCGGCTTCTGGCAGTGAATCGCTGAGCTCCACCAACGCATACCACCGATGCCGATCAGCGAACGGATCGCGGGTGCCCGGTGAGTGGCGCAGCACGAAGTCCACGCTCTGGCGAGACATGATCTCGAATCCGGTCAACCGGTCGCCTGCGACCTCGCGGACCACACCGATCAGGTCCACTGCCGATTGTGTCTCGGGTATGGCTACCCACGCCGTGGCACGGCTGCGCACCGCCGGAAACAGTTTCAGGACCGCAGCAGTGATGATCCCGAGCGTGCCTTCAGCTCCGATGAAGAGCTGTTTCAGGTCGTAGCCCGTGTTGTCCTTGCGAAGTGCGCGCAGCCCGTTCCAGATTCGACCGTCGGGGAGTACCACTTCGAGCCCGAGGGTCAAGTCGCGCATCGTTCCGTAGCGCAGCACCGCTGTGCCACCCGCGTTGGTGGCGAGGTTTCCACCGATCGTGCAACTACCTTGTGCGCCAAGGGAGAGCGGAAACATCTTGTTGGCACCGGCCGCCGCTTCCTGCACCGCCTGCAGAACCGCACCGGCTTCTGCAGTGATGGTTTGGTTGGCGACGTCGACGTCGCGTATCCGACGCATGCGGGTCAGTGAAACCAGCAGCTGGCGTCCGGTGGAGTCGGGCACGGCGCCGCCACACATCCCGGTATTGCCGCCCTGTGGAACGACGGCGGTGCCGGTCTGATGGCATAACCGCATGACTCCGGCGACCGCCTCGGTACTGGCGGGTCGCACGACGGCCAGCGCGGCCCCCGCATACGCACTGCGCCAGTCGGTGAGGTAGCCGGCCATCTCGGCCGGGGCTGTGACGATCCCGGAGGTCCCGACCACATCCGTCAAGCGTCTGATCAGGTCGCCCGGCGTCGCGGCGTCCGTGCCCGAAACAGTCACAACCCGGGATGGTAGATCCGTCTAAAGATGCATGTCCATGTGAATTTTGGTATCTATCAATGCGATACCGGTATGGATGGCGCGAAACGGGTGGGCCTAGTTTTCGACGTGATCGTCGAACAGCTCGTGTCCGGTGCCCTTTTCGACGACCTTGCTCAGCAGGTCGCGCAGCGTCTGCTGCTCCTCGTCGGTCAGCACCCCGAACACCCGTTGATGGGCGGCGATCGCGTCGCTGACCACCGCGGCGGCGACCGCGCGGCCCTCATCAGTGAGGAAGGCCTGCAGAATGCGGCCGTGCTGGGGATTCTGTTTGCGCTCGACGAGTCCGCGCTTTTCCAGTGCGGTCAGTGCCAGTTGCACGCCCTGGGGGGTGATCAGCAGCCGGCGTGCCAGCTCGGCCCCGGAGAGTCCGGGTTCGTTCGACAACTGCCGCAGCACGCCGATCTGGGCCGTGCTCACGCCGTGGTCGCTGACGGCCTCGTTCACCGTGGTCAACGAGAAGTAGAAGGCCTGCTTGAGCAGCCACAAGATGTTGTCGGTGAGTTCCATGATCCGTCCTGTGTCACTACGACGTTAGCGCAGCGGGCTGTTTGTGCACCTGCCCGTCCTTCATCACGAACGTGACATCCAGGGTGGCTGCGATGTCGGCTGAGGGATCACCGGGCACGGCGATGATGTCGGCGAGGTATCCCGGGGCCAGCCTGCCGAGTTCGTCCTGGGCGTCGATCAGCTCCGAGGCCACCACGGTGGCCGCGTGGATCGCCTGCATCGGGGCCATGCCGCGGTCCACCAACGCGCCCAGCTCCTTGGCGTTCTGCCCGTGCGGGATGGCGGGGGCATCGGTGCCGCAGGCGATACGGACCCCCGCCGCGATGGCCTTGGGCAGCATGGCTTTCGCCCGGGGGAACACCTCGAGTGCCTTCTTGCGCAGTTCGGGTGCGATGCGGTCGATGGCCATCGCGTCGGTGAGATAGGTCGTGGAGACCAGGAAGGTGCCGTGGTCGACCATCATCTGGATGGTCTCGTCGCTGGCCAGAAAGCCGTGCTCGATGCAATCGATGCCGGCGCGGATGCAGGCCCGGATCGCGGTGTCACCAACGGCATGGGCGGCGACCCGGACCCCCGCGCGGTGCGCCTCGTCGGCAATGGCGGCGAACTCGGCGTCGGAGTACTGCTGGGCACCGGGGGCGGTGCTGTGCGACATCACCCCGCCCGATGCGGACACCTTGATCAGCTTGGCGCCGTGCCGGATCTGATAACGCACACAGGCGATCACGTCCGGCACCCCGTTGGCGATGCCCTCGGCCACGGACAGGGGCATGATCCCCGGAGCCAGCCGCTGAAACACTGTCGGGTCCAAGTGTCCGCCGTACGGCGTGACGGCATGGCCGGCCGGAAAGATACGGGGCCCCGCATGCCAGCCCTGCTCGATCGCGCGTTGCAAGGCCACGTCGAGCAGGTATCCACCGGTCTTGACCATCAGACCGAGGTTGCGAACGGTGGTGAAACCGGCATCCAGCGTGGTGCGCGCGTTGACCGCACCCCGTAACGTGCGGTAGGCCGGATCGTCCTGAACGCCGTGCATGGGCGTGGGCAGGCCCTCGAGACCGCCGGGCCCGCCGATGAGCAGGTTCAGCTCCATGTCCATCAGACCGGGCAACAGCGTGACGTCGCCGAGATCGATGACGGTGGCCGGATCGGGCAGCGGCCCTGGGGGATTGACATCGGTGATGCGGTTACCCTCGACCACCACCACTGCCGGCGAACGGACTGCTCGCGCATCGACATCGGCCCACCGCGCTGCGCGCAAGACGATGCGCTCTGTCATGGAACGGGCTCGGCTACGCAGTCCAGCATCGTGGCGCCCGAATCGGGAACCCGGGGCTGCTTCCAGCATTCCGCCGGGAAGGACACGGTGATCATCGAATACAGCATGTGCATGAGCGCCAGGACGTCATCAGGAAAGTCGTCTAGCGGGAACTTGTCGCAGTAGGCGATCGCTTCCTCCGCGCGTGCGGTGATCGCGTCGTAGAACGCCTGCATGTCGGTCATCGAACTGGACAGTCGCTTGGCATAGCGTTGCGCCTCGGTGGGCAGACACCAGCCGGCGAACGGCTCGAGGTCGGCGAATTCGACTGGTAACACGGGTGATCACACTCCCACTGTCGAGGTCCGCTGCTGGTATTCGGAGATCCAGGCGGCCGTCTCCTTGTGCAGGTGCCGGAGCAGGATCTCCTGGTCGTTGAGCAGGAATCTGTCCACCGCGCGGGATTCGATCATCGTCTGGGTCGCTTCCAGCGTGTTTGCATCCTGAAGGCCGTATTCCTTGAACGAGGCGGCCGCCAACTCCTGGCCGATGCGCTCACGCGGAGTCCGCGGCTGCGGGAAATACAGGGTGCCCTCGAAGATATGGGTGTTGTACGACGTCGGCCAGTAGTGGTAGGTCAGGTACCAACCCTGGCCCCAGAACAGAATCACGAAGTTCGGGAACAACTGGAACGAATCCAGGCCCCACGGATCGCATTTCGCCGGATTCAGTCCGGCAGGCATCGGGCCCAGGTCAGGCTTGTCCCACGGGCCGAACAATCCGCTCTGACAGATGTCCTCGATGGGCTTGCGCATCTCGTCGGCCATCTCCCAGGCGCGCACGCCCGAAGTGCTCACCAGCCGATGGGGTCCGTCGAGACGGTAGTGCGGGGCCTCGAAACCGGCTTCGGCCGCCGCTTTCGAATAGGCCGTCGGCGACTGGTTCGCATGCAGAACCGGTGCGTGATAGAACTCCTGGAACGCGTCCATATAGAGCTTCCAGTTCGCGTTGACCTCTGAGCGGTACTGCCACCTGGAGGTCATCCGGTCGAACGGATAGCCTTCCAGCCCAAGGACCATGGGGCCGAGGAACTCACGCAACGACTGCTCGGGCGTCGTCGCGAAATTGACGAAGATGAACCCTTCCCAAACCTCGCAGTGCACTTTCACCAGGCCATAGCGGGACTTGTCGAGGTCGAAGAACTCCTCCTCCTGCTGTACGAAGGCCAGGTTTCCGTCCAGGTCGTAACGCCACGCGTGGTACTTGCAGGTGAACTGGCGGCACACCCCGCTGGTCTCCTCGCGCGGCATGTCATTCCACACCAGCTTGTTTCCGCGGTGCCTACAGACGTTGTGGTACGCCTTGATCTCCCCGGAGGTGGTGCGTACCAGGATGATCGAGGTGTTGGCCACGGCCAGTTCCCTGGTCACGTAGCTGCCCTTGCGGGGCAGCGACTCGACGCGGCCGACGTTGAGCCAGGCCCGTTTGAAGATCGCCTCGCGCTCCAGCGCGTAGATCTCCGGGCTGATCGAGTCCTCATAGGACACGGGTTCGGTGCCCAGTTCGGGGTAGTGCTCTGTCCAGCTGCCCTCCGGCGGCTTCGGGAAACGCGGCATCGTTACTCCTGTCCCACAGTGGCTTGGCGCCGACGCTATCTGGTCGGCAGATTAATGACAAGTAGTTGATATTCGTGTGGGTGACGGCCCATAATCGGAAGCGACTGAGGCGGGAGGATCCGCGGTGGATCAACATCTTGGAATGTGCATCGGCGTCGATACGGACTGGAGCCGAAGCGACGACGAGGCGGACACGATCGAGGTGATCTCGCCGCACACCGAGCTGCTTATCGCGCGCATCGCCGCGGCCCAGCCCGCCGCGGTTGATGCCGCGGTGGCCGCGGCGCGGGCCGCCGTTGATCACGGGCCGTGGCCCCGGACCCCACCTCAGGAGCGCATAGCGGCCGTGCGGCGCCTCGCTGAGCTCTACGGACAGCGGCGCGACGAGATGGCCGAGCTGATCTCACGCGAGATCGGCGCCCCGATCCGGTTCGCCCAGCGCGCGCAGGTCGGGTTGCCCGCGATGATGATGTCGGCGTTCTGCGGCCTCGCCGAGACATACCCGTGGCAGGACGTGCGCACCGGATTCTTCGGGTCGGATGTCCATCTCCGGAAAGACCCCGTCGGCGTGGTCGCGGCGATCGTGCCGTGGAACATGCCGCAGTTCCTGATCATCACGAAGCTGGTTCCCGCGCTGCTGGCCGGTTGTGCGGTGGTGGTGAAGCCGGCGCCGGAGTCGCCGCTGGACGCGTTGCTGCTCGCCGAGATGCTCGGGCAGGTCGGCCTGCCCGACGGCCTCGTCAGCGTCGTGCCGGGCGATGCTGCCCTCGGTGCCCACCTGGTCAGCCACCCGGGTGTCGACAAGGTGTCGTTCACCGGCTCGAGTGCCGCAGGCCGGGCCGTCGCCGCAGCCTGTGCGGGGAACCTGACGAAAGTGAGCCTGGAACTCGGTGGCAAATCTGCGGCCATCATCCTCGACGACGCCGACCCCGAGACCGTGGCTGCCGGGGTGCGCGCGGCGAGTCTGTCGAACAGCGGCCAGATCTGTAATGCGCTCACCCGAATCGTCGTGCCCGCCGCCCGCGAACAGGAGTTCGTCGATGCCCTGGCGGAACGGATGAGCGCGCTCGTCGTCGGTGACCCCGCGGACCCGGCCACCGAACTCGGTCCGCTGGTGTCGCAGCGGCAGCAGCACCGGGTGCGCGACTACATCGGGATCGGCGGCCACGAGGGTGCCCGCCTGGTGGTCGGCGGCGCCGAACAGCCCGCCGGACTGGACACCGGCTGGTACGTCCGGCCGACATTGTTCGCCGGCGCGGACAACTCGATGCGCATCGCCCGCGAAGAGATCTTCGGTCCGGTACTGACCGTCATCGCCTACCGTGACGAGGACGAGGCGATCGCGATCGCCAACGACTCCGACTACGGGCTGGCCGGTTCGGTGTGGACCGCCGATCCCGAGCGTGGCGTCGGGATCGCCGAACGTGTTCGGACCGGCACCTTCGGGGTAAACCAGGGGTACACAATGGATCCGTATGCACCGTTCGGCGGGATCAAGGACAGCGGATACGGCCGCGAACTCGGACGCGAAGGGCTCGAGAGCTACCTCGACACCAAGTCCATCGCCGTCGCGGCCGGCGCCTGAAGGGAGAACCAGATGACAACGACAGCGTCACCCCGAATCCCGGCCACCGAACGGATCGCGGTCAGGTGCGTGGACTCCGATGTGCACCCCGTGCCCGCCCGCGGCGAGCTGGGCCAGTACATCCCGGAACCGTGGCGCAGCAAGTATTACGAGGCGCGCGAGGTCGGCGATCAGATCTACTACGACGCGCCCGACTATGCGCATGCCTACGCGATGCGCGCGGACACCTTCCCTCCGGACGGCGGATTCCCCGGCAGCAGCCCCGATCTCGCGTTTCGGCAGTTGATCATGGAGGCCGGCGCCGACATCGCGATCCTGGAACCCGGCGCCTACCCCGCGCGCCTGCCCGAGCCCAATCACGCCATGAGTTGCGCACTGAACGATTGGCAGGCGAATCACTGGCTGGACAGCCACAACAACTGGCACGAGCGGTGGCGCGGATCCATCTGCGTCGCAATCGAAGCGCCGGAGGCCGCCGCACGCGAGATCGAGCGGTGGGCCGGTCACCCGTACATGGCGCAGGTGTTGATCAAGGCCGAGAACCGCCCGTCCTGGGGTGATCCGATCTACGACCCGGTCTGGGCCGCGGCCACCAAACACGACATCACCGTCAGTTGCCATCTGTCGCGCAGCCATCACGACGAGTTGCCGATGCCGCCCGTCGGGTTCCCGAGCTACAACCACGATTTCATGGTCACCTATTCACTGCTCGCAGCCAATCAGGTGATGAGCCTGATCTTCGACGGCGTCTTCGACCGCTTCCCGACCCTGCGCATCGTGTTCGTCGAGCACGCGTTCACCTGGATCCTGCCGCTGATGTGGCGCATGGATGCGATCTACGACAAGCGTAAGTCGTGGATGGACATCAAGCGTAAGCCAAGTGAATACGTCAAGGACCACATCAAATTCACCACGCAGCCGCTCGACTATCCCGAGGACAAGACCGAACTGTCGCGTGCATTCGAGTGGATGGAGTGCGAGAAGATTCTGCTGTTCTCGTCGGACTACCCGCACTGGACCTTTGACGATCCGCGCTGGCTGGTCAAGCACCTACCGGAGCATGCGCGCGAGAATGTCATGTTCCGCAACGGTATTGCGACCTACAAACTGCCCGAAACGGTTCCGGTGCTCGAAGGGCAGGTGCGGGTTTTCTAGGGCAGATTGATGGCCGATACGTACATCTCCACCATCGGTCGGTAGAGATCGACGTCGTCGAGTTCGCTTCCCAGCACCACGCCCTCGCTCGTGGCGATCAGTACCTGGGCGAACGTCAGCGGAGGCATCCGCAGCGTTGCGCCCATGCGGTCGACGCCCTCGATGATGAAGCGGCCGAGGGCCTCGACGACCTCGGCCCGTTTGGTGGCCACCCGCTCCCGTGCCTCGGGATTGCGGCGCAGGTAGAGGGTGAACTCGTGGCCCAACGCGGCATGCTCGGCGCCGCGGTCGCGGCTCAGCTGGCGCCACCGGGTGGCGATCTCGTCGAGTTCACGGGCTCCGATCTGCCGTGCCGACGACATCACCTCGGCGAAGTTGTCGAAATAGCGACGCCAGTAGCGGTCGCTCACCGCCAGGAACAGGTCCTCTTTGGTGGCGAAGTGCTTGTAGATCGCGCCTTTGGTGTAGCCGGCGACGTTTGCAATGTCGTCGAGAGTGGCTGCAGTGAAGCCCTTTTCGGCAAAGACCGCCTCTGCGGCATCCAAGAGAAGCGTGCGGGTGCGCTCCAGGCGCCGTTCCCGCGTCCATCTCTCAACCATGCCGCGATCCTGCCACAAATCTAAAATACCCCTTGGATGCTCAGATACCCACTGGTATATTTTGGTGCGGCGATGCCCGACGATCCTGTTGCGGCGAACTTTTCGCCGACTCGCTTTCCGCACTCGAGCCACGCGCGATATCGCGCAGAACCACAAGGAGGCAGCGTCGTGAGCGATCTGTCGAACAAGAAGAAGCCCCCGACGACGGAATCGCTCGGCGGAGCAGCAGCTGTCGGCGCCCAGGTGCAGCCGACGGTCAAGCCGGTCCAGATCTGGGCCGTCGTCGGTGGGGCATTGCTGGCACTGCAGTTGTATGTGTGGATCAGCTGGATCAGCGGCCCCTATTTCGAGCGGGTGCCCGGCGGCATCCACGAGCCGCCGCTGTACATGAAGATCCCGATGATCGCGAACGCGGTCGTCCTCTGGGTCGGGCTGCCATTCGCCATCTGGTGGTTCTTCATCAGACCCTGGCGGCGAGAACGACGAATCACGTTGGACGGCATGCTGTTCGTATCGATGGGTCTGATGTTCTTCCAGGATCCGTTGCTGAACTACTTCAACACCTGGTGTACCTACAACACCTGGTCGTTCAATCGCGGTTCGTGGTCCTCGAGCATCCCGGGCTGGGTTTCACCGGAAGAACCGGGCCGACAGGTCGCCGAACCGCTGCTGACGAATGTGCCAGGCTACGCCTACGGTGTCCTGCTGATCACGATCGTCGGCTGTTGGCTCATGCGCAAGATCAAGAACCGCTGGCCCAACATCAGCAACCTGCGGCTGATCCTGGCGACCTACGCGATGGCGTTCGTCTTCGACTTCATCATGGAAGCCCTCGTCATGCTGCCCATCGGGTTCTACACCTATCCGGGCGCAATCCGTTCGGTGTCGTTCAACGCAGGCACCTACTACCAATGGCCGATCTACGAGGGCCTGATGTGGGGCGGAGTCCAGGCGGCGTTGTGCTGCCTGCGCTTCTTCACCGATGACCGCGGCCGTACCGTCGTCGAGCGCGGAATCGACCGGGTCCGAGGCGGTTTCGCCAAGCAGCAGTTCGTCCGCTTCCTGGCCATCTTCGCCGGCGTCAGTGCATGTTTCTTCTTCTTCTACAACCTGCCCGCGCAGTGGATCGGCATGCACTCCGACCCGTGGCCCGAGGACCACATGAAGCGTTCGTACTTCACCGGCGGCATCTGCGGTGACGGCACCGACACACCGTGCCCCGACCCGGTGCTGCCGATCCCCACCAAGCGGTCCGGCTTCATCAACACCGACGGCCAGCTGGTCCTCCCGGAGGGCGCGCAGCTCCCCACCGTCGTGCCGTTCATGCCGGAGAACTGAGGTGCTGACCGACAACCACCGCACCGAAGCACAGGCGCCCTACTACCGAGCTGTCGGTGACGAATCCGACGTGTTCCGGGCGGCCGCCCGTCGCGGCCTACCGGTACTGCTGAAAGGGCCGACCGGTTGCGGGAAAACCCGATTCGTGGAGGCGATGGCCCACGAACTGGGGCGGGAGCTGATCACCGTGGCCGGCCACGAGGACATGACCTCGGCGGATCTGGTGGGCCGGTTTCTGCTCAAGGGCGGGGAGACGGTGTGGGTGGACGGACCGCTGACCCGGGCGGTCCGCGAAGGCGCCATCTGCTATCTCGACGAGATCGTCGAGGCACGGCAGGACACGACCGTGGTCATCCATCCCCTGGCCGACCACCGTCGCGAACTCCCGGTCGATCGGCTGGGGATCACCGTGCCCGCGGCTCCCGGCTTCCAACTCGTCATCTCCTACAACCCCGGCTACCAGAGCGTCCTGAAGAACATCAAGGAGTCCACCCGCCAGCGGTTCGTGGCCATCGAACTCGACTTCCCGCCCGCAGACATCGAAATCGACGTGGTGGCACGTGAAGCCGGAATCGACGCCGGGACAGCAGCTGTGCTGGTGCGGCTCGGCAACGCCATCCGAGGCCTGCAGGGCTCGCCACTGCGCGAGGGGTCCTCGACCCGGATGCTGATCCTCGCGGGTGGACTGGTCGCGGAGGGTCTGCCGCTGCGCAGCGCCGTGCAGGCCGCGATCGTGCAGGCGCTCTCCGATGATCCCGATATCGTGCGGGCACTCGGTGAACTCGCCGATACCATTCTGACGGGGGCATGATCACGGTCAAATCGGATGATCTGCAACGATTTCGGCTACTGGCCACCTTCGTTTCCGGCCGGGCCGTCGACGTCGCCGCGACACGGGTAGGGCAACCGGCACACACCGACGGCCGGGTCATCTTCGTCTCGCCCGGCCGACCGGACGCCGAACAACGCCGTGAGCTGATCGTGCAATCCGCGCTGCTGTCCGCAGGAAGTCTGGACGGCCGATGGGTCAGAGCCTTGCGGGGCCGGCCGTCGCTGGCGCTGCGTTATCTGTCCCTGGAAGGGTGCCGGGCGCTGGCACAGCTGGACCGAATTCCACTGGCTGCGAGCCTGTTCCCTGGTGACAGGACGGTCACCGCCGGACCCGCCGAGTCCCTCGCACTGGCCAAAGCCCGGGCCGCCGTGGCCGACCCGCCGCCGTGGTTCGGAGTCGTCAAGCCGTCGCTGCTGTTGAAGGCCGATGATGACGCCACGAGTTCGGCCTCCAATCGGACCATGTTGACATTCGATCCGACCGCGGCCGACACCGACGGCGCCGACGAGGACGATGACGATGACGACGACGACGAGGGACCGTCCGAGGACAGCAAGATCCTCAAATTGTTCGAGGCGCCAGCCTTCACCTCCAGGGTGCTCTCGGAATTCCTGCGGAAGATGTTCGGCGGGTCCAGGGCCTTCGGCGATGACGATGCAGGAGCGGAACTGCCCACCGGTTCGGTGCGTCGCGGCAGGCAGGCCGGGATGAACGCCAAGCCGCTGCCCACGCGGATCGAGTTCGGGGATGAGACGCCCGTGGGTGTGGGCGGCGCTCTCTACCCAGAATGGGACACCCACCACAACCGCTACCGACCGCAGTGGTGCCGGGTCATCGACTTTCCGCTCACCGCCGCTGCCGACGTCTCGGCGGCCAGCGTCACTGCGGATCCGGTGCTGCGCCGGCGGTTGTCGCGGGTCGGCCTGGGTCCGAAGGCGCTGCGCGGCCGTCCCGACGGCGACGAACTGGATACCGAAGCCCTGACCAGTTTGTTCGTCGACCTGCGCTGCGGACACGCGGCACCCGAACACATCTACATCGAACGGCGGAACCTGGCCCGTCACCTCGGCGTGCTGATCCTGCTCGACGTCTCGGGATCGGTCACCGACACCGACCTCGGCGGGCTGGCGGTCCACGACCATCAGCGGCAAGCCGCAGGCATACTGGCGGCGACCCTGGAGGAACTCGGTGACCGGGTGGCGGTCTACGGCTTCCGGTCGCAGGGGCGCAATTGCGTGCACCTGCCCGCGATCAAGACCTTTGAGCAGCACTTCGGCGCCGTCGAACGTGCCCGGCTCAGCCAATTGCAGCCCTTCGGGTATACCCGGCTCGGCGCCGGTATCCGGGGCGCTGGAGAGATCCTCAAAACCCAAGCGGGGACACCGCACCGGCTCCTGATCGTGCTCTCCGACGGCTATCCCTACGACGACGGCTACGACGGCCGCTACGCACACGCCGACACCGCCAAGGCCCTCGAAGAACTCCGGGCAGAAGGGGTCGCCTGCTTGTGCCTGTCGATCGGAGCGGACGCCGACGCCGATGCGCTGGGGCAGGTCTTCGGCTCGGCCAGCCATGCCGGAGCTGCCACGTTGGCGGAGCTGAGTCCGCGAATGGATGAGTTGTTCCTGTCTGCCCTGCGTGAACTCGCCGCACCGAAACCACGGTGAGACCAGCGCGGGTCAGCGCAGGACAGCAGGTGCCTAGGGGATGGCCGGTCCGCAGTCGGTGTCATCGCGACCGGCTTTGCGTAACAAGGCTTTGAGCTGCGTTTGTTCAGCGGGTGTCAGGCGGTCCAGGACCCGCTGATCGGCCACGTGGACGGCGTTCTCGGCGCGCGTGAGTAACGCGCGGCCCGCCGCGGTGAGTTCGGCGGGCAACGCCCGACCGGCGGCTGCGCTGTCGGGGCGGTGCACGGCGCCTGCGGCCTGAAGGCGGTGGAGCAGCTGATTGGTCGCCTGCGCGGTGACGTGGGTGTCGCGGGCGAGGTCGGCGTTCGTGAGCCCGGGATGCAACGAGATGATGCGCAGGCAGACGAACTCCGCCAGTCCGAGGCCGATCGGAGCGAGAGCCGTGGCCACTTCCGGGCGTAGGGTGGCGGCCACCCGGTGCAGCAGGTATCCCAGCGGCTCACTGTCCGTGGCAGTCATAGCTGGCATCTTGACATGCGCTGCCGGCCTCGACGTGTCCGATCGGCCACTCCGTTCGCTGACAGCTCAAGCAGTTCTCAGGTAGATCTCATTGTATTGTCGCCGCCACGGGCGTATCAAGGAACTTGATATACCTGTCGGGCCGCGATCCGTCGGTTCGGCCGAGATCTGGAAAAGGATGTGTGACATGGGTTTTGGAGGATTCTCTGGCGGCTGGGGTCCAGCGGGCTTCGGCGGAGGTCACTGCGGTCATGAGGGACAGGGCGGTTTCGGTGCGGGGGCGTTCGGCGGACAGGGCTTCGGCGGCGGTTTCGGTGGTGGTTTTGGCGGTGGATTCGGTGGTGGCTTCGGGCCCGGCTTCTCACTCAAGCGTGCGGCGGTCGGCACTGCGGCACTGCTACTCGACGGGCCGGCCACCGCCGAACAGATTGTCGAGCGCACCACCGCGGCGACGGACGGTGCTTTCACCCCGCCGCAGGACATCGTCGAATTGGCCATCAGCGCACTGGCAGGCCGCGGTGTGGTCACCGTCTCCGACGGTGTCGCCACGCTCACCGAGTTCGGCACCCAGCTGCTGGCCTGGCGCGGTGTCACCAGCGAGACCGCGCACACGCTGTTGAGCAAGGTGGGCAAATTCGCCGACGTCATCAAGATCCGCACGGGCCTGCACGAGATCGCCGGTCTGGCACGCACCATCGCGTTCACCGGCACCGACGAACAGAAGGCCAAGCTTGGTGAGGTTCGGACGAACCTCCTCGCGGCGGTCACGGAGGCGAAGAAGGCCCTGCACGGGGTGCTGGCCGAAGCCTGATGCGTGCCGTGGCGGCGTAACCGACCGGAGCAACCAGCCCGCGGTTACGCCGTCACGTCACAGGCCGGCCGCTTCGGCCGCGTCGATCTGCGCCTTGGTCCGTGCCCAGTTCAGGAACTCCGCGACAGCATCGGCGGTGTAGTGCCCGCGCGGTGAGCCGAAGAAGTCGAATGCGTGTTGGGCATGGGGTATCTCGGCGTAAACCACCGGTGAGTTCGACACCTTGCGCAGGGCTGCGACGAAATCGCGGCCTTCACCCACCGGTATGAGTGAGTCATTGGTGCCGTGCAACACGAAAAACGGTGGCGCATCAGGGTGCACCAGTGTGATCGGAGAGGCATTGCGATACACCTGAGCGTTGCCGTCCAACGGGAGTTTGACGATGAGCCGCTGCAGGATCTCCATGAATTCGGGGCGCCCGGTTCCCGCCGTGCTGTACCAGTCGTAGCGGCCGTACACCGGCACCGCGGCGGCCACCGAGGTGTCGGCGTCCTCGAAACCGGGCTGCCACTTGGGATCGTTGGGCGTCAGTGCGGCCAGCGCGGTCAGATGCCCACCGGCCGAGCCGCCCGTGATGCACACGGCGTCGGGATCACCGCCGAATTCGGCGATATTGGCCTTGACCCACGCCAGCGCCTGCTTGACGTCGATGATGTGATTGGGCCATGGGTGGCGCGGGCTGATCCGGTAGCCGATCGACACACAGATCCAGCCCTCTTCGGCGAGATAGCTCATCAACGGATACGACTGTGGCCTGCGCATGCCGATCATCCAGGCGCCACCCGGGACCTGCAGCAGCACCGGGGCTTTGCCGTCACGCGGTAGATCAGGACGCATCCAGATGTCGGCCACGTTGGCCCGGTGCGGACCGTAGCGCACGGTCCGACCCACGTAGCGGCGCCGGGTCAGCGACGTCGAATACACCTCACCGCGCCGCAGCGGCCGCAGGGCCGAGGGATACTCGTCGGCGAGCGCCTCGTGCACCGGGTCTTCGAAATACGGCCGGGACTGCACACCGCGGCGGTGTACCAGGACCAGTAGCGCCCAGGAGACGGCTTTGAGCAGCAACGAGATTCGGTCACCGGGCGAGCGGTAGTGACCTCGGATGCCGCGGCGTAACGCGTCGAGCACCGACACGGTGATCACCAGCGGAGCGTTCTCCGACGTCGGCCAGCCGAACGCGAACGCCGGGATCGTGCTGTACCCCTGGCGTCCGAGTGGTTTGACCGCGTTGGCCGCGTTGAGCAGTTCGGCCGCTGCCGCCAGCAGCCGCCGGCGTTCAGCCATTCACCCGCTCCTGCAGATCTCGGCGGTCGATCTTGCCAGTGCTGTTGCGCGGCAACTCCTCGAGCACAGTGATCTCCCGCGGGACTTTGTAATTGGCCAGGTTCTCTCGAACATACGCTTTCAGTTCATCGGTGGAGGCGGCCCCGGTGAGCACCACGAACGCCGCCAACCGCTGTCCGTACTGGTCGTCGTCGACGCCGATCACGGCGGCCTCGGCGACCCCGGGATGGCGGGCCAGCACCTTCTCCACCTCGATCGGGTACACGTTCTCCCCGCCGGAGACGATCATCTCGTCGTCCCGCCCGACCACGAACAAGCGGCCCGCCTCGTCGAGATAACCGACATCGCCCGAGGACATGAAGCCGTCGTGGAAGTCTTTCGTGGAGCCCGAGGTGTAGCCGTCGAACTGAGTCGAGTTGCGTACGTAGATCGTGCCCACCTCACCGGTCGGCACCGCACGGGAATCGGCGTCGAGGATGCGAATGTAGGTGCCCTCGGCGGGTTTTCCTGCGGTATCGGGGGCGGCGCGCAGATCGGCCGGGGTGGCGGTGGCGATCATCCCGGCCTCGGTGGCGTTGTAGTTGTTGTAGATCACGTCGCCGAACCGGTCCATGAATGCGGTGACCACATCGGGCCGCATGCGGGAACCGGACGCGGCGGCAAAGCGCAACGAACGGCCGTCGTAGCGCCGCAGCACGTTCTCCGGCAGGCCCATGATCCGGTCGAACATCACCGGCACCACACACAATCCGGTGGCCCGGTGCCGGTCGACGAGTTCCAGCGTGGCCTCCGGATCGAACTTGCGGCGGGTGATGATGGTGCACGCCATCGACGCCGCGAACGCCAGTTGGGAGAAACCCCAGGCGTGGAACATCGGCGCCACGATGACGACGGGCTCCTCGGCGTGCCACGGGGTGCGGTCCAGGATCGACTTGAGTATCTCGGGCCCACCGCCGGAATGCTTGGCGCCCTTGGGTGTTCCGGTGGTACCCGAGGTGAGCAGGATGACGCGGCTTTTCTCGCCGGACCGTCGCGGTTGCTTGCCGGTGAACGCGTCGACGAGCTTCTCGACCGTCTGGCCGTGCGCCTTGGTGTCCGTCCACGCCACGATTCGGGCGGCCGCCGGCCGGTCGGCGAGCGCCAGGTCCACCGTCTCGGTGAACTCCTCGTCGTAGATCACCGCATCGACCTGCTCGCGGGTGACCACCTCGGCCAGCGCGGGGCCGGCGAACGACGTGTTCAGCAGGAGGACGTCGGCACCGATACGGTTGGCGGCGATCAGTGACAGCACGAAGCCGCGGTGGTTGCGTGCCATGATGCCGATCACCCGCGGCTCGCCGGACGGCAGCGCCTGCAGTGCGGCGGCCAGAGCGTCTGCGCGACGGTCGATGTCACCGAAGCTCAGGGTGCCGAGTTCGTCGATGAGCCCCGGCCTGCTGCCGCAGCGTTGCGCGGCGCTGGCGAAACCTGAGGTGACGCCCATGTTCTCGCGGGCCATCGCCGCGGCGATACGCACGTACTTGTCCGGCCTCAGCACGGCGATCAACCCGGCCCGGCGCATGGTGGTGGCCAGGCCTACCGCATCGGTCAGGCGATCCAGAGGGCCCATCGGAATCAGCCGATCACCGGGAAGCGGCGCTCGGCGGCCAGCTCGTCCAGTGCGCGCTGCATGACGTGGCGGACATGCGCGTCGACCTCGTCGATGTCGGGGTCCGCACCGAACTCCGCGGTGATGTCGACCGGGGGCAGCGCCTTCATCACGATCTTGGTCGGCAGCGGCGCGTTCAGCGGCAGCACCGCCGACAACCCGAACGGAAAGCCGAACGACAGCGGCACAATCTTGGTCCGCGCCATCCGGGCGATCGGGCCGAGCGCTTTGGCGACCGCGGTGCCGCGGGACAGGAACAGTTGCGCCTCCTGCCCACCGATGCCGACCATGGGGACGATCGGAACCCCGGCGGCCAAGGCGGCTCTGATGTAACCGGTGCGGCCGTCGAAGTCGATCTTGTTCGCCGAGCGGGTCGGCCGGTACACGTCGAAGTCACCGCCCGGGAAAACCACCACCACACCGCCCGAGCGCAGCGCTTCGTCGGCGTTCTCGCGGCTGGCGCGGATGAACCCCGTCTTTTTGAAGAAGTCGGCCGTCGGCCCGACCATCAGCATGTCGTGGCTGAGCGTGTACACGGGCCGGTCGTAGCCGAACTTCTCGTAGAAGCCCGTCGCGAACACCGGCACATCCATCGGGAACAGGCCGCCCGAGTGATTCGAGACGACCAGGGCGCCGCCGAGCGGGAAGTCGTCCAGGCCCCGCACCTCGGCACGGTGATAGCCCTTGATCAGCGGCCGTAGCCAGCCCATGACCTTCTCGGTCAGGCCCGGATCCCACTTGGTGATTTCGGACGGATCGATGTCGGTCGAGGCCACGGAGTCCCCCTGAAGTGAAATGGAACGTGTTCTAGTTTTCGTATAGTACCCAGGTGACGGCATAAAAACCCATTCGCTCGGCAACGCCTGCCCCGGATCCGGATCGCTCGGACCTGATCCTCTCAAAAGGCGCAGGTCGCGTGGGTCGGGTCGTGATATCGGCCATTGCGCTCGACGACGTACGCTCCGGGCATGGCGGTGAGCGTCGAGGATCTGTTCGAGCTGGCCCATTCGCTCGCCGAGTTGGTGGGCGGTCCGATCACCATCGAGGACGAAAACTCAGCGGTGCTCGCTTACTCGGGGGGCGCGCAAGCGGTCGACGATGCGCGGATCGACACCATTCTGGGACGTCGTGTCCCCGGCCGTTACCGACAGGTGCTGGTCGACGCCGGCGTATTCGATCGGCTGTCCCGCGAGACCGGCGTCATCTACGTCGACCTCAGTGCGGGCGGAATGACGCCGCGCGCGGTGATCGCGGTACGGCACTCCGGCGTCCTTGTGGGCTCGATCTGGGCGGCGGTGACCGCGCCGCCGACCGCCGAACAGGAACGGGCCATGCGCTCGTCGGCGGCGCTGGTGGCGCGGCGCATCGTGGTGGAGCGCGACCGCGCCGATCGCGCCCGCCGCAGTCGGCAGGAATTGGTGGAGACCCTGATCGTCGGCGGCGAGCCCGCCGAACGCATCGCCGACGAACTCGGAATGTCGGGGCCGCTGACTGTCGCGGCGTTCGCGGGCACCGGCCAGCACACGCTCGGACTCACCGGATCGCTCGACCTGCACCTGCAGGCCCAGGCCATCGACTCCGTGGTCGGACGGATCGACGACGTGGTGTACGCGGTGCTGGGTTGCGACGAACCCACCACGGTCCGGGTGCTGCGCGAGTTCGTGGATCGCCTGTCCGGTGCGGTGCTGGCTGCCGTCGGACGCCAGATCGACGGCGCAGTTCACACGCATCTGTCGCGGAGCGATGCCGACCGGACTCTGGCGGTGCTGCGCAGCGGGCAGGAATGGGGCCGGGTCGCCACCATCCACGACTGCCTGGGCGGGGTGCTCGCGCTGCGTTCGGCCGCGGTACTCGACGGGTTGGTGGGCAGCACGCCACTGGGCCGGATATCGCGATTCGACCGCGACCACGGCAGTGAACTGGTCACCAGCGTCGCCGCGTTCCTGAACCACGGCGGTGACATCGGCCGGGCTGCGATGGAACTGCACGTCCATCCGAACACCCTGCGGAACCGGCTGCGCCGGACCGCGGACTCCTGCGGCGTCGACGTCGCGGATCCCGATATTCGGCTGGTGTTGATGCTCGAACTGCGGTTGGCCGCGCTGCGCCGCTGACCCGATGGCCGATCGGTCAATGAGACCGGGATAACACTGGCTGAAGCGCCATCGCCGAAACCCTGCTGTCGATCCACCATTGGAGTAGACAACGGCAGCAAGGGAGTTGAGGCATGAAAGCGCTCGTCATCGGGGCCGGCATGGTTGGTCTGGCGACCGCCTGGCATCTGCAGCGCCGCGGGGTCGAGGTCACGGTTGTGGACCGCACCGGCGTGGCCGCGGATGCGTCGTGGGGCAACGCGGGCTGGTTGGCTCCGGCGCTGACGCTGCCGCTGCCCGAGCCGGCGGTGCTTCGGTACGGCATCAAGGCGCTGCTCGACCCGTCCTCCCCGGTGTATGTGCCGCCGTCGGCCGACCCGCAGTTGTTGCGATTCCTGGCCGGCTTCGCCCGGCACTGCACGACGGCGAAGTGGAACTCCGCCATGGGCTTCTACACCGAGGCCAACCGCAGGGCGCTGCCCGCCTACGACGAATTCGCCGACGAAGGCCTGACCGCACAGACATCGGTGGCCGATCCGTTCCTGATGGGGTTCGCCTCCGAAGGGGACCGCGAGGGTCTGATCACCGAGTTCCGGCATGTGATCGAGCACGGCGGCGAGGTGGATTACGAGCTGCTGACCGGGGAACAGATCCGGTCGCTGGAACCGGCGCTCGGTGACGGTGTGCGCGCAGGCATCCGGCTACGGGACCAGCGGTTCATCGACCCGCCGCGGTATGTGGCGGCGCTCGCGGACGCGGTGCGTGACCGCGGTGGTGAGATCGTCGAGGGCTTCGAGGTGGAACACATCGGCCCCGGCGCAAGCGCGGTGAGTCTCACCGCCGCCGACGGACGGTCGCTCATGGCCGATGTTGCGGTCATCGCCAACGGCGCCCGGCTCAACCGGCTCGCCCGCCCGTTCGGGGTGCGCGCGCTGGTGCAGGCAGGCCGGGGTTACAGCTTCACGGTCCAACCCGACTCGATGCCCAAGAACCCCATCTACTTCCCGGTACAGCGGGTGGCGTGTACGCCCCTGGACGGCCGGTTCCGGGTGGCCGGGATGATGGAGTTCCGCAGCGCGGACGCGCCACTGGACCCGCGTCGTATCCGCGCCATCGTCGATGCAGCCCGGCCGATGTTCACCGGAGTCGACTGGACCGCCCGGCAAGAAGAGTGGGTGGGTTCGCGTCCCTGCACCGCCGACGGACTGCCGCTGATCGGTGCGACCCGGTCGCCACGCGTGTATGTCGGTGGCGGGCACGGGATGTGGGGCATCGCGCTCGGGCCGCTGACCGGCCGGTTGCTGGCCGACACCATCGCCGGCGGCGCGACGGACCCGCTGCTGAAGTACTGCGATCCGCTGCGTTAACCGCTTCCGGTCAGCTGCGTGATCTCGTCGGCGATATTGACTCGGGCCTGCGCTTCCCAGCGGTCGAGCCCCGGACCGGTGTGGAAGATCGGCCCGTCGAGCAACGCCGAGAGTAGCCGGGCCCGTGCGGGTCTGAATACATCGTCGGGGACGGCGCCGTATTCTTCCCGCACGGCGGCCGCGTACTGCTGATAGCGCGCAGGCACGGAGCCGAGCACCGACAGGTCGGCGTCACTGAGGACTGCGGCGTTGACATCGCAGGCATCGACCCGGTGGGTCTTGGTCACCAGCACCAATCGGGCCACCTCGTCGCGCATCGGCGAGGCGTCGAGTAGTTGGCGGGCCAGCTCGGCGGAGCGTTCCTCGTTGTCGTCCCGGCCGATCTCATAGATCGCATCGTGGAACCAGGCGGCAAGCTCGACGGCCTCGCGGTCGAACGCCACGCCGTCATCGGCGACGGTGCCGATCGCGTCGAGCACCTCGTGCAGGTGCGCCACATTGTGGTGCTTGCGGTGGGTCTCGGACCAGCGGGCGAGCAGATCCTCCCGTAGACGCTCGGTGAGATGCGCAGCCATGACACCAGTGTGCCCCGGGTTGACCTCAACAGCGGTTGAGGCTGCATGATTTTCGATCATGGGCGCAATCGACCTCACCGGGTACTTCGACAGGATCGGCTATCAGGGCTCCGCGCGACCGGATCTCGACACGTTGCAGGCCATTGTCGCCGCACACAACCGCTCGATCCCGTTCGAGAACCTCGACCCGCTGCTGGGTGTGCCGGTGGCCGACCTGAGTGCCGGTGCCCTGAGCGACAAGCTGGTCAGCCGGCGTCGCGGCGGGTACTGCTACGAGCACAACGGGCTGATGGGGTATGTCCTCGAACAGGTCGGCTTCGAGGTCGAGAGGTTCGCCGGGCGGGTGCTGTGGATGAAAGCGCCCGATGCTCCGCTGCCCGCACAGACCCACAACGTGTTGGCGGTCAGGGCGCCGGGCATCGACGGGCGGTACCTGGTCGACGTCGGATTCGGTGGGCAGACGCTGTCGTCGCCGATCCGTCTTGAAGCCGGTCCGGAGCAGCAGACGCGGCATGAGCCGTATCGCCTGGTCGATGAAGCGGACGGCTATGTGTTGCAGGCGAAGATCCGCGGCGACTGGTCACCGCTGTACAGTTTCACCAGCAGGCCGCAGCCTAGGATCGACCTTGAGGTCGGAAGTTGGTATGTGTCAACACATCCCGGGGGAATCTTCGTCGTCGGGCTGACCGTGGCGTTGATCACCGACGACGCCAGGTTCAACCTGCGGGGCCGCAACCTGGCCATCCATCGCAGCGGGGGAACCGAGCGCATCCGATTCGACACTGCCGCGCAGGTGCTCGATGCGCTCGGTGACCGGTTCGGGATCGACCTGGATGACCTCGGTGACCGGGGCGAGGTGGAAGCACGGGTCACCGAGGTGCTCGACACCTGATCCGGGCAGCAGGAAATGTCATGTTCTTGCGAGCGGAAGCCGACCATACTCGGTCACTGTGAGTGTGCAACCGAATGGGCGGGACCGATTGCGGGAACTGCTCGACGCTGTTGTCGACGTCGACAACGCCGGGGTCGGCGAAATGGCGCGCAGCAGTTACGCATCGGAATTCCACTTTTCCCGCGAGGTGCGCCGGTTGACCGGCGAACCACCCGCCGCGCTGCGCCGGCGCGTCATGCTGGAACGCGCGGCCTGGCGGCTGCAGCACGGCGAAGGAGTGGCAGAGGTGGCCGCGGCGGAGGGCTGGTCGTCGGCCGAGGTGTTCTCGCGTGCGTTCCGGCGGGCCTTCGGGGTGCCGCCTTCGCAGGCCGGTGCGGTCGGATTCCGGCTGGCCGCCCCGAACGGGGTGCATTTCCATCCGCCGCACTCGTTGTGGCTGACGCGTGAGGCCGAGCAGTCCGGGCCCGATGTATCGCAGTTCATGCTCGTCCACGACGTCGCCGACACCGCATACCTGATCGAGACGGCCGCTCAGCTTTCGGAAAGCCAATGGGTGCAAGAGGTTTCACCTGGTCAGGTGGTGCTCGACTGGGATGGCCCGGAGCCAAGTGTGGCCACGGTGCTCGGCGCCATCGTGTGGACGAAGGAGGTGTGGCTGGCCACGATCGAAGGCCGTGATTTCCCGTCGCGCGCCACCACTGCCCAGACGACGGCCAAGCAGCTGGCCGATCACCACGATGCGATCGGAAAACGCTGGACCACACTGATTTCCGAACACTCTGCGGCGGGCCGGCTGGCTGACACGGTGATCGACGCGCTGTGCGACCCGCCGGAATCGTTCCAGTTGTACGGCATCGTCGCGCATGTGCTGACCTACTCGGCGCACCGACGGAACCTGGCGCGCGCCATGTTGGGCCGTCACGGAGCCGATGTCGACCGGGGCGATCCCCTGGAATGGATGAGAAGGGACTGACATTGAAGACCGTCTACTACACCGCATCGAGCCTGGACGGCTATATCGTCGACGACAACGACAGCCTGGACTGGCTGATCTCGCGTGCCATCGACGGCGACGGGCCGTTCGGCTACGACGACTTCATCGAAAACATCGGCGCACTGGTGATGGGCGCGTCCACCTATGAGTGGATCGTGCGCAACCATCCGGACGACTGGATGTATGAGCAGCCGGCCTGGGTGCTGACGCACCGGCCGCAGATCACCGCCGAGCGATACCCGGTGCGGGTATTCAGCGGCGCCGTGACCGACCTGCACCCACAGCTGGCCTCGGCCGCCGCGGGTAAGGACATCTGGGTGGTCGGTGGTGGCGACGTCGCCGCGCAGTTCGTGACGGCGGGGCTGATCGACGAGATGATCGTCAGCTACGCACCGTGCACGCTGGGCGCGGGGTCACCGGTGCTGCCGGTCCGGTCGGAGTGGGTGTTGGCCGAATCGGCCGTCAATGCAGATTTCGTCTGTGCCCGCTGGACCAGGCCGGCCGGGCCGGCCTGACGGAGATGTTGGTCGGGCAACCCGCGCCAACGCCTGGCAGATCTGGTGGGCTCCCGGCGACGGGGTTCGCCGCAGGCCCTGCCCGGCCCTCATTTTGACCGCCGCCGTCCGGCACTGCTGCACGGCACTACTTCTGCCTCCCGAATGGGGAGGTGATGCCGTCAACCACTGCGTGAGCGAATTCCTTTGCGGGGGCATGTGTTGCGGCGGTCATCGGGCGAGGAGCGCTTGTGCCCCGGCGAGGACTTGGGCTGCCCGGGTGTGTGCCGCTTGGTGGATCAGCTCTTCGGTGGTCAGGCCGGCGTCTTGAGTGCCCCGCCATGGACTGCCCAGTTGGATCCGACAGCGCTCGGCATTGTGGGGGACGACAGGAACATGATCGCCCGTGCGATTTCATCCGGTTCGATCAGCGTGGTGGTGACCATACCGGCCTGCTGTGGGAACTCGGCCAGTGTGGTGGCGTAGTCGGCGCCCGCCGCGGCGGCGATATTGGCGATAAGACCATCGGGTCCTTCGATGAGGCTGGTGCGAGTGGATGAGGGGGTGACGACGTTGACTCGTACGCCCAGCGAGGCGACCTTCTCGGCGAGTCCGCGGGAGAACGCGTTGAGTGCCGCTTTCGCGGTGGAGTAGGGCAGGGGAGCGGTGTGTGGCTTGAGAGCGCTGTCCGAGCTGACGTTGACGACTGCGCCGCGAGACTCGATGAGCGCGGGCAGCGCCGCCCGGGTGGCCCGCACCGCGGAATAGAGGTTGAGTGCGAAGATGCGGTCCCAGGTGTCGTCCTGGCCGCCGAACGGGTCCGTGAGCGCGTCATTGGGAAGGTCGCCGCCGCCGGCATTGTTGACCAGGACATCCAAGCGCGGTGCTGCGGCCAGCACCGCGTCGATCATTTCGCGAGGGCCGTCTGGTGATGACAGGTCGGCGGCCACGAATGTGGCTGTGGTGGCGTCGAGTTCAGGTGTGCGGCGCCGAGAGACGGCCGTAACGGAGGCGCCCTCGGCGAGGAATGCGTGGACAGTCGCAAGACCTATTCCCCTGCTGGCCCCGGTGACGACGACGTGCTTGCCTGCTAAGCCCAGATCCATATCCCAAATTCCTTCGAACGGTGGTGTGCAGTATTTGCGATAACATTGTCACAATTAAGACTTAATTGCAACACTGATGACGCAGATAATGCTTGGTAGTTTGGCGGGCGTGGAGAGCGCGAGATGAGTGACGAAGATCGGCCACGGCGTTTGCGCGCGGACGCAGAGCGGAGCCGTGCGAGGATTCTGGAGGCGGCCAGAACCGTACTCACGGCCGATCCGAACGCCTCGCTGGAGCAGGTGGCGGACGCGGCAGGTCTTGCCAGGGCCACCGTGCATCGTCGGTACTCGTCGCGGCAGTCGTTGCTGGATGCCCTCGCTCTGGACCTCAACGCCCGCTACCGGCAGGCGTTCGAGAAGGCGCGGGTCAAGACGGCGCCACCGATTGTGGCACTGCACCGACTCACCGAGTTGGCGTTCGAGCTCAAGATCAGTGATCCATTCGTTGGTCCCACTCCAGCGGACGAGGGCTCTCCCCGTGGACCGCAGTTCGATTCGGAGATTCAGGCGGGACTCGATCTGTTGTTCAGTCGGCTTCATGCGGCCGGCGAGATCTTGAGCTCCGACCCGGCATGGGGTCGCCGCATGTACCTGGCGCTGCTACACGTGGTGCACGAATTGCCAACGGCATCACCGACCCTCGAGGCTTTGGTGGGCACTTCCTCCGATGAGGCCGGGGCGCGGGCCGACCTCTTGGTTTCGACCCTGATCAATGCACTCGGCAGGCCCACAGGCAGATAGTGCGCTGACCCGTGGCCGATACCGCGATCGACGCGCTGTGCGATCCGCCGGAGTCCTTGCAGTTGTACGGGATCGTCGCGCACGTCCCACACCACCCGGCGCACTGGCGATGGGCTCGTCGACCTACGAATGGATCGTGAACAAATAGCCAGGGGAGTGGATGTATGACCAGCTGACCTCGGTGCTGACCAAATCCGGCGTCAACGCCGACATCCTGTGCGCCCGCTGGACCAGGGTGTAACCCGGTTCGGGTCAGGCGACTCGATCGAGCAGCAACTGCGTTGTGTGCCGCAGCAAGTCGCGGGGCCTGACCGTGAGCGTCGGGGCGTGCGGCCTGCGTACCTGCCGGGTGAATCGTAGACCGGCGACGTTGAGTTCGATGACCCACATCGTGCACCGCCCTTCTGTGTGAACCGGCATGCCGCCAAGGCAACCGTCTTGTAGTGACCGAACGCCAAGGAGTGTGGCCGATATTCCGGAATGGGCGGTTAACTCCGGTTGAACGGCGAAAGCCCTCAGGAACCGGGCGGGGTCCCTGAGGGCTTTCGTGCCGAAAGAGCCGGTGTCAGCCGGCGTTCTCCAGCGCCACAAGAGCGGCGGCGACCGCGAAGAACTTGTTCGCACCGAGTTGACGCACCGTCTTGATGCCGAACGCCTCGTCAAGGTGTTTGGCGTCGGCGTCGGTCACCCCGGCCAGCGCCGCCGGTGAAGCTTCGAGAATGTCCTTGAGTGACTTGTCCTCATAGGACTTGTCGAGTGACTTCGCCAGATCGACCGAAACTGCCACGATTCCTCCTCATGGTGCGGGTGGTTGGGGCCGTCACGATAGTCGACGAACCTGAATACCAACCCGCCCACTCGCGCAGGTGGCCGGATTACTCCGGGGTGTAGCCGAACGGCAGCAGCACGCTCTTGGCCTGGGTGTAAGCCTCGATGCCCTCGGGTCCGTTCTCGCGGCCGATGCCGGAGTTCTTGTACCCGCCGAACGGGGCGCCCGGGTCGAATGCATACATGTTCACCGCGTAGGTGCCGGTGCGGATCTTGCCCGCGATCTCGATGGCCTTGGCGAAATCGGTGGTGTACACACTGCCTGCCAGGCCGTACGGCGAGTCATTGGCGATGCGCACCGCGTCGTCCACGGTGTCGTAGGCGATCACTGCCAGCACCGGCCCGAAGATCTCCTCCTGGGCGATCGTCATCGAGTTGTCCACGTCGGCGAACACGGTCGGCTGCACGAACCAGCCCGAATCCAGGCCCTCGGGACGGCCGCCGCCGGTGACGATCCGCGCGCCCTCCTCGACGCCCTTGCGGATGTAGCCCTCGACCCGCTCCCGTTGCTTCTCGCTGATCAGCGGTCCGATCATGGACGCAGCGTCGTCGGGCAGGCCGACCTGCATGCCGGCTGCAGCGCCGGCAAGTTTCTCCACGACCTCGTCGTAGCGCGAGCGCGGGGCCAGGATGCGGGTCTGCCCGACACAGGCCTGCCCACTGTTCATCAGGCCGGAGAACACCAGCATCGGCAGCGTGGAATCCAGGTCGGCGTCCTCAAGGATGATGGCCGCGGACTTGCCGCCCAGCTCCAACGTGCAGGGCTTGAGGCGCTCGGCGGCGACCTTGCCGATCTCCTTGCCGACCGCTGAGCTGCCGGTGAAGGTGAACTTGTCCAGCTCCGGGTTGTTGATCAGCGCGCGGCCGGTCTCCGGGCCACCGGGCACCACCGACAGCACGCCCTCTGGCAGCCCGGCCTCGGCGAACACCTCGGCGAACAGGTTGGTGGTCAGCGGGGTCTCGGCGGCAGGCTTGAGCACCACGGTGCAGCCGGCAAGCAGCGCCGGGCCCAGCTTGTTGCAGGCCAGGAAGAACGGCACGTTCCAGGCGATGACGGCGCCCACCACTCCGATGGGTTCCTTGACGACCATCGTCTGGCCGTAGATGCCGTCGCGGAGTTCTTTCCAGGCGAACTTGTCGGCCGCGCCGGCGTAGTACTGCAGCCCGGACACTCCGGCGCCGAACTGCATCATGTCGACGATGGTCGGCGGCTGACCCGTCTCCAGCTTGAGCAGGTGCTTGAACTCCTCGGCGCGCGCGTTCACCAGGTCGACGGCCTTGGCGAGCACGGCCTGCCGCTCGTCAGGTGACATGTGCGGCCACGGGCCCTCGTCGAAGGCCTTGCGGGCGGCGGCGCACGCGGCGTCGACATCGGCCTCGGCGGCCAGCGGAACCTGACCGACCTTCTCGCCGGTGGCAGGGGAGAAGACCTCGATGACCTCGGTGCTCGACGGCTCGACCCACTGGCCGCCGATGAACAGCTTGTCGTACTCGGTTTTGGCGGCGGTGGCCGGTGCAGTCTGTGTCATAAGCGTCACATTACCCAGTCCGCGGCGAAACGAGAACCTGTTCCAGTTCAGTAGTTCACGACGGTCGCAGCACAAGCACCAGATTGCTCACCAACAACTCCCGCACGCCGGGCACCGATGTCATCCACCACGCCCATTGTGGGTGGTAGCGGGGAAATGCGGCGACCAGGGCTCCGGTGCTGACGGCCCACCGCAGGCCATCGGCCGCCGACACCGCGAACAACGACGAGCCGTAGTCATTCTTGGGTCGGTGACCGTGTTTGCGCGTGTACCGCGCGGCGGCCCGGTACCCGCCCAGATAGTGCGTCATCCCCATTTCGTGGCCGCCGAACGGGCCCAGCCACACCGTGTACGACAGCACCACGAGCCCGCCGGGCCTGGTCACGCGCAGCATCTCGTTGCCCAGCCGCCACGGGTGCGGCACATGCTCGGCGACGTTGGACGACAGGCAGACGTCCACGCTGGCGTCGGCGAACGGCAGCGCCATCCCGGACGCGCGCACGAAGCTGCCCGCACCGGGCTCGCCGGCCGGGCCCGCATGCATTTCGCGTGGGTCCGGTTCCACCCCGATATAGCGCATCCCGGCCGACTCGAACGCCGACGCGAAGTAGCCGGGCCCGCCACCCACGTCGAGCATCGTGCGTCCGGTCGGGTCTTCGCCGGTGTATCCGGTCCACAGATCGGTGACCATGGCGACAGTGTCGGCGGCCAACGCGCCGTAGAACCGGGCCGGCTCGGATTGTTCGAACCGGAACTCCGAGAGCAGACGCACTGACCGGCCGAGCGTTGCCCGGTGGGCAAAACAATCGGTGGGCCGCACCCGCCCAACGTACTCACCGGTACCCTCGACACGATGTCTGCCCACCGTCCCGTGCGCTCAGTGCTGCTGCTGTGCTGGCGCGATACGGGGCATCCGCAAGGCGGCGGCAGCGAAGCCTATGTGCAGCGCATCGGCGCGCAGTGGGCGCAGGAGGGCATGGCCGTCACGTTGCGCACCGCGCGCTATCCCGGTGCCGCACGCGAAGAGGTGGTCGACGGGATTCGCGTCAGCCGCGGTGGTGGCCCCTACTCGGTGTACATCTGGGCCGGCCTGGCGATGGTTGCGGCGAGGGTCGGGCTGGGGCCCCTGCGCCGGGCGCGACCCGACGTCGTCGTCGACACCCAGAACGGCTTGCCGTTCCTGGCACGGCTGGCGTTCGGCAAGCGGGTGGCGGTGCTGGTGCACCACTGCCATCGCGAACTGTGGCCGGTGGCCGGTCCGGTGATGGGGCGCGTCGGGTGGTTCGTGGAGTCGAGGCTGTCGCCGCGGCTGCACCGGCGCAACCAGTACGTCACCGTATCGCTGCCCTCGGCCCGCGACCTCAATGAGCTCGGCGTGGATTCAGGCCGGATTGCCGTGGTGCGCAACGGTCTTGACGAGGCACCCGCGGAGACGTTGGAACTTGAGCGTTCCCGGACGCCGCGGGTGGTGGTGCTGTCCCGACTGGTACCGCACAAGCAGATCGAAGACGCGCTGGAGGCTGTCGCGGCACTGCGGGCCGAGGTGCCCGGGCTGCACCTGGACATCCTGGGCGGCGGTTGGTGGCGCGAGCGGCTGGTCGACCATGCCGAGCTGCTGGGCATCACCGATGCGGTCACGTTCCATGGTCACGTCGACGACGTGACGAAACACCGTGTGCTCCAGCAGAGCTGGGTGCATGTGCTGCCGTCGCGCAAGGAGGGCTGGGGCCTGGCGGTGACCGAGGCCGCGCAACACGCCGTGCCGACCATCGGCTACCGGGGTTCAGGTGGCCTGACGGATTCGATCGTCGACGGTGTCACCGGGCTGCTGGTCGACGACAGTGAGGGCCTGGTCGCCGGGCTCGGACAGTTGTTGAACGATCGGGTGCTGCGCGACGCGCTGGGCAGCAAGGCCCAGGCCCGCAGCGATGAATTCTCCTGGGCGCTCAGCGCAGACGCGATGCGCACCGTGCTGGAATCGGTGCGCGACGGTCGGTATGTGAGCGGGTTGGTTTAGTCCGCGCCAGTAACGCCACGGCGAGAAAAAGCGCGAGTTCTCGCCACTGCGTTACTCACGCGCCCGGCAGCCATCCCCATCGCGCCGCCGATCAACAATGCGAGCCACACCAGGTGGGCGCCGATCATCACGGCGCGACCGGGGGCCGCAGGCGCCGAGCCGCCCACCCGCTGCGCGGTCACGTCGCCGTCGGATTCGCGGACAACCCAACCCACGCCGGCGTCGGCCAGTTCCTGGGGGGACGCGTTGGACAGCACCAGCGCCTGCACAGCCCGCGCATGGACCCCTTCGCCGGGCACCGTCTGGCCGCCGATGGACAGATCGCCGGTGGTCAGTACCTCGGCCCGCAGCCACCGTGGCAGGGGGTCGAGTACTGTTCCGGCCCACGAGAATTGCCGGATGCTGTCGGGAGGCAGCACGGCCACCGGGCGAGGGTCGGCGTTGATCGTCGCCGCCACGGATGCCCAGGCCGGCGGGTAACGCACGGCGTGGACCTGCCCGCCCACGCTCCAGGCCAGGTCGGGAAGAACGGCGAGCAGCGCCGCACAACACACCGCGGCGCCCGCCACCACGGGCACCCGTAACCGCCGCAGGGCCAGTGGAGCCGCCGACGCGGCCAGTGCGTAGCCGGGCATCGCCAACGCCACCCACTTCTGCCCGTCGCGCACCACACCCAGGCCGGGCACCGACCGGATCACGGACTCGACGAACGCCAAACCAGGGCCGGTCGCCATTGCCGAGGGGATCAGCACCGCGAGCACCGCGAGCACCAGCAGTGGCACCGCCGCGGGTGTGCGGATCGCGACAGGCAGCCCCAAAGCCACGATCCCGAGCAGGACAACGGTGGCGAGCAGTGCGAAAAGTGTTGTCCGGGAGGCCGGTACCGCGTCACCGTTCCAGATGCCGGCCAACCCGGCCAGGCTGCCCAGGGTGCCCAGGCCGGGTTCGGCGCGGGCCGCGAACGCTTGAACCCCCGCCGCGGAAGCCGATGAGACGCTGCTGCCGATCGCCGCTGCCACCAGCCAGGGCACCGCGGCCAGCACCGACAAACCCAGCCCGAGGACCGCGACCCGCCACCGCCGCCACCCGTCGCCCGGGGCGGCCACACAGGCCAGTGCCACCGTGGCCGCGAGCATCAACCCGGTCGGCGTCAGACCGGCCAGCGCGATCCAGAACGCCAACGCAGGTACTCCGGGCCACCCAGTGCGCAGCCGCACCGCCGCCAGCGCCACCCAGGGCAGGCAGCCGTACCCGACCAGCAGGCTCCAATGCCCCTGCAGGAGCCGTTCGGCCACGTACGGATTCCAGATGGCCAGCGTCGCGGCGATGAACTGGCCGGCGGTCCCGGCCTCCGGCAGCACCTCGGCGGCCAGCCGCGCCGCGCCCCAGCCGGCCAGCCACAGGCCCGCGACCAGCAATGCTTTGACCACGACTCCGCCGTCGAGCACGGTTGAGGTGATCGCCACGAAGAAGTCCTGCGGCAGCGCCCGGGGGGCAGCTTCCGAGAGCCCCAGTGCGGCATCGGTCAGATACGACCGCGGGGTGGACACCGCGTCGCGCAACAACAGGTAGCCGGGCCCAAGCAGCGGCCCGGTCACCAATAACGACAGTGCCAGCGCGTAGACCGGCAGCCAGTACCGGCGGGGAATCAGACCGGTCGGTCCGGTGGTAGGTCAGACGGTCTCTGCGCGGGCAGCTTCTCGGTTTTCGCCTCCGCGCCCGGCACCTGGATGCCCTGGGTGTCGAAGAAGCCATGATCAGCCGTGTCCAGTCCGGGATCGATCAGCGTCGACTCGGCCCGCACGGCGAACGACCCGAGCACGGCGCCACCGACCAACGCGACAAGGCCCAGCGCGGTGAACGTGATCGGCAGGATGCGTGACCACAGCGCCACCCGGTCCCGCTCATCCTGGGCGGCGGAGACCTGTGATTCGACGGTCTCCTCGTTGTAGGTGACCTTGTAGTCGACGTAGGTCACCTCGGGCTTGAGCGCGTCGCGGGCGTAGTACTGGTAGCCGTGATCGGTGGCCTTGATGATGGTGCCCGACACGGGATCCACCCAGAACGTCCGCTGTGCGGCGTAGAACCGGTCCATCGTGATCGACTCGTCGGGTTCGCCCGGCACCCCCCACATCTCGGCGCGCGCGGTCACCGTGCTGTCCGCGTCGTCCTCGTACAACGACGAGTACTTCACCGGATCGGCCAGCTTGCCGTCGGCGTCGTAGCCGACGTTCTGGGTGAACCGGTAGGCGGTCAGCCCGTTGACGTCTTCCTCACCGTCGTAGTTGGCGTCGAACGCCTTCTGCGCGATCGGGTCGAAGAACGGGTAGGTCTTCTTCTCGGTGTCGAACGGGAACCGGTACGTCAGGCCCTCGTGCGGCAGCGCGATGTTCGTCGGCGGCTTCTCGTCCTCGATGGCACGGGGCTTCTGCACCGAGCCGCCCGGGTTGCTCTCGCTGGACACTGCCAGCGCCGAGTTGCGGTTCATCGTCACCGTGTCGACCATCGCCAACAGCAGGCCGGAGTCCTTCTGCTGGTCTGTGCGTCGCAAAGAACTGCCGACCTGCAAGGTGACCACTTCGGCGTTCGACGGCGCCTCGACACTGATCTGCTGTTGCAGCGAGACCGGCACATTGCGGTTCACGGCGAATTTCTCCGCCACCAACGACGCCGGGTCGAATGCTGTCGCGGTTCCGTCGCTGATCAGAGTGGTGTCGAGGTCCAGCGGGACCTTGGCGATCTTGCTCTTGGTGTACGTCGTCAGCAACAGTGCGGCTATCAGAAGGGCAGCGCCTAACCCCATGAGTCCGCACGCCGCGATACGCAGCGCCACAGCACGGTTCAAACCGGGCCTCCTTCGGTGTGGGCCAACTCGTCCTGAGGCAAACCCGTTCGACCCTAACAGCATTATTTAAGGCCATTACTTACTACGACTACACCCTTGGGTGGCTGTTTAGCCGCCGTTTGGCCTGCCCGCATCCTCCCGGCAGACTGGTCGCCGTGGCCACTCTGGAAGCCGGCCCACAAGCCGGCTCGGAATCGAAGGTGGGCGGGACGCGCAGCTTCCTGCCGGCCGTCGAAGGCATGCGCGCCTGCGCCGCGATGGGCGTGGTGTTGACCCACGTGGCCTTCCAGACCGGGCACACCGGCGGGGTCACCGGACGGATCTTCGGTCGATTCGACCTGGCGGTGGCGGTGTTCTTCGCGCTGTCGGGCTTCCTGCTGTGGCGCGGTCATGCCGCGGCGGCCAGGGATCTTCGGCCGAGGCCGCCGACCGGCCACTACCTGCGGTCGCGACTGGTCCGGATCATGCCCGGCTATGTGGTGGCCGTCGTGGTGATCCTGTTGCTGTTGCCCGAGGCCAAAGCCGACCTGACGGTGTGGCTGGCCAACCTGAGCCTGACGCAGATCTATGTCCCACTGACGCTGACCGCCGGATTGACCCAGATGTGGAGCCTGTCGGTCGAGGTCAGTTTCTATCTGGCGCTGCCGCTGCTGGCGTTCCTGGCGCGACGACTGCCGGTGCGGGCCCGGATCGGGGTGATCGTCGCGGTGGCGGTGCTGAGCCTGTTGTGGGTGCGTATCCCGTTCGACGGCAGCACCGGGCTCAATCCGTGGAACTGGCCGCCGGCGTTCTTCTCGTGGTTCGCCGCAGGCATGGTGCTGGCCGAGTTGACGGTGAGCCCGGTCGGCTGGGCGCACCGGCTGGCCCGCCGCAAGGTCCTGATGGCGGTCATCGCGGTGGTGGCGTTCGGTATCGCGGCGTCGCCGCTGGCCGGGCTGGAGGGGCTGCGACCGGGATCGGTGGAGCAGGTCACCTTGAAGACGGCGATGGGTGCGGTGGTGGCGGCCGCGCTGCTGGCGCCCTTGGTGCTGGACCGCCCTGGCACGCCACATCGGTTCCTGGGCAGTCCGGTGATGGTGACCCTGGGCCGCTGGTCATACGGACTGTTCGTCTGGCACCTGGCGGCGCTGGCCATGGTGTTCCCGATGATCGGCGAGTTCCTGTTCAACGGCGGTATGCCGGTCGTGCTGGTGCTGACGACGGTGTTCGGGTTCGCCCTGGCGGCCGTCAGCTACGCACTGGTGGAATCGCCGTGCCGCGAGGCGCTGCGGCGCTGGGAGTACCGGCGTACGCGTCCGGTGCCGCCGCTGGACAGTTCGATCACCGCGGAGCCTGAGCCAGTCGCCCGCTGACCTCGTCGTGCTGTTTCGACGGTCTGACGACGTCGTCGAGCCAGTCGAATGCGCGTTGATGAAACAGCGTCAGCGCCCCCATCTGGCAGTGCGACTGAGCGCCCTCTGCAGCGGTGAACACCATCAGCTCTTTGTCACAGGTGAGTGCATCGTAAAGCTGCTGGGCCTGCCCGGTCATGGCGAACTCGTCTTCTTCACCGTCACATACCAGTGTCGGGCAGGTGATCCTGTCGGCGATGCCTTCCATCGTGTAGGCAGAGGTCATGGATCGCAGTTCGTCACCGCGATCAGTGCCGAATGTCCAAACGGCATTGGAGAGCAGCCATTTGAGATTGGTCGGCAGTTCGTGCCTGCGGCTGAGCACGGACTCGAGATCGTTGGGCCCGCCGTCGCCGGCCGATAAAGCCACCTGACGCAATGCGGCGCCGAAATCGTAGACGCCGTCAAAGGCCACACATGCGGCGAGCCGGTGTTCGAACGCCGCGGCCCGGGGTGCCAGGAAACCTCCCATGCTCATGCCCAGCAGAGCCACCTGACTCGGGTCGACCTCTGGCAATGTCAACGCGTAGTCGACCGCCGGCGTCACGACTGCCTCCCAGTCGGCCCTGAACGGTAGACCCTCGCGGCGCAGCGCGGCGCCCTGACCGGGTCCTTCGAAGATCAGGCAGTTCCAGCCGCGACGCACCGCCGCCGCGGCTGCCGTGAAGTACATTTCTTCGACGGTCGAGTCGAAACCACCGTGGGCCAGCAACGTCGGCCGCGGTTCGTCGCGCTCGCCACCCTCGATGAAATAACCCTCAAGCTCAATTCCCGCATATGGAATCCCCACTCGACGTGACCGAAACGTCGAGAGCGCCAGCGCATCACGAAAACAACGCACGCCATGCTCCCACGTGGCCACCACCCGGGAATCGTTCTGGGGGTCATCCCGGAGATAGAACTCGGCGGTGCGGTAATAGTTGGCCGCGCGCAGGTACGCGCACCGCGCACTTTCGCCGTGACCGCCGCGCGCGGCCTGCTCGGCAATGGCCTCAGTTCGTTGCGCCAAACTGCACCACTGGGCGTACCACGACTCCACATCGCCCGCGGTGACGCGGTGGACGGCGGCGGCCACCTCGCCGAAGTCCGCGCCGTCATATGGCGTGTAGGCGATCGCCCGCAGCGTCTCGTAAGAAAACGACTCGTCCGTGCTGAACGTGAAAGCCATACCTGCCGGTCCCTCCTCCTAAAAGCCACGGTGCGTGGCTGTAACTCAGGATGGCAGGATTCAGGAACTAACGCAACGAGTAGGGGCTGTAACTCAATGTCGAGACAGATTCAGGCGGTCCGGGGTATCCGTCCAGGCGGACGCAGCGCACGCGTGCGCGCGGCTGTGTTGGCCGCTGCCATCGACGAACTCATGGACACCGGCTACGCCGAACTCACGATGGAGGCAGTGGCGGCGCGGGCCGAAGTGAACAAGACCACGATCTACCGGCGGTGGCCTGATCGCGATTCGCTGCTGGTCGAGGCGCTGAGCGAGTGGTCGGACACCACTGTCGCGGCTCCGGACACGGGCACGATCGAGACTGACTTGGGTGTGCTGACCGATTCGATCGTCGACCTCCTCAACAGCCCCATAGGTCGCGCCGTCCTCGCCATGGTCCTTGCCGCACGCGGCCGCAACGCCGAACTCCTCGAGGTCCTTGCCCGCTTCTTCGAGGATCGGGAGGAGATCGCAGCGCCCCTGGTTGAACGCGCAGTGAGCCGAGGTGAACTACCCGCGAGCACCGACCCCGCCGGACTACTGGCAACCGTGCGCGCACCGCTGTTCTACCGGATCATCACCACCGGTGGACAATTGACTCAAAGACATGCCCGCGAAGCGGTGGAACTGGCGCTCGCCGCCGCGCGAGCGGGGTCGCTCATCGCACCCGACTCCTGAGCGGTGCTTCAGTACCCACCCGAGTGCTCGAAGATCCGGCGTGGATTGTCCACGAGCATCGTGGTGATCTGGTCCGCGGTGACCCCGCGTCGCTTCAGGGCCGGGATGACGTCGTCGTGGATGTGCAGATAGTGACTGTTGGGCAAGGCCGCCGCCGTCATCTCGTCCGGCAGCGCGTCGAAATAGCACCAGGTGTCGTGGGAGAGCACCATCTTGTCGGCGTGGCCTCGTTCACACAGTGCCGCAACGGTTTCGACGCGTTCTTCGAAGGGCAGGAAGACGTCGATCCCGAACCGGTCCATGCCGAGGTAGGAGCCGTTGGCGATCAGCTCCTCCAGGTAACCGATGTCGGTGGTGTCACCGCAGTGGCCGATCACCACCCTGGACAGGTCCACGCCCTCCTCGGCGAAGATGCGCTGCTGCTCCAGACCGCGCCGGCTGGCGGCGTGGGTATGGGTGGAGATCGGTACCCCGGTCTGGCGATGGGCCTGCGCGACGGCCCGCAGTACGCGCTCGACACCCGGGGTGACACCGGGTTCGTCGGTGGCGCACTTGAGGATTGCGGCCTTGATGCCGGTATCGGCGATCCCTTTTTCGATGTCGCGGACGAACAGTGCGGTCATCGGATCGACGCCATCGGGGTCGGGGCCGCGGAAGTGGAACGTCACCGGAATGTCGTTGTAGGTGTACAGCCCGGTCGCGACCACGATGTTGAGCTCGGTGGCGGCCGCGATCCGCGCGATGCGTGGCAGGTAGCGGCCGAGACCGATCACCGTGAGGTCGACGATCGTGTCCACTCCGCGGGCCTTCAGCGCGGTGAGCCGGGCGACCGCGTCGGCTTCCCGTTGCGCCTCGTCGCCCCAGGTTTCGGGGTAGTTCAGCGTGAGCTCGGTGGACATGATGAACACATGCTCATGCATGAGCGTGACGCCGAGATCTGCCGTGTCGATGGTTCCCCTGGCGGTGTTCACGTTCGGCACCGTGCCGATGCTAGGAGCCTGTGGGCCGGCGCGGAGGCTATACCGTCAGCTTGCCCACGAAATCGTGCGGAGCTGCCGGCGCGACGTGATGCCCAGCTTGACGAACACCTTCCGCAGGTGCCATTCGACCGTGTGCGTGCTGATGAACAGCTGTGCACCGATCTCCTGATTGGTCAGGCCGTCAGCGGCCAGTCGGGCGATCTGCGCTTCCTGCGCGGTGAGCTCGTCGCCCGTGCTGAGCGGTTGTTTGCGCACTTTTTCGCCGGCGGCGACCAGCTCACGGCGGGCGCGTTCGGCGAAGGCCTCCGCGCCCATCCTGGTGAACATTTCGTAAGCATCGCCAAGTTGTCGACGGGCGTCGACGCGCCGATTCGCGCGACGCAACCATTCCCCGTAGCGCAGCCGGGTGCGGGCGAGATGAACGACGACGTTGGTGCGTTGCAGGCGCTCGATGGCTTCATTGAAGAGTGCGTCGGCTTCGTCGTTGTCAGCGAGCAGAGCCTGGGCACTGGCGAGTGCGCCGAGCCCCCAGTCGGTTCCGCTGCCGCCCGCCGTTTCTTTGAGCCGACGCACCGCTTGTTCGGCGATAGCGGGTTCGCTGTTGCGCATTGCGGCTTCAACCAGTTCGAACAGACACCAGCCGCCGAAGCCGAAGTCGTCGTACTCGCAAGCTTGGCCGACGGCGATGAAAGCCTCTTCGTATCGGCCCAGCCCATTGTAGAGAATCGCGCTGATTCCGCTGCATACCCCGAGCAGCCGGCCTTCCCCCTTTCGGACGGCAACTTCAGCCGCCGATTCGAGTAGGCCAACCGCGTCGCCTGCGCCTCCCTGCCAGGCCGCCAGGTGCAGTCGGTGGTATCGGATCGGCTTGTTGTTGGTCGCCGCGGAAATCGCCTCTGCCTCATCGAGAAGTGTTGCTGCCATGGTAAATTCGCCAGCCAGTATGTGAACACCGGCACGGTAAGCGAGGGCGGAGGGCAGAAGTGCCAACGCTCCGGTTGTCCGCGCGTATCGGACCATCACGCTCGCCAGATGTTCCAGCAGTCTGTCATCCCACAACTCGGCCGCAGCGGATTCCTGCACGATCGGAAAAGCCAAGGTGAGCCAGCGCATCGATTGGCTTTCACCCCGCTGTGCATGAGTGCACCAGAGTTCCAGCGCGGTACGCAGGGGTGGGGCGCCGTCCTTGACGCGGCCGGCCAGCCGGTAGGCCATCCCGTTGAGCAGGAAGTCGATCGGCCGATGGAGCTCGGGAAGTCGACCGAGCGCGGCCTGAGCAGCTTGGGCGGCTTTGCCCAGAGCGCCAGGTTCACTCAGCCGGCCGGCGAACATGCCCGCGGCGAGCGCCTCGAGATAGGTGTCGCGCGCGATGTCGTCGTCCAGAATTTCGAGCCCGCGCGCCGCGTCGAGAAGCAGTGCTGCGGCGTCAGCGACCGGTAGTGCACCAGGCTCACCTGCCCGGCTGCGGGTGAACTCCATCTGGGCGCGTAGCCGAGCCACTTGCGCATGTTGCAGATCGCTCAGCGGGCCGAGTTCGGCAATCGAGAGAAGCTCGTAAGCGGCTTCCGGCGCCGCCGCATCGCGCTTGGCCTGGGCCGCAGCGATTGCCCGGGCGCCTCGTAATGCAGGGTCGGCGCTCAACGCGGCGGCTCGTTCCAGAAAGACGGCCGCGGCCGCGATCCCGCCGCGACTCTGGGCGCGGTCGGCAGAGGCCTCCAGCTCTGCTGCCACCGCGTCGTCGGGCCTGACCGCCGCGTTGGCGGCATGCCAGGCCCGCCGATCGGGGTCGGTGTCCGGGTCGGTCGCCTCGGCCAGCGCGCGGTGGGCGCCTCGGCGCTCGGCGGGATCGGCCGCGCGGTAGGCGGCCGAGCGCATCAGGGGATGGTGAAAACGGATACGCGGCCCGAATTCGACCAGACCCGCGGCTTCGGCCGGCGCCAGCGCGTCAACCGGTATGTCCAACCGTGTTGCCGCACGCAGAAACAACGCGGCGTCTCCCACGGGTTCGGCCGCGGCGACGAGTACCAGCCGTTGAGTCTCGGCCGGCAACGCCCGGATGCGCCGGATGAAGCTCTCCTCGACCTGCCCTGCCGATGGACGGACGCCGGCCCTGCCCGGGTGGCCGAAGCCGCCGGAGAGTTCGGAAGCAGACACGTTTCTGGGCACTTCGAGTAGGGCCAACGGAATGCCGCGCGTCTCCGCGACGATGCGGTCGCGTACCCGTTCGTCGATCCGGCCCAGCAGGACCGAGTCCAGCAATTCGCGTGCATCGCCTTCGGACAGGCCGTTGACGACCAGCTCCGGCAGTCCGGCGAGCACGTCGGCACCGTGATCGCGCGCGCCGAACACCAGCACGACCGGTTCGGCCAGCAGCCGTCGCGCGACGAATCCGAGCGTCTGTACCGAGACCTGGTCGAGCCACTGGGCGTCGTCGACGAGGCAGAGCAGCGGCTGCTCATCTGCGGCGGCCGCCAGAAGGCTCAGCACCGCCAACCCGACGAGAAAGCGATCCGGGGTCGGTCCGATCCCGCGGCCGAACGCCACGCTCAGTGCCTCGCGTTGCGGCTCCGGTAACTCGTCGACATGGTCCAACAGTGGTGCGCACAGTTGTTGCAACCCGGCGAACGCGAGCTCCATATCGGATTCCACGCCGGCCACCTGGGTGATGCGGAATCCCGAGGCCTGCTCGGCCAGATACTCCAACAGTGCGGTCTTACCGACGCCTGCCTCGCCGCGCACCACCAGTACCTGGCTGCCCCGGGATGGGAGATTGGATATCAGACCACGAAGCACCTCGCATTCGCCGCTGCGTCCGCGCAGGTGCTGTCCCGGGCCCTTGTTCGCCATCGATACCCCGTGTCCGTTGTCCGAGGGCACTTTACCGTTTGCCCGACGGCGACGCAGGGTGCTGCCAGACGACCGGACTCCGCTGACCTCTGAGGACCCGGGCGGACCCCCGGCGGCAGGTCGTCAAGCCTGCCAGGCGAGGTACGGACCGAGCGCGAGCAGGCTGATGATCAAGGCGTACTTGAGTCCACGGGACGGCAACACGTGGGCAATCTTCCAGCCCAGCAGTACGCCGGCGAGTTCGGGGATGCCCACCACGGCGGCCAGGGACCAGTCGATCGCCCCGTGGGCGAGGTAACCCACGGCACCGACGGTTGCGATCACGATCGACTGGGCCTGGGCAGCGGCAAGCGATTCCAAGATGGGGGTGCCGAGCGCGATCAGCAGGGGAACCGTCAGCATCGGCCCGCCGATGCCCACGATGCCCGCCGCCATGGACGCCGTGAATCCCAGCGCGGCCACTGAAAATGTCGATGGGTGTGGTCGGGCGTCACCCCGATCCTCGTGGTCGCGAATCCACAGCAGGCCCGCCACGCCCACCACGAAAGTGGCCAGCATCAATCCGAAAACTCGTTCGGACACAATCGTATTGACGGTCACCCCGACGGGAGTGCCGGCCACTGCGGCCGCTGACAGGAGCCGTGCCGTGCGCCGGGTCGCCGGTTTTCGTAGCTGACCAGAACGGGTGTAGGCGGCGGTGGCAAGCGCCCCGGTGGCGATGTGGGTCACGATCGCGGTGCCTGCCACCTGCGCCGGTGTCAGATCGGTCAGCGCGAACAACGCGATGGTGGGCAGCACGCCACCTGGGCCGACCGCGGTGATGCCCACACCGCCGATGAACCCGAACGCGGCCAGCGCGATCACGACCGTCAGGCTGAGGTCGGCCGTCACGTGCGGAACAGGGTTGCGTGCAACGTCATTCGATCTGCGCGGATGCGAATCGATTCCGCGTCGACCGCGCGGCCATCTGTCAGGCGGGTCAGTCGCTCAAGTGCGAATACCGCCGATCCCGCCTCGATGGCGAGCAGCGCCGCGGTGTCGGGGTCGGCGCACAGCGCATGCACCGCGACGTCGGCTCGAGCAAGCCGGCAGCCCGTGGTTTCTTCGATCAGGGCGAACACATCCTGGCTCTCCAGATCCCCGGTTAGGACCGCGGCACCGACGTCGGCGGTGAGGTAACTCGTGTCCAGGGAGAGCGGCAGCCCGTTGAGCGATCGCAGTCGTTCCAGATGCACCCCGCCCGATTCGGCCGGCACCTCGAGGCGGGCAGCGACAGCTTCCGGGAGGACCGCGACCTTCTCGGCGACCCGCACGTGGTTGACGATGGAGCCGTGGCCGGTCAGCGTCTCGGCCAGACCCGCCAGTCGGTCCAGTCCATGGCCGTATTTGGGCATCACCACCGTGGTACCCACACCGCGCCGTCGCACGATCAGCCCCTCCAGCCGCAGCAGATCCAGGGCTTCGCGGACCGCGTTGCGGGAGGCCCCCAGTTGTCGGCCGAGGCTTCTTTCGTCCGGTAGCGCACTACCGGCGAAGCGGCCTTCGGTGATCTGCTGTCGCAAGTCGTCGGCCACCCGACGAGCCCGCTCAGCGCGCGGCCGCATGTGGTCCATGCCGGCCACGCTACGTTGACTGCTGTTACGCCATTGTTACGCCACCCGACCTGACCTGCGTGAATCTGTGAACAGGCGGTTGCGCCTCGCCGCAGCGCGCTCCGCCACCCGGGTTAGTTGCGGGCTTCGACCGCGGCAAGCGCCTCGGGGGTGGCCGGGTCGACCAGGTCACCGAACTCGGAGTGCTTGGAGACGTACTTCGCGACATACGGGCAGACCGCGACGATCCTCTTGCCTGCCGCGCGCGTATCGGTGAGGGCCGCAGACACCAAGTCTCCTGCCAGGCCGCGGCCGCCGAACTTCTCGTCGATCTCCGTGTGATGAAAGATGCGCTGCTGACCGGCGTCGACGTAGTCGGCGAACCCGACGCGGTCACCGTCGAGGGTGATTTCGTAGCGGCCGGCTTCAGGGACGTTGCGCACCGCTGTGTTGTCAGCTGACATGACCCCAACTATGCCGCAGCAAGGCAACATCATGCGTGCACATCCATCGGCCAGGGGCGGACATCCGGGAGGGGGAGCGCACGTGACAGAGCCACCGGGTGTCGTGCGGGTTTCGGGGTGGGCGCCGCTGGCGTCGCCGATCTACCGCGCACTGTGGATCGCCCAGTTCGTCTCCAACCTGGGTACGTGGATGCAGACAGTCGGGGCCCAGTGGATGTTGGTCGACGATCCGCGGGCAGCGGTGTTGGTTCCGCTCGTGCAGACCGCGACCACGCTGCCGGTGATGCTGCTGGCGCTGCCCTCCGGTGTCCTCGCAGACCTGGTCGACCGGCGCAGGCTGCTGATCGCCACCCAGGGCGCCATGGCGGCGGGCGTGGCGGCGCTGGCGTCGCTGACCGGTGCGGGGCTCGCCACCCCATCGGTGCTGTTGATGCTGTTGTTCATGATCGGTTGTGGTCAGGCCCTCACCGCCCCGGCATGGCAGGCGATCCAGCCGGATCTTGTCCCGCGCGAACAGATTCCGGCCGCGGCCGCACTCGGCAGCATGAGCATGAACGCGGCCCGCGCGATCGGACCCGCGATCGCAGGCGCGCTCGTGTCGCTGTCCGGACCGACGCTGGTCTTCACGCTCAACGCGGTGTCGTTCGCCGGGATCGTGGCCGTCCTCGTCTTCTGGCGTCGCCCCGCCCCCGAGCAGCTGCTGCCCGCCGAACGCCCGCTCTCCGCGCTCAGTGCCGGGGGACGGTTCATCCGCAGTTCGCCCATCGTGCGGCGGATCCTGCTGCGCGCGGTGCTGTTCATCGCGCCCGGTAGCGCACTGTGGGGCCTGCTGGCGGTGATCGCCAATGATCAGCTGCACCTGTCATCTTCCGGATACGGGCTGCTGTTGGGTGCGCTCGGCGTCGGCGCGGTTCTCGGGGCGCTGGTGCTCTCGCAGTTCCAAGCCCTGTTCGGCCAGAACATGCTGCTGGCCCTGGCCGCGGTCGGGTTCGCCGGCGCAACCGCGGTCCTGGCGCTCGTGCACAACATGGCCGTGGTGTTGGCAGCCCTGGTCATCGGCGGCACCTCATGGCTACTGGCGCTCTCGACGCTGAATGCCTCGATGCAGCTCAGCCTGCCGGCGTGGGTGCGGGCGCGGGGGCTGTCGGTGTACCAGTTGGTGTTCATGGGCGGGCAGGCCATCGGCTCGCTGGTCTGGGGTTTCGTCGCCGGTGGCACCAGTAGCGTCACAGCGTTGCTGATCAGTGCGGGTCTGCTGGTGGTGTGTGCGCTGTCCGCGTTCGTCTGGCCGCTGCACGCCCGCACCGGCAGCATCGATCTGACACCGTCGGCGCACTGGCCCGAACCGGCGCTGGTCTTCGAGCCGGAACCGCCCGACGGTCCGGTCCTGGTGCTGGTGTCCTATCGCGTCCAGCCCCACAACGAGGCCGGGTTCCTCACCGCGATGGCCGGCCTCGGCCGGTCACGGCAGCGCACCGGTGCCTCGCAATGGCAGCTTTTCCGCAGCGGTGATCAGGACGCCACCTTCGTGGAAGCGTTCATCGTGCGGTCGTGGGGAGAACACCTGCGTCAGCACCTGACCAGGCTGACCGGTAACGACCTGATCCTCGAACAGGCCGTTGAGCAGTTCGTGGACGGTGAACCGACGTCAGCGCACCTCATCGCGGTGAAGGCGCGTTTAATGTGAGGTGACTCACCATCAGCTGTACCTGAGGAGGTCGACCTCATGACACAGACACATTTCGGCTCGCTCGGTGCGGGTGGACTCAACTGGAGCAGCCTGCCCTTGAAGCTGTTCGCCGGTGGCAACGCCAAGTTCTGGGATCCGGCCGACATCGACTTCTCCCGGGACCGGGCGGACTGGGAGGCCCTGTCGGGCCGGGAGCGCGAGTACGCCACCCGGCTGTGCGCCGAGTTCATCGCAGGCGAGGAGGCCGTCACCAAGGACATTCAGCCCTTCATGGGCGCGATGCGGGCCGAGGGTCGCCTTGGCGACGAAATGTACCTGACGCAATTCGCCTTCGAGGAGGCAAAGCACACCCAGGTCTTCCGCATGTGGCTCGACGCCGTGGGGATCACCGAGGACCTGCACAGTTACCTCGACGACCTGCCGGCCTACCGGCAGATCTTCTGCGATGAGCTGCCCGACGCTTTGGGCGCGCTGACGACCGATCCGTCGCCCGCCGCCCAGGTTCGGGCGTCGGTGGTGTACAACCACGTCGTCGAGGGCATGCTGGCACTCACGGGATACTATGCGTGGCACAAGATTTGCGTCGACCGCGGCATTCTGCCCGGCATGCAGGAGCTGATCCGGCGGATCGGTGACGACGAGCGGCGCCATATGGCGTGGGGCACCTTCACCTGTCGCCGCCACGTCGCCGCCGACGACGCCAATTGGACCGTGTTCGAAACGCGGATGACCGAGCTCATCCCACTGGCGCTGCGGCTCACCGAAGAAGGCTTCGCCCTCTACGCCCCCAACATTCCGTTCGGCCTGGCCGAGGACGAGTTCCTGCAGTACTCCAGCGACAAGGGTATGCGGCGGTTCGGCACGATCAGCAGCGCCAGGGGCCGTCCGCTCGCCGAGATCGACGTCGATTACACACCGTTGCAGCTCGAGGACACATTCGCCGACGAGGATGAGCGGGCGCTCGCAGCGTCGGCGTCAGCCTGACTCGCGTTCTCCGACCGCGGAAACAGCCACGAAGGCCAGCGCGATCAACGCCAGCGCCTGGACCCCGGCGGAGTGGCCGACATAGCCGTCGACCGACCGCCACGGATTCTGCGACAGGATCGCGCCTGCCAGGATGAAGCTACCGGCCGCGGTGCCGACGGTGACGTTGTAACACCAGGATTCGCGGCGCCGCAGTAGCAGCTGACGGATCCCCAGCACGCCCGCGACGACGGCGAGACCCGCCATTCCGGACACCGCGGTACCGACGGCCAGCACCGCCGCGCCTGCGAGCAGCGGTCCGGGCTGCCAAGGCCGTGCGGGCGCCGCCGGCTGCCACGGACGTCGCGCAGGCACCAGGGCCAGCAACGCCAGGATCGGCAGCAGTGCCAGCCCGCCGATCAGCCCGATCCGGTAGGGGTTGTTCGAGTCGAAGGACAGTGTGACCGTGCCTGCGGTGCCTGCCGGGACCAGCCAGCCCTGTTGCCAGCCGTTGACCGTCACCGGCTCCAGTCGGGTGCCGTCGGCGTCGCGGGCGATCCAGCCGGGGTTGACGCTTTCGGGCACCACGAGGGTCTGGGTCGTCGCCGCGGGGGACATCTGTATCTCACGGCGATCGGGTCCCCACGCCGCCACGTCAACGGGATGCGTTGTCGCCGGACGTATTTCGTCTGACTGCGGCGTGTCCAGGGCCACCCCGTCGACGATGAACGCCGAGCCGGGGCTGATCAGCAACTCCTGGGCTCCGGCGGGTAGCGCGATCGGTTGGGTGCGACACGGCTGGGCCGGGATCGGATCTCCGTCGAGCAAGGCCCCCACGGTGGTGTCCACTGATGTCTGGACGAACTGGCCCGCGACACCGATGATCGGGCCCTTACCGCACGGAATCGACACGGCGCGTTTGCGGTTGGCCGCACCGTCCGCGGGAGCGATCGCGGCGCCGCGGCTGTCGAACAACGTCAGTTCCGCCAGTCCTGGCGGTTTGAGCTGGTCGAATCCGAGTGAGGTGCGGTCGATGATGTCGTTCCAGCCGAGCAGCGACACCGTCACTTTGTCGGTGACGCGGGACTTGAGTTCCAGTGTCTGCGGTTCACCGTCACCGGACAACTTGTGCACCTGCGGACCGTCGCCGAGGTCGACCGAGACCAGCGTCGGATGTGCAGGCGGCTCAGTGGATCCCGGGTCGATGCGCAATGCGCCCACCTCGGTGCGGGCCGGCAACTCCAGGGTCACGGTCGGCGGTGATTTGTGCTGGACGACGCGCTGCGGTGCGGTCCACGAGGTGCGCGGGTCACCGTCGGCGGCGGCATACGCCGAACCCAGCACGTCGATGGGATCGGCGTCACCGAAGGCCCTGGTGGCGCCGGGTTGGGCCACCAGATCGGCCAGGTGTGGGCCCTGCCGCGGGCGGATCCACACCGTGGGGCGTACTTCGGTGTCCTGCGGCACGGTCAGGGTGCGGCTCAGGTTGACCGGTTCCTCGGAGGACAGCGCCATCGCCGCCGCGCACCGTACGCCCACCGGGCTTTCCGCGCAGCCCTGCCGCCCGAGGAGTTCGGTGCCCAGATCCCACTGGGTGACCACCGAGCCCGGCGGGGGACCCGGTACCTCCACGGTGTGGCGCAGATTCACCGGATGGGCGAAGCCGGACGCGTCGTACTGGGTGACCGCCAGATCGGTGAGGCCGAACTGCACACCCGCCGATCCGTCGTCGGTGGCCGCCGCGGTGATCCGCACCCACGGGGACTCGCCGACGGGCAGTGGCACGGTCAACGGCTCCCCGGCGGTCTTGAACCGCAGGCTGCTGCTGCCCGTGGCGGTGGCCACCTCGATCCGCCGTATCTGGGCGCCGACCGCGGTGGCGCTGGGCGTGATGGTCAGCGTGGCGTTGGTGATGGGGTGGTCGAAATCGATTTGCAGCCACTGTCCTACGGCGGCCTGCAGTGCGTTGGACACCCACGCGGTGGACGGATCCCCGTCGATCGCCGCGGCGGGCCCGGTGGCGGGCGCGACGTTGGGCAGCGCGGTCGAGTCGGCGGCCGAACTCGATACCGACAACCGTCCGCCCAGCCATCGGCCGTACACCGGGTCGGCTCCCTTGGACGGGTAGTCGGGTACACGGTTGTAGGTGTGGCGCAGGTCATCTGGGGCTCGGATCGCCGACGCATGGTCGTCGACCCGGCCGTAGTCGATCTCCCGCGACTGGGGGGTATCCGTGACGACCACGCCATCCACGGGCAGCCCGGCGCGCTCTGCGTCGGAACTCAGCAACATCGGTCCCAGCGGCGGCAGTCCGGACAGTCGGCGGCGTTCGTCGAGGCGCAGCAGTGCCTCAGGAGCCCCGTCCACCCGGGTCAGCGTGTCGGTGTCGGCCAGGTAGGGCGCAGATGGATCCTTCGCGCCGGTGTCGACCCGATAGATCTCGACGGCGGGGTAGCGCGGCCGCAGACCACTGTCGGCGACAAAGCCCTCCAAGGTTCCCGGGCCCACCGGTTGGCCGAACTCGGCGACCTTCTCCAAGCCCGGCGACCCTTGTATCGCCCGGTGCACCAACACCGGCCGGGCCGAGCGGGAGGTGTCCGGATCCAGATCGTTGCGCAGCACCACATATCCGATGCCCTGGCGGGCCAGGGTGTCCGCGAGGCCGGCGGACGGGCGCCCGGCGGCGAACAACCGCTGGACCGAATCGAGGGCCCGGATGGTTTCCGGTGGTGTCAGCGGAATGGAATCGCGTACACCCCACGGACTGTCGCCGAGTACCTGCAGTGGTTCGTCATGGCTGTTGCCCCACACCTGGGTGGCGAACGGTGCGCCGGGCGCCACCAGCACGCGGCTGCGTTCGGAGTTGTGCTCATCGAGCCAGTCCGCGGTCTGGTGCCAGTACTGCGGTATCGCGCTGAATGTCCCCGGTGGGGTGAGCCGCCCGGTCCAGGCGATCGAGGTGCCTGCGGCCAGCGCCGCGAGCACCACGATGCCGACCGCCACCCGCTTGTCACGCTCGGGGTGGGCCAGCGCGTTCACCCACACCGGGCGCGGTGCGTTGCCCGGCAGGGGTATCCGGCCCAGCAGATGCACCAGGCCCAGCACCAGCGGCAGCCGGATCACCGGCTCCAACTTGTGCAGGTTGCGCAACGGCGTCCCCGCACCGTCCAGGAACGCCTGGACCTGTAGCGCGACGGGAGAACCCAGCCCGCCCGAGTACCCGAGCCCGAGCAGCACGACGCCGATCAACAGCATGGTGATCAGCCGGCCCCGCGCGGGCATCGAGCGCAGTGCGAGGCCCGCCAGCCCCGCCGCTGCCACCAGCGTGGTGGCGAGCACCGCGACGGTGCTGGTGACCAGCGAGGCGGCGGCGGTCGCGCTGGGTGCCACGAAGGGTGTCCAGCTGTCTGTGCCGCGCAGCATCTCGGTCAGCGAGGTCCACTGGGTGGTGACGCCGGAGGACTCGATGAAGTCCAGGAACGGTGGGCTGATCCGGCCGAGAAGCACCAGCGCCACCACCCACCAGGTGACCGCCAGCACCGCGCAGCCGAACCACCAGGCGGTGAACCGCCACCACAGCCGATTCGGCCGGTGACAGGCCCACCAGATGATCGCGGCCAGGCAGCCGGTCAGCGTCGCGACGGCGTTCACCGCGCCCATCAGCGCGAGGGCCCCGGCCGACCGCGCGGCCATCAGACGTAGGTTGTGCTGCCCGCGCAGGGCGAGAATGACGGGCAGCAGCACCCACGGCGCCAGCATCATGGGCAGCGTCTCCGAGGAGATCGCGCCCAGTGTCGTCAACACCCGCGGACACAGCGCGAAGGCCAGCGCGCCGATCACCCGGGAGCTCGTACTGCCGATACCGAGCGCCTCTGCGACCCGGAGCACACCCCAGAAGCCGATGGTCAGCAGCAGCGCCCACCACAACCGCTGGGTCACCCAGCCGGGAACGTTGAGCAGATCACCGATGAGGAAGAACGTGCCGTGCGGAAAGAGATAGCCGTAAGCCTGGTTCTGCGCCTGCCCGAACGGTAGGTCGCTGTTCCACAGATTGAACGCACGCGTGAGGAACCGCAGTGGATTCGCGGTGAGGTCGAGCTTCGTATCGGGCGATATCTGTCCGGGCGACTGGGCGAAAGTCAGGACCAGGTTCGCCGCAGCGACCACCCACAACCAGCGCCGAGACAGCGGAAGCGGCGCGGCCGCCCGCCGCGACAGCGGCGCATCCAAGTTATGTACGGTCGCCGTACTCGACCCGGTTGAGCACCGATGACGCAGGGTCGCCCGCTTGCAGCGGAGGCTTCGTATCCTGCTGCACCATTAGCGTCACTCCGAAGACGGCGGCCGCGCCCAGCAACAGGCCGACCACAATGCTGGCCGCGGAGGGGACGACAAACCGGTTCACCCGGCCAACCTAGCATGGTGGCATCGGAGATCGCCGTTGCAGCGGCTAGGGTCGGGGCCCATGGCTTCACCGCGCATCCTTGCGACCTTCGTGGCCCTGTCCGGACTGCTGCTGGCCTGCTCGCCGAGCGCACCGCCGTCTTCAGAGACGTCGTCGCCCGAGATGCAGCCGATGAGCACCACCGGGCCGCTGCCCGCCGCGCCGGCCCCGCAAACCTGCGACCTGGCCAGCCTTCCCGCCAGGGACAAACTCGCGCAACTGCTGACGGTCGGTGTCACCGATGGAGCCGACGCCCGCGCTGTGGTTGCCGAACAGCACGTCGGCGGCATCATGATCGGCAGTTGGACCGACCTGTCGATGCTCACCGACGGTTCGCTGGCCGATACGGCGGCCGCCGCCGGTTCGATCCCGCTGGCGGTCAGCGTGGACGAGGAGGGTGGCCGGGTGTCGCGGCTGGCCCCGCTGATCGGCAGCCAGCCCTCGGCTCGCGAGCTGGCCAGGACCCACACCCCCGACGAGGTGTACGGGATCGCGCTGGAACGCGGCCACAAGATGCGTGGGCTCGGCATCACCGTGGACTTCGCGCCCGTGGTCGACGTCACGTCGGATGCCGACGACACCGTCATCGGTGACCGGTCCTTCGGCGCGGACCCGGCCACCGTGACCGACTACGCCGGCGCCTACGCACGCGGCCTGCGCGACGCGGGCGTGCTGCCGGTGCTCAAGCATTTCCCCGGCCATGGCCACGGCTCGGGCGATTCGCACACCGGCTCGGTCACCACACCGCCGCTCGCCGAACTGCAGAACAACGATCTGGTGCCGTACCGGACCCTGACCACGGCCGCCCCGGTCGCCGTGATGGTCGGCCATCTGGAGGTGCCCGGGCTGACCGGCCCGGACCCGGCCAGCCTCAGCCGTCCCGCCTACGACCTGCTGCGCTCCGGAGGCTACGGCGGCCCGGGATTCAACGGCCTGGTCTACACCGACGATCTGTCCAGCATGGCGGCGATCAACCAGCGCTACGGTGTGGCCGCGGCCGTACTCAAGGCGTTGCAGGCCGGCGCCGACAACGCCTTGTGGATCACCACCGACGAGGTGCCCGCGGTTCTCGACGGGCTGGAGAAGGCCCTGGCCGACGGTGAGCTCAACCAGGCCGCGGTCGATGCCGCCCTTGAGCGCAACGTCACGGCCAAGGGCGGACCGCACTGCGGCTGACCGTCACAGGCTGATCGTCACAATGAGTACACCCGGGTCGCGTTGTGTGTCCCGGTCATGTCGACGATCCTGATCGCGTCGGACTCGGAGCAGTCCCCGGCCCGCACCCAGCCGCCCAGCACCACACCCATGGCGCGGCGCCACAGCACCGAACCCAACAGATGCAGCTCCGGCGGACCGAACGCGTCCGAGGAGTACAGCTGTTTGGCGAACGGGGCCGTCTCCAGCGCCTCGGCCACCAGGCCGATCGATCGGACGCCGAGGTAATTGATGCCAAGGCCCACATCGAAATTCACATGGTCGAACGCCTGCGCCAGATAGCCCGCCTGACGGTGGAACGGATAGCAGTGCAACAGCAGCACCGGCACGGGTGGCATGGCACGCAGCAGCGGCAGCAACAGCATCGGGTCGGTGCGGTGCAGGTCCAGATCTCGGTCGCCGAACCCGACATGCACCTGGATGGGCAGGCCGCAATCGGCGGCCTCGTACACCCCGAAGGCGATCAGCACCGGACTGTCGAGCCGTGTCGATGGCCCCGCGGCCAGCGCCCTGGCGTGCTCGATCACCTGGGCATCCGATGGTCGTGACCAGTCGATGTCAAACGAGCAGCGGTAGGCTGCAATGGTTTTGGTGCCGACAGTTTCCGGCGACCGGGCCGCCTCGGCAAGCGCACCGCGGAACGCGGCAGGGAAATCGTCAGGATCTGTCCCTGACTCCAGGAGTTCCTCGGCGAGGCGTTCCAGCCGCAGGATCACCGACGAGGGACGCCCACTGAGTTCGGTGAGCCGCTCCGGGGTGGTGATGAGATCGCCCTGGAATCCGGTGTCGACCACCCACCGCTGGACACCGGCCAACGGCAGCATGAGCGACGACAGTTCGTCGGGGCTCAGTTCACTGCGGCGCTTCCAGTAGGCGTCGGCGTCGGCGTGGGCGGGCAGCCCGAGCACCGGGGCGCACCACCGCCGGATGGACAGGCCCAGCGGTGAGTCGAACTGCGTCATGAAATCGGGGACGGGATCGGTGGAGCCCTCGTTGATCGACGCCTCGAATCCGGCTCTGTCGACAGGCTTGTCGAAGGTGCCGTGCACGTGATGGTCGATCAGGCTGACCGTGCGCAGGTGTTCGGCCAACGCCTCGGGCACCTCGTCGTGGACGCCGTCGAACACGTCCGCGAGCTCACCATCCGGCATACCGTGCCACCTCCTCGGCATCGACTTTTCCCGCGGCGGCGTCGGCGATGGCCGCACCGAGGATCTCGGTGGCGCGCACCGCTTCGTCGTCGGTCAGCACCAGCGGGGGCGTGACCTCCAGGACGTTGCCGCCCACGTAGTACACCACCGCGCCCAGCTCCCAGGCACGGTAGACCACCTGGGCGGCGAGGCGCGGATCGCCGGCCCCTGTGACCGGGTCGACAAGCTCGACACCGATGGCCAGCCCGCGGCCGCGGACGTCGCCGATCAGGTCGGTATCGAGCGCACGCAAGCCATCCTGAAGGAGCGCACCGACTTTCGCGGCCCGCTCGGCGAGACCCTCGCCCACGATGGTGGCCAGCACGGCGCGGCCCGCCGCGGTGCACACCGGATTACCCGCGGTGGTCAGCAGCGCCGCGGCAGGCGGCGCGTCGAGCAACGCGGCCGGTCCGACCGCAGCCGACAGCGGCAGGCCACCACCCAGCACCTTGCCGAAGGTGACGATGTCCGGCACCACCGCGTCGTGCTCGAAGGCGTGCAGGGTGCCGGGTCTGCCCAGCCCCATCTTGACCTCATCGCAGATCATCGGCACGCCGTGGCGGCGGCACCGCTCGTGCAACTGGGCCAGAAAGCCGTCGGGTGGAACCACCAGGCCGCCGTCGGACAGGATCGGCTCGACGATCAGACACGCGATCGTACCGGTGGCCAGGTGCCGGTCGGCAAGGTCGAGGCACGCGTGGACGTCGGCGTCGATGTCACCGCCCGCGGGCCGGAAAGGATTGGGGTACGGCAGAAAGACCGCATCGGCATCGGGTGCGGCACCCGCGTCGACGTGCACCCCGGACACACCCATCGCGACGCCGACGCCACCGTGGTAGCTGTGCTCGAAGGCCAGCACGGTGCGCCGCCCGGTGGCATGCCGGCAGGCCCGCAGTGCGACGTCGTTGGCGTCGGACCCGGCATGGCCCAGGTACACGCGGCGCTCACCGGTGCCCGGGACCAGCGCCAGCAGATCCTCGGCGAGCCCGACCGAATCGGGGTGGACCGCCGACAGGCCACCGGCCCCCGGTGCGCTGCGCACCGCCCTGCTGACCGCCTCGACCACCGCGGGATGCCCGTGCCCGAGACCGCACGCCGTCCACGTCGCCGACAGGTCGAGCAGCTCGCGGCCCTCGGGGGTGATCAGCGTGCTGCCGCGGCCCGAAACCACTTCCAGCGGGAAGAACCGCAATTTCTCGATTCCGGCAACCGCGGCCTCGTCGCGGGCATAGAGCGTGCTCATCGGACCTCCACCGGCGGAGTGAGGGCCAGTTCGGCGGTCAGTGATTCACCCACCCGTTTGGCGATGCCCGAGGCGGCCAGCGCGATCACCAGTCCCACCGCGCACCAGTACAGCCCGAGAAGCGGAGCAGCCGTGAAGGTTTCGGCATCCTTGACGTTGAACCACAGCACCACGGCGATCACCACGGCGCCGAGCAGGGGCAGGGCAAGTCCGAGCACCTTGCCCTGGCCGCCGTGCACGCGTGCGAACTTGGGCGCTCCGACGAACCAGGCGGCCGCGATCTCGACCAACAGGTAGCACACCATCAGACACACCGAACCGGCCACGGCGAACAGGAAGTACGTGTCGATCGCGGCGTTGCCGGTGCCCATGTCCGGCCAGCCGAGGGCCCCGCAGATCAGGTCGACGACCAGGGCCAGGACCACCACCAGCCAGGTGGCCCGCCGCGGCCCGCCGGTGCCTTCGTGGATGTGGGCCAGGGCCTTCGGGCCGAATCCGTCGCGGCCGAAGGCGTAGAGCATGCGGCCCGACGTCGCAGCGGTGGCCATGTGGCAGCCGAACGCCGCGACCGTCGCAGTAAAGATGATGAGCAGCGAGAACCACTGCCCGATGTAGCTGCTGCCCAAGTCGCCCAAGGTGTTTCCCGAGCCCTGGAATGCCGCGAGCCCGGCTTCATCGGTGCCGAACCCGACGACCTGGGCGAACATCACCACGACGAACAGCACGCCGGTGAGGATCAGCGTGCCTGCCAGCGCCCGCGGAATGTTGCGACCGGGGTTGTCGGTCTCCTCACCCATGGACGCGCACGCCTCGAAACCGGCCCAGGACAGGAACGCCGCCACCACACCGCTGAGCACCGCCGAAGCCGAGACGCCGCCACCGGAGAACGAGAACACGCTGAAGTCGATGCCGGTTGTGTCGGCGCCGCCACGGGCGAAGATCGCGATGACCAGCACCACCATCGCGACGATGCCGATGCCTTCGATACCCAGCAGCACCTTGGCCAGCAGCCGGATGTCGCGGCCCGCCAGCGCGAACGAGATGACCGCGCCCACCACCACGACCCAGAGCCACGGCAGCTGGTACGGGTTCTCGTTGCCCGGTTGGAGCTGCGCGATGAAGGCATTGGTGAAAGCTGCTGTCAGCGCAAGGGTTCCGATGGAGAAGCCGACGTAGGCCCCGAGCATCGCGAAGCCCGAGAAGAACCCGGCCCGCGGTCCGACCGTGCCACCCACCAGTGCGTAGGCGGATCCCGCGTGGTTGAGGTGACGTGTCAGCCGCACGAAGCTGTAGCCCACCAGCGACACACCGACGAGGCCGATGAGGAATACCAGTGGCAGGGCTTTGCCGACCGTGCCGATCAGGCCCTGCCCATTGCCCGACATCGCCAGGGTGGGACCCACCGTCGCAACCGACAGCGCCAGCGCCACCCAGAAGGGGAGGCGTCGGTGTGGCAGTTGATCGGTGTCCGGGGCGGCGCTGGTGGTCATCGATGCTCCCTTCGGGGTGCGCGGATCAGCAACTCCAGGCCAGGCGGAGTGCCTGGGTGGTCTCTGCGGCGGGGCGCTCGCCGTATGTGGCGAGTTCGTGGTGCCGTACGGCGGCGAGTCCTTCGACGACCGCGGGTGTCAACAGCTCCGCGGCGATCGCCGAGGCTTCCAGGGTCTCGATGACCGTCCGGTGGTCGGCCGGAAGCGGTTGGGCATCGCTGGTAGCCGGGTCGCCGGTCACCTCGGCGGACAACTGCAGGTTCTTGTCGATGCCCCGCAGCGCGCTGCCGAGCAGCCCCGCCGCGGCCAGGTAGGGGTTGGCGCTCGGATCGATGATCTTCAGTTCGATGTTGGCGCCGCGCGGGTTCCCCGGCGTCGCCGCGATGAATCGCACGGCGGCCTCGCGGTTCTCCAGGCCCCAGCATTTGGCGGCGCCCGCCCAGTTCCCGGGTTTGAGACGGGCGGCCGAGAGCACTGAGCCGGCATACACCCCTAGTAGATCCGGCAGACCGTCGAGTACCCCGGCCATGGCGTTCTGCCCGGCGGGCCGCATGTGGTGGATGCCGTCGCCACCGGACAACAGCGGCCCGGCGTCGTCGGCCAGCGACAGGTGCAGGTGTGCCCCGTTGCCGGCCTCACCGGCGAACGGGACCGGAGAGAACGAGATCTTCAACCCGTGCCGGGCCGCGACCCGCCCGATGACGATCCGCGCCAGGATGACGGCGTCGGCGGCGGCCACAGGCGTGGCGGGCGCCAGCGAGAGTTCGAACTGGTCGTGGCCGTATTCGGTGTGCAGTTGTTCGACCTGCAGTCCCGCCCGGTCAGCGGCGACGGTGAGGTCCACCAGGAATCCGGACCGGTCCAGCGAGGTGCGCATGCCGTAGGGCGACCAGGGATCTGTGGTGGCGTGCCCGCCGTCGGGTGCGAGCAGCGTGCACTCCAACTCCGCGCCGACGAGGACTGTCAGGCCGCGGGCCGCCGCGGCTCTCTCGGCCTCTGCCAGCAGCGACCGGGTGCACAGCGCTGCCGGTTCGCCGTGCTGGTCGTACAGGCTGCCCGGGGCCCACGCCACGCCGTCGTCGATCAGGCAGAGTTCGGCGGGGTCGATGCGGATGCGCAGGTCGCCGACCACTCCGATGCTGGGGGTGAAGGCGATCCCACTGTCCACACAGAACACGCTCCACGACGGCGATACCCCCATTCCGGAATCCTGGAATGCCGAGAGGCGGTGTAGTGGAACATATTTGGCGCGGGTCACGCCCGCAAGGTCGGTCAGCGATCCGGCCACGATCTGTACGCCCTCGGCGCGCAATTCGTCGATACGTGGCGTGATGACTGCCCCCATGGGCCCTCCTGACGTCCTGGGTCTGCGAGCACGCTATGTCATAAATGTTTCAAATTCTTTAATATCGGCGCGTTAGGATCGATTTGTTAAATTTTGTCGCGGAGGGGGACCAATGTGCCGACTGCTGGGTGTCGTGTCGACGACGCCGATATCCGTTTCGGACGCCGTCGGCGCCCACGTGCTCAAAGATTTCGTCGCATTGACCAAGGTGCACGGCGACGGCTGGGGCATTGCCCAGGTGAATGAAGCGGGCAGCCGTCCGCAAGTCGAGGTGTCCGCAGGCAGCGCCCTGGATGATCCGGCTTTCGCCGCCGCAGTCGGCGGCCGCGCGGCCCTGGCAGGCATGGTGCACCTGCGCTGGGCGACCAACGGCCTCGCTGTTGCGCCGGAGAACTCCCACCCGTTCCTGGTGGATGGGATTGCGATGGCGCACAACGGATCCATCAAGCCCGTCGGCCCGCTCGATAGGCTCCTCGACCCGGATATCGCCGCGTCCCTGCGTGGCACGACCGACAGTGAGCGCTACTTCGGAATCATCCGCGAGCACCGTCGTCGCGCGCCTGATCTTGCCGAGGCGGTCCGTCGCGCTGTCGCGCAGCTGCGTCCGTTGTATCCGGAGGCGAGCCTCAATGCGCTGGTGCTCGGGGAGGGGCAGCTCATTGCGGTGCACGCGCACGCCCACAGCCGGTTGCCCCAGGAGGATGTCGACGAGATCACCGCTGCCGACCTGCCCACCGAACATCTGGAGGACTACTTCGCGTTGCGGTGGGCGCGTACCGCCGTGGGGACCCTGGCAGTCGGGTCAACGGGATTCGGAGATCTGGACTGGCAACCGTTGCCGCCCGAGAGCGTCACCGCCATCTCCATGACGGACCTTGCGATGACCTCAGTGCCCGTCATGGCAGATTGAGCAGCGTGGCACAGGACGCTTCGGAAGCCGTCGCAAACGCAGCGACGACGGTGGAGGCGCGCGCCACTGCGGCGCTGCCGACGCTCAGCAAGGCGGAACGGCGGGTGGGCCGGGCGTTGCTCGCGGACTATCCGAGCGCTGGGCTGGCCAGTGCCGCCCGGCTCGCCGAACGTGCAGAGGTCAGCCCGCCGACCGTACTGCGGTTCGCCCAATCCCTGGGTTACGACGGCTTCGCCGATCTGCAGGTGGCGCTGCGCGCAGAGCTGTCGGCCCGATCGAGCGGGCCGATCACGCGGCTCTCGGATGCGCCGTCGGCCGGTAGCCTGCTCGATCGGCTGCTCAAACAGGGCCGGGCGCAGAACGACCGGGCCGCGCAGACTTTGGCGCTGTTGCCCGAATCCGCGGTGGAGGCCGCAGTCGCGCTGCTCTCGGATACCAGCCGCACGGTGTATCTGCATGGCGGCCGGTTCTCGCACCTGCTGGCCATGCATCTGGCCGCGCATCTGGAACAGCTACGGCCGGGCGTGCGTGTGCTGGGCGACCCGGTGGGCCGGGACCTCGGTGCGCTGCTCGAACTGTCCCGCACCGACGTGGTGGTGCTGTTCGACTACCACCGCTATCAGCGCAGCGCCGCCGAATTGGCGCGCCGCGTGCACCGTGCGGGCGCGACGGTGCTGCTCATCACCGATGACCTCACCTGTCCGGTGGCCCCCGATGCCGAAGTCGTACTGGCGGCGTCGAGCACGGTGGGGACCACCTACCAGAGCATGGCGGCCGGTTTCCTGCTCACCGAACTGCTCATCCCACTGGTCATGGACACCGTCGGGGAGCCGGCGCGGACCCGGATGGCGCTGTGGGAGGAGCAACGGCGCGCTGAGCTGCTCGGCTGACAGTTAGTCTGATCGGATGGCAGGTGGAACCAAGCGGCTGCCGCGCGCCGTCCGTGAGCAGCAGATGCTCGACGCTGCGGTGCAGATGTTCTCGATGAACGGCTATCACGAGACGTCGATGGACGCGATCGCCGCAGAAGCCGAGATCTCCAAGCCGATGCTGTATCTGTACTACGGCTCCAAGGAAGAACTCTTCGGTGCCTGCCTCGACCGCGAGCTGACGCGGTTCGTGGATGTGGTCCGCGGCCAGATCGACTTCAGTCAGAGCCCCAAGGACCTGCTGCGCACCGCGGTGCTGTCGTTTTTGACCTACATCGACACCAACCGCGCGTCGTGGATGGTGCTCTACACCCAGGCCACCAGCTCACAGGCGTTCGCGCACACCGTGCGCGAAGGACGTGAGCGCATCATCGACCTGGTGGCCAGGTTGCTCAGCACAGGTACCCGTAATCCTCAGCCCGACAGTGACTTCGAGATGATGGCCGTGGCGCTGGTGGGCGCCGGGGAAGCCATCGCCACCCGGGTCAGTACCGGGGACGCCGACGTGAACGATGCCGCCGAGCTGATGATCAACCTGTTCTGGCGGGGCCTGAAAGGCACCCCGTCGGATGCGGGTGGGCAATCCGTGGCGGCGGGTCAGATCACACCGCCCGACCGACCACCAGGCTGAACGGTGACGCGGTCGGCACCACTGCGGTGAGCTGAAAACCCGCCTGCTCGTACAGCTTGCGGTATTGGGCCTCGCTGCGTTCCCGCGCGGCGATACCGATCAACATCTCCATATCGGTCCACTTGCCGATGAATTCCCGGTCATGGTCGGGAATGACCGCCTCGACCAGGAGCAGCGTCGCGCCTGGCCTGGCGGCCGCGCGGATGTTGCCCAGGATCGTCAGCGCCTGCTCGTCGGGCCAGTCGTGAATGATGTTCTTGAGCAGGTAGGCGTCGGCGCCCTCGGGGACGCTGTCGAAGAAGGACCCCTCCACGACCTGCACGCGGTCCGCTGTTCCGTACCTGCCCAACAACTCCGGGGCGCCTTCGACGACCTGCGGCAGGTCGTAGAGCACGCCGCGCGCCGAAGGAGCCGCGAGCAGGACCGCCGACAGCAGCCGGCCATGTCCGCCGCCCACGTCGGCGATGGTGGTGAACCGGGTGAAGTCATAGGCGGCCACCACCGGGGCGATCGCCAACTCCGACACGCTGGTCATCGCGTCGTTGAAGATCTCGCCGAGGCCGGGCTCGGAGGCGATGTACTCGAATGCGCCCATGCCGCGCAGCTTCGGGACGACGGCTTCCCCGGTGCGCACCGCATCGCCGAGATGGCTCCAGTGCTCGCGGTGCTGGGGGCAGCCGACGAATCGCGCCATCGCCCCGATCGATACGGGTGCATCCGTGCGCAGGGTGTCGGCGAGCGGGTTCAGCGCATAGCGCCCGTCGCGGGTACGACGGAACACCCCGTCGCCGACCAGCGCGCGCAACAGTCGGTCCACCGCGTCGGTATCAGCGTTGATGCGCCGGGCCAGCTCATCGGGCCGTAGCGGTCCGTCCGCCAGCGCGTCGGCGATCCCGAGTTCGGCGGCCACGGTGATGCCCTGTGCCACCCAGCCGCCAAGGATCATCTCCAGCATCGCCACGGGCGGCGGGACCGAGCGTTGGTAGAGGCGGCGTAGGTGGTGGCGGACGCGTTCGGCAGCGCGAACCAACCTGACCGGCGGCACCTTGGCGGTAGTCACCGGATGACTGTAAAGCCGGCATGACCGGGGTACCCGATTGTCGATTAATGAAAACGATTATCATTAATCCGATGATTGAGTCGCCGGATGCGCTGGTATGGTCCGGTCGAGCCAGTCGAACCCAACCAGGTTGGGTCAGGGAATCCGGTGGGAGACCGGAACTGACGCGCAGCGGTGTGGAGGACGGGCGGAGCAGCGGCCACTGGCCCCGTCGAGGGGCTGGGAAGGCGCTCCGCCCGGATGATCCCGAGTCCGAAAACCTGCTGGCTCGGGCCTTGACGCCGTCCGGCGGCGCGAGGCTCGACCATCGGATGGACTCCGCGATCGAGTCCCGGATCGGAAGGCGCCGTCGTGTCTGAACGTTTTCGCCTCATTGGCCCGCTTGTGCTCGCAGTCCTGCTCATCGCAGGTTGCGGTGCCGGCACCGGGCAGTCCCCGGAACCCGCTGCCGGGCCGCCCGGATACCCCGTCACGCTGGAGAATTGCGGACGCACGGTGACCGTGAAAGCGCCACCGCAACGCGCGATCTCGATCAACCAACCCGCGACCGAGCTGCTGTTGACGCTCGGGTTGGGCGACCGGATCGCAGGCAGTGCCTCGTGGAGCGATTCTGTGCGTCCCGAGCTCGCCGCCGAAAACGCCAAAGTGCCTGTGTTGACCCGTGATTTCCCTTCGCTCGAACGGGTGTTGAAAGAAAATCCCGACTTGGTCTACGCCACCTTCGACTGGTCTTTCACCAACGAGGGTGTCGCCCCTCGTGAGCGGTTCGAGCGTCTCGGTGTGCCCACCTATCAGTCGTCCAGCGAATGTGGCGGCCAGGATGCTGATCAGCAACGTGCGCTCACCTTCGACGACATGTACGGCGAAATTGCCGATGTGGCAAAGATGTTCGGTGTGCCCGACCGTGGCGACCAGCTGACCTCCTCGCTGAAAGCGCGAATGGTCGACGCGGGTGAGGGGGCCGATGCCGACGGCGTCTCGCTGATGTGGTGGTACGCCGGAACCAAGGCGCCTTACATCGCTGGCTGCTGCGGTGCGCCCGGGATGATCACCACCGCGGTCGGCGCACACAACGCCTTTGCCGACAACCGCCAACTGTGGCCGGAGATCTCGTGGGAGGCGATCCTGGACCGCGACCCCGATGTGCTCGTGCTGGCCGACCTCACCCGGGGCGACGACGGCGACAGCGCCGCCGCCAAGATCCGCTTCCTCGAAACCGATCCGGTCGCCAGAAGACTGACCGCGGTACGGGAACGCCGATGGATCGTGTTACCGGGAACCGCGATGGACCCTTCGCTGCGCAATGTCGACGCCGTCGAGACAATCACGGCCGGGCTGCGTGCCCTGAACGAGGCTGACAAATGAGCGGCCCGCCCCGCAGGCCCTGATCCAGGCGGGGTCTCCGCCGTCGTTGGATGCCACTTCCGCGGAGGCCTCCTGGCAAATGTCCTGTCGCCGGCGCCGCCTACAGTAGGACCGATGAAGACGTGTCTCTGCCGGCCGGTATGCGCCGGCCGGGTGCTGTGGTCGCATGCAGCACGCTGAGGTAGGCCGTCCGTCGCTGGAAGACCTCTACGAGCTCAACCAGGCGGTGGCAGATTCGCGGTCGTTGCGGTTGCTGGTGACGAACAACCTGGCCACCTACGTGACGCTGATGGAGCGCCACCTGGACCGGGGGGTCAAGGTGGCCGAACCGGAGCTGGTGGTCGCGCTTGAGCGTGATCTGGCAGCCATGGACACCGAAAGCGAGCAGTCGGGTCTGCAGCTGATCAAGTACTGGGCCAGCCAGGGCTGGCTGCACCGAATCTCCGAGCCGGTCGGTGACGGGGAACGCAATGTGTGCTACCTCACCTACGAGGCGCGCGCGGTGCTGGATTTCGCCCGCCGGATGCGTCGCGAGGACACCATCGCCACCGGTGGGTCGATCACCGGCATCGCCGCCGGGCTGCGGCGGGTGGCCGGGCAGGTGAGCAACGACCCCGACCGGATCCGTGCCGACCTCGAACACGAGATCGACAAGCTGCGTGCCGAACTGGACGCACTGGAGGAGGGCCGCAGGCCCGAACCCGACTTCGTCGACGTCGAGGACGATGCCAGGGCCATCGCGTTGCAGATGGAACAGATCATCTCCGACATCGGTCAGTACGGCAGCATGCTGAACCGCATCACCACCCGCTTGCTCGACGCCTCCGCGGACACCGATCTGGGCTACCGGGAACGGCAACGGCAGCTCTTCGACGATTACGAGTCATTGTTCGCCTCAAGGGAAAGCGCCTCGTATTCGGCCTTCACCCGGATGGTGCAGGACCCTGCTCAGCGGGCCGGACTGGTGGCCGACATCGAGATGGTCACAGGCGCGCTGCCCTCCCTCGATCCGGGCCTGCGCGAGGTGATGAGCGGATTCTTCAACCTGGTGTCCGCGCAGACCGCCGAGGTGGGCCGGACCAGACAACGTTGCGCCCGCCGGATCAAACGCTTTGTCGCCTCGGGCACCCTGGAGCAGAGCCGCGGCGTCACCCGTCAGCTCAACGACGCGTTGGCCAGTGCGCACGAGCTGCTGAACGTCTCGCTGGTCGACAGCCGGGTCGGCATGGAAGTGCCGCTGGCACGCGCGGATTTCAACTCGATCGGCGCGGTGGCGTTCAAGATTCGTGATTCCATCCCACCGACGCCGGCCGAGTCCTCGGACGGTGAGGTGAATCTGTCGGCGTTCGCGGCGCTGGCCCAGCAGGTGGATGCCGCCGAGTTGGCCGAGCTGGTCAACGGCGCCGTGACCGCTGCCCCGTTGTCTCTGCCCGACGCCATCGGACTCCTCGATGCCGCGTACCTCGGTCATGTCATCGTGCTGTGGTCCTGGGCGTTGCGGCAGCCGTGCGCCGACGGCGCCGAATCGGTCCGGGTCAGGTTCCAGTCCGTGGAGGGGACCGACCGCGAAATTGAAGTGCCACGGTTGTTTTTCACCGAGCCCATCCCCACCGCAAGCGAAAGTCTGTTATGAGTGACACCGCCCACGACGTGTCCGTGGACTTCGACGCACTGCCGAGCATCGACGCCGTCGAGCAATCCAGGGCAGACCGGACCGCGCCGCGTTTCGACGGCGACATCAGCGAACTGCCCGACCGCGCGTGCTGGGCGCTGCAGCACCTGCTGTCGCGTCGTTACATCAGGAAGGACACTCACGCCGAGCTGTGGTCGTGGGTCACCCGGTACCGGCACGAACTCACGGTCAGGCTGTCCGAGCTGGATCTACGGCTGTGCGTCGCCGATGATCACGACATCGCCTACGTCGAACAGGCTGAGTACGAATCACAGTGGCGCCGTAAGCTGCTGCGTCGGGAAACCCTCAACACTTACGATTCGATCCTCGCACTGCACCTGGCCAAGCTGATGAGGGCCGCGGCCCGCGATGAGCATGTGCTGATCAGCCGCGAGGACGTTCACGAACTGTTCGCCGACGTCCACAACGACACCGATCGCGACATCGCGTCCTTCAACAGACGTATCGACAACGCGATCGAGCGGCTCACCGACATCGAAGTGCTGGTGCGCAATCGCGAAGACGAGGACAGCTTCACGGTCAGTCCGGTGATCAACGCGATCATGACCGCTTCGGTGATCACCGAACTGCAGCAACAGTTCGAGCAACTCAAACGCGCCGCCAACGGGGCCGGTGACGATGACAGCGAAGACTCCGAAGCCGAACTGCTCGAGGACAAAGTGGACACCCATGGCCGTTGAACCGACCACGCAGTTCTATCTGTCACGCCTTCAGGTCATCAACTGGGGCGTCTTCGACGGATATCACTCCATTCCGTTCAGCCCGAGCGGCACGCTCATCACCGGTTCGTCCGGTAGTGGTAAATCCTCACTGCTCGATGCGATTTCGCTGGCGTTCCTGCCCTCGCACCGACGGAACTTCAACGCTTCCGGTGATACCACCGCGGCGGGCGCGGGCACGGGGAAGCGCACCGTCGACAAGTACGTGCGCGGCGCCTGGGGAGAGCGGCGTGAGGGCACCAGCCGGCAGATCATGTACCTGCGGGGTACCGGGCCCGCATGGTCGGCGGTCGCGGTCACCTACACCGACGGAGCCGGGCATGCGGTCACCGGGCTGGTGCTCAAATGGCTGGCCGCCGAGAAGACCTCGGACCCGGGAAGCCGCTATCACCTGATCGACGCCGACCGCGACATCTTCGATCTGTGCAACCGGTGGGCGGCCAACGGTTATGACGCCTCGGTGTTCCGCGATGACGGCTGGCAGGGCGGCAGAAGCGAATCCCAGTATCTCGCGCAGCTCTATTCGAGCATCGGCATCCGCGCATCGGAGGCCGCACAGCAGTTGCTCGGCAAGGCGAAGTCACTCAAAAGCGTTGGTGGGCTTGAGCAGTTCGTTCGCGAGTTCATGCTCGACGAGCCGGCCAGCCTCACCGGCGTCGAAGAAGCACTCGAGCAGATCAATCCGCTGGTCGAGGCCCGCGGCATGCTCGACGTCGCGCGTCGCAAGCGCAACACGTTGGGCAACATCGACGCCGTTCAGGTGCGTTACGCCGAGGAAGCGGCCAAGTTCGGCGTGGTCGACACCGTCGACAACACGATGATCCGTGACTACGTCGATCAGATGCGGTTGCAGCAGGCCGGTCCGGAGATTGCCAACCTCGATGACCAGATCACCCAACTGGGTGCGCAGCGCGACGATTTCGGTGCCCGACAACGGCAATTGAAGAACGAACACAACTCACTGATGGCGCAGATCAATGCCGTTGCGGTGGACCTGGTGCCGCTGCAGCAGCGGCTGAGCGAAGCCGAGCAGATCAGCGAGGAGGTGGCGCGGCGGCGCAGTGCGTACGAGGACAAGGTGGTGGCGCTGGACTACAGCCCACCTGAGCGGGCCGAAGACTTCTGGTCGATGCGCGAAACCCTCATGGAGGAGGCCGACCGGCTGCACCGTGAGCTGACCACCGGAAACCAGGCCTACGTCGAAGCGTCGGCCAAGGAGGTGCGGGCCCGCGAGGCGCGCGACAGCGTGCGTTCCGAGCTGGAACGCGTGCAGCGGCTTGGCTCCCCACTGCCCCGGACCGAGTATGAGATGCGGGCCCGGATCGCCAAAGCGCTCGGTGTCCCGGAACGGGACCTGGTGTATGTCGCCGAGCTGATGGAACTCAAACCCGAGGAATCGCGGTGGCGCAACGCTGTCGAGAAAGTGTTGCGCGGGGCCGGATTACGTCTGCTCATTCCGGATGCGCACCAGGAAGCGGCGCTGCGATTCGTCAATGAGAACGACATGCGGGGACGTATCCAACTCCAGCACGTTCAGCACGGAGCTCAGCTGCGTGAACCGGCGCCGGGAACGCTTGCCACCAAGGTCCACGTCGCCGACCCGACCCATGACAGCGCGGTGGAGGCCCTCAACGTCATCGCCGGTATCGGTGACTACGTCTGCGTCGACGGCCCCGAAGAGTTCGCCCGGCAGTCCCGGGCGGTCACCGACCAGGGGCTGCGCAAGGACAGCGGGCGGCTGTCGGTCAAGGATGACAGATCCAAGCTACGGCCGTCGGACTACATCTTCCTGGGCGATGCGGCAACCAAAATCGAAGCGCTGCAGGGTGATCTGGACTCCGCCGAGGCTACCTACGGGACCGCGCGAAGCGCACGGGAGAAACTCGACGAGCGCCGTGCGCAGCTACAGGCACGGGAGCGGGCATGCCGGGCGTTGTGCGATCAGTTCATGCAGTGGAGTGACATCGACACCGACTCCGTCGACGAGCAACTGTCGCGGCTGCAGTCCGAGCATGACCTCCTGGTCACCGAGAATCCGGATGCTGAGCGGCTCCAGCAACGTGCCGACGAATGCTGGCAGCGGGTGGAGAAGGCGATTCAGCAGATCGGGTCGCTCAATGAGCGCGAGTCGAATCTGGATCGGCGGCGCACGGCGTTGCTCGAGCTCACCGAGCGGCTCAACCCCGGTGAGGTACCCCAGCATGCGCGCGACACCCTCGACGGTTACGCGGCTGACATTGCGCTGACGATGGAACTGCTCGACGCGGACCCCTACCGCGCCGAGCTGACCCGCGTCATCGGCCGGGAACGTGACCGCCTGCGCGGAGACCGCAACCGTTCCCACGACGAACTTGCCGGCATCATGGCCGCCTACGACAGCTCGTTTCCCGACGCGATCCCCAACGACAGTGACGATTTCGACGAACGCGTGCACGACTATGTCGCACTGTGCCGACGCATCGACGAACGCGAGCTGCCCGATGCCTACGAGCGCATGCAGCGGCTCATCACCGAACAGGCCCCCGGCGCGATCCTCAACCTGCACATGATCGCCGACAACGAGGCACGGCGGATCACCGAGCAGATCGCACGGGTCAACACCGGGCTCGGCGCCGTCGAGTTCAACCGTGGCACCCGCCTGACCCTGCATGCCGGTACCCGGCACCTCACCGCGGTGGACGAGCTCAACGAGAAGGCCCAGCGGATCTCGGCGCGGGTGTCCCTGGTGAGCTTCGGCGACGAGACGGCCATGTTCGAGCAGTACACCGACATCCTTCAACTGCGGAAACTGTTGGCCGGCAACACCCCTGAGGACCGCCAGTGGACCCGTGACGCGTTGGACGTGCGTAACCGCTTCGTGCTCTATTGCGAGGAACGCGATGCCGAGACCGGGGAAGTCATCCGCACCTACAGCAACTCCGGTGACAATTCCGGTGGTGAGCAGGAGAAGCTCATGGCCTTCTGCCTGGCCGGGGCGCTGAGCTTCAACCTGGCCAATCCCGGCAGCAACGACACCAAGCCTGTGTTCGCACAGTTGATGCTGGACGAGGCGTTCTCGAAATCCGACCCGCAGTTCGCCCAGCAGGCCTTGTCGGCGTTCCGCAAGTTCGGTTTCCAGCTGGTGATCGTGGCGACCGTGCAGAACACCACGACCATCCAGCCCTACATCGACAGCGTGGTCATGGTGTCCAAACCCGATGCCGCGGTGGCCAATGCGCGGCCCGTGGCGTCGGTCACCGCCGCCTCGATCTCCGAATTCACCGAACTGCGGCGTAATTCAGACCCGGACGTGGTGCGAGCTGCACCGGCGTGAGAACTGGTTATGGGTTCACGGCTTAGCCAACCCGGTGAGTTTCTAAACGCGCTTCGAGGCGTGGAAACAGCCGCTGCGCCGCACCGCGGCACACGTCACTGAACTCGTCCGGTGACGACACAGCCTCGAGGTGGGTGTCGAAGTAGGTGCTGACATGTGGTGGGGCGAGGGGCCAGTCACTGCCGTAGAGCACATGCCCGGGGGCGGCAAACGCCCGCAGCGCCGGCCAACTCGTCGGGCTCGCCGCCAGGGCCGTGTCCAGGTAGAACCATTGCAGATCGGTGAGCAGATCGGTAGTGGTCAGATTCGCGTCGACCTGCTCAGGGGCGAGAGCCGCGAATCGGTGAGCGGCATAGGGCAGGAACCCTCCGCCGTGGGACAAGATCATCCGCATCCGCGGATAGCGGCGGGGCACCCCGCGTAACACCAAGTCGAGAGCACTGCGCGTCGTGTCGAAGACGAAGTCGGCCAAAGGAAACGGCGTGCCGGCCAAGGCAGGCAACGGCGGCTGGTTGGGGTGGACGTGCACCACCGCACTGCGCTCGTTCAGCTCGGCCCACAACGGTTCGAACGACGAATCGCCGAGATAGCGGCCCCGCACGTTCGATTGCAGCACGACTCCGTCGGCCGAGAGTTCGTCGAAGGCTCGCGCAGCCTCGGCGATGGCGCCATCCACGTCGGGCAGCGGGAGTGAGGCGAAGAAGCCGAAACGGTCGGGGCGGTCCTTTACCACCTCCGCTGTCTGGTCGTTGACCGCGACGGCCAGGGCTTGCGCGTCACGTGCCGTGAACCCGGGTAGGACTACGCCTGGCGCCGTGACCGACAGAATGCCCGTGTCGATTTCATGGTCGTCCATGAAGGCAACTGCGGCCGGCGGGCTCCACCGTGGAGGTTGGGGCCAGGCGGTGCCCGCAGCAGTCATGGTCTCCATTGCGCTGCGCCACGCAGGCGGCACGATGTGCTGATGAACGTCTATTCGTCCCAATGTCGATTCCTCCGTTTGTGAGTTCATTCGTCCACGGGTTCCGTCCCCAGGTGGCCGCCGGCGTCGGTCCCTGCTGGTTCGGCATCATGGCTCGTGATCAATGGGAGATGGCGTTCCATCCGACGCAGGGATCGTCTGCCGTGTCGCAGGTGTGCCCGCATGATTCCCTCCGCCCAGTCCGCGTCGCCAACCTCGATGGCCTCGACCAGCTCACGGTGGTGGGCGAACGACTGCTCCAGATCCAGCCGGGTGTGGTGGTGAAAGGCCTCACTGACGAAAGGCGGGGCGAGCACCATGGGTAGTACGGAGAGCAGCTGTCTGTTGTCTGCGGCCTCGTGAATTCCCCGATGAAAGTCGATGCAGAGGCGACCCAGCTGTTGCAGCTGCCGCTCCTGCGCTGCGGGGAGAATCTCGTCCATCGAGGCGCACAGTTTCTGCAGATTCTCGAGCTGTGCTCCACCATGTCGTTGTGCGGCCCGCCGAGCTCCGTATGTCTCGAGCGCGACCCGGATGTCGTACAAATCGTCGAGATCGTCACTTGTCCAACCGACGACGAGGGCGCCCCGATGGCGGACCAACTGCACGAGACCTTCAGATTGAAGACGTTGCAGCGCCTCACGCAGCGGGGTCCGACTCACGCCTGCCTCTGCGGTCACTTCGTCTTCCCTGATCCAGTGGCCAGGTAGGTAACGGCCGTTGGCGATGCCGTCGTAGACGATCTGGTAGGCGAGATCGCGCGCCGGGGGCGCGGACTGTGCGTCGGCCGTGGGTGACACTGAATATCCTTCGTTCGGGGGGAACGCCGAAAAGGGGTGCAAGTAAACGCGTTGCGCTGCAGTCCTATTGACTGATCGTGTTTTCTGTTCCCTCACTCGGCGTTCGTCAGCGTGATGTCGAACTGGACGAGGCGAAACGGCGCTTGCACACCGTAACCAGCCGCCTGATGCTCGTCGTCGATTTCGACGAACTCGCGGATCAGGCTGCTCTTGACGGCGAACACGACATCAGAGTCGATGTAGGGGCTGTTGCTCATGAACACGTGCGTGGTGACCGGCTCATAGCCTTCGGCTTCGGCGATGAAGTGAAGATGCGCGGGTCTGTATGGCGCCCGGCCGGCTTGTACTACGAGGCCACCGGCCGGACCGTCGGTCGGAATCGGGTAGTGGCGTGGCGTGACGGTCCGGAACCAGTAGGAACCGTCTTCGTCGGTGGTGAAGATACCGCGACCATTTCCGGCGGGCTGCTTGTCCGGCTGTTCCACGTCATAGAACCCCTCCTCGTTGGCGTGCCATACGTCGAGCCTCGCGCCGGGGATCGGTGTTCCGCTGGTGTCGGTGACCCGCCCCTTGACGACGCAGGGCGTGCCGGTGCCGACGACGTCGATGTTCTCACCCAGGCGACGTGTCGGGCTCGTCGTCATGTGGAAGGGTCCGAGAACCGTGGTGGCGGTCACTGGCAATCCGTCCCCTTCGGGCAGCCTGCCTCCCGCATCGTTGATGGTCTCGACCAGCATCGACACGCCCAGGACATCCGAGAGCAGAATGAACTCCTGCCTGGTCTCCGAACAGGCCTGCCCGGTACGGGTGAGGAAGTCGATCGCCAGTTCCCACTCCGAGTTCGTCGGACGCACGTCCCGAACGAAGTCGTGCAGATGCCGCACGGCACTCTGCATGACTTCCTTGAGTCGTGGGTCAGGGGCATTGTCGAAGCTCGCCGCGACGACGGCGGCTGACTGTTCTGCGGTGAAGTCCATGTGTGTATGTCTCCTCGAGTCCGGCGCTGGGCTGGGAAAAGTTGGCCGTTCAAAGCGATATCTTCTAAATTGTATACGAATAGTGACGGACATCTCAGTAGTTCAATGAACATACGGGTCAACACACCGCGACGAAGCATTTCCTGCACATGTTCGTATACGACTGAGCTACTGGCAGGGTCGCCGACGAGCCGACGCCTCGCCGACTAGACGAAACTCAGGACATCGCTGGGTTCGTGGCGCGGAAGACGGTCGAACCACGCTCCCGGGCCGGGATGGCCGATGTTCACGGTCAAGATTGAGCGCCACGTGGTACCCGTCAGGAACTCCGCGTCGACACCTGCGCGGTCGAATCCTGCCATCGGTCCTGCGGCCAAACCGACCGCGCGCACCGCCATGATGAAGTAGCCGATTTGCAGTGTCGCGTTGAATTCGCCGACGTAGTCGCGGTCCGTGCGTCCAGCAAGACTGTCGCGCATCTCGGGCTTGTAGGGAAGCAGCTTCGGTATCGATTCGAAGAAGGCCGTATCGGTGGCCAACACCGCGGTGACCGGGGCTGCGGCAACCTTGGGCCGGTTGCCTTCGTCCACGCACGGAAGCAATCGCGCCTTGGCTTCCGGTGTCCGGACGAAGACGACGCGAAGGGGATTACCGTTGGCCGAGGTCGGCGGCCACTGTGCAAGATCCCAAACTTCTTTGAGCAGTGCGTCGTCGACGGGCTCGGCCAAGAATGTGTTGGGTGTTCGTGCGCGTCGGAACAGGAGGTTGCGACCGGCCTCGTCCAACGTCGGGAGGCGTTGCGCGGTGTCGGAATATGGCTGCGTGGCATGGTCTCTGGTTGTTGAGGCAGGCATGGTTGAGTATCCGATCGTTTGTCAGGGGCTCTGTCAGCGAGGTAGCAGAACGGGCTTCACCACTCGCCCGCTCTTCGCGGCCTCGATCGCCGCTGCGATGTCTTTCAGTGGAAACGTGGTGACGATCTCGTGCACGGGGAGATCCCCGTCCTCGATCATCCTGACCAGTCGCGGGATTGATTCATGCGGTCGGGAGGCACCCTCGACCACGCCGACGATTCGCTTGCTCTTGTTGACGAGGTCGACGACGTCGATCGCGACGGTGATACCGGCCGCGCTGGTGCCCACCACCGCGATCGTGCCGCCCGGCGCGAGCACCTCCACACCGGAGACGAGAGCAGCTGATGCGCCGCTGCTTTCGAAGACATGGGATGCACCGCCCGGCAGGATCGATGCGATGGCTTTCACGGCGTCGGCACGTCCCGGATCGACCAGGTGTGCTGCACCGAGCTTGCGCGCGAGATCGAGTCGATCGGGCCTGGTGTCCACTGCGATCACTTCGTGGCCGGTCGATACGGCAGCCATGACCGCGGACAGTCCTACTGCGCCTGCACCGAAAACGACGACAGGTGCACCGGCTGGTGGGGCGAGCACGTCGAGCACGGTGCCTACGCCGGTCTGGATGGCGCAACCGACCGGCGCGAGCAGCTCTGGCGGCAACTGCGTGGCGACGGCGACGGCATTCCGTTCGGTGGCCAATGCATATGTTGCGAAGGATGATTGGCCGAAGAAGCTGCCATTCACGGCGGTGGTGTCGAAGCGCAGCCGTGCGGTGCCGTCCGTCCGTGTTCCGGCCGTGAAGTTGCGGCCCACGAACTCACGGCATTGCGTCGGGATGCCAGACCGGCACCGGTCGCAGCCGCCGCAGGAGTCAAAGGTGAGGATGACGCGGTCTCCGCACTTCAAACTTCGGACGTCCGAGCCCACCTCTTCGACGATGCCCGTGCCTTCGTGCCCGGCAACCATCGGCGCCGGGACCGGGAGGGCCCCCGATTGAGCTTGAGTATCGGCGTGGCAGACCCCTACGGCATCCACACGTACCAGGACTTCGTCGGGTCTCGGACCGGTCAGTGTGAGGTCTGTGATCACGAAGGGTTCCCCCGTCCCTTTGACGAGGGCGGCGGTGATCCGACGGGAATCCGTGTGCGCAGCGGAGATGCGTGGCTGGCTCATTGCACGCACCCCTCAGGAGATCGGCAGATCACGTTGACCACTTTGGACCGCGATAGCCACCAGGTCGGTGAAGTCCAGCAGGGAATATGGGCCAGAACGGCCCCATCCGCTGTCGCGCACGCCTCCGATGGGTGCCTGGATCTCATCGTCGATGGTGGGCAGATTCACCCGCACGACGCCGGTTCTGAGGCGTTCGGCGAGTTTGGTGGCGCGGTGTGTGTCGCCGGAGAGGATTGCTGACGTGAGACCGTAGAGAGGACGGTTGGCGAGTTCGATGGCTTCGTCGGCGGTGTCGACCGGATGCACGACGACCACGGGGCCGAACGTCTCCTCTGATGAGACGACGGCATCGTCGGGCACGTCGACCAGGACGGTGGGCGCGTACACCGGGCCGTCGAAGCTGCCGCCCGTCAACACCCGGGCCCCTTTGGCTACGGCGTCGCCGACCCTCTCATGCACCAGCTCGACCGCCGCGGGCGTGATGAGCGGTCCGATGAATGTGTCTGCGTTCAACGGGTCTCCGGAAGTCAGCGATTCCGCCTTGGCGACCAGCCTTTCGACGAACTCGTCGTAGATACCTCGGTGTACGAGGATCTTTCGCGCGTTGAGGCAGATCTGGCCTTGATGGAAGAAGGCGCTGAATGCGGCCACCCGCACCGCGTAGTCGAGATCGACGTCGTCGAGGATGATCAACGGGTTGTACCCGCCAAGTTCCATTACGGATCGCTTCAGCGTCGCGCCAGCCCGCTCGGCCAGCATTCTGCCGGTGGGAACGCTCCCGATGAAGTTGATGCACCGCACAAGGGGATTGTCGAAGAACTCGTCGGCGATGGACCCGGCCTCACCCGGCCCGTGGGTCACGACGTTGACGACGCCTGCAGGAAACCCCGCCTCCTCCATGATCTCGGCGAGTTGCAATCCGGCTGAGACCGGCGCCAGCTCTGATGGTTTCACGACGACGGTGTTGCCTGCGGCGATGGGAGACAGCGCCGCCCGCCACGACAGGATCGTCGCGCCGTTCCACGGCGTGAAACTCGCAACGACGCCGAGTGGACGTCGCACCACGGTCTGCGACGTGTCAGCGAAGTCTGATCGCAGGACTTCACCTGCGGGCAGGTACACCCAGCCCGCAGCCTGCTCGATGAGCTCGATCGTCAGCGTGATCTGGAAGTCGGCATTGACCTTGGTCGTGCCTGTCTCGCGAGCAAGCGTCACAGCCAGATCGTCCCGGCGCCGGGCCACGACCGCTGCCGCAGCGCGAAACAGTCGCGCCTTCTCCCGCGGGGGCGTCTGTGACCATGCCGGGAACGCATCAGCGGCGGCCCGGACGGCAGTCGCCGTTTCCTGGCGGCCGCAGCGTGCCGCCCGCGCATAGACCTCGCCGCTCCAGGGATCGACGTCGTCGAACACTCCCTCGTCAGCGTGGCGCCACGTTCCGCCTGCGTACCAACGGTATTCGACCGGGCTCTCGGATCGTCGTCCGTCGTCGCCAGTTTCGACCTTGTGCAACACGCTCATGGCTCTCTCCCTAACGCCGCGGTGAAAATGTATGGCTTCGTCTTCAATTTGCCAGTGGCCGGCCAGTCCCAACGAGACCACGATCCGGCCTGTGACAGATCGTATACGAACTGCCGGTCTGCATGTCAAGACACTTCCGGCCCCCCTTCCCTCCATCGCAGCCTCCAAGAGGCCTATTCATGGGCATTTCGTGCAATACGGCGCCATTGAAGAGCGATTGACACGATCCACCGGCCATGTATAACGTTCGAAACAGCGGCAAATCGTATTTTTGATAGCCCACCACAAGCGCAATTCGCGCGTGTTCAAGGTTTGCTGCCTGACTTCAGTAGAGAGCTGTCCGGCGTAAGGAGCCATGTGATGCCACCGCCCCACGTTCGCGAGACGTTGCCACACTGGAGGACTTCCAGTCGTCCCGGCGCCGGCAACGACCCCGGTGCGCCTGAGCGAAAGGATCACTGCGACAAGGCATGTGGTACCGGGTGGGGGAGCCGGTCGTGGTGAACCAACGCGAACCGGCCGACAACGAGGCTCGAAACGCCGTCGAACTTGCCAATCACTGGTTCCAGGCTCATGACGCCGTCGACGCCGTCAGGTTGGGCAGCCTGCTGCATCCTGACGTTGTCGTCCGGTCGTTGTTCTCCGCGCGGCCTGTGCAAGGCCGTCGTGCGGCAGTAGCGCATTTCCAGCGCACCATGGCCGACTATCCGGACCTGCGACTGCGCATCGTCGCCGGGCCCGTGGCGGCACAGGGACCGTCGGGCCAACGTGTCGTGGCGGACATCTTCTTCGAAGGTCACCATCGCTCATCATCGACCGAGCGGACTCGAGTGCTCTCCGTGCCGGGTGTCGTGGTTCTCGAGATGACTTCCACGGCAGTGACCGGAGTCCGCACCTACTTCGACAAGACTGAATGGCTGCGGCAGATCGGGCTTCTCGAGGAAGCGGCACCGATATGACCTCCGTCGACGCGGACGCCACCCGCGGATATGACCCGCTTTTGGCGAGCTATCTGTCCCGGGCCGTCGCCCGATGGCCCGATCGCCCCTGGTGCATCACCCCGAACGGTGAGATCAGCCGAGGCGATGCATTCCGGGACGGCTCGCGCATTGCCTCCGGTCTGATCGCCCACGGAATCCGCACGGGTGATCGTGTAGTCCTGGTCGCGGGCAACGGATTGGACTTCGTACGGGCGTGGTTGGGCCTCATCCTTTGTGGGGCGATCACGGTGTCGGTCAACCCGAAGGCGGTTGCGTCCGAACTTCCGGCAGTGATCGATGAAGTCGAGCCGGCGTTGATCCTCGTCGAGAAGGGACTGGACGTCGCTCACATCGCGGACGCACCCACGGGAACGCGCCCGGTACGGGTGATGTCCATCGATGAGGCAGATGCCACGGGTGACGATGCGTTGATCGGCCTGAGCACGCCGGCGGTCGGACCCGATGCCCCGGTGAGTTTCATCCAGAGCTCGGGAAGCACCGGTCGGCCGAAGTTCGTGATCGAAACCAACCGCATGTACACCATGGCTGGTGAGGGTTTCGCCCACTGGCTCGGACTCGACGACGACGATGTCCTCCTCACGACGCTGCCGCTGTCGCATCTCAATGCACAGGCCTACTCCGTCCTGGGGTCATGGGGCTGCGGTGCAAGGCTGGTCCTACTTCCCCGGTTTTCGGCATCACGCTTCTGGTCGGACGCAGCCAAATACGGCGCAACGGTGTTCAACGCGATCGGTGCGATGCTCGAAGCGCTTATGGCACAACCGCCGTCGCCGTCTGAACGGATGGCTCGGGTGCGCCTGTGTTACTCGGCACCCGCGCCTTCGCCCGGACGCCATCGCGAGATCGAGGATCGGTTCGGGTTTCGCCTGGTCGTCGGCTACGCGCTGTCGGAAACCCCGTACGGACTCATCGTTCCGGTAGATGAGCCCACGGTGTATGGATCAATGGGGATTCCCCGACAACACCCCACTCTGGGCGTAGTCAACGAGGTCCGCGTGGTCGACGCAGACGGACACGAGGTCGCCGACGGCACGATCGGGGAACTCGAGCTCCGCAATCCGGCCATCACGCCCGGTTATTTCGGGAAGACGACTGAATCTGCGGAGATCCGGCGCGGCGGTTGGCTACGCACCGGCGACCTCGCTGTACGCCGTCCCGACGGGCACTTCTTCTTCAGTGGGCGGGCCAAGGAGGTCATCAGACACAAGGGCGAGAATCTGTCCCCAGCCGAAGTCGAGAATGCAATCGGGACTCACCCCGCGGTCAGCGCCGTGGCCGTAATCGGTGTTCCCTCGTCGCTCTCGGAAGAAGACGTGAAGGCATTCGTTCAATTGAAACCTGGCGACACCGCGTCGCCGGCGGAAATCGCGCAATGGTCAGCGACGAAGTTGCCCCCCTACAAGCGGCCTCGCTACATCGAAATCGTGGCGGAGTTTCCGTTGACCGATACCCAGAAGATTGCAAAGGCGCGACTTCCACGCGGCAGGTCCGCGGCCGAGGCGGATCTCGCGGCGCGTAGCGACCCAAGATAGGACGACCATGACACCTGAATCGAGTGACTCGACCTCCGCCGCCAAGACTTTCGTCTCGTCGATGGGATCCTCCACCAAGGACCACATCAACGTGCAGGGATACGACCTGGCAGACGATCTCATGGGAAAAGTCGACTTCGGCGCGATGTTCTTTCTCCTTCTCGTCGGGCGATTGCCGTCCGACGCCGAAGCCGCCCTGTTCAACGCGGTGCTTGTCGCGTTGGCCGACCACGGGATGACACCCAGCGTCCTCGCGGCGCGTCTGACCTATACCGGAGCACCCGAGGCGGTCCAAGGCGCCGTCGCGGCAGGAGTTCTGGGCGCAGGGTCAGTCTTTCTGGGCGTGTTCGAGGATTCCGGTCGCTTCTTGGTGGGTCTGAACCCCCCGCCCGATGCCAACGACTCCCAACTCGATGCCGTCGCCCGAACAACGGCCGAACAGCACCGGCAACATGGCTGGAGGCTGCCAGGTTTCGGCCATCCGGTGCACAAGACTGGCGATCCACGAACGAAGGCACTGCACCGCATTGCCCGAGAACACGACCTGTTGGGAGTGCACTTTCGGCTGGCCCTCCAGATAGAGAAATACGCCCAGTCGAGTTCCGGAGTTCCGTTGCCGCTCAATGCCGGAGGTGCATGTGGTGCGATCCTGACGGATCTTGGCATCCCCACGACGTCACTGCGGGGGGTGGCCGCGGCATCCAGAGTGGCAGGAATCGTCGGACACTTGGCCGAAGAAGCGCGCGACCCGATCGGCACGGCGCTGTGGCACCTGGCGGAGGAACGGGTGCTGTACGTAAGCCACAAATAGTGGCAATGTTGCGGTTTCTCCCCCAGTGCCAGCTGGCCGCAAGGTCTGGCGGCTCAGAGGCCGGTCACCGTGGCGCTCAGGTGCGGGTATCCCTTGGACAGGTTGCGTAGGGTCAACTCCCAGCCGGCTCCGTCGTTGTCGACGTAGAGTCCCGCGCGGGCCGGCAGCACCACCGGTTTGGCGAACCGCACGGAATAGCGCACCGCATCGGGCAACTGCCCCTCGATGTTCGCCAGAACGGCAGCAGCACTGAACATTCCGTGGGCGATCACGGTCGGGAAGCCGAACAGCTTCGCTGCGACGGAGTTGGTGTGAATCGGGTTGTGATCACCGCCGACGGATGCGTAGCGCCGGATCTGGCCAGGCGTCATACGCAGCACCGCGTTGGGCGGTGGCAGCTTGGGTTGCTTGCGCGGTTGTTCGGGTTTGGGTTCATCGGACAGGCTGGTCCGCTGCTGGTGCAGGAATGTCGTCACCTGGTGCCAGGCCAGTTCGTTGCCGACCTTGATCTCGGTCACGATGTCGACCAGCAGGCCGCGGCGATGCTCCCGCAGGTTCTCCGCGTGCACGGCGACGTTGACGGTGTCGGTCACCGCGATCGGTCGGTACTGCGTGATGTGGTTCTCGGTGTGCACCGAACCCATTGCGGGGAAGGGGAAATCGAATGAGGTGACCAATGACATCACTGTCGGGAACGTCAACGCGAACGGATAGGTCAGCGGCAGGGTGTCGCCGAAGCGCAGCCCGGTCACCTGTGCGTACTCTGCAACGTTGGCCGCGTCGATGCGCACGTCGTCGACAGTGATGGTGCGGTCGGGCAAGGTGTCGTCGCGGGGGATGAACGGCAGCGCCCCCACGACCGCGCGGAGCATGTTGTTCACGCCTCACGCCCCCAGCATGGCTTGGCCGCAGACCCTGATGGTGTTGCCGGTGACCGCATTTGACGCCGGGCTGGCGAAGTAGGCGATCAGTTCGGCCACGTCGACCGGTTGCCCGCCCTGGAACAGTGAGTTCATCCGGCGGCCCACCTCGCGGGTGGCCAGCGGAATGGCCTCGGTCATCTTGGTCTCGATGAAGCCGGGCGCGACGGCGTTGATGGTGATGTTCTTCTCGCCCAGCGTGGGCGCCAGCGCCTCGGTGAGGCCGATCATCCCGGCCTTGGTGGTCGCGTAGTTGGTCTGTCCGCGGTTACCGGAGATGCCTGCCATCGATGACAGCCCGATCACCCGTCCGCCGTCGCCGAGCGTCCCGTTGGCCGCCAGCCCCTCGGTGAGCCGTTGCGGGGCAAGCAGATTGACTGCGATGACGGAGTCCCAGCGAGCCTCGTCCATGTTGGCCAGCAGTTTGTCGCGCGTGATACCTGCGTTGTTGACCAGAATGTCGACCTTGCCGCCATGGTGCTCGGTCACGTGCGCGGTGATCTTGTCGACCGCGTCGTCGGCGGTGACATCCAGTGTCAGCGCGGTCCCGCCGACCTTCTCGGCGACCTTGTTCAGGTCATCGGCGGCCTGCTCGATATCGATCGCGACCACGGCGGCGCCGTCGCGCGCGAACACCTCGGCGATCGTCGCGCCGATGCCGCGGGCGGCACCAGTCACCACCGCGACCTTGCCGGCCAGCGGCTTGTCCCAGTCTGCCGGGGCCGTCGAATCCGCGGCACCCACCCGGAACACCTGGCCGTCCACATAGGCCGACTTCGCCGAGAGGATGAAGCGCAGCGTCGATTCCAGACCGGTCGCCGCGGGCTTGGCGTCAGCGGCCAGGTACACGAGCGCCACGGTGGCGCCGCGCCGTAGTTCCTTGCCCAGTGAGCGCGTGAAGCCTTCCAAGGCGCGCTGCGCGATCTGCGCGTGTGCGGTGTCTGCCTGCTCCGGGGTGGTGCCGACGACCACCACGCGGGCGCACGATCCCAGATTGCGCAGCAGGGGTGTGAAGAACTTGTACAACTCCTTGAGCCCGGCGGCGTCGGTGATCCCGGTGGCGTCGAACACCACTCCGCCGAACGAATCGGCCCACCGCCCGCCGATGTTGTTGGAGACGACGTCGTAGTCGTCGGCCAGCGCGACACGCATCGGTTCGGCGACGCGTCCACCGCCGGCGGAACCGGCAATTGAACCGGGGCCGCCGATCAGCAGCGACCCGGCCAACGGCGGGTCGCCGGCTCGGTAGCGGCGCAGCGTCTCGGGCTGCGGCACGCCCAGCTGTTTGGCCAGGAACGAGCCCGGCCCGGAGTTGACCACTTGCGAGAACAGGTCGGAAGCCATGACACGAACTTACTCCAGAGTAAGAACGGTGGGTAGTATTGCCCCCATGGCCAACAACACAAGCCGACGGGTCGCCGTTCTCGGCGGCAACAGAATCCCGTTCGCACGGTCCGACGGCGCCTATGCCAATGCCTCCAACCAGGACATGTTCACCGCCACTCTGGACGGCCTGATCGACCGGTTCAACCTGACCGGTGAGCGGCTCGGTGCGGTGATCGGCGGCGCGGTGCTCAAACACAGCCGTGACTTCAACCTGATGCGTGAATGCGTGCTGGGCAGCGCGCTGTCGTCCTACACCCCGGCGTTCGACCTCCAACAGGCTTGCGGCACGGGCCTGCAGGCCGCCATCGCCGCAGCCGACGGCGTCGCCCGCGGCCGGTACGAGTCTGCGGCCGCCGGCGGTGTGGACACCGCGTCGGACGCCCCGATCGCATTCGGCAACGATCTTCGCCGCGTGCTGCTCGGGCTACGCCGTTCCAAGTCCAACCTGGATCGCCTCAAGCTGGTCGGCAAGCTGCCCGCGTCGGTGGGCGTCGAGATCCCGGTGAACAGTGAGCCGCGCACGGGAATGTCGATGGGCGAACACGCCGCGATCACCGCCAAGGCGATGGGAATCAAACGCGTCGACCAGGATGAATTGGCCGCCGCCAGCCACCGCAACATGGCCGCGGCCTACGACAGCGGCTTCTTCGACGACCTCGTCACGCCGTTCCTCGGGCTGTACCGCGACAACAACCTGCGCGCGGATTCGTCACCGGAAAAGCTGGCGAAGCTCAAGCCGGTGTTCGGGGTGAAGGCGGGCGACGCCACCATGACCGCGGGCAACTCGACCCCGCTGACCGACGGCGCGTCGGTGGCGCTGCTGGCGAGCGAGGACTGGGCCCAGACGCACGGCCACGAACCGCTGGCCTACTTCGTCGACGGCGAAACCGCAGCCGTCGACTACGTGAACGGCCCGGACGGCCTGTTGATGGCGCCCACCTACGCGGTCCCGCGGCTGCTGGCCCGCAACGGCCTGAGTCTGCAGGATTTCGACTACTACGAGATTCACGAGGCGTTCGCGTCCGTCGTACTGGCGACACTGGCGGCGTGGGACTCCGAGGAGTACTGCAAGGAGCGGCTCGGGTTGAGTTCGGCGCTCGGCAGCATCGACCGGTCCAAGCTCAACGTCAACGGCTCATCGCTGGCCGCCGGGCACCCGTTCGCCGCCACCGGCGGCCGGATCGTCGCGCAGCTCGCCAAACAACTGCACCAGAAGAAGAAGCAGACCGGTCAGCCGGCGCGCGGGCTCATCTCGATCTGCGCCGCGGGCGGACAGGGCGTCGCGGCGATTCTGGAGGCCTGAGCTGCGAAGAAAAAGTTTTTTCGCCGAGCTGTAACGGCTGCGCGCGGGGCGTCGATACATGGGTAGCTCCGTGTTGCCGTCTGACCCCCCGACCCGACGGCAACACGGGGCCACCTTTTTAATCGGGGCTGATTTCGGTCGATTTTTCCTCTGGTCTGAGGGGTACCCGAGGCGTACGATCGTCCGTACGACGGGTTCGGGAGTGGCTGATCCAAACAGTCGGTTCAGGGGTGAAGGCCGGCGGCGCGAGAGGAATTGAGACGCCCCCAATTGCCCTCCCGAACCCGCCCTTTTTTATGTCCGGCCGCTTAGCGTTGCGGTATGCAGATCAGCATTCTCAGCTCCCTCAGCGAAACCGGCGGTCGCTCGCCCATCGATGCCACCGTGGACAACCTCGCGCAACTGCGTGACGAGGGTTTCCGGCGCGTCTGGATGACACAGATGCCGTATGAGCCCGACCTGCTGACCGTGCTGGCGGTGGCGTTTCGGGAGGTCGACGGCATCGAAGTCGGCACCGGCGTGATCCCGATCCAGAACCAGCATCCGATGCTGCTGGCTCAGCGCGCATTGACGCTGAACCTGATCAGCTCCGGCCGGTTCATCCTGGGGCTCGGCATGACCCATCAGGCGGTCACCGAGGGCATGTGGGGCATCCCGTGGGACAAGCCGGTCCGACGGCTGCGCGAGTACCTCGACGGACTGCAGCCGCTGCTGGCCGGTGAGCCCGCCGATGCGCCGGGAGAGACTGTCACCACGCGCGGGGCCTTGCAGGTTCCTGGCGCGTCCGCGCCCGATGTGTACATCGCCGCGCTCGGGCCGCAGCTGTTGAAGCTCGCCGGCCGGCGCACCGCGGGCACGGTCACCTGGATGACGGGGCCCACCACGCTGGCCGACCACGTGGGTCCGACCCTGCGGGATGCGGCCGCAGGCCGGCCGGTGCGCGTGGTGGCCGCGTTGCCGGTCAGTGTCACCGATGAGGTGGCCACGACCCGCGCGCAGGCAGCCGAACAGTTCTCGATGTACGGGCACCTCCCGTCGTACCGTGCCATGCTCGACCGGGAGGGCTATGCGGGGCCGGCGGACGCCGCGATCATCGGCGACGAAAGCGCTGTGGCCGAACGCATCCGCGCTCTCGGTGCGATCGGTGTCGACGAATACGTCGGTGTCGTGTTCGACGCATCGCCGGAGAACAGGGCCCGCACCAGGGCGCTGTTGCGTCGCCTTGACGCCTGACGGTGCGGCTGACCGCACCATCGGTTGGCCAGGCAGCACCATGGCACGCCAACGCCGGGACCGACAACGATGGTGAACGTGACTACTACCCTCACAGCACCGCCCGCTGCCCCGGCCCGCGGTGATCGCCACGATTTGCTGCGCCGCGCACTGCTGCGGCCGGTGCAGGCGCAGGCCTGGCGCATGTACCTCTATGTCCTGCTGATCACGTTGCTTGCGGTCCCCGGTGTGGTCTACCTCTTCTGTGCCGGGCTGGCGTCGGGCCTGTTGCTGGTCACCCTGATCGGCGTCCCGCTGTTGGCCCTGGTCGTGCTCAGTGGTCGGGGGTGGAACCGGCTGTACCGGGCACTGGCCCGGTTGGTGGGGGTCCAGATCGGCGAGCCTGCGCCATTCGTCCGGCCCGCAGGCCGGTTGCATACCCTCGTGGCCGCACTGACCGACGTGGTGGGCTGGCGCAGTCTGGGATTCCTCATGCTGGGGAGCCTCGTGATGCTCCCGGTCGGGTACTGGGTGCTGGTGGGTGTCGCGATGGCGGTGGTGCTGGTGGCCTCGCCGGTGCTCTGGCTGGTGCTGGGCGAACCCGTGGTGACGTTGGGGGAGCCGGTCGATTCGTTCGGTATCTACCTGTTGCTCGCGGCAGGTGGGGTGCTTGCGTTGTACGTGCTGGGCTGGCTCATGCTCGGGATCGGACGCGCCCATCTCTGGCTGGCCACGGCATTGCTCGCGCCCACTGACAGGGAACGCCGGGTGATGCAGTTGGAGCAGGCACGTGCCGACGTGGTGGACGATTCCGCCGCGACGCTGCGTCGCGTCGAACGCGACCTTCATGACGGCACGCAGGCCCGGCTTATCACGGTCGCGATGGCACTGGCCAGGGCCGAGGAGCACCTGGGGTCACCCGACGAGGTTGCGCGGGGCCGCGAACTCGTCTCCGATGCGCTGGCCAACACCAAAGACACGCTCACCGAGCTCCGCGATCTGGTGCGCGGAATCAGGCCTCCTGCTCTGGATCTCGGCCTCGGGTCAGCCGTGCAGACCCTCGCTGCCAGGAACCCGATACCGGTTCGGCTGGTCGACGATATCGCGGTACGTCCGTCGCTGGGCATCGAGACGATGGCCTACTTCTGTGTGGCCGAACTGCTGGCGAACGTGTCCCGTCACTCCGCGGCCACCGAGGCCACGGTATGGCTGCACAGCGATGGGCACGAGCTGCGGATTGCGGTGGCCGACAACGGCGCCGGCGGGATCGACCCGGCAAAGGGGTCCGGTCTGACCGGTCTGACGGATCGGCTGCGCATGGTCGACGGCCGGCTGGACATCGACAGCCCGCCAGGTGGCCCCACCACGGTGACCGCCGTGGTGCCCGCGGGTGCAGAGCGATGACCCGACTGGCCATCGCCGAAGACAACGCCATCCTTCGGGATGGACTGACTCAACTCCTCCTGGAGCGTGGCCACGAGGTCGTCGCCAAAGTCGGCACCGCCGAGGAACTGCGGGAGATCGCCGAAACGCACAGCCCCGAAGTGTTCGTCATCGATATCCGGATGCCGCCGACGTTCACCGACGAAGGATTGGTTGCCGCGGTGTCTCTGCGCCGATCTCATCCCGATATCGGTGTGCTGTTGTTCTCGCAGTGGGTGGAAACCCGCTATGCCGCCGAATTGCTTGCAGGCAACCCCGAAGGGGTGGGCTATCTCCTCAAGGACCGGGTGGCCGACATCGCCGAGTTCGACGATGCCCTGCGGCGGGTCGCTGCCGGCGGCACGGCGCTGGATCCTGAGGTCGTGCGCCAGCTGATGAGTGCTCGCGGCGGGTCTGCGGTGGACCGGCTGACGGCACGGGAACGCGAAGTGCTGGCGCTGATGGCCGAGGGCCGGTCCAACAGGAACCTGGCCGAGAAGCTCTCGGTATCGGAGCGTGCGGTGGAGAAACACGTGACCAGCATCTTCACCAAACTCGAGCTGCCGACGTCGTCGGCACATCACCGTCGCGTGCTCGCCGTGATGGCGCACCTCAACGCCTAGGCATCGGTGCGATGTGACGGAACGGTGAACTGATTATGGGGGCGCCGGTCCACAAAACTTACGCTCACGTTATTCGCCAGAACGGCTCAATTCGGGTATTCAATGCTGCAACAAGCGGTCGGCGGTGGGGAATGGTGAAGTTGCTGGCAAAGGGGTATCGATAAATGGGTCCGGGCATGCCTCGACCGGGGTGCGTACCGATCCCATATCGCCTGGGCAACGGGCCTTATCCCGCTCAGGTCGGCATGGTTTACTCTTCAGGACCAGGTTGGGCCCCTCGAAGGTGCCGCGCGTTTGCGATCATGTCGCAGCATGGTGCAGGGTGTGGAGTTAGGGGAGGAGATCTACAATTTTCCGGCTTTTGAAGCGGCTGTGGATACCGCTACTTGTGATTGTGGTCGTGAGTGCCGGTGGGTTTACGGTGTCTCGGCTACACGATATCTTCGGCACCGAGCAGGGTCCAGCGTATGCCGATACAAAGGCCGGTGACACCAAGCCATTTGATCCCAAGCGCCTGACGTATGAAGTTTTCGGGGCGCCGGGCACGGTCGCCGATATCAGCTATTTCGATATAAACACCGATCCGCAATTCATTAAAGACGTCAGCCTGCCGTGGACCTTGCATTTCGACATCACCAAGACGACCGCCGTGGGAAGCATCATGGCTCAGGGTGATAGCGATAACATCGGCTGCCGTATCACCGTGGACGACGAAGTCAAAGCAGAGAAGGTGTCCAATCAGGTGAACGCGTTCACCTCCTGCCTCCTGAAGTCCGCATGAGCGACCAGAAAATCGCCGAGCACCACGCGTCGCGGTCACGTCTGGCGACGTGGATCCGGCGTTTTTCGCCGCTGATCATCATCGGTTGGGTGGCGGTCACCGTACTTCTGACTGTCGCAGTGCCCCCGTTGGAGGTCGTCGAGCGCGAACACTCGGTATCGCTCAGCCCGCCCGATGCGCCGTCGGTCAAGGCGATGAAGCGCATGGGCGAAGTGTTCCAGGAATCTAATTCCGAAAGCGTGGCGGTAATCGTTTTAGAGGGGGAGGAACCTCTCGGCGATGACGCGCACGCGTACTACGACCAAATGGTCAAGAAATTAAAAGACGATCCGGCCCATGTGCAACACGTCCAGGATTTTTGGGGAGATCCACTCACCGCCGGCGCTGCACAAAGTGCTGATGGTAAAGCCGCCTACGTGCAATTGAACCTCGTCGGCAGCTTTGGGCAAGCTGAGGCGAATCAATCGGTACAGGCGCTGCAGGACGTTGTGCAGAACACGCCCGCACCGCCCGGCGTCAAGGCGTATGTAACAGGCCCGGCGGCAATCGTGGCTGATATGGGTAAGAGCGGCAATAAGACGGTCTTGCTGATCACCCTGGTCACGGTCGGGGTGATTTTCCTGATGCTGCTCCTCCTCTACCGAAAATTCTCGATCGTCATCATTCTCTTGCTGACGGTAGCCATCGAATTGCAGGTGGCACGCGGATTGGTCGCGTTCCTCGGCATGCACGGGATCGTCGGGCTCACCACCTACGTCGTCAATCTGTTGGTATCCGTCGGTATCGCGGCAGGCACGGACTACGGGATCTTCTTTACCGGCCGATATCAAGAAGCCCGGCAGGCGGGCGAGGACCGTGAATCGGCGTACTACACCGCTTATCACAGCGTCGCAAAGGTCGTCTTGGCGTCCGGTGCGACAATCGCCGGCGCGATTGCCTGCCTGAGTTTTACCCGGTTGCCGTACTTCCAACCCCTGGGCATTCCCGGCGCGGTGGGCATACTCGTCGCCGTCGCGGTCGCGCTCACCCTGGTGCCTGCCGCGATCGCGGCGGGCAACCGTTTCGGCATCTTCGATCCCAAGCGCCTCGTCGTCACCCGTCGGTGGCGGCGGATCGGTACGGCGATCGTGCGATGGCCCGCACCCATTCTCGCCGCCACAATTGCCATTTCGCTTATCGGGCTCTTGACGCTGCCGGGATACAACCCCAGCTACAGCGACCAGAAATACATCCCGCAAGACATCCCCGCCACTGAGGGATTCGCGGCCGCGGCACGGCACTTTCCTGAATCGAGGATGGCGACGCCCGACCTGTTATTGGTCGAATCTGACCACGATCTGCGTAACCCGACAGATCTTCTGGTTTTGAACAAGCTTGCCAAAGCGGTGTTCGCTGTTCCAGGAATCGCCAGCGTGCAATCCATAACGCGGCCTGAGGGAACTCAGCTCGAGCATACTTCCATACCGTTCATGCTCAGCATGTCGAATGCGAGTCAACAACTGAGTCTGCCGTTCCAGAAGGAACGCATGGAAGACATGCTCAAGCAGGCCGACGAGATGTCCACGACGATAGCCCTGATGCAGCGCATGTACGGCTTGATGCAGCAGATGGTGGCAATCACTCACCGGACGGTCGAGACCACCCACGACCTGCAGGCGACCACCAATGAGTTGAGAGACCACATAGAGGATTTCGCCGACTTCTGGCGACCGATCCGCAATTACCTCTATTGGGAACCCCATTGCTTCGATATTCCGCTCTGCTGGTCGGTGAGGTCCATATTCGATGCCCTCGACGGTGTCGATCAGGTCACCGCCACGATGGAGGGACTCGTCGAGAATCTGGATCAGCTGGATGCGCTCATGCCGCAGCTACTCGTGCAATTCCCGCAGATGATTGCGACCATGGAGAGCACGCGCACCATGATGCTCACGATGCACAGCACGATGTCCGGCATCTTTTCCCAGATGGACGACTCGAACAACAACGCGACAGCCATGGGTAAGGCATTCGACGCATCGAACAACGACGACTCCTTCTATCTGCCGCCCGAAATTCTCGAGAATGAAGACTTCAAACGGGTCATGAAAATCTTCCTGTCACCAGACGGGAAGGCGGCGCGCATGCTCATCACCCAAAGAAGCGATCCCGCGACCCCTGAGGGAATTTCGCATGTTGAACCGATACGGATTGCCGCCGAGGAGGCGCTGAAAGGCACTCCGCTGGAAAGCTCCCGAATCTCTATCGCCGGCACTGCAGCCGGAGTCAAAGACCTGGTCGACGGATCAAAGATCGATCTTCTGATCGCGGGAGTCGCGGCACTCTGCCTCATTTTCCTCATCATGGTGATCATGACGCGGAGTTTCATCGCCGCCCTGGTTATCGTCGGTACGGTCGCACTTTCGTTGGGTGCCTCGTTCGGGCTATCTGTGCTCGTCTGGCAGCATTTCCTCGGTATACAAATAAACTGGGTGGTGCTGGCAATGTCAGTCATCGTCCTGCTGGCGGTCGGGTCCGACTACAATTTGTTGCTCGTATCGCGAATGAAAGAGGAACTGGCTGCGGGCATAAACACGGGCATCATCCGGGCGATGGGCGGTACCGGCAAGGTCGTGACAGCCGCTGGTTTGGTGTTCGCGGCCACGATGGGGTCCATGATCGTCAGCGATCTGCTCACCATCGGTCAGGTGGGTACCACGATCGGCCTTGGCCTGTTGTTCGACACCTTGGTCGTCCGTGCGTTCATGACGCCGTCCATCGCCGCGCTGTTGGGACGTTGGTTCTGGTGGCCGCAACAGGTGCGCCCCCGCCCCGCCAGTGCCATGCTTCGGCCGACCGGACCTCGCCCGCTGGTGCGTTCGTTGCTGCTGAGGGACTAGCGAAGGCGTATGAGCACCGAGCAATCCCGGCCGCCCTTCATCGCGCGGACGATACGCAGACTTTCGCCACTCATCGTCGTGGGTTGGCTGGCAGTGATCCTGGTGACGACTTTGGCCTCCGTAGGCGGGGACTGGTCATCGGCGATCCCGGCACTGGAGAAGGTCGCGGAAAAGAACTCCGTATCGCTGATGCCGCAAGACGCCCCGTCGGCGCAGGCAATCACCCGCATGGGCAAGGTGTTCGAAGAATCCGATTCGGACAGCTCGGCGATGATTGTGCTGGAGGGGCAGGAACAACTCGGCGAGGATGCTCACCAGTACTACGCGGGCTTGGTCCGAGAGCTTCGCAACGATCCGACGCACGTCGAGCATGTGCAGGATCTCTGGGGAGATCGGCTCACTTCGTCGAGCGTCCAGAGTCCCGATGGCAAGGCCGCATATGCGCAGCTGAATTTGGCAGGCAACCAGGGCACGCCCCTGGGGGATGAGTCGGTGGCCGCGGTTCGCGACATCGTCGATCGGTCGCAGCCCCCGGAAGGGGTGCAGGTCTATGTGACCGGCGCGGCACCGCTGGCTTCGGACATGCAACACAGCGGAAACAGATCCATCCTGAAGATCACGTTGGTGACGGTCGTCATCATCTTCTCGATGCTCCTGCTGGTCTACCGCTCGGTGGCCACCGTGATCCTGCTGTTGACCATGGTCGGTGTCGAATTGGCTGCAGCGCGGGGCATCGTCGCGTTCCTGGGCCACCACGAGGTCTTCGTGCTCTCGACATTCGCCGTCAATATGTTGGTGTTCCTCAGCATCGCGGCCGGAACCGACTACGGCATCTTCTTTTTCGGTCGCTATCAGGAGGCTCGTCAGTCCGGTGAGGACCGAGAAGCGGCTTATTACAGCACCTATCGTGGGACCGCTCCGGTGGTCTTGGCTTCCGGCCTGACGATCGCCGGGGCGATCTTGTGCCTGAGCTTCACCCGACTGCCCTACTTCCACACCATGGGTGTCCCCTGTGCCATCGGCATGGCCACGGCGGTCGCGGTCGCGGTGACGTTGGTGCCCGCCGGGATTGCCATCGCCAGCAGGTTCGGGCTACTCGAACCCAAACGTAAGATGCGGGTTCGTCGATGGCGCGGGATCGGCACGGCAATTGTCCGCTGGCCCGCACCTATCCTGGCTGCCTCACTGGCGGTGGCGTTCGTGGGTCTGCTGGCACTGCCCGGCTATGAAACCAGCTACGACGACCGGGCTTACATCTCCGGCGATATTCCGGCGAATTTAGGGTTTGCGGCGGCTGAGCGGCACTTTTCCCAGTCGCGATTGCAGCCCGAGGTTCTCATGGTCGAGACCGACCACGATTTGCGGAATCCGCAAGACTTTCTGGTTTTGAACAGGCTGGCCAAGGCCATTTTCAAGGTTCGTGGCGTCTCCCGTGTTCAGGCGATAACGAGGCCAGAGGGAACTCCGATCGACCACACGTCCATTCCGTTTCTGCTCAGCCTTCAGAATGCCGGCCAAGTGCAAGCCATGCACTTCCAGAAAGCCCGCATAGATGACATGTTGAAGCAGGCCGACGACATGACCGTGATGATCCAGACGATGCAGCATATGCACGATGTGATGGAACAAATGGCCGGCGCCACCCACCGCATGGTGGAAAGTGCACATGAGATGCAGGAGATCACCGCCGACCTGAGAGGCAGCATCGCCCTCTTCGACGATTTCCTTCGGCCGCTCCGCAATTACTTCTATTGGGAACCGCATTGCTTCAACATTCCCATCTGCTGGTCGTTGCGATCGATATTCGACACCATGGACGGCGTCGACGAACTCGACGACCAACTGGCGGTTCTTGTCGACAACATGGATGAGCTGGATGCGATCATGCCGCAGCTGCTCGTCCAGATCCCGCAGATGATCGACGTCATGAAGACCATGCGCGCGATGTCGCTCACGATGCACAGCACGATGTCCGGGATGATCTCGCAGGTGGAGGACGCGAGTAAAGACGCCACCGTCATGGGGCAGACTTTCGACGCTGCCAAGAACGACGACACCTTCTTCCTGCCACCGGAGGTTTTCGAAAACCCGGACTTCCAGCGGGCCATGAAGTCGTTTCTCTCGCCCGATGGGAAAGCAGTTCGCTTCATCATTTCCCATAGCGGCGACCCCGCGACCGCAGACGGAATAGCGCGAGCCGAAAAAATTAAAACTGCGGCCGAGGAGGCGCTCAAGGGAACGCCCTTGTCAAATGGCAAGATTTATTTGGCCGGTGCCGCCTCGACAGCGAAGGACTGGCAAGACGGGTCCACCTATGACCTTTTGATCGCGGGAATTGCGGCGATTTGCCTGGTGTTCATCATCATGCTGATCATTACCCGGAGTTTCATCGCGGCACTGGTGATTGTCGGTACGGTGGTGCTGTCGTTGGGCGCCTCGTTCGGGTTGTCGGTGCTGCTCTGGCAGTACATCCTGGGCATCCATCTGCACTGGATGGTGCTGGCGATGTCGGTGATCATTCTTTTGGCGGTGGGCTCTGATTACAACCTGCTGCTGGTATCGCGGATGAAAGAAGAAATAGGCGCCGGTATCAAAACCGGAATCATTCGCTCGATGGGCGGCACCGGCAAGGTCGTCACATCCGCAGGGTTGGTGTTCGCTGCCACGATGGCCTCCATGGTGGTCAGTGACTTGCGCATCATCGGTCAGATCGGCACCACGATCGGCCTTGGCCTGTTGTTCGACACCATGATCGTGCGTTCGTTCATGACGCCGTCCATCGCCGCGTTGCTCGGCCGCTGGTTCTGGTGGCCTCAACAGGTCCGCCCCCGTCCCGCGAGTTCACTCCTGCGGCCCTACGGGCCACGTCCGCTGGTGCGCGCGCTGCTGGAGGGCGACGACCGCTCCGACGACGACACGCCCACGACCGAACTACCGAGGCTCACCGATAATTGATCGGCCCGACCGGTGTGAACGGCGTGGATATTCGGCCGAAACTGAGGTAGCTGAGCTACATCTCTGGGATTATGGAATCGTCAGTTGGACGAGGGTGTTGGGCATAACGCATGTATGACCAGGCCGGCATGTTGTCGCGACCGTAAATTAGTCCTGCCCCCGGAAAAGAAGAATGGGGGTTCATCGTGCTGTGTATCGCTTGCGTTCCACATCGGGGGACGTTAGCGTCAATTCGCGACGACAAAGTCGTTAGCGGGGCTAATTTGTCTTATTCGGGACGCGTCAGACCGGGGGATTTGATGACCGACACTAGATATCAGTTCACGTATCGCATTATGGCGCCTGCATTACTCGCAGGGTCGGGCACGGGGACATGTCCATGAGCCCGGCCGCCGAGCAGACCCCGAAAGCGGCCCGCCCGGTCATCCTGTTCGTGCTGGGCATGGGCCGGTCCGGAACCTCGGCGCTCACCCGGGTGGTGTCGCTTTGCGGGGCTACGCTGCCGCCGGGCATGCTGGGGGCCGACGATGGCAATCCGCGGGGATACTGGGAGCCCCGGGCGGCCCTGCACCTCAACGAGAAATTCCTGTATCGGCACGGCAGTAGCTATTTCGACCCGACACTGCGGGTTCAGGAGGAGGGCGGGCTCGACAGCAAAGAGTCCGCCGACTTCATCGCCAAGATCCAAGAGTATCTGCACACGTTGCCTGCGGCACCGGTGGTCGTCATCAAGGTCCTGCACATCTCGGTCCTGGCGGATATGTGGTTCGAGGCAGCGCGTCGAGCCGGCTTCGACGTCGCGGCGGTGATTGCCGTGCGGGATCCGCAAGAGGTCGTGGCATCGCTGTCGAAGTTCATGAAAGCCACCCCGCAGCTCTCAAGTGGCTTGTGGCTGAAGTACAACCTGCTGGCCGAGCGGCATACGCGCGGCCTACCGCGCGTATTCGTCGACTACGCAAACTTTCTCGACAATTGGCGGCGGGAAGTCAAGCGCATCGCCGGCATCCTCCCGATCGACTTCGTCCCGGAGGATGAGAGCACGGTCGAGGAGTTTCTGGACCAGGGTCTCCGACGGCAGCGGCAGTGCGGTCCGGTCATCGAGCCGTTCGGGACGGACTGGCTGTCGGTCAGTTACGAAGCGCTGCGGGCGGCCGCGCGGGACGAGTCCTGGGACGAGACCGAGTTGGACCGCGTATTCGAGGGGTACAGCGCCACCGAACGTGGCTTCCGGATGGCGCTGGATGATTTCCGCGGGCACTTCAATTTGCCCTACCGGCTGTCCCGCACCTTCATGAGGCCGCTTTTCGAGGCGGTCGCGATTGCCCACGGGCGCAAGGGAACCTGGGCGTGAACCCGCGCAGCGGGGCGAGCGGAGCGTGTTATCCGGCCCGCTCGCCCCACCGCGCGGCGTCGTGCGTCAGTAGTTGACGCAGCTCGTCATCATCTGCTGGAAAACCGGCAGGGCCTGGCTCGCCCCTGGGTTGTTCTTGATCTGGTTCAGCAGATCGACGCGCTTGTCCTGCGGTGAACTGAGGAACACCTGCAGGAACTGCAGGTTGGGCGGCGACTCGTCGAGATACTTCGCGGCCATCGGATTTTCCGCGTGCACTGCGGCCATCGCCTGGTCGTAAGAACAGGTCGTATTGACCATCGGGCCAAGATCGGGCTGTGCTGAAGCCAGACCGGCTCCCGCGGACAATGCCAACGCCGCGCCGCCCATCGCGACAGTAATTTTTGTCAACGACAATTTGATCATGAATCCCCTCCTTGTTACGGACTGCACCAACTGTAATCGTCAAGGCAGAACTTGGGCTTGGACAGCCCACTGTCTGCTATATCTGCGATGTTCTTCGGCGCGTTACATCGGAGCTGGCGAGACCCCGTTGCTGAGTCCACCCGGTTTTGGAGTCGGGTTTGTTTGATCCAGATTCAGTTGATGCTGCAGGC
>NZ_JAMQTH010000014.1:0-239706 GCF_032883035.1 Mycobacterium appelbergii
GGACGATCCGCAGGCAACGACACCACCTCGGGAAGATCAGCCAACTCCCGCCGCCAATAGGCCAGCTGCCCGGCGATCACGCTGGCCGGATCGGACTCATCGCCGAGCCGATCATGCTGCCACAACGTGTAATCGGCATACTGCACCGGCAACGGCAGCCAATCGGGTAGCTGTCCCACGGCCCGATTGGTGTAGGCCACGCCCACGTCGCGCACCATCGGCGCCAGCGACCATCCGTCAAAGGCGATGTGATGCACCACAATTACAAGAACATGCTCATCGCCGGTCAATGACAGTATCTTCGCGCGAACCGGGATCTCGGCCGACAGGTCAAACCGATACGCCGCCAGCGCTGTCAGTTCACCTGCGACGTCGGCCTCTGACACCGACTGGACCGCCGGCCCCGCACCCCGCCACATCCCCGCCACGGCGGGCAACACAACCTGCAGCGGCACCCCGTCAACGTCGAGGAACACCGTGCGCAATGACTCATGTCGGGCGATCACATCGTCAAGAGCCGCCGCCAACGCCGCCACATCCAGCGTTCCGGTGATCCGGAATGCGGTTGGCATGTTGTAGGTCGCCACCCCGCCCTCGAACCGGTTGAGGAACCACAGCCGTTGCTGCGCATAGGACAACGGGATGCGCTCGGGGCGCGGGCGAGCCTGCAACGGCTCGCGCCGACCCGTACCCGCACCGATGAGCGGTGCCAACTCGGCCACCGTCGGTGCGTCGAACACCGTGCGCACCGCAAGATCGGTGTCCAGGCCGGTGTTGACCTCAGCGATCACCCGCATCGCCGACAGCGAATCCCCACCCAGGTCGAAGAACGAATCGTCGATCCCGACCCGGTCCAGGCCGAGAACCTCGGCATAGATTCCGGCGAGGATCTCCTCGGTGGGAGTCGCCGGCGCGCGGTAGTGATCACCGTCGCTGTATTCCGGTGCAGGCAGGGCTCTTTTGTCGAGCTTGCCGTTCACCGTCAACGGCAGACCATCCAACACCACTACGGCCGCCGGCACCATATAACCCGGCAACCGCTCAGCCAACGCTGCACGGACGGCAACGGGGTCGAGCATGCCCGCCACCGACTCGGTGACATAACCGACCAGCCGTTTGTCCCCGGGGCGATCCTCGCGGGCCAGGACAACCGCCTGCGCCACACCATCCAGCTGCGCCAAAGCCGTTTGAATTTCGCCCAACTCGATGCGGTAGCCGCGGATCTTGACCTGTTCGTCGGCACGGCCCAGGTATCGCAGCTGCCCATCAGCGCCCCATGACACCACATCCCCGGTGCGGTACATGCGCAGCCCGGTGTCCCCGAACGGGCATGCCACAAAACGCGATCCGGTCAGCCCGGCCCGACGCCAGTATCCGACGCCGACATTGCGACCTGCCACATAGAGCTCACCCACCACACCGGTGGGCACCGGACGCAACCACTGATCCAAGACGAACAGCGCCGCACCCGGGAGCGGCGATCCGATCGGCGGTACGCCCGATCCGGCGGTCAGTGGCGAGCTCAGGGCCACCCACATCGTGGTTTCGGTCGGGCCGTACTGATTGATCATCACCCGGCCCGGGGCCCAGCGGTCCACCACCTCGACCGGGCAGGGTTCGCCACCGACCAGCAAGGCCACCGAGTCCAGACCGTCCGGTGACAACGCCGCGGCCGCGGTCGGTGTCAGACCCAGAACATTGATGCCTTCCGACTGCACCAGGGTGTGGAAGTCATGCGGTGAGCGGGCTGTCTCTTCGCTGACGACCACCAGCCGCGCACCGCTCAGCAGCGCATTGAAGATCTCCCAACCCGAGATGTCGAAGCTGTAGGAATGCCACTGCGACCACACCTGCCCGGTCGGGTCGAGCATGCCGTCGAGAGATCCGATCAGCTGCGTGACGTTCCGGTGGGTGATGGCCACGCCTTTGGGAACACCCGTTGTTCCAGACGTATAGATGATGTAGGCGATGTCGTCGGGGTCCGGTTCCGCAAGGCTCGTGCACGGGTAGGTCTCGATGGCCGGATCCTCGGAAACGACGACCGGCAGCGCGTAGTCGGCCAACCGCCCCGCCAACGCTCGGGTGCTCACCACCGCGACCGGCCCGGCATCGGCGATCAAGAAGTCAATTCGCGTCTGGGGATGCGCCGGATCGATCGGGAGGTATGCGGCACCCGTCTTGAGCACTGCCAGAATCGACACGAGCGCGTCGGCGCACCGGTTGAACAGCACCGCCACGCACTGTCCAGGGCCTGCCCCGTGTTCGGCCACCAGGTGTGCCAGCCGATTAGATGCCTCATCCAGCTCGCGATAGGTCATCGCGTGCCCGTCACCGCTGATCGCCACGGCGTACGGTGCGTGAATCACCTGCTCTGCGAACAATTCCGGTATCGAGGTCGCGACCGGCGTCTCGGACAGCATCCGGTGATTGCCATGGTCGAACAGCCGAGCACATTCGGTTTCATCCAGCACGTCCACCGAGGACAGCGACCGTGACCAGTCCGCCGTCATCGCGGTCAATACCTGTTGTAACCGCTCGGCCAGGTCGGCCACCCCAAGATCGGCCAGCGGATGGCCCGTGCCTGTGGTGCTCAGCATGAGCTGCTCTCCCACACCGGAGAAGAACAGTCCGAAGCCACCCACCACACCCGCGTTGGTCAGACACGCCGATGCCGTCGAACCACCGAAGTCCAACGTGAACGTCGACGGGAGGAAATTGATGCTCACTCTCCTGGCCGGCAGGCTCGCGACGCGAAGGTTGGCCTTGCGCTCGAGCGCGTGCACGGGGAACCGTTGGTGCTTCACGGCGTCCCGTATGCGGAGATCGACTTCTTCGCAGAAGCTCGCAACCGAAACGTCCGGCGATGCCTTCAGAACCAGCGGCACCACACCCGCGATCATTCCTGGAAGCGTCTTCGTCTCAGGACGCACCCGTCGACTGACGGGGAAGTCCAGCACCACCTGCGAGCCGTCACCCTGCCATCCACGCACCAACAGCGCGCACGCCGCGGTGATGACCGATGACCGGGGGAGATTCTTCGACTCGGCGAGCGCATCGGCGTGACGCAGCACCGCCGGGTCCAATTCCACCGGCGTCGAGGGCCAGCGCGCTTCACCGGCATCGACGGCATCGGCCGTCGGAGGAAAGGTCTGCGTTGGTTGCGGTACGTTGCCGGCCCAGTAGTCGGCGTCGTCGACGTAGTCCGGGGATGCTTCGTATTCCGCTTCGCACTTGATCAGTTCAGCCAGCGAGCCGAACAGCGTAGGTGGTATCGGGGCGCCCGACACTGTGGCCGAGTAGACCGAGGCCAACCGCTGACCGAACAGCGCAATGCCCGTGCCGTCCAGCACGATGTGGTGGCAGCACGCAATCAAGAACAGTTCATCGATCCGTGTCTGGAACAGGCCAAATCTGAACAGCGGTCCGGTCAACGGCATTGGCGTGTTCTGGATCGCGACTGCCATCTCGCGGGCTTGCCGCACCGGATCGTCCGCGCCGCTCAGATCGTAGAAATCCAACTCGATATCGGGGTAGTCGTGCACCCTCTGAAAGACGCGCCCGCCCGCCTCGCAGAAGCCGGCCCTGACTGGTTCGGCCTCTCGCATCACTCGGCGGATCGCCCATTCAAGGGCATCGCGTTCTATCGCTCCCGCGATTTTCACGAACAATCCCAGTTGCCACTCCGTACCGGAGCGGGCCAGGCCTTGCGCAAGCCATATGTCCAGCTGCGCACGTGTCAACGGCAGCGACTGTTCACCAAGCTGCATCGGAGCTCTCCCACCGCGAGACGTATACGTGCCCTCCCGTGGGCGTCAGTTGCCGGAGGGCTGGCGTTGCGCCAGCCGCTCGCGGAGACTCTTCGGCCGAATATCAGGCCAATTCTGCTCGATGTAGTCCAAACACGAAGAGCGGTCAGCCTCGCCGTGAACCACCTTCCAGCCGCCGGGAATGTCGGCGAAGGTGGGCCATAGGCTGTGTTGCTCCTCGTCATTGATCAGGACGAAAAAGCTGCCATTGTCATCATCGAACGGGTTGATCGTCACCTGGTTCTCCCCACGTCTGAGTGGACCGGAAATATCGTTCAACGAACCAGCTGCAAGGCAGTCCAGCCTTACACCTTGCCCCCCGTTGCCTGTTTCCTGCGGCCCACTACAGCTATGCCTTGAATAGTTGCAGGGCGCTAGCATATCCACTTCTTCTTGACGTTCGTGCAGAAATCGGTGATCCGGACTCCACCTGTTGCTACACCACGGACATTCGACTTCATGATCAACTCGAGCGTAAGCATGTAGCAAATGTTGTAGCATTTCGCATGCGGGACTTAGTAGCTGGTACAGTCACTAATTGTCTGCACTGTCGACGCACACGCATCATCATAGCAAACATTTTTCGATGAAAAATAGTTAGATGCTCGACAAATTGCGATAACAGTCGAGCGGGTGCATGTTAGCCAGAAATCTCACAGGATTCGATATTCAAGATCATGATCTACTCATTTGCGATTGCAAAAACAGGCGAACTTTTGCATCGAGTGATCGCAGCACATCGCCGGTGCACCGAGCGCATCCGAGCGTCCGGGCGGCACCACGAATTCGGTCACAGATTCCAGGACGTGCGACGTGACGGCTCGACGCTTATTTGAGTGAACAAACACCTTTATTTGACTTGTGAAAGACATTGACATCGACGTTGCTAGATACGCATATTGATGCGTCGCTATACACCGCTCAATCAATGATTTCCCGCACGGTGACCGAACACCTCAGCTGACGCTGGCCAACACGAACGGGAGCACCGCCGGCGCGCCCGCGTCGCGCAGCAGCCGGGTGGCCATGGTCAAGGTCCAGCCGGTGTCCGACATGTCGTCCACCAACAGCACCGGGCCCTCCCAGGGCACCTCTGGCCGTTCCCAGGCGCCGTCGAGGGCTGCCACCCGGTAGGCCGAGTTCGCGGCGGCGACGGGTCGGTGCTGTGAGGTATAGCGCAGGATGCCCAGGTTCGTCAGCCGCCCGATCTGCGCGAGCCGCTGCACGGTCGAGGAGATCAGCACCGGATGGGTGGCAGAGTCCAGCCCCATCACGGCAACCGGGCGCCGACCCCAATCCCAGGCCTTGAGTACGTCGACGGCCGCGGCCATCACCTCGTCGGGAACCTCGCCATCCGGCGCGGCCAGCAGCCGCCGCAATCGCGCTCCCCACCCAAGGTCGGTGAGCCTGCCGATCGCGCGTCCGGGTGCGGCGCCTCCGGTGATACGGCCCGACAGTTCCACACCCAACGCGGACAGCCCCGACGGCCACTGTTTGCGTGGGGCCACCACGACACCGGGCCTGGCCAGCCGCTGCGCGGTGTCACTCAGGATGTCCTCGGCGACCGCGGCCTCGTAGTGCTGGCCGGTGCAGTTGTCGCAACGTCCGCACCGCTCGTCGGGCGCCAGCTCGGGGTCATCAAGTTGACTGCGCAGGAACACCATTCGACATTCTCGGGTCGCCTGATAGTCCAGCATCGCCTGCTGCTCGCGTCTGCGGGCCTCATCGAGTGCGCGATAGCGGGCCTCGTCGTAGCTCCAGGGTTCACCCGTACCGATCCAGCCGCCCTTGACGCGGCGGACGGCACCGTCGACGTCCAGCACCTTGAGCACCATCTCCAACCGCGACCTGTTGAGGTCAACCAGTGGTTCCAAAGCCGGTGTGGATTGGGGCCGATCGGTTTCCAGCGCATCGATAACGTTGCGCACCATCGATTCCGAGGGGAATGCCACCGAGGCGAAGTACCGCCACACATCCTGATCCTCGGATCCCGGCAGCAGGATCACCTCGGCACTGTCAGTGGCACGCCCCGCACGGCCCACCTGCTGGTAGTAGGCAATGGGTGAGGACGGTGCCCCCAGATGCACGACGAAGCCCAGGTCAGGTTTGTCGAAGCCCATGCCGAGCGCTGACGTCGCAACCAGGGCCTTGACCCGATTCTCCAGCAGGTCCGCTTCGAGCTGCTCACGTTCAGCGGTGTCGGTGGAGCCGGTATAGGAGGCGACCTTGTGACCGCGCTCTGCCAGGAGCGTCGCCACATCATGAGCCTGGGCGACCGTGAGGGTGTAGATGATTCCCGATCCGGGCAGCGAATCGAGTTGCGCGGCAACCCATGCCGCGCGTTGAGCCGGGTTACCGGCACAAACCACCGACAGCCGCAAGGATTCCCGGTCCAGTCCCCCGCGCAGCACCAGCGTGTCACGACCGCCGACGCCCAACTGCGTTGCGACATCACCCACCACGCGGTCGTTGGCTGGTGGTGGCCAACACCGGGACGTCGGAACCCAGATCAGCGATCAGCGTGCGAATGCGGCGGTAGTCCGGCCGGAAGTCGTGCCCCCAATCGGAGACGCAGTGCGCCTCGTCGACCACCACGAGACCCGCGTCAGCCGCCAGCGACGGCAGTACGTTGTCGCGGAAGTCGGGGTTGTTGAGCCGTTCCGGGCTGACGAGCAGCACATCGAGATCGCCGTCGCTGACCTGCCGGTGGATGCCGTCCCACTCGGTGACATTGCCCGAGTTGATCGTCGCGGCCCGCACACCGGCCCGCTCGGCCGCGGCCACCTGGTTGCGCATCAACGCCAGCAGCGGCGACACGATCACCGTCGGACCGCGGCCCGCGGCACGCAACAACTTGGCCGCGATGAAATAGACCGCGGACTTGCCCCAGCCCGTGCGCTGCACGACCAGGGCCTGACGACGCTGGACCACCAGAGCCTCGATCGCAGTCCACTGATCATCGCGCAGCGTCGCCGTGGGCCCGGCCAGTTGTTCGAGTATCGACTGCGCCTGCTCGCGGGTTGCCATGGCACCTATGGTGCCCGGCCACTCCGACAGGCTGCCGTCACAGTCCCTGCAGTGCCTTCGAGACCGGCGTCGGCGTCACATCGACACCGCATCGGGCCGACAGTTCGGCCACCGGATGGTTGATCTGTCGCAGTTCGGAAGCGACCTGCGGGTTGTTCTCGAAATACGTCCGGTAGCCCGCGTCAGGGTTCCCGTCGGTCTGCCGGGCGATATCGGTCAACGCCTGGTCGACCTGTGGATTCGCGGCCAGGTACGTGCTGGTCGAGGCCGTGACCGTACTGACGGTGCCGGCAACTCCACTCTCTTGGCACGCATCGGGCGCCGCATTGGCCATCGGCAAGGTGAACGCGGCGGAGACGACGCCGCCGGCGCACATTCCGTAGAGACAACGGCGGACTGTGCGTGCGGACATCTTCTGCATCGAACTTCACTCCTTCGGTTGGCGATCTGGTGATCGCTACCGAAGGGTTATCCGTCAGCCGCCCACGCTAAACAGCTTGTGGCCTATCCGGCCGCGGCCTGCGCTGCCTCCTGCTCGCGCTTGATCTCCAGCGCGATGTCGATGAGCTGGTCTTCCTGGCCACCGATGAGCTTGCGCTGGCCGGCCCGGTGCAGCAGCTGGTGGGCGGGCACGCCGTAACGCTCTGACTGGCGGATGGCGTGCTTGAGGAAGCTCGAGTAGACGCCGGAATAGCCCATGATGAGCGCGTTACGGTCCAGCAGGCATTCGGCGGGCATGGCGGGAGCCACCACCTCTTCCGCGGCGTCGGCGATATCGAAGAAGTCGATGCCGGTCTTGACGCCGATCTTGTCGAACACCCCGATCAGGGCCTCGACCGGCGCGTTCCCGGCACCGGCGCCGAAGCGACGGCAGGAGCCGTCGATCTGCTTGGCACCGGCACGGACGGCCTCGATCGAGTTGGCGACGCCGAGGCCGAGGTTCTCATGCCCGTGGAAACCCACCTGCGCGTCGTCGCCGAGTTCGGCGACCAGCGCAGAGACCCGGTCGGCCACCCCTTCGAGCACCAGCGCGCCCGCGGAGTCGACGACGTAGACACACTGGCAGCCCGCGTCGGCCATGATGCGGGCCTGGGCGGCAAGCTTCTCCGGCGAAATGGTGTGGCTCATCATCAAGAAACCCACGGTCTCCAGGCCCAGCTCACGGGCGAGCCCGAAGTGCTGGATGGACACGTCGGCCTCGGTGCAGTGGGTGGCAATCCGGCAGATCGATCCGCCGTTGTTCTGCGCCTCTTTGATGTCCTCCTTGGTGCCCACGCCCGGCAGCATCAGGAAGGCGATCTTGGATTCCTTGGCCGTCTCGGCGGCCAGCTTGATCAGCTCCTGCTCGGGGGTTTTGGAGAAGCCGTAGTTGAAGCTCGACCCGCCCAACCCATCGCCGTGGGTGACCTCTATAACAGGAACGCCCGCACTATCTAGGGCCGCGACGATGGCGCCGACCTCGTCCTTGGTGAACTGATGACGCTTGTGATGACTGCCGTCGCGCAGCGACGTGTCCGTCATCCGAATGTCCCACATCGGGTTGAAGTAGATGTCGTCGATGCTCATGCTTGTCCTCCTCCGGCCGTCGCGGAAAGGCTTTCTTTGGCGATCTCTTCGCCGACCTTGGTCGCCGCCGCGGTCATGATGTCCAGGTTTCCAGCGTAGGGCGGCAGGTAGTCGCCCGCACCCTCCACCTCGATGAATGTGGTGACCAGCGCCTGTCCGCCGGAGTTGATCGACGGGTCGTCGAACTGCGGTTCGTTCAGGAGCCGGTAGCCGGGCACATAGGTCTGCACCTCGGCGACGACGTCGCGGATCGACTGCGCGATCGCCTCCCGGTCGGCGTCCTCGGGAACCGCGCAGAAGATGGTGTCCCGCATGATCATTGGCGGATCCGCCGGGTTCAGGATGATGATCGCCTTACCGCGCTTGGCGCCGCCGATGTTCTGCACGCCCGCACTGGTGGTCTTGGTGAATTCATCGATGTTGGCGCGGGTGCCCGGCCCGGCCGACGCCGAGGACACCGACGCCACGATCTCCCCGTAGGGCACTTCGACCACGCGGGACACCGCGTGCACGATGGGAATCGTGGCCTGTCCGCCGCAGGTGACCATGTTGACGTTCGGCGCATCGAGATGCTCACGGAGATTGGCCGGGGGGATGACGCCGGGACCGACCGCGGCGGGCGTCAGATCGATGGCGCGGATTCCCGCCTCGGCGTAGCGCGGGGCCGCGTCGCGGTGCACATAGGCACTGGTGGCTTCGAACACCATGTCCGGCTTCTCGCTCTGCGCCAACAGCCAGTCGACACCTTCGTGTGAGGTTTCCAGACCGAGTTTGCGGGCACGGGCCAGCCCCTCGGACTCCGGATCGATGCCGATCATCCAGCGCGGCTCCAGCCACTCCGAGCGCAGCAGCTTGTAGAGCAGGTCGGTGCTGATGTTGCCTGATCCGACGATCGCGACAGATGCTTTGTTCGGCATTAGTTTCTCCCTACCTATTCGAAACTCAGGTGTACTGAACCTAACCCGGTGAAGTCAGCGATGAAATCGCTGCCAGGGGGTGCATCTATCGCACGCGTGCACGAACCCGGCAACACGATGTCACCGGCCTTCAACCGCACCCCGAAACCCTCCACCTTGCGGGCCAGCCAGGCCACCGCGGTCACCGGATTGCCCAGCACCGCATCACTGCGACCCTCCGCGACGACCTCACCGTTGTTGGTCAGGACGGCGTCGATATTGCGGATGTCGATGTCTTTGGGCGACACCCGTGCCTCACCGAGCACCCAGCCGGCCGACGACGCGTTGTCGGCGATGGTGTCGCACAGTTTGATCTGCCAGTTGGTGATCCGAGTGTCGATGAGCTCGATGGCCGGGGCGAACGCGGCCGTCGCCGCCAGCACGTCCTCCTCGGTGCAACCCGCGCCGGGCAGGTCGTCGGCCAGGATGAACCCGACCTCCACCTCGACCCGCGGGTACAGGAAGTTCGACGAGGGGACCGGCCGGTTCTCGAACACCTCCATGTCATCGAGCAGATGGCCGTAATCCGGCTCGTCGACGCCCATCATCTTCTGCATGGCCTCACTCGACAGCCCGACTTTGTGACCGATCACGCGCGCGCCTTCGGCGACGCGTTGACGGATGTTGATCAGCTGGATCTCGTAGGCATCGACAACATCGATGCCGGGATTGCCGTCCGTCAACGGAGTGATCGGGACCCGGCTGCGTTCGGCTTGCGCCAGGTCAGCAGCCAACTGATCGCGCACCTCGACACTGAGCATTCTGGTGAAGTCCCCTCGCTTCTTTGACCGGGGCGGTTGTTGGATCGCTGGCCCATTCTATAACGTGTTCTACATGACTGGACAGGAGTACGACGTCGTCGTGGTCGGCAGCGGCGCTGCGGGCATGGTCGCCGCCCTCACCGCTGCCCACCAGGGCCTCTCGACAGTAGTCGTAGAGAAGGCTCCGCACTATGGAGGTTCCACTGCGCGGTCAGGTGGTGGCGTGTGGATCCCGAACAACGAGATTCTCAAGCGTGACGGGGTGAAGGACACGGCCGACGCCGCCCGCACCTATCTGCACGAGATCATCGGGGACGTGGTGCCTGCGGAGAAGATCGACACCTATCTGGACCGCGCCCCGGAGATGTTGTCCTTCGTGCTCAAGAACTCTCCGCTCAAGCTGTGCTGGGTGCCGGGGTACTCCGACTACTACCCCGAAACTCCTGGTGGCAAGCCCACCGGCCGCTCGGTGGAGCCCAAGCCGTTCAACGCCAAGAAGCTGGGCGCCGACGAGCCGGGCCTGGAACCGCCGTACGGCAAAGTGCCGCTGAACATGGTGGTGATGCAGCAGGATTACGTCCGGCTCAATCAGCTCAAACGGCATCCCCGCGGTGTGCTCCGCAGCCTCAAGGTGGGCGTGCGCTCCGTGTGGGCCAACGCGACCGGCAAGAACCTGGTCGGCATGGGCCGAGCGTTGATCGGCCCGCTGCGTATCGGCCTGCAGAAGGCCGGGGTGCCGGTGCAACTGAACACCGCGCTGACCGATCTGTACGTCGAGGACGGCATTGTTCGTGGGATCTGGACGCGGTCCACTGATGCGGCCGAAGATGCTGAGCCCGTGCTGATCCGGGCTCGCCGCGGCGTCATCCTCGGATCGGGCGGATTCGAGCACAACGAGCAGATGCGGGTCAAGTACCAGCGCGCGCCGATCACCACCGAGTGGACGGTCGGCGCCAAGGCGAACACCGGAGACGGCATTCTTGCCGCTGAGAAGCTCAATGCCGCACTCGAATTCATGGAGGATTCGTGGTGGGGCCCGACGGTCCCACTGGTCGACTCGCCATGGTTCGCCCTGTCGGAGCGCAACTCCCCCGGGTCGATCATCGTCAACATGGCAGGCAAGCGGTTCATGAACGAGTCGATGCCCTATGTCGAGGCCTGCCATCACATGTATGGCGGGCAGTACGGCCAGGGCGCAGGCCCCGGGGAGAACATCCCGGCCTGGCTGATCTTCGACCAGCAATACCGCGACCGCTACATCTTCGCGGGACTACAGCCGGGACAACGCATTCCGAAGAAGTGGCTGGAGTCCGGCGTCGTCATCAAGGCCGACACGCTTGCCGAGCTGGCCGAGAAGACCGGGCTTCCCGCCGACGCGTTCGCTGCGACGATCGAGCGGTTCAACGGCTTCGCGCGCTCCGGCGTCGACGCGGACTTCAAGCGCGGCGAAAGCGCTTATGACCGCTACTACGGCGACCCGACCAACAAACCCAACCCGAACCTCGGCGAGATCGACCACGGCCCGTTCTACGCGGCCAAGATGGTGCCGGGCGACCTGGGCACCAAGGGCGGAATCCGCACCGATGTGCACGGGCGGGCAGTGCGTGATGACGGTTCGGTGATCGAGGGACTGTATGCCGCCGGTAACGTCAGCTCACCGGTGATGGGCCACACCTATCCGGGACCGGGTGGCACGATCGGTCCCGCCATGACCTTCGGATACCTCGCAGCGCTGGACATAGCCGCCGGAAAGGTTTGACATGCCGATCGACGTCGACAAGGCGCTTGCCGCCGACCTGGATCCCATCGAATTCTCCTGGACCAGCAGCGATATCCAGCTCTACCACCTGGGCCTCGGTGCGGGCGCCGACCCGATGGACCAGCGTGAGTTGCGCTATCTGACCGACAACACGCCGCAGGTGTTGCCGACGTTCGGCAATGTCGGCGTCAGCTTCCACATGACCGAGGCGCCGACCGTGCAGTTCCCCGGCATCGACATCGAGCTGTCCAAGGTGCTGCACGCCAGCGAGGCGGTCACTGTGCCCGGCCCGATTCCACCCAGCGGGACCGCACAGTCGAAGCAGCGCTTCACCGAGATCTGGGACAAGGGCAAGGCCGCCGTCATCGTCAGTGAGACCACGGTGACCGACCCCTCCGGCACGGTGCTGTGGACGACGAAACGATCCATCTTCGCCCGCGGCGAAGGTGGCTTCGGCGGCGAGCGGGGCCCGTCGGCGTCGGTCGAGCCGCCCAGTCGCGCACCGGATATCGAGATCGCTCTACCGACGCTGCCGCAGCAGGCGCTGCTGTACCGGCTCTGCGGCGATCGCAATCCGCTGCACTCCGATCCGGCGTTCGCCGCCGCCGCGGGATTCGACCGGCCGATCCTGCACGGGCTGTGCACCTACGGCATCGGTTGCAAGGCCATCGTCGACAACCTGCTCGACGGCGATGTATCGGCCGTGAGCTCCTACGGCGCCCGTTTCGCCGGCGTCGTCATCCCGGGCGAGACGCTGCAGGCCAACATCTGGAAAGAAGACGGCAAGTTCGTCGGCAACCTGACTGCGCCGGCCCGCGACAACACCATCGTGCTCTCGGGTGTGGAGCTGACTCCGGTTTAGGCGACCGAGCAGGTTTCCCTCCGAGATGGCGTGAGGTTCGCAATAATCGTTTGACGCTGATGGTTGATGTCCCGACAGCCGGGCGCGTCGGTGGTGTGCGAGCGGAACGGCCCCGAACAGGAGCCGCCCCGATGGCGGGAGGCTGGCGGTGACATCAAAAGTGCTGCGCGGCTTCGGCTCTGGGGCAATATTGCTGAGCCTGCTGACCACCGGATGCGCGGAACCCCCCGCCGGGTATACCGATTTGCACGAGGATTACACCACCAAGCCGAATGGTGACCATCCCCCGACGTTCGACTCAGGCCAGGAAGCCGTCCTCACCTACACGCCGAACGAAATGGCGATTCCCACCATTTCTGGTGGGAGATCGGTCATCACCTACCGCGGCGACGGCAAAGGGGCAGGCTACGCGTCCGGTCAGCTCAATGTCACTGGCGCATACATCGAGGCCGACTGGGACTTCAGTTCATCGGGCACGACGGAAAGCGGCGTGTTGGCCCTGGGTCTGTACGCGAGCCCCCTGCCGCCCGGCGACCTCGGGTCCAGCCGCGTGCCCGACAGCCCAGCGCACGTTGTCTTTTCCAACGACCATTTCGAATACGGCGTGTGGAAAAACGACAACCTGACCGTGATCGCAAATGTTGCATACGGAACAACATTCACGACCGAAACTCAGCACGTGGCGGTCTTCGTCCGCAAAGACCTCGGCCAAGCGTGGGTCCTGGCCCCCACCGGCGCCCTATATGGCCCGTTCTCGCATCAGTCCATCAGCGATACCGAAGCCCCGTATGCCGCCGCCGAACAGTTCTACGACAATGCAGACACCGACAGGCGCGTGGAGATACAAAAGTGGCGTGCGACGGGCGAGCACATCGATATCCCTTGAAATCGAAATCGACTGCGCTGAGAAATAGTTTGACGCCGGCAACCATTGGCGCATTTCGGTGTAGATTGACCCCGTGACCTGGGCGCTCATCGACTTCGACGCGCTCGAAGTGAATCAGCTGGCCGAATGGCGTCAAGTTCGCGATGCTGATCCCACGCTCGACAGCCCGTATTTTCATCCAGCATTCGCCGGCGCGGTACACGCGACGTTCGGCGATGTTCAAGTAGCGACCAACGGCCACGAGGCCTGGTTTCCCATACAGGTCAAAAACCGGGTGGCACGGCCGGCGGGATGGCCGGGGGCCGACTTTCACGGTCCGGTCGCGGCGCCGGGGGTGTCGATCGATCCCCTCGATCTGGTGCGCTCCACCGGTCTGCGGGCGCTACGTTTCGATCACGTGTCTGACGACCGCACCGAATTCGCACCGTGGGTCGACGAACGCGAAGAGTCGCCCCTCATCGATGTCACTGACGGCCTCGACGGCTACCTCGGCCGACTCGGCAAGGCGAGCCGGGACAAATTGTCACGGGTGCGCAGGATGACCAACAAAGCAGCGCGTCAGCTTGGCGAAGTCCGTCTGGTTCACGACGTACAGGACCCGGCCCTCCTCGATTGGGTGATCTCCAACAAGCGTGCGCAGTACAACGCGACCGGTGCGTACGACTTCTTCGCGATGGCGGGCCGCCGCGAGTTCGTACACCGCCTTGCCGAGACCAGAGCCGACACCTTCGCCGGCATGCTGTCGGCGGTATATGCGGGCGAGACATTGTTGGCTGCACATTTCGGGTTGCGGGACGGCGGCGTCTTGCACTGGTGGTTCCCCGTATTCGACCGCGAGTATGCCGAGCTGGCGCCCGGGTGGATCCTGTTGCGCGAGTTGATCTCCGCCGCGCCTGCGTTGGGAATGACGCGCATCGACCTGGGACCGGGCGAAGAAGAGTACAAGCTCAAGGCCATGACCGGTTCGACCGTCGTGTGCCAAGGCGAAGTCACGCCCGACCGCCTCCGCCGAAAGTTACGGGTAACCCGGGTAGCCGCCCGCCGCGTTGCCATTGCGCGGCTGAAGAATTCTCCACTCAAACCTAAGCTCAGTGCAATGCGGGCAGCCGGATACCGCGCTCTTTCCACGCGCGACGCCAAGCGTTAGCCTTATCCGTGTAGTCCGGGAATGCGCCAGTACCCATTCCTTCGAGTCGGTTTGGTGAACGCCATGGTCGCCCGTGAACAGCGGGTCCTTTCATAATATTTCCATCTTCAACAGGAATCCCGATGCGCCGATTACTCATCTTGTGTCTTCCACTCATCGACCTGCTCCTGGTGCCGGTAGCGGCCTCGGCATCCGTGGCGATGCGACTGATCCGCCGAGCGGGTATAGATCGCCTACCGAACACATTGCGAGTTTTCCGCAGAATCGGCGTTTACCCTCTCCGAGACCACTACTACGAGCCGCTGTTCAACCCTGCCCATCTCGGAAAGCCACTGAGCGCGGATCGCGAGTTGCCTGGCGTGAATTGGAATGTCGACGAGCAGTTGGAGCTGCTGAAAGGATTCGACTTCAACAACGAGTTGGAGGCTATCCCCCTCGAGAACCGCGGCGAACTCGAATACTTCTACAACAACGAAGCCTTCGCGTCCGGTGACGCCGAATTCCTGTACAACATGATCAGGCTGTACAAGCCACGGCGCATTTTCGAGATTGGCAGCGGATCGTCAACGCTGCTGGCTGCGCGCGCCGTTCAGCGGAATCAGCGGGAAGACCCCGGTTACACGTGCGAACACGTCTGCATCGAGCCCTACGAGGCCGACTGGCTGGAAAGCTTGGGCATCACCACGATTCGTGAGCCGGTGGAACGGGTGGAGCTCTCGTTGTTCCGTGAACTCGAAGCGAACGACATCCTGTTCATCGACTCGTCGCACATGATCCGGCCCCAAGGAGACGTTGTCGTCGAATACCTTGAGATACTGCCGATTCTCCAGCACGGGGTGTTGATCCATGTCCATGACATCTTCAGCCCGAAGGACTATCTCGACGACTGGATCCGCAACGGCGTTCGGTTCTGGAATGAGCAGTACCTGCTGGAGGCCTTCCTGAGCTTCAACGCCGAGTTCAAGATTATGGGAGCGCTGAACTTCCTGAAGCATCGATATCCAGCAGAACTGGCAAGCTGCTGCCCAGTGCTCGAAGACCAGATGAACTCGCGGGAACCCGGATCCTTCTGGATCCAACGAGTCTGATCGCGAAACGACGCAAGCTACGTTCGTCGCCTGAGCAGACGCGGAATCCAGATGAAGTCCGGAATGACTTGCGCGGCGACCATCGCGAGGACGGCTGCGGCGATTACCCCACTCCCGCCCCATCTCCCAGCCCACCAGATGCCGAGCAGCACTGTCGTCACTCCCATAATGGTGATACAGGCCGACTGCCAACGTGCTTCCCGCGGCATCGTCAGCATCACACCGCCGGGTAAGTGGATACATTCGACGACGAGCAACGCGGCGAACGCCACTGCCAGAGTGCGCGTTGTTACCACTTGACCGTCCGATAGCAGCGAAGTGGCCCATGGCGCGAACGCCACGATGCCGATACCGGCAACCACGGACAGCGTCCCGAAGACGACTACGGACTTCAACCACAACTTCATAGAGGCATCGACGTCCGAACGGCGTTTGACGAACACCGGCCACAATGCCATCCCGGCAGTGTCGAACACCATCCACACCACCCCGAAGATCTGGGCCGTCAGCGCGTACCGGGAGAGTTCATCAGGGGTGGAAACATGCGAGAGGATCAGCCGGTGCGATTGAAGTCCCAGCGGGAGGCCGATACTCAACACAAACATCCAAAGCGAACCCTGTAGGAGCTTGCTTCTCGCGTACTCGACACTCGGACACGAGAACGCCGCCAGTCCCAGCCCGCTCAGCCGCAGCGCCAACGCCGTAGCGATGCAGTTTCCCGCCAAGGCACCAAAAGGTCCCGATACCGCATACCAAATACCGACAGCACCAATATTTTTCAGAGTCAAAGTAATCAGCAACGCGAATACCGCGTTTGACATGCTCAGCAGCACCGCCAGCGGATTCATGTTCAATCCGATGATGATCCGAATCCCGATGCCGGCCGGAATACCCAGAGCGATCAGGCATGTCGCCGAGGTGATCGCCCAGCGGTCGGCGGACCCCGTCGTGGCGCCGATGAAATAATGCCAGGTGTCCGTGGCCATGATGGCGGCACTGATCAGAATCAACACTGCCGCAACCGACATCAGCGTGCGCAGGCCGCGCTGGACTGTAGCAACGGCCTCCCGGTCTTCAGACAGGCGACCGGCCCGCGAGCACGCGGTGGTCACCACCGCGCCGATTCCGAGATCGGCGAACGGTATGAGCAGGGTCAGCGTCGTGACCAGTGACACCAGGCCGAACACGGCCTCTCCGGTCTGACGGACTATCAAAGCGGTATTCGCCAGCCCGATCAGAGCTATCAGCGGTGTCCCAGCCACTCGGAACGCCGTTCCCATCACAATTGCCTTGCGCTCCACGGGATGCAGTGTTGCGTCGTACCGGTCAGGGCCGGCGGTGCTCACGATCATGTTGCGAACGATTTACGGATTGACAGCGAGAAATACGCTGAGCGCCGGACAGTGCCCGACGCCATCAGTCTGGACAGCGTGGTGCTGTGCAACGAACGCAGCTGCAGGCCATCGACAATCAGCTGCACTGTTTTTGCCCGGTCGAACGTGCATGCAGGGTTGTCGGCGAGTACGTCGTGCAACAAGACGATGCTGCCGGGCTCAGCCCGATCAAGCACATCGGACGCCACCTTCTCCTCCGCCAGTCCGCGCCAGTCGAGACTGTCCACGTCCCACATCACCGTTTCCAGGCCTGCGTCGCGCTCCCCGAGGAATGTGCTGACAGTCTGAGCTCCGAAAGGTGGACGAAAATACTTGACTGGCATTCCGGTGATCTCGGCCAGCTCCGACGCAGCCGCGCCGAGCAGCAGTCGTGTTGAACGTCGCGAACCGCCCGCAAGTCTTCGATGATCGAGCCCGTGCAGACCGACTTCGTGGCCTTCGGTGACGACCCGACGCACCAGCTCCGGAAAGCAGCGAGCATTCTGCACCAGCATGAAAAAGCTGGCGTGAGAATCCTGTTCGGCGAGTATGTCCAGTATTCTGGGTGTCCATCCAGGATCAGGACCATCATCGAACGTCAACGCCACCAGGGGTTCATCGGTTCTCACATACCCGACCGAACCCCAGCGGGCTCCCCCGAGCTTATCGACAGTTCGGTGCGCAGCACGTTGGATGCGGCGGGTGAATGGATCGTTCATCTCAACTCCGTCATCACAGCAGTCCCGTGATCGGATCTGAGTGCTGCCTGCGTCTTCAGCGTCGTGACGGCACGGGATCCCGCCAACTTGATCTGAACCAGGTATTCCCAGCAGCGCAGATAGACCAGTGATGCCAACCGACCGTTGAACGGGTAGCGGTCCACCCGGTCCCACATCCGTCGCATGTCTTGGAAGCACTCGCTGACGGCCCGCACCGATCCGGCACCACCGGTGTCGAAGTTGGCCACCACGCGTGCGACCGTGATCGGTTCCACCACCAATGCGGCGCGAAGCATGAACAGTTGGTCAGCGGCAATCGGGAACTCGACGTCGTATGCACCCAGCCTTTTCACCAGCGAGGCGCCGAAGAACGCTGCTTGGTGTGGAATCGTGCCACGTAAAGTCAGAAATTTCCGCAGGTCAAACGGTATGGGCGCCTGGAAACCTGCGCTCGTACCATCCGGTGCGATCTCGTGCTCAATCCCGTAGCCCCACAGCTGGTCTACCTGACCATGGCGGGAGAGTATCCGCACCACGTCGTTGACCGCCGAGGCATCCGAGTAACAGTCCGCAGAATGCAGGAACCACAACAGATCTCCCGAAGCGTGTGCGATACCTTGGTTCATCGCGTCGTACCTTCCGGCATCGGGCGTTGATTGCCAGTACGCCAACGCGGGTTCATACCGGGACAGATAGTCCACGACGTCGGCGCCGGACCCACCGTCGATGACGATGTGCTCGATGCGTCCCGGGTAACACTGGCCGCGTACGCTTTCCACCGTCCGTTTCAGACCACTCAGGTCGTTCAGCGTGATCGTGATGACCGAGACGGTGGGCGATGATGTCACTGGGTTCTCCGTGCACTCATGCTGATTCCGCTCCTCGCATGCCGCAACCCGATTCTGAGCGCAGCAACCGACGCGTAGATCCATGCCCAGATTCCCGGACGTCCCCATCGGAGCGCAGCCACAACAGACCTGAAAACTCCACAGATCGAACCCACTTCGAGCGCTGAGCTGATCGGGCTGTACAACATGTAGTCACCCCGGACGCGCCTCGATTCATCGGCGAGCTCGCGAACACCCCAGTCGATGTAGTCCTGACTGCGATCCACCCCCGGTCGGGAGGTCGAACAAGCGGTTACGTTGACCTCCACCAGGCACTCAGGAATCTGAAGGATTGACACATCCGGAAGCGCGCGCTGCACTTTCATCAACCACATCGGATCGTCGTGAATCGAACCCGCCGAGGCCGACAGTGGTACCGCATCGGCAACGGTTTTCGGGAACACCAGCGTCGGCACCGCCAACGACGGTCGCGCCCTGCGCATCGAGCACAGTTTCATCAGGTACGGCGCCACGCGTTCGTGTGACCCGATCAACCTTTCCGGAATGATCAGTGGCTTCCGCCCGTTCGCGCGCCGCACGTAACGGCAGGACAGAATCCACCGCTCGCTCTGCGGCGCTGCCGCGACCTGCTTTTCGAGCTTGTCTTCATGCCACCGATCGTCGTCGTCGAGCAGAGCGATGATTTCCCCCTTCGCCGAGTCGATTCCAAGCTGTCTGGCACGACCGGGACCAACCTGACCTGAGGTCCGCAATACGCGGACCTCGGCGGCACGCGGTACGTCGGGTTCACAGTCCGAGTCCACTACCACGATGACCTCCATGGGGCGCATCGTCTGCTTCAAAGCGGATTCGACCGCCGTGCGCAGGCTCGCTCTACCCACCGTTGGGATGATGACACTGATTTGTGCCGTAGAAGTCATGCGAGACTCCCCTCGATCGAAGTTGAAGTGGAAGGCAGATGTCGCGCCGAAAAGGCGACCGCGAGAACGGCTAGTCCCGCAAGCAGCCCATAGGACCACGGTGAGAACAGCAGATCCCAGATGGCCTGGACCGAAACTACGATAACGAGTGCGGCCCAACGGCCATATCGCGGCGCGTTCCAGATCATCATCAGTGCTGCGACGAACAGACCCAGTGGGAGAAGCGCGGTGAACAGTCCCCCTTCGGCCCAGACGCCGAGCAAGATCGAGTGCAGGGAGACGTCGCCATTGGCGTAGTACCAGCCGCTCTCCAACGGAACGGCCGGGTTGAAGCCAACGGAAATCGCGAGCCTCTGAGCCTGGTCGAAAACCTGTGCGCTGATGTTGTTCGCGCTTGCCCATCCGAACCACGGACGCTCCATGATGGCCGCGATCGACAATGGTGATTCTGTGCGGCCGGCAAGTATCAGGGGAACACCCTCGTCCAGCTGGCTTTCCGTCTTACGTTGAATCGCCGTGCCCAAGAGCCCGCTTGCCGCCAGCCGCGGTAACAACATGTATACCGCGAGTCCCGACGTTGCGGCGAAAGCAAGCTGCCACCATCGCGGAATTCTCGCGGCAGCGGCCCATCCCACCAGAACGATCACCCCGGCCAGAAGACAATTTGTGGCCAGCGATCGATAGTCCTGGGCCAAGCTGAAGGCTCCGATCAGGATCAACAACAAGGCCTGCAGCGGTAGCGCGAGCTTCAGCGCTACCGCAGCGAACAGGACGATGATCACAATCCACTGGCCCAACCCGTACTTCCACACATCCGCGAGAGATCGATAGAACATCGCAGACGCGCTGCCGGGCAGCATGCCGTAAACCACTGTGCCGATTGCTATCCCGCAGTAGATCGAAAAACAACGAAGGAGGTCTCTGCCGCCCAGCACCAGGATGCCGAGGTAATACACGGCGAACGCCGCCCATTGTTGTACTCGTTCATCAACCATACTGAGACCGTTGATCTGCGCAGAGATACAGAAGGCGGCGAATCCGGTCAGAGCGAGCGCGAGTGGAAGCCACTGCCCAACCGTCGGTCGCGTGAGAAGCCATGCAGGAGCCAGGAAAAGGCAGATAGGGGCGAGCATCGTCAAGGTGTACCCCTCAACCTGGAACGCCGAGGTGGCCCCCAACCCCATCAGTACGACGACGCTGAGCACCCGCCGTGCGCCCGCTCGGCGACGGCGAAACGTCCCACCCGCCGATGCAGGATTGTGGCTTGGAACGTGAACGAGGTCGCGCGCGTCCCTGCTCAGCGGCCCGGAGAAGGTTCCCAGATCCGTCACCGCAGGCACGGTCCGTCAACCAATCCGCAATCGGTCCGCCATGCTCGATCACGCACGGTAGGATCACCAACCGACGGCAGCACGACCGATTCCCGGGTTTGTTCTCGCTCGATGTCGCACCCCGGGTTGGTGAGCTGCACGGGAGGCAGGCCTTGAATCACCTCAGAGACCGGAACGCGGCCGGCGGATTCTCGCGCCGGCTTGCCGCATTTGCCACCATCCCAATGATGCTCTTGGCCGGGTGCGCCGATTCTGCGCCGCCCGCGACGAGCAGGTCGCCCGCGACGAGCGCGTCGCGTACAGCCAGCCAGCTGCCCGCGCCCTTGCCAAATTCCCTGCAGCCCGGAACTATTGGACTGAACGCCGTCACCCTGATCCTCCCCGCGACGCGAACCCAGCAGTACGACTACCTCAAAGCCGAGGGCTTCCCTGCTGTCAGGCTGGCCATCGAATGGGATCTGATCGAAAGGTCTCCCGGCGAATTTGATTGGCGTGAAACAGATTCCCTGATCAACGGTGCGGTCAGACGCGGATTGAAGATACTCGGCCTCCTGACCTACGCCCCGTCGTGGGCGGTTCCGCCGCAATCCCGTCCTCTTGTCCACCCGGGGCCTGCGGACGCCAAGGCCTGGCGCAATTTCGTGGCACACGCTGCCCAGCGCTACCGGGATGTCGTCCACAATTGGGAAATCTGGAACGAGCCGAACGTCGACGACAGCTTCGCGCCGGCGCCCGACCTCGCCGTGTACTCGGCGATGCTCAAGGAGTCGTATTCGGCCATCAAGGCGGTGGATCGCGATTCGGTCGTAATTACCGGCGGGACATCCCCAGCCGTCGACACTCCGACAGAGATGTCGCCTCTTACCTTCATAAAAGGTCTGTATGACCATGGCGTGGGTGACTCCTTTGATGCGGTGGGCATGCATCCCTACAGCTCGCCCGAACTGCTCAGCACCGAGGGTGCCGCGGAGACGTCCAACTCGAATCGGGCGATCAAGGACGTTACTGAACTGATGGCTTTTCACGGACAGAGCGGAAAGCGGATTTGGTTCACGGAGTTCGGTGCATCGACGGCCGCCCCCGGTGGAACCGCACCTGATCTGTCCGGACAGCAAGTCGGCGTAACACTGGACCGTCAGGCCGATATTCTGACCGACGGCATCAACTACGTGCGGTCTCTGTCCAATGGCGGCCCGATATTCCTGTTCGACCATCGTGACATCGAAACAGGCAGCCGCAACGTGGAATTCAACTATGGTCTGCTCCGATCAGATTTCACAGCCAAGCCTTCGCTCGCTGCGGTCCAAGCCCTCCTACGCATCAGATGACGCCTGAGCAGTGACGAAGGCGCGGCCGTTCACCATCGAGGTTGCGCCACGGGGAAGGTCGATCCTCAGTTTGGTCGTAGCGCTGTCCTTTCGCTCGAACCACGTCTCACCTTCTGTCGGGTTTGACCTGATGAACTGGGCAGGAGAGCCTCCGTAGATGCCCGGAGCCGGACTGAGCTCCCTGCTCCTGCTCAGCGTCGAGTTCGCGACCAGTAGCGAGCGAGGCGGCAGGATGGCCCCCTTCAGCACCAGGCAGTTGGTCAGGACCACGGAACGCTCGCCGATGCTGACCAGTCCTACTGACTGGACGTTGAGCATTATGTCGATCTCGTGGCTCAGAATCGTGGTTCGCTGACCAGCGATACCGGACATGTCGCCGATCTGAACTATCCCGGAACAGTCGATATTGTGTCGACTGGTGATGATTGCGCCGTCACCCATGATCAAGCTGCCGACATCGGCATGCATCGCTTGATAAGCCGGATGCGCAGAGATGGTGTTGAAGGACCCCATCGTCGCGCCGTCACCCATCTTCAGCAGCCGAAGAGACCGAAAGACGTTCAGCCCGGCAATCGTTGTGTCCCTGCCGATGACGGCGCGGTGGACATTCAACGCCAGCACGGGACCGATGCGGGCCGCCTGAGAGATATCGTGTCCGAAGAGCCGCAGCACCTTGTTCTTCAGCGCACTGCTGGGCAGCAGCCAAACCAGCAATTCGATCCTCCTCACTGCGGCCTCCCTGCTGAGCAGTCCCCGTCCGGTGACTCGGTGAACCACGCGTACATCTTCTTCAAACCGGCTTCGAGCGTGACTGTGGGGCGCCAACCGAGGCCACTCAGTTTGCTGTTGTCCATGATCTTGCGCGGAGTCCCGTCCGGCCGGTTCGGATCGAACGTCACCTCACCATCGAAGCCCACGATCGTTTTGGTCAACTGGGCAAGGTCTCGGATGGAGATCTCCTGTCCAGAGCCGACATTGACGATTCCTCCGTCGTCGTATTCGCTCAACAAGAACACACAGGCGTCGGCAAGGTCGTCCGCGTCAATCAGTTCCCGTAGCGGTGAGCCGGTTCCCCACACGACCACTTGCGACAGGTTCGACAGCTTGGCTTCGTGGAAGCGACGCATCAAACCGGCGACCACGTGAGAGTTTTCCGGATGAAAGTTGTCCCCTACCCCGTATACGTTGGACGGCATCGCAGCGAACGCGTTGAAGCCGTACTGTTTTGCGTATGCGTCGCACATCGTCAGCCCGGCGATCTTCGCGATCGCGTACGGCAGGTTCGTCTCTTCCAGTGGACCGGAGAGAAGCGCATCCTCCCGGATCGGCTGTTGCGCGTATTTGGGGTAAATGCAGCTCGATCCCAAGAACATGAACTTCTTCGTGCCGTAGCGGTATGCAGCGTCGATGACATTTGTCTGGATCTTGAGATTCTCGCGGATGAAGTCGGCTCCCTGAGTCGAGTTGGCGATGATGCCACCGACTTTCGCAGCTGCGAGGACAACGTACTCAGGCCGCTCAGCGGCGAAGAACTCCGTCACCGCCGTCGCGTTGTCGAGAGGGAGTTCCTGGTGCGTGCGGGTCAGGACATTCCGATAGCCCGCGTCTCGCAGCCTTCGGGTGATTGCAGAGCCGACCATGCCACGGTGGCCCGCAACGTAGATGAGCGAATCAGTTTGCATGAGTGCCTCCATATTTGGGTAGATTGAACTCAGGACCTCTGGGCTGCCAGCACTGTTGTGCCAGCCGAAACATCGGCGGTTACCAACGCCGTCGCTCCGACCGTCGCGCCGTCTCCGACACGGACACCGCGCAGCACTGACGCCTTCGCCGCGACCCAGACCGAATCTCCGACGACTACCGGCGCGTTGTCGAATTCGAAAGTGGGACTGCGTCGGTCATGACTGCCAGTGCACAGGAAAACGCCCTGAGAAATACAGGTATTCGATCCTATGGTCACTTGTTCGAGGTTGAGGATCCAGACCTCTTCGCCGATCCAGGAGTTGTGTCCGACCTCCAGCTTCCACGGCCAATGGATCTTCACTTCGTGCCGAACGATCACTCCTCCGTCGATCTTGGCGCCGAACAGGCGCAACATCCCAATTCGCGCTCGGTTCGGACACCACCACCTCATCAACAGTCCGCGCGACATCAGCCACAGGATCTGAATCGGCAGCCCGCGACCGCGGTCGTATCCACGTCCGGTGAAGCCCTCGAGGGAAAAGCGGTTGCCTGCGCTCATCCTGGTGTCTCCCTTCATTCGACCTGATACCCGCCGGCTCACGACTTGGTCAGCACGACTGCGAGAAGGTGAGCCCGGGCAGCCTTGAGTTCGCCCAATGCCCTGTCCAACTGCCGGCGATGTGTCCGTCTCTTCTGGACCACCAGTAGGTCGGCGTCGACGACCGCCGACAGCACCGACGCGGCACTGCTGTCGATGACCGACGGAGTGATGATGACGACCCGGTCGCACTCTTTGCGGAGATCGTCGATGAATGCGCTCGTCGACGCCGAGGAGAGCAACGCCTCCAGGCCGGGCATACTGCCGCCCCGAACCAGGAACAAATTCTCACAAGAGGTGCTGTGGACGACTTCCTCGAAGGACGACTTTCCTTCGATCAGCTCGGCGAGACCGGGCGCGCCGTCCTCGATGCCGTAGGACGGCGCATACGCGGGATCGAGCTCGACGAGAGCGGTGGCTTCCCCGGTCTCTGCGAATGCCAACGCAAGGCCAGCCCCAACCGACGCAGCCGCCGGCCCGGCGAATGCCGGCGCGATCAGAAGGACATGTGGCGAAGGGTCGTGTGCCTCAAGTTGGACTCGAAGCCGCCGGAGCTGTTCGGCCTCCTCAGGAACCCAATCCACGAGTCGGTGTTTACCTACCCGCGCGGCGTGGTCGGGCGTTGCGATCGGACCGATGGTCGGCGCACCGGTGAACCGTCTGAGTTCTTCGACGGAATTGATCCGGGTTGACAGCACTCGCGTCAGCATCAGGACCAACAACCCGACAGCGAGACCGCCGACGACCCCGTACGCGGCATTCCTGCCGATCTTCGGCGAACTCGGTACCTGCGGCACCTCGGCGGGACTGACTACTGAGACCGTTGAGCGAGGTGTGCTCTGCCCGGCCGGTGTCTCCAGCGGTTGGACATAGCCGATGAAGGACTTGGCCAGTGAATTGGCGATAGCGGCTGCGCGTTTCCCGGAAGGATCTGTCGCAGAGACATCCACGAGTACGGTGCGAGGCACGATGGCTGCGTCCACCCTGCCTGACAACTCTTGCGCCGACATCGGCAGGCGGAGGTCGTCGACCACGCGCTGCGTCATCTGCTCACTGGTGATGATGTGTACGTACGATTCGGCACGCTGTTCGGCGAACTGCCCTCCGGAGAATGCCTCAGAAGAACTGTTTCCGCCCGTTGCGGAGATGAAAAGCCGTGTCGTCGCCGTGTACTCGGGAGTGACCTGCCTGCTCGCCAGGACGCTGACGAACACCCCCGCGGATATCGCGACCGCGAGGATCCACCAGCTACGCCGTATCGCGGCAACGATGGTATGAAAATCCACCGTGATCTCCTTGCTGTATCGGTTTGACGGGGGCGCCTAGCTGACCGGAAAGCGGATTGTCATCGATGAACACCACGCCCACCACATGTCCGCCTGCGAGCAGCAACCGATCGGACACCTCGCGAAGTTCGTCGAACGATGTGCGACTCGCCTTCGCTGTCAGAACGATCGCGTCCGCATGGCGGGCCAGCCGCGATGCCTCGCTGAATTCGATTGCCGCTGGAGTATCGATGATCACCCACTCGTAGGTGCTGCCGAGTGTTCGCAGCATTGCTCCGCTACCCGGCTCATCTGCCGTCGACCCTTCGTCCTCAGGATGAGATCCGAATGGAATAACCTTGATCCCATGCCAATTGGCTTGCGGGTCCGGCGACAACAATCCTGAGTGTTCACCGCGCGTTACCGTGCCGCAGACGAGATCTACGACGGTCTGCTGATTGTCGAGCGACAACGCCGACTCGAGGCGGGAGCCGCGGGAATCGAAATCCACGAAAGCCACCGCCGAGCCGCGGTCCGACAGCACTCGCGCGGCGGTGAGTGCGACCCCCGTCTTCCCGGCACCTCGTTCAGCTGAGGCCACCATGATGATTTTCGATCCGACGATGGAGAGTCGGTCGAGTGTGCTTCGAAGCGATCGGCCGGACTCACCGTCCAGCGGCAGGAATACAGATTTCTCCCACGGAACTGAAGAACGGAAGCTCGCCAGTACCGGTACCCCGGAGGCTTCCGCCGCGTCCTGGGCGCGACGGATCTTTCCGTCGAGCAGCGCCACCACCACCGCGGTGAACGCGCCGGTGATCAGACCCAGCGCACCCATCGCGCCGAGGATCACCCAGGCCGGGAACATTCCTACATGGCCCTGCACCGAAGGAGGTTGCACGGGGATCAACTCGACCCGCGAGACCAGGCCACCCGACACGGACTCGAGTGCGGCGACACTCCGACTTAGTTCATCGATATATGCGTACCCAATGGCTTCGGCTTGCTCCGGTGTATCTCCGGTGGTGATGAGTCGAAGCAGCACTGTGTCGACGACGGGAGCCAGGATGGTCCGGCCGATCAACTCCTGGCCGTCGATATCCAGTCCGACGTCGTTGATTACCCGCTCTGCGATCGACGGACTCCTACTGAGCGCGAGAAAGGTATCCCCCCGCTTCTTGGCGTAGTCGTTGCCCGCGTAGTCGCTCTGAGCATCATCGCGCGGTGTCGACACGAAAAGGATTGACTCGGCGCTGTATTCAGGAGGCGTCACGATGAAGTACAGCGCGGTTGCCGTGACCGCCAACAATGGAATGACCACGAGGATGCGCCACCACCGGCGCAGCACCCGTAGGTAATCATCGAGCGCGCGATTCATGACGGACTCGCAAAACCTTCGCTGATCAATGCTGCGGTGAGCAGATCAGCGATCCTCTTGGCCCCGTTGAAGTTGGGATGGATACCGTCATCGCCCACGTACGGCGACACGTCCGTGCCGGTGAACCAGCCGAGCGCGCCAGGATCGATGAGATCCACTTTGTCGAACTCAGGTGACGAGCGCAGGGCCGACAGGAATTCTTCGCCGACGGTGCGGCCTTCGAGCGTCGGCGGCCGGATCACCAGCTCATTGAGGAACCAGGGGGCGATCACCACGATGCGGCTGTTGGGCCACGCATCGATCACCTGGCTGACCGTGTACAAGACCGTCGGCATCACATCGCTCATGCTGTACACCACGTCATTGCGACCCCCGTCGAGAATGACGATGTCTGCCCGGTACAGCTCTCGTAGCCTCGGCAGGCGCTCGAGGAAAGAGGTTGACGGTCGGTAGTCCTGGCCCAACGGGAGTCGGTGGCCCGGACCACCGTTGATATAGCCAGTTCCCGGTTGAGCCGCGACGTTACATTCCCAACCCATTTCCGTGGCCGACATGTAGCCGTAGCTCAGATCCGGCGTAGTCGGGCCCTGTGTGTAGGAGTCGCCGATGAACAGCACGGCAGGATGGGCCTTACTGGGTAGGCTCGGCGGGATGCCCTCCGCCGCAAACGCCGGTTGCACCACCTGTTGGCCGACTGCCTGCGGGTGAGCGGCAACAAGCGATACACCTGCGACGATCGCGGCCGATAAGGCCAGCACAATCGTGGACAGCCGGGGTTCGCGGGTGTGGCTCACGGCAACACCGACTTGCGTGGATTGCGGATCTGATCCAGCAGAATCGGGTTCAGCTCACGTGCCAACACCGACTGCCCATCGTCGGTGGGCGCGGAATCACCCTGCATCAAACCGTCGGCGACAAGCCAATCCTTGTGGATCAGGGATATGTAGGTGGTATGCGTGACCCGGGCGGCCCTTTCGATGTCGATATCCAGTGTGATGAACACGTCTGGAACCGGCTGGGTATGCCATATCGGGCCGATGATCACAAGCTTCGTGGTCGGTGCTCGTCTTATCAGCTCTGCAAACAGATCGATCGCGGACTGTGTGATTTGTGCGTCGGGTTCTCCGACATCACCCAGCCCGCCGAAAACAACGATCACCGAAGGTTTGGACGCAAGCGCCCTGTCGATTTGTTCTGCGAAGCGTCCGCTTTGGCCGGCGCCACCCGCATAACTCGCGTCACGGGCAGCGGCGATGGAGATACTCAGCGGCGATCCCGCGGCGATCAGGATGGGCCACACGACCTGATTGTTCGTTCCGACACTGTAAGAATCGCCGATCACCGAGACCCGCACCGGGCCATCGTCCGGCGGAGGCAGCGACGGCCGCGTGCGGTCGGTCACCGCGGCCGTCGTGGTAGCGGTCGCAGCGATCAGCAGAAGCGACAACGCAATGGTGCCGAATGTAGACATCCGTGACGCAACCCAGTCCTTCATACGAGCTGCCTCGTATTGCATGCTGCGGCCACGTAGCTGGCCTCCAGTCGTTGCCCGACATTGGACAGTCCGAGATCGTGGATCACCGCGGCGCGCCCGCGATGCCCCATCGAGCGCGCTGCGTCGGGCGCCGCAAGCAGATCGTGGACGGCTCGGGCAACGTTGTGCGCCCCCGGCGCAATCACGATCCCACAGTTGTACTTCCGCACGGTTGGCGCCAGCCCGCACTGCTCGGTGACCACCACCGGCAGGCCCACGGACATCGCCTCGAGCACCGCCATCGGGTATGGTTCGGGCCCCACGGAGGGCAGCACGTACATCGTGGCCCGCCGCATCCGTGCCGGACCGTCGCCGCCGGCAACCGGCCCTTCCCAATTGATGTTGTCGGCCGGCGCCGCTGCTTGCCGGACCCGGCTTCCTTCCCCTTCATCGGGGCCGACAAGTGTGTAATCGGCCGTCACCCCGCGCGCGTTCAATTCGATCGCCGCTTCGACAAAATCAACCGGGCGTTTACGCGGGTGCAGACGAGCCAGATACAGCACCTCCGGTATCGCACGTGCATGAGATGCAGCTTCGTACAGCGGAACTCCGTTCGGCAGTAGCGTGAGGCACGCTTTGCCGGCGGAGATCTCGTCCAACGCATCCCGCTCATCGGTTGTCAGGTAGAACACCTCGTGGGCGCGGCGCAGCAACTTGCCCACGACCGCGTGATCCAGCAGTGGCGCCAACGGATGGGTACCCGGAAGGATCATGCCGTGCGGCTGGATTACGAAGGGAATTTTCAGTTTTGCCATGGTCACCGCGAGCGGAAGCAGTACCAGGTCGCGCGCGAGATGGATATGGGCCACGTCGAACTGAACGCGGGTCCGGATCAGCCAGGTGACCAGATCCGGCGCGCAGATGCCCGCGAAGCCGGTTCGCGGCACCAATCGTCGAGCCCGTCGGAGCACGAGAGGTGTTCCTTCTGTGGACGTCGGCGCAGCAGCGAAACCTCTTTCTGCGGCGGCGAGAGTGACCGCGTGACCTCTGCTCCGCAATGCCTGGGCTTGGTTGAGTGAAACCCGGATCGGTCCGCCGAAGGCGCCGTCGGGGCTCAGCAGCGTTGCCGCATGCAGAATTCGCAAATGCCCGGAAGCGGTTGCGCTCGTCATGATCCTGTCTCGCTCTGCTATTCCCAGTCGACCAGGGTCGGTTTGTCGACCCACGGCGTCCCTGCACATCGGAGTGCTGCGATGTCCGCGTCCACCATGATCACAGCGAGTTCAGGGGCGGACACCTCCGCCTTCCAATCGAGCAATCGGGCTGCCTTGGAGGCATCTCCGATGAGTGCGTCGACCTCAGTGGGGCGCATGTAGTACTCGTCGAATCTCACGTGGTCCTGCCAGTTCAGACCCACGTGTTCGAATGCGATTCGGACGAACTCCCGCACGGTGTGCCCCTGGCCGGTCGCCAGTACGTAATCATCCGGCTCGTCGGCCTGCAGCATCCGCCACATTCCTTCCACGAACTCAGGGGCATATCCCCAGTCACGCACGGCATCAAGGTTTCCCAGGAACAGCTCGTCTTGCGTACCGGCTTTGATCCGGGCGACAGCGCGCGTGATCTTCCGGGTCACGAAGGTCTCACCGCGCCGGGGCGACTCATGATTGAACAGGATGCCGTTGACCGCGAACATTCCGTAGGCTTCGCGGTAATTCTTTGTTATCCAATAGGAGTACACTTTCGCCGCGCCGTAAGGAGACCTGGGATAGAACGGCGTGTTCTCACTTTGTGGGGGCGGGGAGGCACCGAACATCTCAGAGCTCGACGCCTGGTAGTACCGGCACTCAAGCCCGGCCTGTCGCACCGCCTCCAATAGGCGAACCGAGCCCACGCCCGTGACACTTCCAGTGTGCTCCGGCTCATCGAACGACACCCGCACATGCGATTGCGCTGCCAGGTTGTACACCTCGTCCGGATTGACCTTGCTCAACAGCATCGACAGCCTCGCACCGTCGGACATGTCACCGTAGTGCAGGAACAACCTGGCACCAGGTAGGTGTGGGTCCTGGTAGATGTGTTCCACACGAACGGTGTTGAACGTCGACGCCCGCCTGATCAGGCCGTGAACTTCATAGCCCTTGGCTATGAGGAGTTCAGCCAGATATGAGCCGTCTTGACCGGTGATCCCGGTTATGAGTGCGACTCTGCTCATTGCTCCCCCTCGTGATTCGTCTGGGTGAAGGAAAAGTTCGCCTGCATCAGTGCGCCCCGACTGTCCCGGAGTCGACGGCGAGCGCTCTGGCGAAGTCCACGTAGTGCCGCCGGCCGTTCCGCTCCGAGAACTCCTCGCGCCCGAGCCGGCGGGCGTTGTGCACCAAGCGGGCTTGCAGAGCAACGTCGGTACGTACCTCAAACAGGCCATCGACAAGCGCTTCCGGATCGCCGTTGGGCACCAGCAGGGCGGCATCGTGGGAACGCAGAAACGATGCGGTGATGCTGTTCTCGGCGACCGCGGCCACTATCGGCCGAGACGCGGTGGTATATGAAGTGAGCTTGCTGGGAAGCGACATTTCCCTGACTTCGGGACGTTCGTGGACCAGCAGGATGTCTGCCGCTGCGAGCACGACTGGGTAGTCATCCTCGGAGACCGGGTCGACAAACCGGACACCGTCGAGGCCTGCTGCCTTGTCTCGCAGCGCCTGTCGGGTGTTGCCATCGCCGACAAGAACAAATTCAATGGCACCCGGATATCGCTCAGTGGCGAGCCGGGCCGCGTCCAGGACATGCTCCAGACCTTGTTTCATGCCCATATTTCCGGTATGCACGACAGTGAGTCGACCGGTGTCACGCCAGCCCAGTGCGCGGCGGGCCGCGGTCGGCGTGAGGTCAACGGGGTCCACATGTGAAAACAGGGGCACCTCGAGGATCCGGTCGGCGTCCACTCCGCCCGCGATCAGAGCGGGATTGAACCGCTTCGTGATCACGCCAACCCGATCAGCGTGGCGTAGCACCCAGTACTCTGCAGCGGCAACGGCATTCGCCACGCGCTCGCCTGTGCTACCAGACTGGACAGCGCCCTTTCCCACCTGGTCGTGCACGATGGCGCCGAACGGACGTCGATGCCGGCCCACCATGCCCGCGAACGCGGCGCTGACCAAGGGCGTCACGGCGATCACTATGTCGGCACGCGTTGCGGCCACGACAGGTGCGCTCAGCGCCGCAAAGCTCATTTCCTGTCGCATCCGCCCGATCAGGTCGGGTCTGGTCGGTACTGCATGCCGTAGGCGGAAGATGCTCACCGAATCGAAATCGTTTCCGGCAGTGTTATCTTCGCGCCACCAGAGGCCCCTCCGATAGTGCGGGTCTGCGAGGCGCCACTGAGGGTAATGCGGTACCCCGGTAACGACTCTCACGGTTGCCCCAGCCTCGGCGAGTGTGTCGACCAGAAGCGAGTTGTAGGGCGCGCTGCCTGACGGTTCGGGCCGGAAATGGCAGGCCACCACGCAAACCTTCAGACCGGACAGCGAGCCGGAGTCCGAGGCCGACACGCCTACCCGCATCGAAGCGGGCCGATTCACGATCAGTGCGTCACTGTGTCTCATGGTTAGTAAGCACCGTGCCCTTCGAGCACTGCCCGCACGGTTCGCAAGATGATCACCATGTCCTGGACATAGGACCAGTTGTCGACGTAGAAGTGATCGAGGCGGATGCGCTCCTCTGCAGAGGCGTCAGACCTGCCAGATACCTGCCACAGGCCTGTCATTCCTGGCTTGACAAGGCCCCTGCGCTCGATGAAGTACTCAACGGACGAGCCCTCGCCGGGCACCAGCGGCCGCGGACCCACAATGCTCATAGAACCGGCGATTACGTTGAACAGCTGGGGAATCTCGTCGATGCTCGTCTTCCGGAGCCACCCGCCGATCGGTGTAATGCGCGAGTCCGTAGCCGATTTGTAGAAGATGCAGTCGGTCTGTCCCGAGACGGCCCGCTCTGCATCAAGCTGTGTCTCGGAGGCACAGTTCATCGTTCTGAACTTGACGATGCGAAATGGAATGCCTTTGTAGCCTATGCGTTCCTGGCGGAAGAACACCGGCCCACCGTCGTGGAATTTGATCGCGAGCGCCGCCAACACGATGACCGGGCTGAGCATCACCAGCGCAACGGTTCCGAACACCATGTCGAAGAACCGCTTGTGATATCGCAACGCACCGTCGTGCCGAGGCCGGGCGACGTGGAACAGCGGCACATTGTCAATCGGACGGATCTTGAGCCGGGGGCCGACGATATCGACCATGCCCGGTACGACGATCAGGTCGATGCCTAACGCGTCGAGCTGCCAGGTCAGCGTCCGCATGTTCTCCTGGCCGAGTTGCTCGGCCGAAGTAACCGCCAAAGCATCGGCGTTGGTGAGGCGAACCACCTCCGCGACCGAATGTTCGTCCCCCAGAACCGGAACAGATCCGGTGGGCGTTTCGAGCTCAGACCCGACCGGCCCGTGGAAATCGGACAGACAGGCGCCGACCACCCGGTAGCCCGCAGAACTACACCGGTTCAAGGTGTTGCACAACGCGACTACCGAAGGCGGCTTGCCCAGCACCACAATCTGGTTCGTGAACGCACCGCACGCTCTCCTGCGGGCCAGGTTGCGTCGCAACAAGTACCTGCCGGCGAGCAGTCCGGCCACCCCGACCGGCAGGGCTATGGCGAGATAGCCCCGGACAATGCCCACTTGAAACAGCAGATCAGTGACGGCGATGATGCCGAATACCCAGGCGGTGGCGGTAACCACCCGGCGGTACTCCTCCGAACCGATTCCAGCCAGTGACAGATCCCACGACGCCTGTAGTCCCAGGGCCGCGATCCAGATGGCCGCGAGGCCGATCGAGTAGGCAGTAATGTACAGCCAGTCGTGACTGATCTGTGAGCCGTCCGGTGGTAGGCCGAACCGTCCGAGCTGGGCGACGGCGACCGCCGCAACCACGGCGACGGAATCCGTCACCACGACGCGCGTTCGATACGACCGCTTCCATTGACGGCCGCGTGCTTCGGCCTCCGCCATCTTTCGCATGACCCGGTCGGGAGATTCTGATCGGCCACCGGAGTGTGGCCGGAATACGCGGTTCCGCGTTCTGATCGGACGATCCCGCAGCTCGCGGGGAGGTGCGGTCATGATTCACCACCCTGGATAGTTGCCATGCCACTCTTCCGCCAGGATTCCTGGCCGGACACCGGTAAGCTGTCGATCGGATCGTAGAACGGGTAAACGCGGTTGGTGACATCGATATCCGTTGTCTCCAAACCGGTTCGGTAATTCTTGCTCCAGTAGGAGATCCCCAGTTCACGGTCGTAACTCACCGCCTGATGGACCCACCGCTTGCCGACGTAGGGCACATCGCACACGATTCGCGGCGTCGCGAATCCGGGCAGGTAGCCCATCATCGCCGCCTGCAGCTGTTGCGCTTGCGCCAGCGAGGTTCGCCAGTGCTCGGCGTTGGGGATCATGTCGCACATATAGAAGTAGTACGGGAGGATATTGGCCTCGCCCTGCAACGCAAAGCAGAGGTCGAGCAGATCGGTGAGGGTGGCGTTCACCCCGCGCAACAACACCCCCTGGTTTCGCACATCCCGCAGGCCCGCGTCGAGCAGTGCCCGGGTGGCTGCCGCGACCAGTGGAGTCACCGACTGCACATGGTTGATGTGGGTGTGCAGCGCCACGTTGACGCCGCGGGCAGCGGCGGTACGCGCGACGCGATTCACTCCCTCAATGACCTTCGCCTGCAGCCAGTGCTGCGGCAACGCGGCCAATGCCTTTGTTGCCAACCGGATATCGCGGATGGTGTCGATCTCCAGCAACCGCATGATGAACGATTCCAGTCGCGGCCAGGGAACGTTGGCCACATCTCCACCCGACACCACCACGTCACGGACCGTCGGGGTAGACCGAAGATAATCCAGCATCCGGTCTTGGCGATCGGCGGGTTGCAGGGTAAGCCTGCTCTTGATGGTCGTCGGTGTGGAATTGCCGACCAGGTCCATCCGCGTGCAGTGGCCGCAGTATTGAGGACAGGTCGAGAGCAGTTCGGCAAGTACCTTGGTCGGGTATCGATGGGTCAGGCCCTCCACCACCCACATGTCGCTCTCGTGCAACGAATCCCGCTCGGCGTACGGGTGTGATCCCCATTCCGGGGCGCGATCGCTGAGCACCGGCAACATGTAACGCCGGATCGGATCGACATAGAACGCCTCGGTGAGGCTGCCACGGTGCGGAACACATTGCGGAGCCATGGTGTTGAGCATCTGCGGCGGCAGCAACATCGACATGGTCGCGCGCTGTTGCTGATCAGCAGCCAGGTCGGCATAGAATCGCTCGTCGAGCAGATCTCCCACCACATTGCGCAATTGCACAATGTTCTTGATGGAGTGTGCCCGCTGCCATTGCGGTTCTCGCCACTCCGCCTCGGTGACCCGCACCCAGCCCGGATAACGGCGCCAATCCGGCTCGGACAACTTCCGACGTTGGTAGGTGTACGGCTGATCCGCAGCAGCGGTGAAACCAGTGCTCTCAACGCGTTCGGCGAGTGTGGTCATAACGCCATGGCCTTTCGCGAGACGGTTACTTGTTCGGTACCGTGGATCAATTCGGCTGCTACCCGGCGACCCGATCTGATTGCGCCCTCCATGAGCCCGAAGAACTCCAAGCTGGTTTCGGTGCCCGCCCAATGAACGCGGCCATGCGGGGCGGTCAGACTCGGCCCCAGCCGCAGCCAGTCGCCGGGGCCGAACAACGCGGCGTAGCATCCCCTGCTGTATTTCTCGGCCAGCCAGTCGGTCACCGTGCACTGCGTCGGCGGTGGCAACTGCGGAAAGAGCACGCGGGTGTGGGCGAGCACCGCCTCCCGCTGCTCGGCCGCCGAAAGTGCGGAGAAGGCTGATGCCGCCGCCCCGGTGACGAATCCCGTGAGCACACCGGCAGATCCATCCGGCGGAGAATCATCGACCGTGGACAACAACGGTCCGGCCGAGCTCACGGACCAGCCGGACAAGCCAGACTCACGCCACATCGGAGTCGGATAGCTCAGGTGGACCTTGACCGCGCAGCCCCGGCCGGTTGCCGCCGTGGCTCGCGGCATGCGCAGTGCGGGACGGAATTCGATGCGCTGCGCCAACAGCGGGGGTATGGCGACGACCACCTGATCGGCTCGATACTCCGAACAGGTGTGCGCAACATCCGGGACGGTCTGCACCACGACCTCGCCGGCGTCCTGTTTGATCGCACAGACCGGATGGCCCAGCCGCACCCGGTCGCCGAGCCGTCGTGCGAGCGCCAGGGTCAGTAAGTGCGCGCCTCCGTCGATCCGCCACTGCTGAGCCCCACCCTCGAACGCGTTGAGATAGCGGATGCCGCCGCCGGAGCGTAGATAGAACGCCATGTGCAGAGCAGATATCGCCGTCGGATCGGCCGCCATCATCTCCCCGATGAACAGTGGGAAGAACGTACCCGCGTCGGGATGCCTGATCTCCTCGGCGAGCCAACGCGCGGCGGACATCCGGTCGAGACGTCCCGCCTGGCGGCTCTGCCACGGCGCGTCAGTCCGGACCTGTCCGACGAGATCCTCAAGCCGATCGAACAGTTCGCCCAACGCGACTGCGTCCAGCGGAGGCACCCGGCTCGCTGTCGTCGTCCGGTGATCCGACATCAGGAACGTGCTGTCGCCGGTCATCGCTGTCGATGCCACGTCAAGCCCGTGTTCCCGGATCAACGCGAGTAACTCGGTGTGCCGCACGCCCAGATACGCAGCACCCCCGTCGGCCACGACGCCCGACATTCCGACGCCGTGCATCCGGCCGCCCACTCGATCACGGGCCTCCAACACTGTGACATCCGCGCCCGCGGTGGCCAAATCGACCGCAGCCGTCAGTCCGGCCAGTCCGGCACCGACCACGACGACCCGCAGGCCTGGCCCGTTCATGGCACCACGGCGGCAACTTTGGCGAACAGCCCCTCCGCCGAGGGGTTTTCGATGAAGTCCTCCCATGAGAGTTCCGGCCCGAATTCACGTGCGATTGCACTGAGCACGCGGGTGGCGAGCAACGAATCTCCGCCGAGTTCGAAGAAATCGGAGTTCGCATACACCCGTGGGGCATCGAGAACCCGACGGAAGATCTGCACAATATGGTCCGGGCTCATCAACCTGCTCCTTTGTTGCCATAGTCCGCCGCGGCAAGCCGCGTTGCGGTCCGATCGATTTTTCCGCTGGCGGTGTAGGCCAGCGCGTCGACGAATTCCACTCGGCTGGGCACGAATTGGCCGGGTAACCGATCGCGTAGATAGCGTTTCAACTCACCCGCGGTAGTTGCGCCGGCCGCGACTACGTAGGCCGTCAGGACGGTACGGCCCAGCCGCCGTTCACCGGTCACGACGGCGCCCGCTACCGCCGGGTGGGCGGTCAGCTGCATCTCCACCTCAGCCGGATGGACCCGAACGCCAAGGACTTTCACCTGCTCATCGGTCCGGCCAAGTGCGTACAGCAGACCGTGTTCGACGCGCATGACCAGATCTCCGGTGTGGAACCATCGGGTCGCTCCCCAGCCGTGATCGTCGATCGGGAACCCGGTCGCGGTGAGTTCCGGCAACCCGAGGTACCCCGTGGCCAATGAGGGCCCCGACACCAGCAGTTCACCCTCATCGGTCAGGTGGTCGCGCACGTGGGGCAGCGGTCGCCCGAGTGGCGCCTCTGCGCCGTGCGACGTGACATCGGGCTCGGTCCCAGGGCCGCTCAGCTGCACCGCATGGGTGATCATCGTCGTTTCGGTGCACCCATAGGTGTTGAGCAATCTGATGTGCCCGAGCTCGAGAGCACGCCACTGATGCAATCGGGTCGGATCGATCCGTTCACCGCCGATCACCACGAGCCTGACGCAGGCCGGCAGTGTCGCGCCCTCCTCGTGCAGGAAGAACACCAGTTCGTGCCAGAACGCCGTCGGCAGGTCGAGCACGGTGATTTCACGCGCCTCCAGCATGCGAACGAACCGTGGGAATGAGCCGGAATGGGCCTCATCGTCGAAAACCAATGCCGCGCCTGCGGTGAGCGCGGGCAGGATCTCCTCCAAGCAGGTATCCCAGCCGAGCGAGGCGAACTGGAGCACGCGGTCCTCGGGGGTCAGGGCGAAGAGGCGGCGTAGCGCACGCACCGTGACCGTCAGGGCACCCCGCGAGACCACCACCGGCTTCGGCGCCCCGGTGGAACCGGAAGTACACAACACATAGGCTGGGTCGCCGGGGTGCCATAACGGCTGCGGCAGTTGGTCCATCGGTTCGTGTGGGCTTCCGGCGGCGACGAACAATCGGTCCAGGCCGAGCACCGAGGCGAGCATCTCTTTTCGGGCGGCAGGAAGGCTCGCGTCGATCGGGCAATAGGTGGCGCCGGCCTGCAGTATCCCCAACAGGTGAGCGACTACAGCGGGGGTGTGCGAGACCAGTGCACCGATCAGACCGGCTGATCCGGCGGCACCTGTTCTGCGTGCCCGGTAACCCGACGCGGTAGCGCCGACCCACGCTGCGAGATCTCGATACTCGATGCTGCTCCCGCTGTGCACGACAGCAGCGCGATGCGGCCAGTCTCGGGCCGCGGCGGCGAAGTCCGCCACCACATCGCCGACAAGGTTGCTTTCGGGAATGTCGATTCCGTTGGCAGCTGCCAACTGTGCATGCAACATGTCCTCACTCCACCGTGACCGATTTGGCGAGGTTTCGGGGCTTGTCGACATCCCGCCCCAACGCAAGGGCAAGGTTGCGGGCCAGTATCTGCAGCGGCACGGTTGCGGTGATCGGACCCCACGGCGCCGCCGGGTTGTCGATCACGGGAATCGCACTGTCCGCGGAGCCGATAGTGATGATGCGACCGCCGCGAGCCTGAACCTCTGCGACGTTGACGGCCAGCTTGGCGTCGCCGTTGTCGACGACAACGACGGGTGTGCCAAGGTCGATCAGGGCCAGGGGGCCGTGCTTGAGTTCGCCGGCCGGGTAGTGTTCGGCCCACCGGTAGGTGAGTTCCTTGAGTTTGAGGGCACCTTCGGCCGCGTACGGTAGGCCCGTTCCGCGGGCGATGAAGATGAAGCCGCCTGCCGAGACGAGGTCGTCGACGATCGGCGGCACGACGCACTTGGAAACCGCACCGGCGGCGGCCAACTGGTCCGGCAAGCGCCGGAGATCGTCAACAAACCTGGTGGCCGATGCTCTGGACAGCCGATTCGTGGCGACGAGCGCCGACATCATCAGTGCTGCACCAGAAATCACCTGGCACACGAACGTCTTGGTGGCGGCCACCCCGATCTCCGGGCCGGCGGAGCAGCCGATGACAGCGTCGGCGAGCCGCGCCAGTGTGGAATGTGAATTGTTGGTCAGCGCCACCAACGGCGCCTCGCCCATTGACGGAGATTCGACTGCCCGCAGGACATCGGTGGTCTCGCCGGACTGACTTATCGCCACGCACAACTGATGCTCATCGGGTACGTCCGCGGCAGCTTCGCTCCCCACAGAGACAGTCACAGGTACTCCACCGAGCTGGCGCGTCAAGTTGGCGATCACGCCGCCTGCATTCAACGACGTTCCACACCCGATGAGCCTCAACCGTTCGAACCGTGGCAATCCAAGTTGCTTCCAGACCGCACCGTTTGCGATTCCGTCAACCAATTCATCGAGGACCCTGGCAGCCGCTTGGGGCTGCTCGTCGATTTCCTTCGCCATGTAGTCCGTGTAGCCGTCGAGTTGGACATCTCGGCCACGCCACCTGCAGCGGGTGGCTACCGGTGGTCGTACGGCTGATCCCGAACGGCTCCATCGGCCATTCGTGAGTTCGACGACGTCCCCGTGATCGAGTACTCGAAACTCGTCTACCCAGTCGGCGATCGCGGCAATGTCACTGGCTGCGAAGTCACCGTGTGGGGTGTGGGCCACCAGCAGAGGAGACCCGTTGGCAGCCACTGTGATACATCCGGTACCGCGCTCCAGTGCAGCCAGCGCCCACGACCCCTGAGCCCTGGCTAGCGCATGCTGCACAGCTTGGGCAAGATCCCCGCAACTGCGTCGTTCATCCTCGATCAGATGGCACAGCACCTCGCTGTCGACTGTCGTCGCGAACCGGTGCCCGGCAGCCGACAGCTCGGCCCGCAGATCGGCGGCATTCTCGATAATGCCGTTGTGGACGAGGCTGATTGTTCCGGTGCAGTCGGCGTGGGGATGGGCATTTCCTTCACTGACGCCCCCGTGGGTCGCCCATCGCGTATGCCCGATCCCTACCCCGTCGAATGCGGGGCCGGTCCACTGGTCCAGCAGTTCCTCCAAGGCGCCGATCCGCCCGGTGGTGCGTAACCGGATAACGTCCCCGGACGTGGTCCCCAGTGCGACTCCGACAGAGTCGTAGCCGCGATATTCAAGCCGGCGCAATCCCACCCGCAGGTATTCGATTGCCGGCCGATCTGTCCGGCACGCAATGATTCCGCACATCACCGGGCCCCTCGATCGAAGCCGGGGAATGGTGGCTCAGCATCCAGCGACCCTGACGGATGACTCTGAGTTAACTCTCCAAACACCCCTTTACTATGGATGTCTGAAAGCTGTTGGTATATGGGTCAATCGAGCGATTTTGGGATTGGACCTAGCACTAGATCGCGAACTAGTTCCTGGGAGGATCCTCGGCATGCAGCACCGTGCGGGCAAGCGCCGCTGCTTGAGCACGCGTACTCACACCCAGCTTGGCCAGCAGGCTGTGTACATGGTTCTTCACGGTGTGAACTGCGATGCAGAGCTTCTCGGCAATGTCGCGATTGGACAGGCCTAGTTCCAGCATCCTCAAGATCTGGATCTCACGGGCTGTAAGGACCAGTTCCTTGGCAGCCGGCTGCCGCTGAGAAGCCAGGGCTGACAACCGTCGGAGCAGTATCGCCGAAACTCGTGGCGAACACAGCGATTCGCCGGCAGCTACCTTATGTGTCAATACAAGCAAGTCCTCCAGGGACTCATTACGTAAGTGGTAACCCGCCACACCCGCCTCGGCACATGCCACAATTTCCGATTCGTCGTCCTCGGATAATCCGGAAACCACCACGCGCACATGCGCGCTCATATTCAAAGCGTGCCGCAATAGCGTCGCGCTGTCACGAGTCGCCATATTCAGCAGAATGACGCGCGGCAGCGTCGCATCAAATGCCGCGATCAACGAAGGCAGATCCCAGGCCACCCCGGGAACAAGAGCGCCCTGTGAGGCAATAGCGCCTGCCAGGTACTCGCGGTAGAGGGTGCAGTCATCGACGACCAATATCCTGGTGTCGTGGAGTAGGCCGAAAACACCAAGCTTCTCCCGGTACGAATGCGCCCAGACTCCCGCGGTCAACGACGGATCGCCATCCAGACGCCCCCCTGGCGCTGAGAATGCTCGCGAGTTTGCCGCAGCTCGTCCGTTGCCTGGGGCATGGACGGACACCGTGCCAAGGCCGGCATCCGGGTCATCCGGTAGTTCATCGACGCCGGCGACCGAATCAAGTAGCTGGAATTTGTCTGGCTGCCCTAGTTCGCGGACCTGTCCTCCACGATCTCGGTCAAGCCCGAAATTTTCGCTGGTCATTCCCTCTGCGGGGCGCACATGCTGCACTATCGACTCTCCTCCCCGACGAAAATGTGGTGCTCCCCGACGACCCAGTCAGGGTTTCGCCGATGGTATGCGTTTGCCATAACTGGCGTCAACGGAACAAATACGAGGCAGGAGGCAAATATTGCGGTCGCAACTAGGTCGCTCGACAGCCACATGCGGGCCGCTCAAGCCGCAGGCGCATCAGCCCTGGTACCACAAGATCACCAGACTAAACGTCCTATGCGGACGGCTTTTTCATACCTTAAGTTTGTTTTCGGCATTTTTGTTACCGGAATGATACTGAAAACAGGTTTGAGCTCAATTGCGGTCCGCACCGACGTTCCATCTTTGCCGCAGCGCGCATAGGAGAATCATGACATTCGGCCAGCAAGGCAACTGGCACGGAAACTCGGGCGACCGCAGCATATTCTTTGCTGGAGGCTTGGTCGGCAGATCCGGCGGGATCTACATCCGGCGTGCAAGATCGTCGTCGCCGCTATGACGCGGTGGTTCATGCGGGGCCACCGGAGCCTGAGGCGGCGCCACCGGCGCGGGCCCGGCACTGGGCCGATTCTCGCTGGGTCCGGCGGCAGCCGCGGGCGGAGCGGCGGCCGGGGCTCCCGACGATCCGGCTGGTGCAGACCGTTCGTTGAGCTGTGACTCGCGTGCGTCCTGGGCGGCCTGACGTTCGTTCTGCCGGGTCTCCCGCTCGTCCTGCTGGTGGTCGCGTTCGTTCTGCCGGGCTTCCCGCTCGGCCTGTTGCTGTTGCGGATTGTTCGGTCCCTGGCCGGGCCCGGCCTGGCCGCCACCGGGAGCACCCTTGTCGCCGTCCCCGCCCTTGGCACCCTCCATGGCCTTCATCAGCGGCTCCATCAGCGAACCGAACTGCCCACCCATTTGTCCCGCGGCTTGTGCCGGCGCGCCTGCCATCTGGCCCATCTGGCCGAGCTGACCCATCATCTGGCCCAATTGCCCGACGCCCTGCTGGCCGGCCTGGTCGGCGTTCTCGTACGCGCCTTGAGCGTCGCCGAGCTTCCCGTTGAACATGTTCTCCTTGGCCGACAGTGCCGTGACGTTCGCAGTCAACGACGCAGCCAGGGTCGGAAGCAGTCCGGCGATCGTCATGCTCATGGCATCCTCGCCCGGCGCGATCGTCGGCATCTCCGGCAGTTGTATCGGTGCGGCATTCCAGTTCAGCGCACCGGGTGTGGTCATCGGCTGATTCATCGGGGACCTCCATCTACGTTCACGGCTGAGATCACGACCGGCTCACCAGTCATCGTCGACGTCCTCGTCACCAAGGTCGTATTCCAGCGGTGCGGGCAGAGACAGGCCCGTGGCGGAGCCTCCGCTTGTCCCGCGCTGGCCACCCATCATTCCCATACCGCCCATGCCGCCGCCCATTCCACCGGCGGCAACCGGCGCGACTCCGCCGACCGCGGTGGCAGCCGCGGCCTGGTCGGCCGCGACCGAAACCGGTGCGGTACTGCCGACGAGCTTGGCCATCACGGGAGTCTGCGGACCGACACCGCCGCCGCCACCGGGCAATCCGGCGGCCTTGACCAGGCCGGCGCCTCCGCTCGGGCCTGACCCGCCCGCCGCGGGGTGATTGGAGAAAGCCGAGAAGGGACTCGGCCCTCCGCCGGTACCCCCCTTGCCTGCCGAACCGAACATCTGCGTCAGTTGCTGCAACGGCTGCGAGAGCTGCTGTAGCGGCTGCATCATCTGCTGTGGCATCTGTCCCAGCTGGCCGAGCATCTGGGGCAGCTGACCCGCCATCTGCATCATCTGTTGCATCATCTGCTGGCCGGCCTGCTGAGCCTGGGCCGTCGGCGGGGTGCTGACCTGCGGAACGTTGGCGACAGTGCCGAGGCTGCTCGCAAGCTCGGTGGTGCCCGCGGTAACGGTGGCGATGTTCTGCGAAAGCCCCATCTTGATGCGGCTCTCGATCAGCTCCTGCTTGTTGCTGAACGGGAGCGCCTGCAGTGCGGTCACTTCCTGCTGCACTTCCTGTGCAGCGGCGTTGACCGCCGTTTTCGTCTGGACGACCGCGGCCGCCATGGCAGTGAGCGAGGTGGCGATCGCCTGAGCCTGCGCGGCGTTCGCCTCATGCCCGGCGATCATCGTGGTGGCCTCACCGGCGGCGGCCGCGGATCCACCGCCCTGCCACACCTCGGACAGCTTCATCAGCTGACCGTGCTGCTCGGGCACGACCGAACCGCTGATCTTCGCGGCTAACTTCTCATACGATGCCGCGGCTGCGGTGAGCTGCTCTTCGTCGACGTTCGGCCAGCCGGGGCCCGTCACCGTCTGAGATCCGAACGGGCTGCTGTCAGGCATCATGCCCACGACACGGCCCCCCTTCCACGCGTCCTGCTGTGTGTAGCAAAGATTACCGTGTCGAAGCGGGGTGGCAACGCACCTTTATCCCAAGATCAAGCCAGAAGTCGGCACCCCGGTGCCCGCGGTGACCAGCACATGCTCCACCTTGTCGACCTGGTTGACCGAGGTGCCCCGCAGCTGGCGCACTCCTTCGGCAATGCCGTTCATCCCGTGGATGTACGCCTCGCCGAGCTGGCCGCCATGGGTATTGATCGGCAGCCGGCCACCGATCTCGATCGCGCCACCGGCAATGAAGTCCTTGGCTTCGCCCTTGCCGCAGAATCCCAGCTCCTCCAGCTGGATCAGCGTGTAGGGGGTGAAGTGGTCATAGAGGATGGCCGTCTGGATGTCCTCCGGTGACAGGCCGCTCTGTTGCCAGAGCTGGCGGCCCACCAGCCCCATCTCGGGCAGCCCGAGCTCGTCGCGGTAGTACGAGTACATGGTGAACTGGTCGACACCCGCACCCTGAGCGGCCGCTTCGATGACGGCCGGCCGATGCTTGAGATCCTTGGCCCGCTCGGGGGTGGTGACGACGATCGCGACGCCGCCGTCGGTTTCCTGGCAGCAATCCAGTAGCCGCAACGGTTCGGCGATCCACCGGGAGTTCTGGTGATCCTCGATCGTGATCGGCTTGCCGTAGAAGTGCGCTTTGGGGTTGTTCGCGGCATGCCTGCGGTCGGCCACCGACACGGCGCCGAAATCCGCACTCGTCGCGCCGTATTCGTGCATGTACCGCTGGGCGATCATCGCCACCGAGGCGGCCGGTGTGCTCAACCCGTGCGGGTAGGACCAGCTGTATTCGACCCCGCGCGAATCCGCATTGGTCGTCAGACCGCTCATCACCTGGCCGAAGCGGAACTCCGAACGCTCGTTGAAGGCGCGGTAGGCCACCACCACTTCGGCCACGCCGGTCGCGACCGCAAGCGCCGCCTGCTGCACGGTAGCGGCGGCCGCACCGCCGCCGTAACCGATCTGGCTGAAGAACTTGAGCTCCCCGATCCCGGTGGAGCGGGCAACCGCGGTCTCCAGGTTGGAGTCCATCGTGAAGGTCACCAGGCCGTCGACATCTGAGGGCGACAGGCCGGCGTCGTCCAGCGCGTCGAGCACCGCTTCCGCGGCGAGCCGCAGCTCGCTGCGGCCGGAATTCTTGGAGAAGTCGGTGGCGCCGATACCGGCGATGGCCGCCTTACCGGAGAGCATCAGTTGTCCCCCACTGTGAGAGTTGCGGTGGCGATGACGTGGTCGCCAAGACTGTTGCTGCCCACCACTTTCACCGTCGCCACGCTGGCGCCATCTTTGCTCCTCGCGTCCGCGGCATCCACCGCGGTGACCTCTCCGCGGAAGGTCACGGTGTCATACGCATACCAGGGCACACCGAGCCGAAGCCCGATCGACTTGATCCGCGCCGACGGACCGGCCCAGTCGGTGAGATACCGCTGCACCAGGCCGGTGTCGGTGAGGATGTTGACGAAGATGTCCTTGGAACCCTTGGCCAGCGCCTTGTCCCGATCATGATGGACGTCCTGGTAATCGCGCGTGGCGATTGCCGTGGAGACGATGAACGTCGGATCGCCGTAGAGCTCGAGTTCGGGCAGTTTGGTACCGACCGCGATCACCGGCGCGCTCACTGGGCCGGCTCCCATGTGTACAACGTCCACGCCGGGCTGACATCGCTGTCCGGGAAATCGATAAAGGTTGCGCGCACTGGCATTCCGATCTGCACCTTCGCGGGGTCGATGTTGCGCAGCTCGCCGAGCATCCGCACGCCTTCGTCGAGTTCGACGAGCGCGATGATGAACGGCAGGCTGCGGCCCGGCACCTTCGGCGCGTGGTGCACGACGTAGCTGAATACGGTGCCGGCTCCGGACGCCACGACATAATCGGACGGCCCTACCGGATCCTGGTGGTCCTTCCACATCGCAGGCACCGGCGGGTGCTGCAGCGTCCCGTCGGGACGCTGCTGGATCCGCAGCTCATGTGCGTTGACGCCGTCCCAGAAGAACTGGGTGTCCTTGGACGCGGCAGGCCGCATCAGCTTCTCCGGGTCCAGGTCTGCGGGGATCTCCGCCTTGGACGCCCTATCGGCAGGGATGAACTTCATGATCCGCCAGTCCATTTCGGCGACATCCTCGTCGCCGACCTGCCAGGTGATCTTCTGGTTGATGAAGTAGCTCTCGCCCAGAGCGGTCTGTTTGGGCCCGATCACGTCGGTGAGCTCAGCGCTGACGCTGACTTCCTCACCGGGCTGCAGATAACGGTGGTAGGTCTGCTCACAGTTCGTCGCCACCACACCGACATACCCTGCGGCATCGAAGATCTCGATGATCTTGCCCAGCGGATCATCGTCGGGCCGCACACCGCCGAGCCCCATCATGGTCCACACCTGGATCATGGCAGGCGGTGCCACGATGCCGGGGTGTCCGGCCGCTTTGGCGGCCGCCTCGTCGACGTAGATCGGGTTCCTGTCGCCGATGGCGTCCACCCAGTGATGAATCATCGGCTGGTTCACCGGATCCCGACCGACCCGTGGCTTGCTGCGGCCTGCCGCCTTGACCTGCGCGACCGCATCGTCGAATTCGCTCATCGCGGAACCCTCGGTACTTTCAGACCCGATGCGGCGATCATCTCGCGCATCACCTCATTGACGCCACCGCCGAACGTGATGACCAGGTTGCGCTTGGTCATCTTGTCCAACCAGTCCAGCAGGTGGGCGGTATCCGGATCTGCGGGGTTGCCGTACTTGCCGACGAGTTCCTCGGCGAGCCGGCCGACCTCTTGAATACGTTCGGTGGAGAAGACTTTCGTGGCGGCCGCATCCGCGACAGCGATCGTCTCGCCCGATGCCGCCACCTGCCAGTTGAGCAGCTCGTTGACCCGCCAGATCGCCTTGATCTGGCCGAGCAGCCGGCGCGCGTCATCGTGTTCGATCGGCGTCACCCCGTCCGAACCCGGCTTGGAGGCCCAGGCGTGGACCTGGTCATAGATGCCGGCCACCCGACCGGCCGGACCGAGGCCGACCCGCTCATGGTTGAGCTGCGTGGTGATCAGCTTCCAACCGCCGTTCTCCTCACCGACCAGCATGTCGGCGGGCACCCGCACGTCGTTGTAATAGGTCGCGTTGGTGTGGTGGGCGCCGTCGGACAAGATGATCGGGGTCCACGAGTAGCCCGGGTCTTTGGTATCGACGATGAGGATCGAGATGCCGCGGTGCTTGGCCGCTGTCGGGTCGGTGCGGCAGGCCAGCCAGATGTAGTCGGCGTCGTGGGCACCGGTGGTCCACATCTTCTGTCCGTTGACGATGTACTCGTCACCATGGCGCACCGCGGTTGTCCGCAGCGAGGCCAGGTCGGTACCGGCGTCCGGTTCGGAGTAGCCGATCGCGAAATGGATGTCACCCGAAAGGATCCCGGGTAGGAACTTCCTCTTCTGCTCCTCAGTCCCGTAGACCTGCAGGGTGGGGCCTACGGTCTGCAGGGTCACCAGCGGCAGCGGTACGTCGGCGCGGTTGGCCTCGTTGACGAAGATCTGCTGCTCGATCGGCCCGAACCCGAGGCCGCCGTACTCCTTGGGCCAGCCGACGCCCAGCTTGCCGTCGGAGCCCATCCGTTTGATCACCGAACGGTAGGCCTCGTTGTGGCGATCGGTTTCCATCGCCGCGGCCTCATCGGGGGTGATGAGTGTCGAGAAATACTGTCGCAGTTCAGCTTGCAGCGCACGCTGCTCGGGTGTCAGCTCGATGTACATGTTTTAGTTCCCGTCGCTTCGCTCGCCCATGTCATGCTCCCACCAGGTCAAGACGATGCGAAGGACCGCCGAGCAGCCGGGTCAGATCCTTGATCGAGGAGTAGTAGCGGTCCATGGGATAAGTGATGTCCATACCCATACCACCGTGCAGGTGATGGCAGATGCGCATTGCCGGAGGCGCCTGGGCGGTCAACCAGTATCCGAGGATGAGCAGGTCGTCGCCGGCGTCCAGGCCCTGGGAGAGCCGCCAGACCACCGAGGTGGACACCAGATCGATGGTGCGCGAAGCGATGTAGACCTCGGACAGCTGGGCTGCGACAGTCTGGAAGGTGGACAACGGCCTGCCGAACTGCTCGCGGGTGGCCACATAGTCGGCGGTGAGCCGTAGCGCCCCCGCGACCAGGCCTGCGGCGAACGCGCCCGTCATCGCCAGCGCGAGCTGGTTGACCCGCGCCACACCGGCACTGTCCAGGACGTCCTCGGCGCCAACCGCGACATCGGCGAACGTCACCACGTACTCGTCGGAGCCGGTGGCGGTCGGCACTTTGGTAACTGTCACGCCGGAGGCCTGCGGCGATACCACGACGACCGCGGTATCTGCGGTGACCACCAGAAATTTCGCCGACTCGGCGTAGGGCACACCGATTTTGGTGCCGTTGAGTTTCCCATCGGCAAACGTGACCGACGGCCGGTCCGGAAGCGAGGTGCCGGGTTCGTTGAGCGCGGCGGACAGCAGCGCACCCTTGGCGACATCGGCCAGGTAGCGGTCCTGCTGGGTATCTGTTGCCAGGTCCAGCAGCGGCACCAGGCCGAGGCCGAGAGTGGCCAACGCGGGGCTGATGGTGCCGCGCCTGCCGATCTCGGTCAGCGCGGTCGCGACCTCCAGCAGACCGAGCCCGTCACCGCCCAGCCGTTCAGGCACCGCCAGGGCGGTGACCCCGCCGGAGACCAATGCGTCCCAACTGTTGTCCCGCTCCAGCACGGACGTCACCACATCGGCGACAGCCTGCTGTTCCGGGTTCGGTGTGAAGTCCACCCGAATCCTCCTCGATCCGATTTCGGCTCAGTGGCTGACGGGACACTGTGCCGGATTTGCCGGCCCGCCGGCGCCGGTGTAGTCGACCTGCCAGTGCTTGATGCCGTTGAGCCAACCCGACTTTAACCGCTCCGGGTCACCGATCGGCTTGAGATCCGGCATGTGATCGGCGACCGCATTGAAGATCAGGTTGATGGTCATCCGGGCCAGGTTGGCGCCGATGCAGTAGTGCGCTCCGGTGCCGCCGAACCCGACGTGCGGGTTCGGATTGCGCAGAATATTGAAGCTGTGCGGGTTTTCGAAGACCTCGTCGTCGAAGTTGGCCGAACGGTAGGACATCACCACCCGCTCGCCCTTCTTGATCTTGATACCGCCCAGCTCGGTGTCCTCCAACGCGGTGCGCTGGAAAGCGGACACCGGAGTGGCCCACCGGACGATCTCGTCGGCCGCGGTGTCGGGACGGTCGCGCTTGTAGAGCTCCCACTGCTCGGGGTGCTGCGAGAACGCGATCATGCCGTGCGTGATCGAGTTGCGCGTGGTCTCGTTGCCGGCCACCGCGAGCATCACGACGAAGAAACCGAACTCGTCGTCGGACAGCTTCTCGCCGTCGATATCGGCTTCGATCAGCTGCGTGACAATGTCGTCGGTCGGGTTCTTGGACCGTTCCTCGGCCATCTTCATGGCGTAGCTGATGAGCTCGAACGAGGACATCGCCGGATCGACATCGGCGTACTCGGGGTCATCGCCCGCGGTCATCTCGTTGGACCAGCGGAACAGCTTGTCGCGGTCCTCCTGCGGCACTCCCAGCAGGCCGGCGATGGCCTGCAGCGGCAGCTCGCACGACACCTGCTCGACGAAGTCGCCGGTCTCGGCCGCCCTGGCACTCTCGGCGATCTTCTGGGCGCGCTCGGCGAGTTCGGCTTCGAGCCGGCCGACGGCGCGCGGGGTGAAACCGCGGGAGATGATCTTGCGCAGACGGGTGTGCTGAGGCGCGTCCATGTTCAGCAGCACGGCCTTCTGCAGATCGACGGCCTCGCGCGTCATCTCCTGTGGCCATACCGGGATGGCACCGTCGGGCGAGCTACCGAAGATGTCGTTGCGCTTGGACACCTCCTTGACGTCCGCGTGCTTGGTGACCAACCAGTAACCTTTGTCACCGAAGCCGCCGGTTCCTCCGGGCACGTCGACCCAGTGGACGGGCTCGGACTCGCGCAGTTCGGCGAGTTCAGCGACCGGGAGGCGCTCAAGGTTCAAGGTCGCGTCGAGGAAGTCGAAATCGTCGGAAATATTCGGGCATGGCATAGGTGTCAGCTCCTGGAATGCAACGTGTTCTAGTTCCAGTAAAACATGCCTTCGTAGCAGATAAAAGGCACGGTCACATCGTCGCTTGTCAGACTAATGAAACGTGTTCTAGCCTGACCTCATGGGTACACCTGTCATCGTCGAAGCCACCCGCAGCCCGATCGGCAAGCGCAACGGCTGGCTGTCCGGCCTGCACGCCACCGAACTCCTGGGCGCGGTGCAGAAGGCGTTGGTCGAGAAGGCCGGCATAGATGCCGGAGACGTCGAACAGCTCATCGGCGGCTGCGTCACGCAGTACGGCGAGCAGTCGAACAACATCACCCGGGTCGGCTGGCTGACCGCAGGTTTGCCCGAGCACGTGGGTGCAACAACCATCGACTGCCAGTGCGGCAGCGCTCAGCAGGCCAACCACCTGATCGCGGGCCTGATCGCGACGGGCGCGATCGACATCGGCATCGCGTGCGGAATCGAGGCGATGAGCCGGGTCGGGCTGGGTGCCAACGCCGGGCCGGACAGGTCCATCATCCGCGCCTCGTCGTGGGACATCGACATGCCCAACCAGTTCGACGCCGCAGAACGCATCGCCAAGCGTCGCGGCATCACCCGCGCCGATGTGGACGCGCTCGGCCTGGCCTCCCAGACCAAGGCCAAGCAGGCCTGGGCCGAGGGCCGTTTCGACCGGGAGATCTCGCCGATCTCCGCCCCGGTGCTCGACGAGAACAAGCAGCCGACCGCCGAGTGGGCCCCGGTGACCCGCGACCAGGGCCCGCGGGAGACCACCGCCGAAGGACTGGCCGCGTTGAAGCCGGTGATCGAGGGGGGTATCCACACCGCGGGCACGTCCTCGCAGATCTCCGACGGTGCCGCTGCGGTGCTGTGGATGGACGAGGACAAAGCGAAAGCCCTTGGCCTGAAGCCACGCGCCCGCATCGTCAGCCAGGCCAACGTCGGCGCGGAGACCTACTACCACCTCGACGGGCCCGTGCAGTCCACCGCCAAGGTGCTGGAGAAGGCCGGCATGAAGATGGGCGACATCGACCTCGTCGAGATCAACGAGGCCTTCGCCTCGGTGGTGCTGTCCTGGGCACAGGTGCACGATGCCGACATGTCCAAGGTCAACGTCAACGGCGGTGCGATCGCCCTGGGGCACCCCGTCGGTTCGACCGGCGCCCGGCTGATCACCACCGCGCTGCACGAACTCGAGCGCACCGACAAGACCACCGCGCTCATCACGATGTGTGCCGGCGGCGCACTGTCGACCGGCACGATCATCGAGCGGATCTGAGAGCCTGTGCCTTTCTCCGACACCGAGCGCATCGCGGCGGCTCAGGCGTATATCGATGCGCTCGTCACCCATCAGGCCGACGCGGTGCCGTTCGCGCCGGGCTGCATCCGCATCGAGATGGGCCTCAAGACCGGCCGGTCCGGAGATCATCTGCGCCGCAGCCTGAATCGGGGGCCACAGTTCCGGTTGATCGAAGAGACGACGACGCCGGAGTTCACCGTCGACGGTGACCACATCCGGGCCCGGTTCGACGTGCTGACCAAGCCCCGTCTGGCCGGGCGGCGCGTGTGCTCGCATGTCGACGAGACGTTCCTGATCCCCGCCTCGGACGGGAAAATCCACCACATCCGCGCCACTCTCACGCCGTTCATCGGGCGATAGGTCCAGACCATGGCCAACCCGCCCAGAGCACTCAATTCGAAGCCCGTCGGCTTCCTCATCAAGCAGATGTCGCGGGCCAACACGTGGATTTTCAAAAAGTCGGGCGGCAGGTTCGGCGACAAGTTCCTGCGCGGGGCGCCGGTCGGAATTTTGACCACCACCGGACGCAAAAGCGGCGAGCCGCGGGAGAGCCCGCTGCTGTTCCTGCAGGAGGGCAAGCGCATCGTGCTGGTCGCCTCGCAGGGCGGACGCGCGACCAATCCCATGTGGTATCTCAACCTCAAGGCCGACCCCAAGGTGTCGTTCCAGACCAAGACCGAGGTGCTCAACCTCGTCGCCCGGGAGGCCACCGACGCCGAGCGTGACGAGTACTGGCCGAAGCTCGACGCCATGTATCCCGATTTTGCCGACTACCGCACCTACACCGATCGGAAGATCCCGATCATCCTCTGCGACCCGTAGCTTCCCCGCGAGCAGACGCGTAGGTACCCCAAACCCGACAGTTTGGAGTACCGCCGCGTCTGCTCGCCGGCAAAATCAGGCCCCGTAGACCGGGACCGGCGGACGCGACTTGGCCAGGAGGTCGGTGACGACCTGGCCGAGTTCGGCCGGATCCCAGCGCGCGCCCTTGTCGACCTGCGGGCCGTGGGCCCAGCCTTCGGCGACGCGGATCTTGCCGCCTTCCACCTCGAACACCTTGCCGGTGACGTCACGGGCCTCGACGCTGCCCAGCCACACCACCAGCGGCGAAACGTTCTCCGGTGCCATGGCGTCGAATTCGGCGCCCTGCGTGGACATCATCTCCGCGAAGACCGTCTCGGTCATCCTGGTCCTTGCGGACGGGGCGATCGCATTGACCGTGACGCCGTAGCGGCCCATCTCGGCCGCGGCGACCAACGTCAGGGCCGCGATACCGGCCTTGGACGCGCTGTAGTTGGCCTGCCCGACGCTGCCCTGCAGGCCGGCACCGGAGCTGGTGTTGATGATGCGGGCGTCCACGGTGTTTCCGGCCTTGGACTGTGCGCGCCAGTAGGCCCCCGCGTGCTTCATCGTGGCGAAGTGTCCCTTGAGGTGCACGGCGGTGACGGCGTCGAATTCCTCTTCGGAGGTGTTCGCGAACATCCGGTCCCGCACGATGCCTGCATTGTTCACCAGGATGTCGAGACCACCGAAGGCGTCGACCGCGGTCTGGACGAGCCCTTCTGCCTGCGCCCAGTCGGCGACATTGGCCCCGCTGGTGACGGCTTCGCCACCGCCGGCGACGATTTCGTCGACCACGCCTTGTGCGGCACTGCCACCACCGGCGGGCGATCCGTCCAGACCCACGCCGATGTCATTGACCACCACACGCGCCCCTTCGGCGGCGAATGCCAGCGCGTGCGCGCGGCCGATGCCGCCGCCGGCACCTGTAACAATGACCACGCGGCCGTCGAGCAGTCCCATCTGAGATGTCTCCTTATTTGTTCGCGCTTGAAGCTGCCAGGTACTGCGGCGGCTCGCCGCCACCATGCACTTCGAGAGTCGCCCCGCTGATGTAGGACGCGGCCTCCGAAGCGAGAAATGCTGCGGACCAACCGATGTCGGCCGGCTTGGCGAGCCGACGTAACGGCACGGTCGCGGCCACGGCAGCCACCGATTCGGCGTCGCCGTAGAACAACTCGGACTGTTCGGTCTCCACCATGCCCACGACCACCGAGTTGACCCGGACCTTGGGCGCCCACTCCACCGCCAGGGTGGTGGTGAGGCTGTCGACGCCTGCCTTGGCGGCGCCGTAGGCCGCGGTGCCCGGCGTGGGCCGCCTGCCGCTGACGCTGGAGACGTTGACGATCGAGCCGCCCGTGTCCTGCGTCTGCATCACGGCATTGGCGTGCTGTGCCACCGACAGCGGCCCGAGCAGATTGAGCTCGATGATCTTGGTGCTGAACTTGGCCGACGCGTCTGCGGCGAGGACATAAGGCGAGCCGCCGGCATTGTTCACCACGACGTCGAGGCGGCCGTGCTCGGCGACGATCGCCTCGATCATCGCTTTGACCGAGTCGTCGTCACGGACATCGCAGGCGTGGAATTCATACGGCAGGTTCTCCACCGGGCGACGCGCACAGGTCACCACGGTGGCCCCTTGAGCTGCGAAAACCGAGCTGATGCCGGCGCCGACCCCTCGTACGCCGCCGGTCACGAGAACCACCCGGCCTGCCAGCTGCAGATTGATTCCAGACCCGTCACTCACTGTGCTAGCGTACCAAGCAAGTGCTTGCTTAGGTAGCCGCCCCCCACCTCGAAAGTCCGCTGGGAGATCTCATGACCATCAGCACAAAGACCGTCGAACCGGGCATCGTCTCGGTCACCGTCGACTACCCGCCCGTCAACGCCATCCCGTCACGCGGCTGGTTCGAACTCGGCGACGCGATCACGGCCGCGGGTCGCGACCGCAGCACCCACGTGGTGATCCTTCGCGCCGAAGGCCGCGGCTTCAACGCGGGCGTCGACATCAAGGAAATGCAGAACACCGAGGGCTTCACTGCACTCATCGACGCGAACCGCGGGTGCTTCCACGCCTTCCGTGCCGTCTATGAATGTGAAGTCCCCGTGATCGCCGCGGTGAACGGCTTCTGCGTCGGCGGCGGTATCGGCCTGGTCGGCAACGCCGACGTCATCGTCGCCTCTGACGACGCCAAATTCGGTCTGCCGGAAGTGGAACGCGGCGCACTCGGTGCGGCCACCCACCTCTCACGACTCGTCCCACAGCACATGATGCGCCGGCTGTTCTTCACCGCCGCGACCGTCGACGCCGAAACCCTGCACCACTTCGGCTCGGTGCACGAGGTGGTGCCCCGCGCCGAGCTCGACGAGTCCGCGCTGCGCGTGGCGCGCGACATCGCCGCCAAGGACACCCGCGTGATCCGGGCCGCCAAGGAAGCGCTGAACCTGATCGACGTTCAGCCGGTCAACGCCAGGTACCGCATGGAGCAGGGCTTCACGTTCGAACTGAACCTGGCGGGCGTCTCCGATGAACACCGCGATACCTTCGCGGGAACTGACAAGGGATCGAAATGACCGACAAGAGAACAACACTCGACGAGGCCGTCTCGTCGATCAAGAGCGGCATGACCATCGGCATCGGTGGCTGGGGTTCGCGCCGCAAGCCCATGGCGTTCGTGCGGGCCCTGCTGCGCACCGATGTCACCGATCTGACCGTCGTCACCTACGGCGGACCGGATCTCGGCCTGCTGTGCTCGGCGGGCAAGGTCAAGCGCGTCTACTACGGCTTCGTCTCGCTGGACTCCCCACCGTTCTACGACCCGTGGTTCGCCAAGGCCCGCACCAGCGGTGCGATCGAGGCCCGCGAGATGGACGAGGGCATGCTGCGCTGCGGCCTGCAGGCGGCCGCGCAGCGTCTGCCTTTCCTGCCGATCCGCGCCGGCCTGGGCAGCGATGTGCGGGCCTTCTGGGGCGATGAACTCAAAACGGTCACCTCGCCCTATGAAACCGATGGGGCCCATGAAGAACTCATCGCCATGCCGGCGCTGAACCTGGATGCCGCGTTTGTTCATCTGAATCTCGGTGATACCCAGGGCAATGCGGCCTACACCGGAATCGATCCCTACTTCGACGACCTGTACCTGATGGCCGCCGATCGCCGATTCCTGAGTGTGGAGCGCGTGGTCACCACCGACGAACTGGTGAAAGCCGTTCCGGCACAGGCGCTGCTGGTGAACCGGATGATGGTCGATACGGTGGTCGAGGCGCCGAACGGCGCCCACTTCACCACCGCCGAACCCGATTACCGGCGCGACGAGAAGTTCCAGCGCCACTACGCCGAAGCCGCGGGATCCGAAGAAACCTGGACAGAATTCGTCAAGACCTATCTGTCCGGAAGTGAGGCCGACTACCAGGCCGCGGTCCGTGCGTTCAAGACGGCACAGGAGGAAACCAAATGATTGCCGCGACCCGCGCCGAGGTGTGCGCCGTTGCCTGCGCCGAACTGTTCCGTGACGCGGGTGAGATCATGGTCAGCCCCATGGCGAACATGGTGGCGATCGGCGCCCGGTTGGCCCGGCTGACCTTCTCCCCCGACATTCTGCTGACCGACGGCGAGGCCCGACTGCTGGCGGACACGCCCGCGATGGGTGCGACGGGCGCGATCGAGGGATGGATGCCGTTCGGGCGCGTCTTCGAAACTCTGGCCTGGGGCCGACGCCATGTGGTCATGGGCGCCAACCAGATTGACCGGTACGGCAACCAGAACCTGTCTGCCTTCGGCCCGATCCAGCACCCCAAACGCCAGATGTTCGGGGTTCGCGGTGCACCGGGCAACACCATCAACCACGCCACCAGCTACTGGGTCGGCAACCACAGCACGCGGGTGTTCGGCGAGTCGGTCGACATCGTCTCCGGCGTCGGCTGGGACAAGGTGGACAGCGACAATCCGGCCTACCGTTTCCTGAACGTCTACCGGGTGGTCAGCAATCTGGGCGTGTTCGACTTCAACGGGCCCGACCACCAGATGCGGGCGGTCTCGCTGCATCCCGGTGTCGAACCCGCACAGGTGGTCGAGAACACCGGCTTCGAGGTGCACGGATTGGAGTCCGCTGACATCACGCGCCTGCCTACCGAGGACGAACAGCGACTCATCCGCGAGGTGATCGATCCGAAGTCACTGCGTGACAGGGAAGTCCGCTGATGAGCCGGCTGCATACCCCGCTGACCGAGCTGATCGGGATCGAGCATCCCGTCGTGCAGACCGGGATGGGTTGGGTCGCCGGCGCGCGTTTGGTCGCCGCGACGTCCAACGCAGGCGGGCTGGGCATCCTGGCCTCGGCGACGATGACGCTCGACGAGCTGCAGACCGCCGTCACCAAGGTCAAGGCCGCCACCGACAAGCCGTTCGGCATCAACATGCGCGCCGACGCAGGCGATGCCGGTGAGCGCGTCGACCTGCTGATCCGTGAGGGTGTCAAGGTGGCGTCGTTCGCGCTGGCCCCCAAGGCCGATCTGATCGCCCGACTCAAAGATGCAGGCGTGGTGGTCATTCCGTCGGTCGGGGCTGCCAAACATGCCAAGAAGGTGGCGGGCTGGGGCGCCGACGCGGTGATCGTGCAGGGCGGCGAAGGCGGCGGGCACACCGGCCCCGTGGCCACCACGCTGCTGCTGCCTTCGGTGCTGGATGCGTTGAAAGGCAACGACATCCCGGTGATCGCGGCCGGCGGGTTCTTCGATGGCCGCGGCCTGGCCGCCGCGCTGTCCTACGGCGCCGCCGGGGTGGCGATGGGTACCCGATTCCTGCTGACCGCCGACTCCACAGTCCCCGACGCCGTCAAGCAGCAGTATCTGCAGGCAGCCCTGGACGGCACGGTGGTGTCCAGGCGCGTCGACGGGATGCCGCACCGGGTGCTGCGCACCGGTCTGGTGGAGAAACTGGAGAGCGGGTCGGGGGTGCGCAGCCTCACCGCCGCAGTGCTCAACGCGCAGAAGTTCAAGAAGATGTCCGGTATGACCTGGCCGTCGCTGGTGCGTGACGGGTTGGCCATGCGTCGCGGCAAAGAGCTGACCTGGTCGCAGGTGGTGATGGCCGCCAACACGCCGATGCTGCTCAAGGCCGGTCTGGTGGAAGGCAATACCGATGCGGGCGTGCTCGCTTCGGGGCAGGTTGCCGGGATCATCGATGATCTGCCGTCCTGCGCCGAGCTGGTCCCTGCGATCGTGACCCAGGCGATCGAACACCTGCAGGCCGCCGGCTCGTTCATCGACTGACTGGCACAGTGGCGGTATGGACGTCCGCCATACCCAGCATCCCGTGATCCGGCGCGCCGCCGAGTGGCTGCACATGGTGAACAGCCGGCACCCGTGGAGCCACAACGACCATTTCCACCGCTGGATCCTGCGCAATCTGCCCGCGCGTCGCGGGCGCGCGATCGACATCGGTTGTGGGCAGGGTGCTCTGGTTGCGCTGCTGGCGGGCCACTTCAGCGAGGTCCACGGCACCGATGCCGACCCGGGCATGCGCACCGAGGCCGCCCGGCGCTGCGCTGATCTGACCAATGTGACGATCGACGGCGCCCAGCTCGACGAGCTGAGCGGCGCCGTCGATCTCATCACGATGATTGCGGTGCTGCACCATCTCGACGCGGAATCAGCCCTGTCCGAGGTCGCCCGCCTGCTGGCCCCCGGCGGCCGGTTCCTCGGCGTCGGCCTGGCCCCGCCGAAGTCGGTCCGCGATATCGCGTGGGACCTGGCCTCGGCGGTGACCAATCCGATCATCGGGATGGTCAAACATCCGCGTCCGGTGCGGGGCGGGCCGCAGCCACCACCGTTTCCGGTCCGCGATCCGGAACTCAGTTTCGACGAGTTGCGGACCGTGGTCGACCGGATCATGCCGGATGCACGGATGCGGCGCCGGCTGGCGTTCCGGCACACCATCGCCTGGACCAAGCCGACCTAAATCAGGCCAGTGTTTCCACCAAACCGGACAGTTCGGCAACGCTGTCCAGGATGTGGGTGGCACCGGCCGCGGACAACTGCGCCGTATCGTGGGCGCCGGTGAGCACGCCTACCACAGCGCGCGCACCGGCCCGCACGCCGCTGGTGACGTCGGAGGACGTGTCGCCGACGACGATCATCGAACGCACAGAATCGGTTTCGGTGCGCATCAGCGCGGTCAGCGGCATATCCGGGTACGGCCGGCCCCGCACGCCCGGCCCTGGGCACAGCACGATGTCGGCCAGGTCGCGCCAGCCGAGGGCGTCGATGATCGCCGACTGTGTTTCGGTGGCGAAGCCGGTGGTCAACGCGGTCTTGATGCCGCGGGACCGCAGATCGCGAATGAGCTCTTCAGCGCCAGGGATCGGACTGCAGTTGCCGTCGGCCACCAGTTGCGCGTAGCAGCGTTCGAACTCCTTGTTGGCATCCTGCGCCTGCTGCTCGTTACCGCGGGCGAGGTGACGGAAGACCACGATCTTCGACTGGCCCATGGTGTCGGAGACGTAGCGCAGCATCTCCTCGCGGTCGGCGTCGGTCTTGGACAGGCCCGCGTGGCGGTCGGCGGCGAGGAACGACTGCTGGACCAGCCCGCTGTCCTCGACCGTGGTGCCCGCCATATCGAACACAACCAGGCTGATCTGATCGTTTGTGTTGGTGCTCATTGGGTTACGCCTTTCATCTTGGTTGATGTCTGTCAGTACTTGATGCAGGCCGACCGGAGGTCGGTGTAGAAGTTCCAGACGTCCGGCGAGCATTCCGGCGCGCCGAGTTGGGATGCCTTCGCCCCCATGTGTGGCAGGTGCGCATAGGAGCCGACGCCGGCACGGTTGACGTGCAGCATCCCCGCCTGAAAATCATTGAGTGCCTGAAAGATCAGGGTTGGGCTCTGCGTGAAGATCGTCCCGGACATCCCGTAGCGGACCGAGTTCGCAATTCGCATCGCCTCGTCGTAGCCGTCACAGGTGATCACGGACAACACCGGCCCGAACACCTCTTCCTGGGCCACCTCGCTGTCCCATGCCACGTTGATCAGCACCGTCGGTTCGACGAAGTACCCCGGCGTATCGAGTACGGCGGCCTTTCCACCGCAGGCAATGTCGGCACCGTCGTTGACCGCCCGCGCGACCGCGTCCAGGCAGGCCTGCTGCCGCTGCTCGTTGACCACCGGACCGATGTCGGCCCAGTGCGCATCACCGCGCCCGATCTGCATCTGCTGAACCCGCGGTAGCAGTCGCGACAGCAGCGCCTGTTCCACGTTGCGGTCGACGATGACCCGGCTGGTGGCGCTGCAGCGCTGCCCGCTCTGGCTGAACGCGCCGTGCAGGATTGCCTCGACGGCGTCGTCGAGATCGGCGTCGGCCAGCACGATCAGTGCGTTCTTGCCACCGAGTTCCAGCTGGGTGCGCATCAGCCGTCCCGAACCTGCCCGGTTGATCTCGGTGCCGACCGACAGTGAACCCGTGAAGGAGATACCTGCGACGCGGGGATCATCGACCAACGCAGCCCCGGCCTCGCGGTCGCCCTGAACCAGGTTGAGCACTCCGGCCGGCACCCCGGCGTCGGCGAAAGCCTGCACCAGCAGGGCCGAGGTGAGCGGCGTGAGCGGTGAGGGTTTGAGCACGGCGGCACAACCGGCCAGCAGGGCGGGTGCGACTTTCCACATCGGGACGGCCAACGGGAAGTTCCACGGGGTGATCAGGCCGACCACCCCGAGGGGACGATGGAAGGTCATGGCGATGGTGCGCGGGTCCTCGGCGGGTGTGGTGACACCGTTCATGCGCCGTGCTTCACCAATGGTGAAGTCCAGGATCGCCAGCGCCCGGTTCGTCTCACCGATGGACTCCGACAACCGTTTACCCTGCTCGCGGGTGATCGCCGCGGCGAACTCGTCGACGCGCTCGCCGATGAGCCGTCGCGCCTCGGTGAGCACCGCTGCTCGCGCGACCGGACCGATGGCGTCCCAGGCGGATTGTGCGGCCGTGGCCGCGTCGACCGCGGCGGTGACGTCGACGGTGACCGACTCGGTGAATGCGCCGATGACGTCATCGGTGTTCGCCGGATTGAGGTTGGCCCGCACCTGCCCACCGACACTGGCTTGCCAGGACCCGTTGATGTAGTTGAGAAGATGCTCGGGCTGGGTCATCAGCGGCTCCTTCAATCCATCCGGACGGCGACGCGCGGCGCGGCTCCATTGCGGGCCGCGGTAACCGCATTGTCGATGTCGGCCAAGGGAAACGGCTCGGAAACCAGATCGGCGAACAGCTTTTGCGCGCCGGTGCGTGCCAGGAAGTCGACGGCTTCGGCGAGGTCGTCCAACCGGTAGTTGTGGCTGCCCACCATGGTGGTCAGATTCTTGACGTAGGCGCTCGGCTCGAAGTTGATCTCCGGTGCCGGCGACACGGAGCCCACCAGCGCGATCCGGCCGCCCAGATCCACGACCTCAAGCGCGCTTTGCACGGCCCGGCTACTGCCCGACAGTTCGAAGATGACGTCGGCGCCGTATTCCTTTGCCGCACTGCTCAAATCGTCGGGCGCGACGGCGACGGTCGCACCGAACCGGCCAGCCGCCTCGCGGCGGCCCGCGTCGACATCGCAGGCAATGACGTTCTCGACACCGCGGTCACGCGCATAGGCGAGCGCGGTCAGGCCGAGCATGCCGCAACCCAGCACGATCACGACATCATCGGCGGCCAGGCCGACGCGCCGAGCCGCGCAGACCACGGTCGCGGTGGCGCAATTGGCCGGCGCGGCCAGCGCCGCAGGCAGTTCGTCGGGCACCCGGACCAGGCCGGTTCCGGCCACCAGGTGGCAGTGGGTGGCCAGACCGCCGTTGAGTCGCCAGTGGTCATCGATCGCCTCGTGGCCGTATTTGCGCACCGACAGGCATTTCTGCGGGATCCCGCGGCGGCAACGCCGGCATTCGCCGCACGATGTGCCGATGGTCCAGGTGATCCGGTCACCGGGCGCGAGCAACTCGCCGTCGTGGGCCCGGACAGACCCGCCGGTGGCGACGACGGTTCCGACGGTTTCGTGTCCGAGGACCGTGGGCAGCGGTGTGGGTCGATCCCCGTTGATGGTGTGCAGGTCGCTACCGCAGATGGTGGCCAACTCGACGCTGACCAGCACTTCGCCGGCCCGCAGGTCGGGCGGCGGCTGCGATTGCAGGGAGAATCCCTCATCGACGCCCGACCATACCGCTGCGTTCAGGGTGGTTTCCATGGTTACTCCAGTTCGAGATCAGCGGCGGATGGTGAGGGCGACCAGTGCGCTGGCCACACATGAGCACGCGACGATCGGGAAGATCAGTGAGGTGTTGCCGGTGTCGTCCATGATGTGTCCGACAATCGGCTCGGCGGCCCCGGCGAACAGGTACGAGAAGAAGTTCACCACACCGGTTGCCGTTCCGGCCATCTGCTTTCCGGCGATGTCCGGGCACAGCGCCCAGAAGGAGGACTGCGGGCCGTAGACGAAGAAGCCGGTGAGGAACAACACCACGATGCCCGCGGCCGTGCCCAGGTGAGCGAGATACATCGTCATCGCAAAGACTGCGCCGAGCGCCATGAACAGGATGATCGGCCGGTCCCGTCGGGATCCGAAGATGCGGTCGGACAGCTGCCCGTTGATGAGCGCGCCGACGGCCATACCAATCGGCAGCGCCACCGAGATCCACAGCGGGCTGATGCCGCCGCCGTCGTTTTCTTCCCAGTCCTTGCCCAGGAAGTACACCGGCACCCAGATGAGCAGCCCGTAGCGGGCGGCGTTCTGGAACCCGATCGCGATACCGGTGGACCAGATCTTCGGGTTACGCAGGACTGCCTTGTAGCGGTCGAGCGAGCGGCCTGGATCGGCTTCGGCGACCGACTGTTCCACGTGCTCCTCGTCGCGGGTATACGACGCCGGCGGGATGACCCGGGCCTCTTTAGGATTCTCGCGTGCCACCAGATAGAAGGTGACGCCACCGATGAGCATGAGCAGCACGGGAACGCGGAAGATCCACTGCCAGTCCAGGTTCAGAGTGTCGACCACGATGGTGGAGGTGATGAAGGCCAACACCGATGCCATACCGGCCGCGAAGGTGTAGAAGCCGAAGCTCTTACCCCGCTCGTGGGGTCCCCACCAGTTGGAGATGACCCGTCCCCCGGATGGCCAGCCCATGGCCTGGGTGAATCCGTTGGCTCCCCAGAAGAATGCCAGTGACTTGGTGCCGACCGAGAAGCTGGTGCACCAGTTCATGATCGTGGACAGAACCGCACCCAGCGCCATCAGGCGGCGGCCCCCGAACTTGTCGGCCAGGTTGCCGTTGATCATCTGGCCCGCGGCATAGCACCACAGCATCGCGCCGCTGATGGCGCCGAGCGTGGTCTTGCTCAGCCCGAGGTCTTCCTCGATGCCGGGGATGGCGAAACCGAACGTCTGCCGCCCGGTGTAGAAGAACAGGTAACAGAACATCGCCGCCAGCAGCATGCGCCACTTCAGCCGCGAGAACTGCGCTTCCGAGACCGCCACGGGGTCCAGAGCGCCCTTTGGCTTTTCAAACGTGTTGGACATCGTCTCTTTCCACCAATCTGGTCGGGCTATACCGCTGGCGCGGCTTGGGGCTGGTCCTGGTGCTGGGCAACGAGGGTGGTGGCCACCCAGAACGCGTCGTAGTTGTGGACATATGCCGGTTGGCCGTAGGGCTCGTCGAGCATTTCGGGGCACGGCAGGCAGCGGTTGATCACGAACGGGATCTGCAGTTCCCCGAGCGCGCCGTGCGAGCGGAGCGGCGCATCGAGTCCGCTGAGGTCGTGCCATTCGGCATACCGGCCCAGTGCGGTACCGGCGTCGGCGAGTAGCACGATGTCCCCGATGCGGTCGGGCGGCAGGCGGTAGAGGCGCGCGGCTTCATCTCGATCGTGGACTGCTTGGACGCCGTCGATGCTGCGCAACCGCGTCATCAGCGACTCGCGGTCGGCGCCGGGCGGCAGATGGATACTGGCGAATGAGCCGAGGGCACCGTGGTGGACGGTGTAGGGGTCGGTGATCGGCAGGATGACCCGAACCCCTTCGACGCCTGCGTTTTTGCAGGCGTCTTCGACGTAGACCACCTTGGGGGCGCCGGCCTGATCGGTCTTCGCGCTCATGCCGTGATCGGCGGTGAGCACCACGATCGCGCCCAGCTCGTCGAGTTGCGCGGCGTAAGAGTCGATCATCTCGTAGAACGCATTGGCGGTCTCGGTGCCCGGGGCGTGCTTGTGCTGGATGTAATCGGTCAACGACAGGTACATCAGGTCGACGTTGCGGGACTTGGCGATCGCCACGCCTGCCGCCAGTACGAATTCGGAGAGGTCGGCCGAGTAGACGTCGGGCAGATCCCTGCCTGCGAGTTCGAGGACGTTGTCGATGCCGTTGTCCGCCATCGTGGCCTGATCCGCCCGTTCCGCCGAGAAGCAGATACCCGTGCGGCTGGGGGCGACGAAGCCGCCGCCCGGGCCGGGGCCGTCTTCGACCAGCCCGGCACCGAGTAACCGACGCAGCTTGTCCTTGGCGGTGACCACGACGACGTCGAGGCCGGCTTCATTGGCGGCGGCGAAGAGGGTCGGTGCGCGCAGGAATCGCTTGTCGTTCATCAGCACTTCTTCACCGGTGGTGGTGTCGAAGATGTAGTTGCCGCTGATGCCGTGCACGTCGGGCGGGTGTCCGGTCGCGATGGACAGGTTGTTGGGGTTTGTCAGCGCCGGCAGCGCACAGTGCGCCTGCCAGGAGCTACCTGCACCGTCGAGTACCCGGCTCAGCCACGGCATCTGGCCTGCGTTCACGGCCTCCACGTGATAGGCGGGCTCGCTGCCGTCGATGCAGATCACGACGACCGGCACACCCGACGTGCGGTACGTCCGGTCATTGACACTGAATGAGTGGGAATCCACTGGCGCGCTCCTGTTGCGTACTCACAAGGATGAGATCGCCCGTAACAGTGCACGTGATCGGCGCCACACAGAACCCCCGATTTGGCTATGGAAGCCATAGCCGCGGGACGTGTCAGGCGGGCCAGGCAGAAATACCGTCGACAAGCGCCACGAACGCCTGCTCCGGAGGGGTCAGCACCCGGTCGGCCCGGCGCACCAGGTAGACCGTCCGACTGGGTGGTGGCGGTTCGACCGAGAGGGCCACGAGCAATCCGGAGACCCGCTCGCGGGCTGTTGAATGGTCCGACAACAACGCCAGTCCGAGGCCTGCGTGCACGGCTTCCTTGAGGGTGTCCGGACCCCACAGATCCCACTGCTCGGCCGAGTCGAGTTCCCACAGCCGTAGCGCGCTCTCCTGCTGGCGCCGGGTCGCCGAGCCCATCTCGCGCATGAGGAACCGTTGGTCGGCAAGGTCTTTCGGCCGTAGCGCCTGGCCGGCCAACGGTGTTCCGGCGGCCGCCACCAACACCATCTCCTCTTCGAACAGCGGTTGGGCCAGCAGCTGCTCCTCACGCGGCGTGTCCGCGCACAAACCGAGGGCGACTTCACCGCGCAGCAACCAGTTCTCGACCGTGTCCTCGTTGCCCACCCGGATCTGGCATTCGACCTTCGGCGCGGCCTCGGTGAACTCGGACACCAACCGGGGCAGCAGATACGTGCCCAGTGTGGTGGTGCCGGCCAGCACCAGGCGCCCGGACTCGAGTCCCTGAAGACCCGCCACCTGGCGTTCCAGGCTGGTCAGCAGCTCGAACACCTTGCGTGCGTGGTCGACCACCACATCACCCGCCGGGGTTGTCCGCGCACCCTGCGTGCTTCGTTGCACGAGGTGTACGCCGAGCGAACTTTCCAGGTTGCGGATGTGGTTGGAGACCGATGGCTGGCTCATGAAGAGTTTCTTGGCGGCGCCCGAGAACCCGCCAGACTCGACGACGGCGACCAGTACCTCCAGCTGCGTCAGGCTCACCACCATGCCGCCACATTAGTGGCCTACCGCGACGCCCTGACCGCGTCGGCGTCCTAGAGACGCTCGATGATCGTGACGTTGGCGGTGCCGCCGCCTTCACACATCGTCTGCAGGCCGTAACGGCCGCCGGTGCGCTCCAGCGTGTTGAGCATGGTGGCGAACAGCTTTGCCCCGGTGGCGCCGAGCGGGTGACCCAGCGCGATCGCGCCGCCGCTGGGGTTGACCTTGGCCGGGTCGGCCTTGAGGTCCTTCATCCAGGCCATCACGACGGGAGCGAAGGCCTCGTTGATCTCGACGGTGTCGATGTCATCGATCGACAGTCCGGTCTTCTCCAGCGCGTACTGGGTGGCCGGAATCGGACCGGTCAGCATCAGCACCGGGTCCGCCCCGCGAGCGCTGATGTGGTGGATGCGGGCGCGCGGGGTCAGGTTGTGCGCCTTGACAGCTTGTTCCGAGGCCAGCAGCACCGCGCTGGCGCCGTCCGAGATCTGGCTGGCCAGTGCGGCAGTCAGCCGACCGCCTTCGACCAGCGGTTTGAGGGTGGCCAGCTTCTCGAGCGTCGACTCACGCGGTCCCTCGTCGACACCGAAGTCCCCCACCGGCACGATCTCGTTGTCGAAGTGTCCGGCGCGGATCGCGGCGAACGCGCGCTGATGACTGTTGTAGGCGAACTGCTCCATCTCCTCGCGGGAGATGTCCCAGCGTTCGGCGATCAGCTCCGACCCGCGGAACTGGGAGATCTCCTGGTCACCGTAACGGTGCCGCCAGTTCTCGGATTCCGCTGTCGGAGTGCTGAATCCGAGCTCCTGGCCGACGATCATCGCCGAGGAGATCGGCACCCAGCTCATGTTCTGCATGCCGCCGGCCAGGATGATGTCCGCGGTGCCCGACATGATCGCCTGTGCGCCAAACGAAATGGCCTGCTGACTGGAGCCGCACTGCCGGTCGACGGTGACACCGGGAACCTCTTCGGGGTACCCGGCCGCCAACCATGCGTTGCGGCCGATGTTGCCTGCCTGCCCGCCGATCGCGTCGACGCAGCCGACGATCACGTCGTCGACCGCGCCCGGATCCACGTCAACCCGGTTGAAGATGCTGCGGAACGCGTGGACACCGAGGTCGATCGGGTGGACCTGGGCCAGCGATCCGTTCTTCTTGCCGATGGGGGTGCGTACGGCATCGACGACATAAGCCTGCGGTGTTGAAGCCATATCTAGTCTCCTTTGACCCTGTGAGCGGTGATCCCGCCGAGAACAATCGCGAGGTATTGCCTGCCGACCTCTTCGGCCGAGAGTGGTCCGCCGGGCTGATACCAGCGGACCGAAACCCAGGTGGTGTCGCGGATGAACCGGTACACCAGGTCGACGTCGATGTCCGGCCGGAACGACCCGTCTGCAACACCTTGATGCAGGATGTCGACCCACATCTTGCGTTGCTCTTTATTGCGTGCGTCGACGAACGCGAATTGCGGTTGTGAGGACAACCGCTTCGCCTCGTCCTGGTAGATCACCACCTGCGCGTGCCGGTGCTCGATGGCCTCGAACGATGCCAGGAACAGGCCCTTGAGGCGGTCGAGTGGAGTGGCCTCACTATCCACGATCTGCTGATAGCGCGTGAAGAGCCAGTCCAGGAAGTCCCGCAGCACCTCTTCGACCATTTGCTCTTTGGATTTGAAGTGGTGATAGAGGCTTCCCGAGAGGATGCCTGCAGAGTCGGCGATATCGCGGACTGTCGTCGCCTTCAGGCCGCGTTCGGCAAACATGGTCGCGGCGAGGTCAAGGAGCTCATCGCGTCTGCTTGCCGGCTGGGTGGGCGTATCCGGCGCCATGAGCACAGCATAGCAACCAAGCGCTTGCTAGGTCGAGCTCGGGCTCGGCGGCCAGCTGAGCGGCCGCGTCATGATGGTGCTCATGTGCTCGGAGCTGTCAGCCAATCCAACTGCCCACGCCCGCCACACCCGGGAGGTCTATGACCGATTGGCGCCGGTGTGGTCCGCCGCGACCGACGAGGGCCCCTTCAACGGAGGACTGGAACGGCCCGCGGTCCGGCAGCTGGTGCCCACCATTCTGGACGGAGCAGCGGTCCTCGATGCCGGCTGCGGTTCCGGCGCACAATGCGAATGGCTGCTGGACGCCGGCGCCGATGTGACCGGTATCGACCTGAGCCCACAGATGATCGAGGAGGCCGCGCGCCGCTGCACAGGGCGCGGTCGATTCGTCGTGGCCGATCTGGCCGAGCCGCTGCCGTTGGATGCCGGCACCTTCGACGGGATCACGTGCTCGCTTGCACTGCATTACCTGCGCGACTGGACCGTTCCGCTTCGATCCTTCGCCTCGGTGCTGCGTCCGGGCGGCTGGGTGGTGCTCTCCTCAGATCATCCGTTGGGCCCGCCACTGCCCGGCCAGCATGACGGGTACTTCGCCACCGAACTGGTGAGCGACACCTGGACCAAGAACGGCGTCGAGGTCACTCAACACTTCTGGCGCCGGCCCCTGTCGGCCGCTATCGCGGCATTCGCCGACGCCGGATTCGCCATCGACCGGATTGCCGAACCTCAGCCCAGCGCCGAGTCGCTCGAGAGGTGGCCCGATGCACTCACTGGAATCGTCGGAGTGCCGACCTTCATCGTGTACCGCTTGCTGAAAACTGGCGCTCGGTGAGGTGGCCCCTGCCACGCCGCGCGGACCAACTGCGGCAAGCCCGGCACAGCAGATGCTGCACCGGGCTTGACTCCGACTAGATCAGCAGGGCACGAGCGGCAGGCAGGGCCCGCGCCCCGGCGGTGGTGCGATACCGGGTCCTGGACCCGGGTTGAACATTCCCGGCCCGCCCGGGCCGGGCGGTGGTAGCCCCGGACCGCCCGGGCCGCAAGGCGCACCAGGTGGACACGGCGGAGGCGGTGCCGCTGCAGCGATGGCAGACCCGATTGTCGCTCCCGCACCCAGCGACAGCGCGACCAGGACTGAACCGACAGCCGCCCGGCGTTTTGTCGTAGACATTCTTCCACATCCTCTCGTTCTCAATATGTTTCACAAACCACCGCCGCGATCACGGCTAGGCGGCACACACATCGTGTCGAGGTCGGCTATGGCCGAGCTATGGTCCCACTATCAGCATCCTATGAATTCGAGACTGCCGGACACCTGCATGGCAGATCAGTAAACTTGCACGTGCTGGTCGAATCCTCATGTAGTGCAACGACATCTATCACATTCTCACTCGGTCGACCACGCCTGGAAATGCTCATGCTGTAGCTAGCGGCGTCACATCTTCGTAATGCACGATGTCCGGACAGCGCCCATGATCCCGGTTCCCTTGGTGCGCAATCGAGACACAGTTATGGTGGTATCCCCGTTGATCCTCACGAAGTTCCTCAGCGCAGCAGCGACTGGCGCCGCCCTGCTCAATGTTGCGACTGGTATTTCGCACGCCGAACTGGTTCCCGCCCCCGACGTTGTCCGCACGATCGACACGGTGGACGGCTGGCGGATGACGCTTGCGCTCACTGAAGTTCGAGTCGACGCGGTGCGCAATATGGCGGTCGCACCGCTCACCAAAGAGGGATACCTCAGTGGGCGGGTGACTCTCACCATAGAGGGCGAAGGTGCCATGCCCGTGACGACCGGACAATTGGTGCTCGGCGCACAACTCGGATGTCAGGTCGACGTAAGCGAGGGACTGGACCTCGGAGTGGATTTCGACACCGACCTCTTCGACGATGTCCCTGTCATCGGGCTCGGGCCGGACATCGGGTCGACACTACACTCGGGGGGAATCACGACCGTGGGTCTCGGTACCAAGTCGCTGAAGGGCCGGACCGCAACCATATCGGTCTTGGCGGCCCACGTATCGGTCGATGAGTGCGGCGGCGTAGTGACCGCCCGTCTCTTCACATCGGCCCAGATAGGTACCGACACCGCCGATGACAGCATCAACCTCTACAGCGCCGTGCTTCCACTCTGATGCGCACGAAGAGTTTCGGCGTCGTGCTACTGACCATGGCATCGATCGCCTTGAGTTCGGCCGGCGTCGCATATGCCGACGACGATGACGACGATGACTACAGTTCGCACCAGACCTCGGGTTCGGTCGAAATCTGGCCTCCCACAACGGTCCAGTGGCCACCGTTGACTCCGGCGGACCCATCCAGTTCTGACAAATCGCCGCCCATCCAGGTTCGTGAACAAATAGCTGGCCAATAGCCGGCTCTCACGTAACGCATAGCTCCCCACGCTTAGCTGGATGAACAGGAATCGAACGTCGGTGAAAGGGCCAAAATCTTCATGGGTGTGTTCAAACGGTTTGCGAAGACCATGCCGGTTCATCACGACCGCCGGCATGAGGACGTGCCCACCCAGCCCACCGGCTATCAGCAGACGGCGAGCCGCCTGCATTCCTTCAATCGGTATGAGATCAAATACCTGCTGGATGAATTCAAGGTCCCCACACTGCGGGCAGAACTGGCCGAGCACATGGGCTCTGACCCATATTCACCACACGGTGGGTACCCGGTGACATCGCTGTACTACGACACCCCTGATCTGCGCTTCTACTGGGAGAAGATCGAGGGCCTACGGTTCAGGCGCAAACTGCGCATGCGGATCTACGGCGAGCCTGCTGCGTGTACCGACGACACGTCGGCCCAGATTGAGATCAAGCAACGGGTCAACCGGGTCACACAGAAGCGACGGATCGCGCTGCCCTACGGCGTCGCACGCCGATGGCTGGACAACCGCCAAGAAATCCCGTGTGCTCCGGCTCAGCGCCCGTTCGTCGACGAAGTCACCACCCTTGTCGGCAACCTGGATCTGCGTCCCATCGTCACGACGGGCTACCTGCGTGAGGCGTTCGTGGGGCGTGACGCCGATCTCGGCCTGCGGGTGACCATCGATCACAAGGTGCACGGGCGCGACCGCGACTTCCACTTCGCCTCGAGCGCGCCGAACCGCTACATCATCCCACCCAAACTGGCGATCGTGGAGATCAAGGCCAACGAGCGAGTGCCCTACTGGGTTACCGATCTCGCCGCACGGATCGACATGTCGGTGGTCCGCATCTCCAAGTACTGCCAATCAGTGGAGGCCTTCGAGCTCGCACCTCGGTCCAGGTTCGGCACCCCGGAGATCATCGGCTATCAGCCTGAAAAAACGTCCGGGGATCCCGGCCTTTTCGGCGAGATCTCTACTGCTACCCGCTGATCCAGCACATCGCATACCGCTCCTTTCAGTCGACACAGAAAGCTAGAATGTGACCATCAATCTGCAGGACCTCAGCGGCACTTTCACCGTGTTCGACGTGATCGCCTCGCTGGCCTTGTCGTTCGTACTCGCAACGATCATCGGATGGGTCTACCGCTACACCCATAAGAATGTTTCCTACAGCCAGTCCTATGTGCAGACGTTGGTCATGGTGTGCATGGTGATCTCGGTGATCATGCTCGTCGTCGGCTCCAATATCGCCCGCGCATTCGCACTCGTCGGCGCGCTCTCTGTGATCCGATTCCGCAACGCCATCAAGGAAACCCGAGACGTGGGCTTCATCTTTCTGGCGATGGCGGTCGGTATGACCACCGGCACCCGGTTCTATGTCCTGGCGATCGCTGCCACAGTGGTGATCTGCTTGGTGCTGCTGATCATGTATCGCTTCAACTGGTTCAAGCTGGACGTACAGCGGCAGGTGGTCAAGGTTCAAGTACCGCCGGGACCCGAGTACGCCGCACGCGTGGAGGACGTACTCATCGAGTTCTGTACCGAATTCGAGTTGGTGTCAACGGAATCTGCTCGGTCGGGAGCACTCAACGAGCTCTACTACACGGCGCAGTTGAAGAAGGGCCGCAAGTCCGGTGAATTGATCGCTGCGCTGGGTGCAGTCAATACGGGACAGCGAGTGACAGTGCTGACCGGCTACGACCAGACCGACATCTGATGCCCGAACCGAATCGGGATGTTGGCGGCCCACCGCCAAAACGACGCTTCGTCCACCGCCTGCCGGTGCGCCTGCGTCAGCACTGGAAGCTGCTCGTATCGCTCGTCGCGGTTGCAGTGAGCCTGACGGTGGCCTTCGGCCAGACAACGATACGTCCGTACATCACCAGCGACACCGCGGTGATGGTTTCGGAGATCACCGACAACATCACTGGCACCGTCGACCTGTTCGACCCCACCGTGGCGCACACCCTGACCATTGACCTCACTCCTGCCGAGCACCACGACATGCTGTCGGCGTATCAGAAAGACGGCGAGAAGAAGTGGGTGACAGCCGACGTGACTGTCGACGACACCACGGTCAGCGACGTCGCCGTGCGGCTGAAGGGAAACTCCACATTGATGACGCTACGAAGCGACGGCAATCGGCCGCCCGGATTGCCGGAAGACGCCGAATTCGGTGCTGACTTCGTGCCCGATGAAGCCATGATCGCGATGAGCGCGTCCGCCGATGATCCGACGTCATTGCCGCTATTGATCAGCTTCGACGAAAACGCCGAAGGACGTGGCTACCAAGGACTGACCGAGCTCTCGGTGCGGCCGGGAACCCCGGTGTTGAACGAGTCGCTGGCGCTGTCGCTCACCGCCGAAACCGGCCAGCCCAGCCAGCGCTATGCCTATGCGCGGTACACCATCAACGGACGGACGACCACACGCCTACTCCTCGAGCACCCCGACGAGACCTACGCCAACACCCTGTTCGACTCCGACGGCTATCTGTACAAGGCGGACGCGAACTCACGTATGGAGTTCGTCGGTACCGACCAATCCGCTTACTCCGACCAATTCAAACAGATCAATTCCGCCGACAACGGCAACCTCCAGCCGATCATCAACTTCCTCGAATGGCTGGACAGCGCCGACCAGGAAGAGTTCGATGCGCACCTGTCTGATTGGTTCGATACCGACTCCCTCGCCCGCTACCTAGCTACCCAGAATCTCTTGGTCAACGGCGACGACATGGGCGGCCCAGGACAGAACTACTACCTGTGGTTCGACCTCGAAACCAAGAAGCTCTCTGTCATCTCTTGGGATTTGAACCTCGCCATGCACGGCGACGCCACGGCAGGGCCCGTAGAGAAGATACAGATGGGACCGCCTGGCGGTCTCGGCGCGAACATTCGTGCGGGAACGCAAACGGTCACGCCGGGCGCCGCAGGGCCCGGCCCAGCACACGACAACCCGCTCAAGACACGGTTCCTTGAATCAGAGAACTGGGCGGACGCCTACAACCGCGAGTACTGGGAACTGTACGACGAGATGTACGCGGATGGAAAGGCACATAACGTCCTGGATGAGATCCTCGCAACCATCCCGGAGACCGACGGGCTCAGCGAGCAAGAGCTCGCCACCGCAGCCGATTCCATGCACAAATGGATCGACGAACGGGTCACCGCACTCGACGACGCACGTGGGGAATGATCTCGCATGAATTCACAGTTGCCACATACGCTATAGACACTCGGCGCCTACAAATACTGCCTAAATTCGTTACGGCAACACAGAATACAACCGAGAGGAGTTTCAAGTTGTCCAATGGAAGGACATATCGGCGCAGCTTGGCCGGGGCCGCCGCGGTTTGCGGTGGCATCGCCTTGGCCGCGGTCGGCATCGGCCCGGCTGTCGCCAATGCGGCTCCGCCGCCGCCCCCGCCCCCGTGTGGCCCCCATGCGCCATGCCCGCCGCCACCCCGTTGATCACGAGGATGATGCCAACTGAATAGATAGGACGTGCGGCACGTGCCCCGACTCACACGTGCCGCACGTCCGATTTCTGTTGCCATCGAACAGAATCCCGAAGTTCATAGCTGGGCCATAGAGTCGCCATAGTCGGCTCCTAGGACGGCCCAGGACAATCTGAGAGTGCCGAAATCTGATGATTGCACGCCCGTTACACCTGCGCAGCCTACGGCGCCGGCGACCACACGGGCGGTAATGACTCGTGCCGACGGCAGCCCGATCAGAGTGCTTGTTGTCGATGACGAGCCAGGGCTGGCTGAATTGGTGTCAATGGCGCTGCGCTATGAGGGATGGCAGGTCTCGACCGCCGGAGACGGCGGCGCGGCAATCCGCCAAGCCCAGGCCTCTGCTCCCGACGTCGTGGTGTTGGATGTCATGCTGCCGGACATGAGCGGCCTTGAGGTGCTACGGAAACTGCGTGAAGCCAAACCAGGACTGCCGTTACTTCTGCTGACGGCCAAGGAGTCCCTTGAAGACCGTATCGCCGGGCTCGCCGCCGGCGGCGATGATTATGTGACCAAGCCATTCAGTGTCGAAGAGTTGATTCTGCGGCTACGCGCACTCATGCGGCGCACCGGAGTATCGGACGATACCGGGGCGGCGAAACTGGTTGTCGGCGATCTCGTCCTCGATGAGGACAGCCATGAGGTCACCCGTGGAGGGGACGAAATCCGCTTGACAGCAACAGAATTTGAGCTTCTCAGATTCATGATGCGAAATGCCAGACGGGTGCTGACGAAAGCCCAGATCCTCGATCGGGTGTGGAACTACGATTTCGACGGACGCTCTAATGTCATCGAGCTGTACATCTCCTATCTCCGCCGCAAGATCGATGCCGGCCGCACACCGATGATCCATACTCTCCGCGGATCTGGATATGTACTCAAAGCGCCCCGCTAACCGCTCCAAGTTGATCAGCTTCCGAAGACCACGCACCTGGGCGTTGCGGACCCGGCTGCTGGCAGTGCTCGTCGCACTCCTGGTTGTCGTCTGCGCCGGCATCGGAGCGGGGACATTGCTGGCGATGAATCGCTTTCTGCTCCAGCAGCTCGAGAATCAAGTCGTTGACGCGGCTACCCGGTCTGCGGGATTCCAGGGGCTGGGGCCACCGCCGTTCGTGCGGTACGCCGGTCCTGGCCCGATGTTCCTCGATGGACCCGGACAGTCGGTGGGCACGGTGGGCGCGCTGATCGTCGGGAATCATGTCACCGAGGCCGCAGTGATATCTGCCGATGGCACCCGTATTCAGTTGTCGACGAAGGCATTTCGCCAGCTCGCAGACATCACCGAAGGCAACTTGGTCCGGCTCGATCTCGACGGCCTGGGCGACTACGAACTGATCGGAATTCCGGCCATGGGCCAAGAAGGCCTCATTGTCGCCGGCCTACCCCTGACCACTGTGAACAACACCCTGCTGACGATTCTCGGGTTTTTCAGCGCGGTGGCAGCGGCTGCCCTGGTACTGGCCGCCGCGGTGGGGGTCTTGATCATCCGTCGTCAGCTCGTCCCGTTGTCCGAGGTCGCATATGCAGCACATCAAGTCGCACGGCTCGACCTCGTCCGCGGCGAAGTTCGCCTACCTACACCCGTGGTTCGGATCGACCCTGATGCGGCCCACACCGAGGTCGGGCAGCTCGCCGCGGCATTCAATCAGATGCTCGACCGGATCGCAGACGCACTGGCAATACGCCACGCCAGCGAGACGCGCGTCCGCCAGTTCGTCGCCGACGCCAGTCATGAGCTACGCACCCCACTGGCGTCCATCCGCGGCTACATCGAGTTGGCCCGACGCCGGCCATCCACCAGCCCAGAGGATCTCGCACACGCCATCGGTCGCGTCGACGCCGAATCCAAACGCATGACCCAACTGGTGGAGGACATGCTCTTACTTGCACGCATGGACGCCGGCCGGCCACTCGACTACGAGCTGGTGGACCTGTGCCAACTCGCGGTAGACACAGTCAGCGACGCGCACGTCGCCGGGCCGGAGCACCGTTGGTCGGTGAATGTCCCCGACGAACCGGTTCTGGTCGTGGGGGATCGAATGCGACTACACCAGATTCTTGCCAACCTGTTATCGAACGCGCGCGTGCACACGCCACCCGGTAGCCGGGTGAACGTATCGTTGTCACGCCCGGCCGACGGCCAAGTCCTCTTGGCTGTCACCGATAACGGACCCGGTATCCCTGAACGTCAGCAATCCGAGATCTTCGAGCGCTTCGCCCGCGGCGATTCATCCCGCTCCCGCCGCGCCGGCAGCACCGGACTCGGTCTGGCCATCGTCGCAGCGCTCACGAGGGCACACAACGGGACTGTTGAGGTCCGCAGTGTGCCACATGAAACAACCTTTGTGGTAACACTTCCCGCGATCTTGGCCGCGGACTAGGCGTGCTGGCTGGACACCGAGATCACTTCGCCCGTGAGGTAACTGGAGTAGTCACTGGCCAGGTAGGCGATGGTGGTGGCGATCTCCCACGGCTCGGCGGCACGGCCGAACGCCTCATCGGAGGACAGCCGGTCCAGCAGGGCGGCGTCGGCCGAGCGCTCGAGGAACTTGTGCCGCGCGATGCTCGGCGAGACCGCGTTGATCCGCACGCCGTACTCGACGGCCTCGACCGCACTGCACCGGGTCAGCGCCATCACGCCGGCCTTGGCGGCCGCATAGTGGGACTGGGAGTGCTGTGCGCGCCAGCCCAGCACGCTGGCGTTGTTGACGATGACGCCGCCGTGCTCGACGCCGCGGAAGTACCGCAGCGCCGCCCGGGTGGCCCGCATCACCGAGGTCAACGTGACGTTGAGGACGCGGTCCCATTCGTCGTCGGTCATGTCGACCAGCGGCGTCTCGCCGCCGAGGCCGGCGTTGTTGACCAAAACGTCCAGGCGGCCCGTCTTTTCGACCGCTGAGGTGATCAGCGCGTCGACCGCGTCGGTGGAGGTGACGTCGCAGACCACGGCCTCGACCCGGCCCAGGCCGAGCTCGGCCAGCTGGTCGCGGGTCTCGTTCAGACGCCGCTCGTGATAGTCGGACACCACGACGTCGGCGCCCTCCAGCAGAGCGCGTCGGGCGGTGGACGATCCGATGCCGGTACCGGCGGCGGCGGTGACCAGGACGACCTTGCCTTTGAGCAGGCCGTGGCCCTCGACCTCGGTCGGGGCGATGGAAAGATCGGTCATCCCTTGGCCTCTCGGGGTAGGCCGAGCACCCGCTCGGCGATGATGTTGCGCTGGATCTCGTTGGACCCGCCGTAGATGGTGTCCGAGCGGGAGAACAGGTACAGCCGTTGCCATTCGTCGAACTCGCCATTGTCAAGGGTGAGCCCAGCGGTACCCTGCACGTCCATCGCGATCTCACCGAGCTCGCGATGCCAGTTGGCCCACAACAGTTTCGACACATTATCTTGGCCGGGCTGCTCGGCATCCATAGTTGCCAGCGAGTATGAGCGCATGGCCGCCAAACCGGTCCAGGACCGGGTCAGCCGTTCCCGGATCAGCGGATCGTCGGCCGCACCGGTCCGTTTGGCCAGCTCAACCAGGTTGGAGTGCTCACGCGCATAGCGGATCTGCTGTCCCAGCGTCGACACCCCGCGCTCGAAAGTCAACGTTCCCATCGCAATCCGCCAGCCGTCACCTGGCGCACCCACAACCAGCGAGGCGTCGGTACGGGCGTTGTCGAAGAACACCTCGTTGAACTCGGAATCGCCGGTCAGCTGGATGATCGGGCGGATCTGGACACCGGGCTGGTCCAGTGGCACCAGAAGATAGGACAAGCCGGTGTGCCGCTTGGAACCCTTCTCGGTGCGGGCCACCACGAAGCACCACTGCGCCCAGTGCGCCAGCGACGTCCAGACCTTCTGTCCGTTGATGTGCCACTGTTCACCCTCGGCATCAAGCTCGGCCGTCGTCGACACGTTGGCCAGGTCACTGCCTGCGCCCGGCTCGGAATAGCCCTGCGACCACAGCTCGGTGACATTGCGGATCTTGGGCAGAAACCGCTGTTGCTGCTCGGGGGTGCCGTATTCGATCAGTGTCGGCCCGAGTAGCTCTTCACCGAGGTGGTTGACCTTGTCCGGCGCGTCGGCACGGGCGTACTCCTCGTAGAACGCGACCCGGTGCGCGACCGACAACCCGCGCCCGCCGTGCTCGACGGGCCACCCCAGGCACGTCAGCCCGGCGTCGGCGAGATGCTGATTCCACGCCCGTCGCTCCTCGAACGCCTCGTGCTCACGACCGGGTCCGCCCAAGCCCTTGAGCTCAGCGAACTCTCCAACGAGATTGTCTGCGAGCCACTGCCGGACCTCGGCCCGGAACTCCTGGACCTCTATCACCCTTGTAGGCTAACCTACCAAGCACTTGCTTTGTTAAGGGAGCATCGATGGCTTGGGGACACCACCCGCTCGCGGGGCAAGACCGCCGTACCGTTCCAGCGGTACTGGACCGGATTGCCGTGCAGTTTTCCGACCACGAGGCGCTGATCTCACCCGACCGGCGGCTGACGTATGCGGAACTGCGCGGCGACGTCCGGCGTGCCGCAGCCGCCATGATCGACCTGGGCGTAGACACCGGGGACCGCATCGCAATCTGGTCTCCGAACACGTGGCACTGGGTGGTGGCGTGCCTGGCCGTGCACTACGCCGGCGGCGTCGTCGTGCCGCTGAACACCCGGTACACCGCCAGCGAGGCCACCGACATCCTGGCCCGGACGGAAGCACCGTTGCTGATCGCGGCGGGCAAATTCCTGGGCGCGGACAAGACCGCCGAACTCGATCGCGGCGCGCTGCCTGCGCTGAACCACATCGTGCGGGTGCCCGTAGAACCGGACGACGAGGCCTCGATCTCGTCATGGGATGAGTTCGTCACCCGAGGTACCGACCTGGCGGCGGTCGACGTGCGCGCCGCCGCAGTGCAGCCCGACGATGTCTCCGACATCCTGTTCACCTCCGGCACCACCGGCCGGAGCAAGGGTGTCCGGTGCGCACACCGCCAGTCACTGGACGGCTCGGCCGCGTGGGCCGCGTGTGGCCAGGTCACCAGCTCCGACCGCTACCTGTGCATCAACCCGTTCTTCCACAACTTCGGTTACAAGGCCGGCATCCTGGCCTGCCTGCAGACCGGGGCAACGCTCGTCCCGCAGCTGACATTTGATCCCGAGCAGGCGATGAAAGCGGTTGCCGAGCACCACATCACCGTGCTCCCCGGACCGCCGACCATCTACCAGACCCTGCTGGACCATCCCCGCCGCTCCGCCTTCGACCTGAGCTCGCTGCGGTTCGCGGTGACCGGCGCGGCGGTGGTCCCGGTGGTGCTGATCGAACGGATGCAGTCCGAGCTGGACATCGACATTGTGCTGACGGCCTATGGGCTGACCGAGGCCGCCGGTTTCGGCACCATGTGCCGCGCCGAGGACGACGCGGTCACCGTTGCCACCACATGCGGACGTCCCATCGCCGATTTCGAACTCCGCCTGGATGGTTCGGGAGAGGTCCTGCTGCGCGGCCCCAATGTCATGCTCGGCTACCTCTACGATCCGGACGCCACCGCGGCGGCCATCGACGCCGACGGATGGCTGCACACCGGTGATATCGGGACGTTGGACCAGGCCGGAAACCTCACCATCACCGACCGGCTCAAGGACATGTACATCTGCGGCGGGTTCAACGTCTATCCCGCTGAGATCGAACAGGTGCTGGCACGGCTGGACGGCGTGGCCGAGTCGGCGGTGATCGGGGTGCCCGACGAGCGACTCGGCGAGGTCGGCAAGGCGTTCGTGGTGGTGAAAGCCGGGGCCGCGCTGGACGAGGACGCGGTAAGAACTTATGCACGTGAGCATTTGGCGAACTTCAAGGTGCCGCGTTCGGTGGAGTTCCTTGACGTGCTGCCGCGCAATCCGGGCGGCAAGGTGGTCAAGCCACTACTTCGGGAGAGGGTGTAATGGACCTGAATTTCGACGACGACTCCGAGGCGTTCCGCACCGAGGTCCGCGAGTTTCTCGAGCGCAACCGCGAGTCGTTCCCCACCAAGTCCTACGACACCCTTGAGGGTTTCGAGCAACACCGCCGCTGGGACAAAGTGCTGTTCGACGCGGGCCTTTCGGTGATCGCCTGGCCGAAGAAGTACGGCGGTCGCGACGCGACGTTGTTGCAATGGGTGGTGTTCGAGGAGGAGTACTTCCGCGCCGGTGCCCCCGGTCGCGCCAGCGCCAACGGCACCTCGATGCTGGCGCCGACACTGTTCGCACACGGCACCCAGGAGCAGCTGGACCGGGTGCTGCCGAAAATGGCCAGCGGCGAGGAGATTTGGGCCCAGGCCTGGTCCGAACCCGAGTCGGGCAGCGACCTGGCGTCCTTGCGGTCGACTGCCACGCGCACCGACGGCGGTTGGCTGCTCAACGGCCAGAAGATCTGGAGCTCCCGCGCGCCGTTCGGCGAGCGGGGATTCGGGTTGTTCCGCTCCGATCCGCAAGCCCAGCGCCACAAGGGTTTGACCTACTTCATGTTCGACCTGAAGGCCGAGGGCATCACCGTGCGCCCGATCGCCCAGCTCGGCGGGGACACCGGATTCGGGGAGATCTTCCTCGACGACGTGTTCGTGCCCGACAACGACGTGATCGGTGGCGTGAACGAAGGCTGGCGCGCCGCGATGAGCACGTCGAGCAACGAACGCGGGATGTCACTGCGCAGCCCGGCGCGGTTTCTGGCCCCGGCGGAGCGACTCGTCGCACAGTGGAAGGAAAACCCGGACCCGGTGTTCACCGACCGCGTCGCCGACGCCTGGATCAAGGCTCAGGCCTACCGGCTGCATACCTTCGGCACAGTCACGCGGCTGGCGAACGGGGGTGAACTGGGCGCCGAGTCGTCGGTGACCAAGGTGTTCTGGTCCGATCTCGACGTCGCCCTGCATCAGACGGCGCTCGATATGCAGGGTCCTGATGCGGAGCTGGTCGACTCCTCGACCGAGGGTCTGCTGTTCGCCCTGGGCGGTCCGATCTATGCGGGCACCAATGAGATTCAACGCAACATCATTGCCGAGCGGCTCCTCGGGTTGCCTCGGGAGGCAAAGTGAACTTCGAAATCGACGAACAGCAACGGGATTTCGCCGCCAGCATCGATGCCGCACTCGGCGCCGCGGACGTGCCTGCCGCGGTGCGGGCGTGGTCGGCTGGTGACACCGCGCCGGGCCGCAAGGTATGGGCACAGCTGGCCGATCTCGGAGTCACCGCACTGCTGGTGGCCGAGAAGTTCGACGGCATCGGGGCCAGCCCGGTCGACCTCGTCGTGGCGCTGGAGCGGTTGGGCTACTGGGCCGTCCCCGGTCCGGTGACCGAATCCATCGCCGTCGCACCCATTCTGCTGGCCGACGACGAACGATCCGCACATCTGGCCGCAGGCGAGCTCATCGCCACGGTGGCAATGCCGCCCCAGGTGCCCCGCGCCGTGGACGCGAACACCGCGGGCCTGATCCTGACCGCTGCCGACGGCCAGGTGAACGCCGCTACTCCAGGCGCCCAGCAGGAGTCCGTCGACCCTGCCCGAAAGCTGTTCGAGGTCACCCCATCCGGCACGGCACAGCCGGCCGATACCGCCCGCGCCTACGAGTTCGGTGCGCTCGCGGCGGCCGCTCAGCTGATCGGCGCGGCCCAGGCAATGCTCGATCAGTCCGTCGAATATGCCAAGCAGCGCACACAGTTCGGCCGGATCATCGGCTCGTATCAGGCCATCAAACACAAACTGGCCGACGTGCACATCGCCGTCGAACTGGCGCGCCCGCTGGTGTACGCGGCCGCGCTCTCGCTCGCGGACGCATCGCCGGACACCGCCCGCGACGTCAGTGCCGCCAAGGTCGCCGCCGCGGATGCCGCCCTGCTGGCCGCCCGGTCCGCGCTGCAGACCCACGGCGCCATCGGTTTCACCCAGGAACACGACCTGTCACTGCTCCTACTGCGGGTGCAGGCACTGCGCTCGGCCTGGGGCGATCCGACCTTGCACCGCCGTCGACTGCTGGAGGCCCTCCCGTGAGTGAAGAACGCGAACTACTGCGCCAAACCGTGGCGGCGCTCGTCGAGAAGCACGCGTCCCCGGAAGCGGTGCGCGCGGCGATGGAGTCCGAGCCCGGTTATGACGTGCGGTTGTGGCGCCTGCTGTGCGAGCAGGTCGGCGCCGCGGCCCTGGTGGTCCCCGAGGAGCTCGGCGGCGCCGGCGGTGAATTGTCCGACTCCGCAGTGGTTCTCGAGGAGCTCGGCAAGGCACTGGTACCCACGCCACTACTGGGCACCACCCTGGCCGAACTGGCGCTGCTCGCCGTCGATGAGACCGGCCCACTGGAGGGGCTTGCCGAGGGCACATCGATCGGCACCGTGGTGTTCGACCCCGAGTACGTCATCAACGGCGACATCGCCGACGTGATGCTCGCGACCGACGGTGAGAAGCTCAGCCGCTGGACCGCCTTCCTCGCCCAGCCCAAGGTCACCATGGATCTGACCAGAAGGCTCTCCTCGGTGTCGGCCGCGGAATCCGCCACGCTCGGCACCGACCCGGGCCTCGCCGACACCGCCGCCCTGCTGATGGCCGTCGAACAGATCGGGGCCGCCTCGCGCTGCCTGGACCTGACCGTCGCCTACACCAAAGACCGCGTGCAGTTCGGCCGTCCCATCGGCAGCTTCCAGGCGCTCAAACACCGCATGGCCGACCTCTACGTCAAGGTCGCCTCGGCCCGCGCCGTCGTCTACGACTCCATCGCCGACCCGACGCCGAGCGGGGCCGCCCTCGCACGCTATTTCGCGAGCGAAGCGCTCTCGGCCGTGGCCGCCGAGGCCGTCCAGATGCACGGCGGGATCGCCATCACCTGGGAACACGACATCCAGCTGTATTTCAAACGGGCGCATGGCAGCGCGCAGCTGCTCGGCCCGCCGCGTGAGCAACTGCGCCGGCTCGAAGCCGAGGTGTTCTAGCTGATATCTGCGCCGGCCAGCCATTTCTTGGCGATGTCGGCGAGATTCGCGCCGGTCGCAGCTTCGGCATTCATCGCCACGAGGTCCGCCGTGGTGAGTTTCGCCGATACCTCGTCGAGTGTGGCCGCCACGGTGTCGGTCAGCTTGGCCTTCTTGATCAGCGGTATGACGTTCTCCGCGGCGAACAGGGATTTGTCGTCGTCCAGCGCGACAAGGTCGTTCGCGACGAGCCCGGGATCGGTGCTGAACAGGTCGCCCGCCTGGATCTGACCGTTGGTCAGCGCCGTCATGGTCAAGGTGCCTCCGGCATCGAGGCTGACGAATTCCTTGAAGTTCAACCCGTACACGTCACGTAGACCGATCACGCCTTGCTTGCGGGACTTCCATTCCGCAGGCCCACCCAGCACGAATTCGCTTGCGACGGGCGCCAGGTCCGAGACCGACTTCAGGTGGTACTTGTCGGCGGTGGCCCTGGTCACCGCGATCACGTCCTTGTCTTCCGCGGGTGAGGGATTCAGCATCGTGATCCCGGCCGGCAACTTGGCTTCGAGTTCGTCGGCCACCGCTTCGGGCGTCGCGGCGGTCGAATCCGGATCAAGGTAGTGCAGGAAGGCGCCCGAGTACTCCGGCACCAGATCGATCGAGGTGTCTTTGAGCGCCGCGACGTAAACCTCCCGGCTTCCGATGTTGAGTTGTTCGACCACCTTCACTCCCCTGGCCTGCAATGCCTGCGAGTAGATGCTGGCGATCAGCTGGCTTTCGGTGAAGTCGGCGGAACCGATGATGATCTGGGATCCCGGCGATCCGGCGTTGTTCCCGTCTCCGGAAAGGGGGTCGCTTCCAAGGCCGCACGCCGACAACGCCAGCACCGACAGGGCACCCAGGGCTGCGAGCTTCCTGGCTTTGCGCATGTGTCTCCTAAGGTCAGCTAGGCGGCGGCCGGGACGGCAACGGGTGAACTGGATTTCGTCGCAACGCGCCGCAGTCCGGGCGACACGATGAGCCGTCCCAGCCAGGCGAAACTGAGTTCCAGAACGAGCGCAAGAACCGCGACGACGATGGCGCCGCCTGCCATCTCGGCGAAGTTCGCCTGCGCTCTGCCATCGAGGATGAACCGCCCGAGCCCTTGCAGGCCGAGATAGGCGGCAACAGTCGCGGTCGAGACGATCTGCAAGGTCGAACTCCTGATCCCGGAGATCAGGAGCGGCAGTGCGCACGGCAGCTGAACGCGCAGCAGAATCTGCCGTTTGGTGAAACCCATCCCCCTGGCTGCGCCAACGGCGTCCTGGTCGACGCTCTGAATTCCGGCGTAGGTTCCGGTGAGAATCGGCGGAACTGCCAGCAGCACAAGCACAATGATGGTGGGCAGCACGTAGACGAGCTTGCCGTCGACGACCGGGGCGATGACAAGGAAGAGCAGTACGAGCAGGCCAAGGCTCGGCAGGGCACGAAGGGCATTGGCGAACCCGGCGACCAACGCCTCACCCCGGCCGGTGTAGCCGATGAAGATGCCCAGTGGAACCGCAACGGCAAGCGCAACCAGCAGCGCGAGGACCGAGTACAGCAGGTGATAGCCGACCTGGATGGGGATGCCGTCCGAGCCGCTCCAGTGTGCCGGGTCGGTGAACCAGCCGACGATGTTCACGAGGTCACCGTCCTCTGCCGCCACGGGGTGGCGAGTTTGTTCAACCAGATGATCAGCCCGTCGAAGATGACGGCGAGCACCGCGCACAGCACGACACCGGTGATGAGCGGAACGTAGAGCCGCAGTTGGAATCCCTGGGTGAACAGCGATCCCAATTGCGGGATACCCAGCAGGGCAGCCATCGTGACGATGCTGACGTTGGACACCACCGCGACCCGCAGTCCGGCCGCAATCACCGGCACCGCGACGGGTAGCTCCACCAGTAGCAGTCGCTGCCAGCTGCGATATCCCATGGCCTCGGCCGCCGCCACCGTGTCGTGCGGCACGGAGGCGAGACCGTCCGCAACCACGCGGACCAGCAGGGCCACCGTGTAAAGCGTCAGCGCGACAACGATGTTGACCGGATCGAGGATCTTTGTGCCGAGAATGACCGGCAGCAAAATGAACAGCGCCAGCGACGGGATGGTGTAGAGCAGACCTGCCGTGCCGACGATGCCCGCGTATCCACGGCCGGACCGGTGCGCCCACCACCCCAGCGGCAGGGCCAGCAGCAGACCGAGGACGGTCGGCACCACCGTGAGCCAGGTGTGGCTGATCGTGAGCGCCACGATGCGGTCCAGGTTGGATGAGATCCAGTTCATGCGGTTCCAACTCCCCGGTCGCGGCGCTCCAGCCCGCCGATCCGAGTCTCCTTGGCACGCCTGATGGCGTCGATGACATCGTGGTCGGTGGCGGTGCCGAGCAGCACGCCGGATTCGTCGGTGACCACGCAGCGTCCGCTCGGGCTCGACAATGCCGAATTGAGCAGGTCCCGCAGAGGTTCGCCGCGACGGGCAGACGTTGCGCAGAGATTCACGTCGCCCTCACCGACATGTTCGCCTGACACCGTCGCGGTATCGACCCAGCCGATCGGTGCGTTGTCGTCGTCGACCGCGAGCACCCACCGCCCATTGGTGGAGGAAATGGTCGAAACCGCCTGCCCCACCGTGATGGTCGGCTCATCGGTGAGGTTGAGCAGGTCGTCGGGGTGGTGAAATCCGAGCGCCCGGTACCCGCGGGCCGACCCGACGAAATCGGCGACGAATCCGTCCTTCGGAGAAGCCAGCAGTTCGGCGGGCGTCGCTGCCTGGGCGAGCGTTCCGCCCTGCCGCAACACCACGACCTGATCCCCCAACTTCAGCGCTTCGTCGATGTCGTGCGTGACCATGACGATCGTCTTCGAGATGTCGGCCTGCAGTCGGAGGAACTCGTCCTGCAGCTGGTTGCGGACGATCGGGTCGACGGCGCTGAACGGCTCGTCCATCAACAGGAAGGGCGGGTCGGTCGCGAGTGCGCGGGCCACCCCGACACGCTGCTGCTGGCCGCCGGAAAGCTGCCATGGGTACCGTCGGGCGAATTTGGCGTCAAGACCCACCCGTTCGAGCAATTCCATTGCCTTGTGGCGGGTTTCCTTCTTGCCGCCACCCAGTAGTCGCGGCAGGGCGGCCACGTTGTCCACGACGGTGCGATGTGGGAACAGGCCGGCGTTCTGGATGACGTATCCGATCCTGCGCCGCAACGCGACCCGATCGAGAGTCGCAGTGTCGACCTCGTCGAGTTCAATCGTGCCCGAGCTGGGATCGATCAGGCGGTTGATCATCCGCATGGAGGTGGTCTTTCCGCATCCCGATGGGCCCACCAGAGTGGTGATCTTTCCGCTCGGTGCAGTGATCGTCAGCTGGTCGACGGCCACTGTGCCGTCCGGATACACCTTGGAGACGTTGTCGAATGTGATCATGGCTGTCCTTCTTCCGAGCCTTTGTCGGAGCCTGATTTCGGGGAACCACTCAGCTGCGCAGACACTTCCGCTGCCGCCGAGACCAGTAGTCGGCCATACTGCGCGGCATCCGACCCGGTGAGCCGGTAGCTCGGGACGACGATGCTCAGTGCAGCGACGATGCGCGCCTGCGAGTACAGCGGGCAGGCGATCGCCGTCACGTCGGCCTCGACCCCGCGTTCGATGACGATGTAGCCGTCGCTGTTGACCTCGCCGCGAAGCGCATGTCCCGCGGCCGATACGTCCAACGGAATGGTTCGCCCGACCCAGCTGGTGTGCCGGACCGAGTGGGTGCCCTGCATGATGCCGATGTAGAGCGCGGTTGCGGCGTGCCCCTCGACGGACAGATAGGCGGATTCACCGGTCTTCGCGACGAGCTTCTCCATCACCGGCCTGGCCAGATCGACCAACGACTCGCTGCTCAGCGCCGTGGCGCCGAGTTGGATGATCCGGCTCCCCGGGCGATAGATGCCCATCTCGTCCTTCGCGACAAAGCCTGTGTTCTCCAGGGTCCGTAGGAGTCGCAGCGCGGTGCTCGGCGCCAGGTCGCACTCCCGCGCACTGTCGGCGAGATTCGCGCTGCCGCGATCGCAGATGGCCGCGAGCAGGGCGAGCGCCCGTTCCACGGTCCTGGTGGGTGCCTCGACCAACCGTGATCTCCCTTCTGCCTGATTTCATTAGATGGAATTTGATTTCTATCTAGCGGCATTTAATGTCCTGGGCGATGATAGGTCCTGACGCTCGCCAGGGATAGAGATTGAGGAGAATTAGATGGTTGTGCTGGCCGGGATGAGCACGATTGCCGATGTTGTCGCACTTGCCGACCGGCACGAGCAGGTCTCGATCTCACCGCGCGTTCTCGAAGCCGTCAGGCACGCATATGCGCAGGCCGCCGACATCAGCACACGTTTTCCCACCTACGGCCGCACCACCGGCGTCGGGGCCAACCGCAGCACGCCGGTGCCGCCCGACGACCGGGACTACGGGATGCGCCTGCTGCGCAGCCACGCGGCCGATGCGGGCGATCCACTCGATGACCGCACAGTCCGGGCAATGCTCGCGGTGCGACTGGCGCAGCTGTGCATACCCGGGGCGGGGCTGGATCCCGAGATCCTGGGCGGCCTGGAACGGATGCTCAACGACAATGCCCTACCCGAACTCCTACACTATGCGTCGATCGGCACCGGTGACCTCGCAGCGCTCGCAGGTACCGCGCTGACCTTGGTCGGCGAACGGCCGGCTACTGCGCCGTTGCCTGCAATGGCACCGTGGGGGCCGGACAGCGCGCTGCCCTTCATGAGCAGCAGCGCACTGACCGTCGGACGCAGTTGCCTCGCCGCGTCCGAGCTGACCCTGCTCGAACGCGCCTCCAGCGTGATCTATCTGCTCAGTTTTCTTGCGCTCAAAGGCAACCCGTCGGCATTCTCGGCGGCGGCCGCGCGGGCCGCGGCGGCCCCACAGGTGGAGAGCGTCGCGGACCGGTTACGGTCCCTGTTCGCGGGCGCCGGAGCGCCCGACCACATCCCGGCGCGCATCCAGGATCCGTACGGACTGCGGGTGTATCCGGTCGCGCAGGCCAGCGCCGTCGCATCGCTTGATTCCCTTGTCGGCCAACTGGAACGGACGCTGAACACCGCGCAGGAGAACCCGCTATTCGACATCGAGAGCGACGAGGTGGTCCATCACGGCGCCTTCTACCAGGCCGCGTTGTCACTCGAACTCGACGGGACCACGTTGGCGTTGGCACTGACCGCACCCATCACGCATTCGCGCATCAGGATGCTCAACGATCCGGAGACCAACGGCCGCAATGCTTTTCTCGCGGTCAGCGAGGACGGGTCGTCCGGGCTGATGATGGTCGAGTACGTTGCGGCAGGTGCGATCGCCGAGATCCGCGCTGCGGCGCAACCGGCATCCGTCGGGACGCTTGTGCTGTCCCGGGGCATGGAGGAGGACGCCACCTTCGCCTCCCAGAGCGCACTTCAACTCGAACGGTCGGTGGCCGCCTACCGGGTCTTGTTGTGCTGCGAACTGGTTGGCGCGGTCCGGCTGTTACGCCAGCAAGGCCGCCACGACGGGTTCACGGGTGTTGCCGGTGCCGCTCTCGCACTGGCAGCCGACCTGCCGTGGAACGATGACGATCGCGACTTGCGCGGTGATCTCGCGGCGGCCCAGCCGCTCCTCGACGACATGGGCCGACTGGTGCCCGACTGCGCACGGGTGTTCTAGCCTGCTGGCATGGCTGTCTCCCTGCGCGCCGGTATCCCGCCGTTCTATGTGATGGATGTGTGGCTGGCCGCCGCCGAGCGGCAACGCACGCACCGCGACCTCGTCAACCTGTCGGCAGGCCAGCCCAGCGCCGGCGCGCCGGCGCCCGTGCGCGAGGCCGCAATCGCGGCGCTGAACCGCAATGAGCTCGGCTACACGGTGGCGCTGGGAATCCCGGAGCTGCGCGCCGCGATCGCGGACGACTACCGCGCGCGCCACGGCATCGAGGTGGACGTCGACGACGTGGTGTTGACGACCGGCTCCTCGGGCGGATTCCTGCTGACCTTCCTGGCGTGCTTCGACGTCGGCGATCGGATCGCGATCGCCAGCCCGGGTTACCCGTGCTATCGCAACATCCTCACCGCGTTGGGCTGCGACGTCGTCGAGATCCCGTGCGGACCGCAGACCCGGTTCCAGCCGACGGTCGAGATGCTGGCCGCGCTGGACCTGCCGGTGGCCGGGGTGATCGTGGCCAGCCCGGCCAACCCGACCGGCACGGTGATCCCGCCCGAGGAGCTCGCCGCCATCGCCCGCTGGTGTGACGCCGAGGGCGTGCGGTTGATCAGCGACGAGGTGTACCACGGGCTGGTTTACGAAGGCGCCCCCGAGACCAGTTGTGCATGGCAGACCTCACGCAATGCCGTGGTGGTCAACAGCTTCTCGAAGTACTTTGCGATGACCGGGTGGCGGTTGGGCTGGCTGTTGGTGCCCGCGGAGCTGCGCCGTGCGGTCGACCGCCTCACCGGGAACTTCACCATCTGTCCGCCTGCACTGGCCCAGCATGCCGCGGTGGCCGCATTCACGCCGGAGTCGATGGCCGAGGCAGACGGTCTGCTCGCTCATTACGCCGAGAACCGGCGGTTGCTGCTCGACGGTCTGCGCAACATCGGTGTCGAACGGCTCGCGCCGACCGACGGCGCGTTCTACATATATGCCGATGTCAGTGAGTTCACCGGCGACTCCCTGTCGTTCTGCTCAAAGCTGTTGGCCGACACCGGCGTCGCAATCGCTCCCGGGGTCGACTTCGATACAGTCCGGGGCGGTTCGTTCGTCCGGCTGTCGTTCGCGGGTCCCACCAGCGATATCGAGGAAGCGCTGCGCCGGATCGGACCGTGGCTGAGCTAAGGCAAAGGTTGCGCAACCCGTTTACTTGTCGGCGGAAGCGTGTAGCATCGGTGACATGTTCGAACACCTGTTCGATATCGATCCTGAGGCCAGCGAAGAGGAGCTGCGCGCCCAGGTCGCCACGTTTGAACGTCTGAAGTCCACCGCGGCCGCGGCACAGGCCCGGGCAACCGCACTGTGGGCGGACAAGCGCCGCGCCGCAGAGGCCGCCGCCGGGGTACCGGCCCGCAAGCGCGGCCGGGGGTTGTCCAACGAGGTGGCACTGGCGCGCCACGATGCCCCCAAACGCGGCGGAACCCATCTGGGCATGGCTACCGCCCTGGTGCACGAAATGCCGCATACGCTGGCCGCTTTGGAGTGCGGCGCGTTGTCGGAGTGGCGGGCCACCCTGATCGTGCGCGAATCCGCATGTCTGAGCGTCGAGCATCGTCGTCAGCTGGATGCCGAGCTCTGCGCGGATGTCTCACGGCTGGAGGGCTGGGGCAACCGGAAGGTGAAGGCCGAGGCCAAGAAGATCGCGGTCGCCCTGGATGTCGCGGCGGTCGTGGAGCGTTCGGCCAAGGCGGCCGAGGATCGCTGCGTGACGATCCGGCCCGCACCGGACACGATGGTCTACGTGACGATCCTGCTGCCCGTCAAACAGGGTGTCGGGATGTATGCGACGCTGAACCACACTGCCAATACCACTTTTGACGCTCGGTCACAGGGCCAGATCATGGCCGACACAGCCTATGAGCGGGTGACGGGTCGGCCGGCAGAGCAACCCGTGCCGTTGGCGCTGAACCTGGTGATGGCAGACACCACGCTGGCCGGCGACGATGACGCACCCGCCTGGCTCGCCGATTATGGTCCGGTGCCTGCCGGCTTCGCCCGCACCCTGGTCGGGGACACAGTCAAGAATGAATCGACGAAGGCCACGCTGCGTCGGCTGTACCGCCATCCGCGGAGCGGACAGCTGGTCGCGATGGAGTCACAGTCACGGATCTTCCCGAAAGGCTTGGCGACATTGCTCGACCTGCGGGACCAGACCTGCCGAACGCCTTACTGCGACGCACCTATTCGTCACCACGACCACGCCGTGCCAAAACGCCGGGGCGGCCCGACCAGCGCGCTCAACGGCCTCGGTGAGTGCGAAGCATGCAACTACGCCAAAGAGGCGCCAGGCTGGTCGGTCACCACATCTGAGGTCGATGGCGTGCACACCGCCGAATTCACGACACCGACGGACGCGGTCTACCGATCGACCGCGCCACCCCTGCCGGGGCCGCCGGTCAGAACGGTGAGCGTGGTGGAAGGCGGGTTGAGCATCGACCTCGTCACGTTCGACGCTGCGTGACGTACCAGTCGAGCAGATCGGGGTTGTCGACCGCGCTGCGTTCGACAACTTTGCCCGGCTCGGCGCCCTGGAACAGCTTCTTGATCGGCACCTCGAGCTTCTTGCCCGTGCGGGTGTGGGGTACGCCGGGCGCGACCAGGATGTCGTCGGGCACATGCCGGGGCGAGACCTCTGTGCGGATGGTCGCTTTGATGCGCTCGGTGAGTTCATCGGTAAGCTCGACGCCGTCGGCCAGCACCACGAAAAGTGGCATCCAGTAACCGCCGTCAGGCTGCTCGGCGCCGATCACCAGTGCTTCGGCGATCTCGGGCAGCCGCTCCACCGACTGGTAGATATCGGCGCTGCCCATCCGGATCCCGTGCCGGTTCAGCGTGGAATCGGAACGACCGTGCACGACGATGCTGCCGTGATCGGTGATGGTGATCCAATCGCCGTGCCGCCACACCCCGGGGAACATCTCGAAATAGGCGTCCCGGTAGCGGGATCCGTCGGCATCGTTCCAGAAGGCGATCGGCATCGACGGCAGCGGTTTGGTGATGACCAGCTCACCGACCTCGCAGCGGACCGGTTTGCCGGACTCGTCCCACGACTCCAGCGCGACCCCCAGATACGGCGCCGACAGCTCCCCCGGCCACACCGGCACTGTCGGAACCCCACCGATGAAGGCCGACACCACATCGGTGCCACCGCTGATCGAGGCAACCTGCACCCGCTCACCGACGTTGTCACGCAACCACAGTGCCGACGACGGCGGCAGCGAGGAGCCGGTGATGCCCACGGTCTTCAGCGCGGACAGGTCATGCTGCGTCTTGGGCACCGCACCGGCTTTGGCGCAGGCCAGCACGTAGCCGGGACTGGTGCCGAGCACCGTGGCACCGATACTTGCCGCGACGTCCCACAGCGCATCGGGAGCAGGAAAAGTGGGGCTGCCGTCGTAACAGACGATGGTCGCTCCCACCAGCAGGCCGGCGACCTGGAAGTTCCACATCATCCAGCTCGGGCTCGTGTACCAGAAGAAGACATCGTCGCGGCCGATATCCGATTGCAGGGCAACTGCTTTGAGGTGCTCGAGCAGCACGCCACCGTGACCGTGGATGATGCCCTTGGGCAGGCCGGTGGTGCCCGACGAATACAGAATCCACAGCGGATGGTCGAAATCGACCGGGGTGGTCACCAGCTCGGCATCTCCTGGCGCACTGGCCGATTCCCAATCCAGCCAACCATCCTGACCCGACCCGAGGCGCGACACCAGAACCGAGGCTTTCAGGCTGGGCAGCCCCGCCCGCAGAGCGGCGATGTCCCCGCTCTTGTCGTGTGCCTTACCGGCGAAGCGGTAGCCGTCGGCGGTGACCAGAACTGTCGGCTCAAGCTGGCCGAGCCGGTCCAGCGCGGCCTTGGCGGTGTAGTCCTGCCCGCACGCGCTCCACACCGCGCCGATGCTCGCGGTGGCCAGAAACGCGATGATCGCCTCGGGAATGTTCGGCAGATAGCCCGCCACCCGGTCGCCCGGTTGCACACCCACCGATCGCAACGCGTCGGCGAAAGCGGCGGTACGGCTGATCAATTCGGCCCAGGGCAGCTCGGTGACGGCGCCGCCCTCGGCCACGTAGAGGATTGCCGGCCGGTCGGTGTGCGCGTTGCGCCGTACCTGATCGACATAGTTCAGCTGCGCTCCAGGGAACCACCGCGCGCCCGGCATCCGATCATCGGGAAGCACCTCGGCGGGGCGGTCACCGAGCTCGAAGTAGTCCCAGAGTGCAGCCCAGAAGACCGCGGGCTCATCAACCGACCACTGCCACAACGTCTGATAGTCGGTCAGTTCCCGGCCTGCCCGGGACGCCACGAACCGGGCGAAATCAGTGACCCTGGCCGATTCGATATCGGCCTGTGTGGGCTCCCACTGCGGGGAATGTGGAGGATGCGGAGCAGAGGTCATCGCGCGCTCCACCCTCCATCCATCGTGTAGGACGCTCCGGTCACCATCCGGGCACTCGGAGACGCCAGCCAACCTACCAAAGCGCCAACCTCTTCCGGTTCGACCAACTGCTTGATAGCGCTCTCCTTCAACAGCACCTCGGCGATCACCTCATCTTCGGGAATGTCGTGGATGCGTGCCTGGTCGGCAATCTGTTTGGCTACCAGGGGTGTCCGAACATAACCCGGGTTGACGCAGTTACTGGTCACCTGGTGCGGGCCACCCTCCAGCGCGGTCACCTTGGACAGGCCCTCCAGCGCATGCTTGGCGGTGACGTAGCCGACCTTGTACTCGGAGGCCCGCAGCCCGTGTACCGACGAGATGTTGATGACACGACCGAACCGTTGGGCGTACATGTGCGGCAACGCCGCACGGATCAACAGAAACGGCACCTCGACCATCAGCGCCAGCAACATCCGAAACTTCTCCGGCGGGAATTCCTCGATGGGGTTGATGCTCTGCACGCCGGCGTTGTTGACCAGGATGTCGCAGTCCAGCTGCAGCGTCTCCAACGGGCCGATGTCGAGAAGATCCACCGCCCAGGGTTTTCCGCCGATCTCGTCAGCCAGGGCGTCAGCCCCAGCCGCGTCGCGGTCGGCCACGATGACCCTCGCCCCACGAGCGGCGAGCTCACGCGCACACGCCGCCCCGATACCGCTCGCCGCCCCGGTGACCAGTGCGGTGCGACCAGTCAGGTCACTCACACCATCGCCGTCCGTCGCGCATCTTCGGCGTCCACCTCGGCCAGGTCGATCCCCTTGGTCTCCCGTGCGAAGAACACCGCGACCAGCGTCACCGCCGCCGCCGCGGCGAGGTACACCGCGATCGGCACCGACGAGTCGAATTCGCGAAGCAGCCACACCGCGATGATCGGTGCCAGTGACCCGGCCACGATCGAGGTGACCTGATAGCCCAGGGACACACCGGAGTACCGCATCCTGGTCGGGAACATCTCGGCCATGATCGCCGGCTGTGGTGCGTACATGAGGGCGTGGATCACCAACCCCAGCGTGATCGCGCCGGTGACCAGCAGGTAGTTGCCGGTGTCCATCATCGGGTAGGCGATGAATCCCCAGCACGCCGCGCCGATCGCCCCGACGAAGTACACCGATCGCCGCCCGTAGCGGTCGGACAGCCGTCCCACCGTCGGGATGGCCACCAGATGCACCGTGTGCGCGACGAGCAGCCACCACAGGATGTCGCTCGTATCGGAGTGCACCTGCTCTTTGAGGTAGGTGATGGAGAACGTGACCACCAGGTAGTACATGATGTTCTCGCCGAACCGCAGACCCATCGCCGTCAGAACTCCGCGCGGATAGCGCTTGAGCACCTCGATGGCGTTGAATGAGCTCTCCTTGATCTTCTCGGCTTCTTGTTGTGCTGCAAGGAAAATCGGGGCATCGGTGACCTTGGTGCGGATGTAGTAGCCGATCAGCACCACGACCGCGGACAACCAGAACGCGACGCGCCAACCCCACGACATGAACGCTGCGTCCGACAGCACGCCGTACAGCACCAGCAACACCACGGTGGCAAGCATGTTGCCGACCGGCACGCCGGCCTGTGGCCAGCTGGCCCAGAATCCGCGGCTGCGGTTGGGGCTGTGCTCGGCGACCAACAGCACCGCGCCGCCCCATTCGCCGCCGACGGCAAAGCCCTGCAGGAACCGCAGCACCACGAGCAGGGCGGGCGCCCAGTAGCCGATCTGCCCGAAGGTGGGCAGGCAGCCCATCAGGAAGGTGGCCGCTCCGACGAGAAGCAGGCTGAACTGCAACAACTTCTTCCGGCCGTACTTGTCGCCGTAGTGGCCGAAGACGATGCCACCGAGCGGGCGGGCGAGAAAGCCGACGGCGTAGGTGACGAACGCTGCCAGGATGGCGTCGAGGTCGTTGGCGCCCTGAGCGAAGAACACCTTGCTGAACACGAGAGTGGCGGCGGTTCCGTAGAGGAAGAACTCGTACCACTCGACCACGGTGCCTGCCATCGAGGCGACGACGACGCGTTTGAGGCCAGTTGAGATGGGTGCACTCATCGGCGTCTCCTTATGATCTGGGCCACAGCTCCTGAGTGAGTATTCATGCAGGTGCGTTGGGCCGCAATGCCCAAATCCGCAAAAGCAGTCTGCGAAAATGCAGATATGGATGATGGACGCCGCCCCAGCGCCGATGACCTGCTGGTGCTGCTGGCCGTCGGCCGGTCGGGCCGCTACACCACTGCCGCCGATGAGCTCGGCATCAACCACACCACCATTTCGAGACGCATCGCCGCGCTCGAACAGGCAATCGGCGGCCGGGTGCTGACCCGGACACCAGGGGGCTGGGAGCTCACCGACCTCGGCCGCGACGCCCTGGCCGCGGCCGAAGCCGTCGAATCCGCAGTGGACTCGCTGAGCACCACCGGACCACGGCAGCTCGAGGGCGTCGTGCGGATCTCGGCGACCGACGGTTTCAGCGCCTACATCGCCGCGCCGGCGGCCGCCCAGGTTCAGCGGAGTCACCCGCGGATCGCAGTCGAGATCGTCGCCACCACCAGGCGCGCGTCACAACAGCGGTCCAGTCTCGACATCGAGATCGTCGTCGGCGCACCGCAGGTCCGCCGTGCCGAGGCGATCCCGCTCGGCGACTACTGCCTCGGCCTCTACGGCTCCCGTGACTACCTCACCGAACACGGCACCCCGGAGAGCGTCGATGACCTCGTGCACTACCCGCTGGTGTACTTCATCGACTCGATGCTGCAGGTCGACGACCTCGACATGACAACCGGCTTCGCCCCTGCCATGCGGGAGTCGGTGACATCGACCAACGTGTTCGTCCACGTGGAAGCCACCCGCGCCGCCGCCGGACTCGGCCTGCTGCCGTGCTTCATGTCAGATCGTCACGACGACCTGATCCGCGTCCTGCGCGACAGCGTGTCCATTCAGCTGAGTTACTGGCTGGTGGCCCGCCCCGAGACGCTGCGCAGGCCGGTCGTGGCGGCGGTCGTCGACGCAATCCACGACCGCATGGCCGAACAGCGGGAGGTCCTCCTCGGAACCGTATGACGCATCATGATGCGTAGTGGTGATGTTATGATGCATCATGCGCACCACGGTCAATATCGACGATCACCTGCTGGCCGAGGCCAAGGTCCTGGCTGCGCAAACCTCTCGCTCCTTGGGGTCGGTCGTTGAGGATGCGTTGCGCGCCTTGCTTCGTCGCGACGCCAACGAGCGCGACGCTGTCGCATTTCGGCTGCCAACCCACGGCAGTGGTGGCCTGCTACCTGGCGTGGACCTCGAGGACAAGGAAGCCCTGGCCGAGTTGACCGGCGACAATGCTGCTCGTTGACGTCAACGTCCTGATCTACGCGATCCGCGAAGACAGCGTCGACCACTCGCGCTACCGCGACTGGATCACTGACGGACTGAGCGGCGACGAGCCGGTCGGGATCAGTGAACTGGTGCTCTCCGGCGTCATCCGGCTCCTTACCAACCATCGAGTGTTCCAACAGCCGAGTTCGACCGCGCAGGCCCTCGAGGCATGTCGCGCAATTCGGTCCGCTCCGAGCGCAGTTCCACTGCGGCCGGGACCACGCCACTGGGCGATCTTTGACTCGCTGTGCGGGGACGTGGGGGCCAAGGGAAACACCGTTCCGGATGCCTACCATGCAGCACTTGCCATTGAGAATGGTGCGACGTGGATTACCACCGATCGGTCGTTCGCGCGCTTTCCCGGACTGCGCTGGCGACTACCGTTCGAGTGATCATGTCTGATCACACGCCGTGCCACACGGACCGTCGTCGCGCCGATTCGTTCGGCGAGGCCGCCGACGCCTACGACCGCTTTCGCCCACGCTATCCGCAGTCCCTGATCACCGAACTGGTGACACGCGTCGGCATCCGGACACTCGACGTCGGCGCGGGAACCGGCATAGCTTCTGTCCAACTGGCTGGTGCCGGTGCGGAAGTTCTTGCCGTAGAGCCCGATCCGCGAATGGCAGCCGTCGCCGCGGGCAAAGGTGTTTGCGTCGAACAAGCCACATTCGAAGACTGGGCACCTGACGGGAGGCAGTTCGATCTCGTGGTCTTCGGTCAATCGTTCCACTGGGTAGAGCCGCGACAGGCCTTGCCGAAGGTCGCGACCATCCTGAGCGCCGGCGGCAGGTTGGCGCTGTTGTGGAACCGCATCACACCCACCTCACCTAGCCGGGCCGAACTCGACGAGATCTATGCCGGCTACCTGGATGCTTCCCAGCGCCCTACCGTCGACGCCGGGCGCAACGTCGCGGTGGCGGCTCTCATCGAAGAGTGCGGGTTCGGCATCGAACACCGGAACCGCATCGAACAGCTGCACTACTCCACCGATGACTGGCTGGACATGGTGTTCACCTACTCCAACGTGCTGACCCTCACGCCGACAGCACGATCAGAGCTACGGGCCAGGCTCGAAAAGCACATCGGTGACGGCGGCGTCGATGCGGAAAACAGCGCGATTGCACTCATCTGCACCCCACATTGACCAGGATGGTGAGCATGCCATTCCTCGAACACGAACGTGGGCGCGCCTATTACCGGCACTGGGCAGCAGCCGAGCCGCGCGCCGCGGTGATCTTCCTGCACGGCTTCGGTGAGCACACCGGGGTATATCACCGCTACGGCTTCACGCTGAACGCCGCCGGGATCGACCTTTGGGCGGTCGACCTGTTCGGTCACGGCCTGACACCTGGCACCCGAGGCGACTTCGGCTCGATCGAGGACAGCCTGGCGCTGACAGACTCCCTGACCGGACAGGCTGAAGAGACGAATCCCGGCCTGCCGCTGGTATTGCAGGGACATTCGTTCGGATCAGTCGTCGCGTTGTTCGGGCTGCTGGGGTCACCTGACCGGTATCGAGCCGGCGTCATCTCCGGCGCACCGCTGGTGCCGATACCCGAGATGCTCGACCCGGACACGTCATTGGACCTCGACCCGTCATGGCTGTCGAGTGATCCGTTCTACCTCGACTCGCTGGAGAACGATCCGCTGGCGTTCGTCGACGCCGACGGCGCGCCGCTGACGCGTGAGCTGGACCGGGCGTGGGACCGGTTCGGCGCAGAGCTGCCCAAGCTCGCGGTGCCGACGCTGGCGCTGCATGGTTCAGTTGACCCGATCGCACCGGTCGACCCGGTGCGTGCCTACGCCGAGCAGATAGAACCCTTGCAGTTCAAGGAGTTTCCCGGCCGCCGTCACGACATCCTGAACGAGGATGTGCATCGCGAGGTCGCCGCGACGATCGTGGATTTCATCAGCGGGCAGATCGGCTGAGGTCCGCACGGGTCGCCTCATACCCGGTGGTCAGCCACCGCACCGTGCGGTCGAGGCTCGGCAGGATGTCGGTGATCGCGATCTCGCCGGCGGCAAAGCGCCCGGTCAACCCGAACACCAGGCTCGTGACAATGGAGTCCAGGTCGTTGATGAAGTCCTCGTCGACACCGGCGAGAATCTCCAATCCGGCCGGCACCACGGCGTCGAGCCCCCGACGGACCAGCCGGTCCCCACCGGGTGCGGCCCGGGCCCGCGAGTAGGCCATCAGCATGCCGGGATGTTCCTCCCACGGCTCAAAGACGGTGCGCAGCATGCGCATAAGCCCGTCGTAGAGAGATTCACCGGGCTTCCGAGTCTGCCCCGCCAGGCCCGAGTACCGGTTCTCCGCCATCCATGAGTCGAGTGCGGCCAGAATCAGTTCGTCGCGTGTCGCATAGCGCTTGTAGATGGTGGACAGCGACGTCCGTGCGCGTTTGGCGACTTCGCGCAGCTGCACGGCGTCATAGCCGTCGGTTTCGAGGAGTTCGACGACGATGTCGAGGATCCGGTCGCGCTCACTAACCACTTTCTAGAACACCCTTGCCGCTGGAGAGTAACCCCGTTACCGTACCTGGTGTAACACGGTTACTGCACGCAACGAAGCGAGGAACAATGGGTCGTCTCGACGGAAAAGTCGCCTTCATCACCGGCGTGGCCCGCGGTCAGGGCCGTAGCCATGCGCTGCGGCTGGCCGGCGAAGGCGCGGCCATCATCGGCGTCGACATCTGCGCCAACATCGCCTCCAACGGCTACCCGATGGCCAGCCGAGAGGAGCTCGACGAGACCATCTCACTGGTCGAGGCCACGGGCGCCACAATGGTCGGTTCGGTCGCCGATGTGCGTGACTTCCACCGGCTGCGGGACGCACTCGAGGCCGGCGTCGAGCAGTTCGGCCGGCTCGACATCGTGTGCGCCAACGCCGGTATCGCCTCGATGGCCTTCCGTGAGCTGACGATCGAAGAAGAACTCGAGCAGTGGACCGATGTGCTCGACGTCAACCTGGTCGGCGCGTTTCACACCGCGAAGGCGGCCATCCCGCACCTCATCGCCGGCGCACGCGGCGGGTCGATCGTCTTCACCAGCTCGACGGCAGGCCTGGTCGGTTTCGGCGGGCTGCAGGGCGGCGGCCTCGGCTACGCGGCATCCAAGCACGGCATCGTCGGCCTCATGCGCACCCTGGCCAACGCCCTTGCACCACATAGCATCCGGGTCAACACCGTGCACCCCACCGCCGTCAACACCATGATGGCGGTCAACCCGGCCATGACCGCGTTCCTGGAGAACTACCCCGACGGCGGTCCGCACCTGCAGAATCCGATGCCGGTGAGCCTGCTGGAACCCGAGGACATCAGCGCGGCGGTCTCCTACCTGGTTTCCGACGAGGCGAAGTACGTCACCGGGGTGGCCTTCCCCGTCGACGCCGGCTTCTGCAACAAGTTATGAGCACCGGAAGGGTCGCCGGTAAGCGGGTGCTGATCACCGGTGCGGCGCGCGGCATGGGCCGCAGCCACGCGGTGCGCCTCGCCGAGGAGGGCGCCGACCTGATCCTGGTCGACATCTGCGAGTCACTGCCCGATGTCGAATACCCGCTGGCCACCCGGCAGGATCTCGACGAAACAGCCCGGCTCGTGGCCGAACTCGGCCGCCGCGCGGTCAGCTGTGTCGTGGACGTGCGCGACGCCGCGGCGTTGAGTGCCGCCGTCGACGACGGTGTGACCCGGTTGGGTGGTCTCGATGCCGCGGTCGCCAACGCCGGCGTGATCACCGCGGGCACCTGGGACACCACCACACCGCAGCAGTGGCGGGCGGTGGTGGACGTCAACCTCATCGGCACCTGGAACACCTGTGCGGCAGCGCTGCCGCACCTGGTCGATCGCGGCGGCAGTCTGGTCAACATCAGCTCGGCCGCGGGCATCAAGGGCAGCCCGCTGCACACGCCCTACACCGCGTCCAAACACGGTGTGGTCGGCATGAGCAAGGCCTTGGCCAACGAGCTTGCTGCACAGCATGTCAGGGTCAACACCGTGCATCCGACCGGCGTCGAGACCGGTATGCGCCCTGACTCATTGCACGAGTTGCTGGCCCAGAAGCGTCCCGATCTCGCACCGATCTTCGGCAACGCCATGCCGATCATCATGGCCGAGGCGATCGACATCAGTAATGCGGTGCTGTTCCTGATCTCCGACGAATCGCGCTACGTCACGGGCCTCGAATTCAAGGTCGACGCCGGGGTGACGATCCGGTGAGCACCGCGGAGCGGACGGAGCGGGGCCGACGCGAGTTCGCCGAGGTGATGACATTCCCGGTACCCACGGACAGCACGCCGGCCACATCCGCGCTGATCGGCTTCGTGTTCGCGGAGGTGTGGCCGCGCCCGGCGCTGTCCCGGCGGGATCGGCGGTTCGTCACGTTGGCGTGTGTGGCAGCTGCCGACGCCGACCCCCCGCTGCGCGACCACGTATACGCGGCGCTCAACAGTGGCGATGTGAGCATCACCGAAATGCGTGAAACTGTCTTGCATTTCGCAGTGTATGCCGGCTGGCCCAAGGCGTCGCGGTTCAACTCCATGGTCGACGAGCAGTGGGACCGTATCCATCGGGAACGGGGTGAAGCCCCACCACCGCCGGAACGGCTGCTACCCCTGTCCACCGCAAGCGACCCAGAAGACCGGTTGTCCGGTGGGGAGCGATCGTTCAAGGACATCAACTGCATGCAGTTCGCCCCGATACGGGACAACCCCTACTCGGGCGCGGGCATTCTCAACTTCGTTTTCGGCGAGATGTGGCTGCGCCCCGGCCTGGGGATGAAGGAGCGGCGGCTGATCACGGTCGCCTGCGTCGCCTTCCAGGACGCGCCGCTGCCCATTATGAGCCATGTCTATGCGGCATTGAAGAGTCGCGATCTGTCATTCGACGAGATGGACGAGGTGGCACTGCATTTCGCCGCCTACTACGGCTGGCCCAAGGCCGCCAATCTCAACCAGGTGATCGGCGAACAGAAACCGCGGGTCCTCGACGAGTGGCGCGACGAGGCATGAGCACACCGCTGGCTGTGGGCGGCCAAACCGCCCGCACGGTCATCACGGCTGCCGCACAGAACCTGACCCCCGTGGTGGCCGAACTCGGCGGCAAGTCGGCCAACCTCGTCTTCGCCGGCGCCGAATTGGTTACGGGCGGCCGACGCATCGGCGGCAAGCTTGCCGAGGGGTTCTACATCGAACCCACGGTGTTCACCGGCGTCGACAACTCCTCGGCCCTCGGCCAGACCGAGACCTTCGGCCCGGTGGTGTCGGTGACGACGTTTCGTGACGAGTCGAGGCGGTGCGCATCGCCAACGACACGGGTATGGGCTGAACGCATTCATCCACACGCGCGACCTGGTCCGCGCGCATCGCGTGGCACGCCGACTCGAGGCGGGTTCGGTCGGACCGGCGGTCTCGATGGTCTCTACGAGTTCCTTCAGGTGAAGAACATCCGCATCAGCATGGAGTGAGATCTCGGCTTGACGTGAGCCAGACAACACCCCACAATTGCCGTCATGCTCGGTCAGAAATCCACAGAACTGGTCGCGAATGCTGCCGGTTGAGCGTCACGAAGCGATCGTCGAGGCGATCGGCACCGCCCAGGCGGTCAGCACGGACGAACTGGTCCGCCGCCTTGGCGTGTCCGCCGAGACCGTTCGCCGTGACCTGGCGCTTCTCGAAGAGCGCGGCGCCCTGCGGCGGGTTCACGGCGGTGCAGCCGCGGTCGCCGATCGCCGCGTCATCGAGCCGTCCTACACCGAGCGTTCGCTGATCCGCCATCAGGCCAAAGCCCAACTGGCCCAGGTCGCGGCCGGGCTGCTGGAAAACGGGCAGACCGTCGTCATCGACATCGGCACCTCGGCGGTGGCCGTCGCCCAGGCAATCTCCCGAAGCTTCACCGGCACGGTGGTGACACCGTCACTGCCGGTGGCCGTGGAACTCGCCGACCGACCAGGCATCCAGGTGCTGCTGTCCGGCGGACGCGTCCGCGCGGGCGACCTGGCCTGCTCGAACGCCCACACCAAGGCCTTCTTCACCGATATCTACGCCGATATCGCGCTGCTCGGCTCGGGCGGTGTCGACGCCCAGGCCGGCCTCACCGACTTTCATCTCGATGAGATCGACGTGCGGCGCACGATCATCGCCAACAGTGCCCGCAGCTACATCCTCGCCGACTCTTCCAAGCTCGGGCAGGTTGCGCCTTACCGCGTCTGTGAACTCGGCGCAGTCGACGGACTCATCACCGAATGCAATACCTCCCCGGCGCTCGCAGCGGCCATGCAGGAGACGGGAGGTGTGGTTCTGACAGCACGTCCAGTTGCGTCAGACACCTGAGAGCTTTGGGTGCGGGCGACGTTGCAGCGCCGCCCGCAGACCGGACCCCCACCCCGAAACAGTCAATTCCAGTCAGAAAGCCCGATCCGATGACAGATTCTTCCACACCACGCAGCCCCGACAGCGTGTCCGCATACGGCTATACCGAGACCCTCGAACGGGGCACCGGCAAGTTCGCCTCGTTCGCGGTGGCGTTCGCGTTCGTCTCGATCGCCACCGGCATCTTCACCACCTACGGCAGCGTGCTGGCCAGCTCCGGACCGATGGGCATCTGGACGTGGCCGATCGTCATCGTGGGCCAGCTCGCCGTGGCACTGCTGATCGGTTCACTCGCCGCGCGCATCCCCGTCACCGGCTACGCCTACCAGTGGGTGTCCCGGCTGGCCAACCCCATCCTGGGCTGGATCACCGGGTGGATCTCGTTCACCTTCCTGGCGATCGTCGTCGTGGCCGTCGACTACACCGTCGCGGCCACCGTGGTGCCCGCCCTGTTCGATTTCACCGGCACCCCGGCCACCGCATTCCTGATCACCGCGGGAGTGCTGCTGCTGCAGGCACTTCTGGTCGGCCTGTCGACGAAGTGGACCGAGCGGGTCAACAACTTCGCGGTCACCGCCGAACTGATCGGCATGGTCTCGCTGGTGGTGCTGCTGTTCGTCGTCGGCGTGATCGCCCACAAGCTCTCGGTCGGCAATCTGTTCTCCCGCGGCGACATTCCCGCCGAGGGCTACTGGGACTTCGGCACCGCGACCTCGGCGGGCCCCTGGATGCTCGGCTTCCTGCTCGGCGCATTCACCATCGTCGGCTTCGAATCGGCCGCCAACCTCGCCGAGGAGACCAAGAAGCCCGAAATCGTGGTGCCGCGCGCCATGTGGCAGGCCGTGCTGGCCTCGGGGGTGCTGGGCTTCCTGTTCCTGTTGGTGGTGACGGCCGCAGTCGACGACCCCACCGCACTGGCAGAGTCGGGCACGCCGATCGCCGACGTCATCCGAGACATTCTCGGGTCGTTCGTGGGCACCGCGCTGCTCATCCTGGTCGCGATCGCGATCTTCGCCTGCGGCCTGGTCATCCTGATGAGCGGTGTGCGACTGGTCTGGGCCATGTCACGCGACCAGCGGTTCCCGGGTTGGCAGGTGCTGCACAAGGTTTCGCCGCGATTCCGCACACCGCTGAACGCCACGATCGCCATGGCCACCATCTCGGCCTTGATCCTCGGGTTGTTCTCCACCAGCACCGACGCGCTGTTCCAGCTGTTCGCCGCGGCGACGCTGCTACCCGCCACCATCTACGCGATCACCGTCGCGCTCTACATCGCCACCCGCAAGAAGCTGCCCCCGAGCAAGGGCTTCCAACTGGGTCGCTGGGAGACCCCGGTTCTCGTGGTCGCGGTGGTGTGGCTCGTGTTCGTGCTGTCCCTGTTCCGGGACGCCTCCTTCAAGGACCCCTGGCTCTACGCCGTGACCATGGTGGCACTCGGCGCGGTCTACCTGGGCTACCTGCTGATCACCCGCGGCAAGGACGGGTTGAAGATGCCCGAGATGACCTCGATCGACGCTGAACTCGACGAGGTGGCGACCGACACCGGGGACGCCGTGCGATGACGGTACTGGCCATCGACCAGGGCACCTCGGGCACCAAGGCCATCGTGGTCGACGAGTCCGACGGCGTGGTCGGTCTGGCTGAAGTCCCGGTGCACCCGCGCTATCTCGACGGCGGCGGCGTCGAGCAGGATCCGGCAGAGCTGCTGGACTCCGTGCTCGACGCCGGCCGCGCGGCGCTCGCACAGGCCGACCGGCCCGTCGACGCCGTCTCGCTCGCGAATCAGGGCGAGACGGTGCTGGCGTGGGACCCCGACAGCGGCCGACCGTTGACCACCGCGATCGTCTGGCAGGACCGCCGCGCCGAGGCGCTGTGCGCCGAGATCGGCGAGTACCGCGAAATGTTCGCGGCCCGAACCGGTCTGGTGCTCGACCCGTATTTCTCGGCACCCAAGATGGCGTGGTTACGCCGGAATCTGACGACCGCAGGCGTGGTGACGACCTCGGACACCTGGTTGCTGCATCAGCTCACCGGCGCGTTCGTCACCGACGCCACCACCGCGAGCCGATCGCTGGCCGCCGAACTGGGTGCCACCGAGTGGAGCGGGGAGCTGCTCGGCCTGTTCGGATTGCAGGACGAGCGGCTGCCCGCGATCGCGGCCAACGACGAAGTCATCGGCACCACAACAGCGTTCGGCGCCGAGGTACCGGTCGGCGGGATCGTGGTCGATCAGCAGGCGGCGCTGCTGGCCGAGGCGTGTTTCGACCCGGGCATGGCCAAATGTACGTTCGGCACCGGAGCGTTCCTGCTGGCCAACACCGGTGACACCCCGGTGCACTCGACTGCGGGCCTGACCTCTTCTGTGGCCTGGCGCATCGGCGGCGCGGACACCTTCTGCGTCGACGGTCAGGTGTACACCGCCGCGTCCGCGGTCAAATGGCTGTCCTCGCTGGGCATCATCGGCGGCGCCGCGGAGATGGACACGGTCGCCGCCGAAGACAGCAACGGGGTGCTGTGCGTGCCCGCCTTGGCCGGGCTCGCGGCTCCGTGGTGGAAATCGCAAGCCACCGCCGCGATCTCCGGCATGACGCTGTCCACCGGACGCGGCCATATCGTGCTCGCGGTACTGCAGGGTATCGCCGCACAGGTCGCCGAGCTGGCCTCGGCCATCAACGCCGATGCCGCGCCGCTGAGCAGGCTGCGTGTGGACGGCGGGCTCACCCAGTCAAGAGTCCTCATGCAGGCCGTCGCCGACGTGCTCCAGATACCCGTCGACGTCTACCCGTCCGCGCATGCCACCGCACTCGGAGCGGCCGCGCTGGCCCAGCTCAGCGTTGAACCCGAACGTTCCATCCGCGAGGTCGTCACCGGCTGGACGCCGTCGGCGAGCTACGAGCCCAGCTGGCCCCAGCACCGTGCCGACGAATTCCGTTCCGGCTGGCGCGAACTGGCCGCCACCACCTACGCCCAGGAGTTTTCGTGAACACCCAGGACGTCTACGACGTTCTCGTCATCGGAGCCGGCATCGTCGGATCAGCCATCGCCCGTGAACTGGCAGGCAACGACTTGTCGGTCGCACTGCTCGAAGCCCGCGACGATGTGGGCGACGGCACGAGTAAGGCCAACACCGCGATCCTGCATACCGGATTCGATGCCAAACCCGGCACCCTGGAGTCAGCGATGGTCGGCCGCGGCTACCAACTGCTCTCCGAGTACGCCGTACCCACCGGCATCCCGATCGAACACACCGGCGCCATCCTGGTCGCCTGGGACGACGAGCAGCTGGACGCTCTGCCCGCCCTGAAGGAGAAGGCCGAGGCCAACGGCTACCACCATTGCGAGATCGTGGATTCCGACGCGGTGTATGCGGCAGTGCCGCACCTTGGACCGGGGGCACTCGGCGGACTCACCGTCCCTGATGAATCGATCATCTGCACCTGGACGGTCAATCTGGCGCTGGCCACCGACGCCGTGAACCGGGGTGCCACGCTGCTGCGAAACCATCGCGTGGAAACCGTCGACATCGCACCGGAGTTCACGACCCTGCACACCACCGGCGGGGCAGTGCGTGGGCGTTGGGTGATCAACGCCGCCGGGTTGGGTGCGGACACGGTCGACGGCCTGTTCGGCTATTCACGGTTCACCGTCACCCCGCGCCGCGGCGAACTCATCGTCTACGACAAGCTGGCCCGCCCGCTGGTCGACAAGATCGTGCTGCCCGTACCCACCTCCCGTGGAAAAGGGGTCCTCGTCAGCCCCACCATCTACGGGAACGTCATGCTGGGCCCCACCTCCGAGGACCTCACCGACCGCACCGCGACCGGCACCTCGGAAGCAGGTTTCGAATTCCTGTTGGAGAAGGGCCGCGCGTTGATGCCCAGCCTGCTCGACGAGGAGGTCACCGCCACCTACGCAGGCCTGCGGGCGGCGATCGACCACGGCGACTATCTCATCGAAGCCGATCCTCAGCAGCATTACCTGCTGGTGGGCGGAATACGTTCCACCGGCCTGACCGCCGGGATGGCCATTGCGGAATATGTTCGCGACCAACTGGTCTCGGCGGGTCTGGCCCTCACCCCACGGGACGCTCTACCGGAACCGCCCAGGATGCCCAACCTCGGCGAGGCGTTTCCCCGGCCCTACCAGCAGGCAGAGGACATCGCCGCGGATTCCGCCTACGGCCGCATCGTGTGCTTCTGCGAGCGCGTCACCGAGGGCGAATTGCGCGATGCCTGTCATTCCGTCGTGCCACCCGCAGCACTCGACGGCCTGCGCCGGCGCACGCGCGTGATGAACGGCCGCTGTCAGGCGTTCTTCTGCGGTGCCGAAGTGCAGACCATATTCGAGCGGGAGATGCGCGCATGACCACCACCCACACCGTCGACGTCGCGATCATCGGTGGCGGTCCCGCCGGGCTGACAGCTGCGGCCAATCTGGACCCCACATTGAACGTCCTTGTCCTCGAACGGGAATCCGTGGCCGGCGGCATTCCCCGCCACAGTGACCATCCCGGCTACGGCATGCGGGACATGAAAACCTTCATCAGCGGTCCCGCCTACGCCCGGCGCCTGGTGCAGAACGCAGTCGCCGCGGGAGCAACAATCCGTGCCAGCACCATGGTGACCGGATGGGCGGGCCCCAGGACGCTGGAGATCACCTCACCTCGCGGCAGGGAACTCATCGAAGCCCGCGCGGTGGTCCTTGCCACCGGAGCACGTGAACGACCTCGCCCCGCGCGGATGATTCCCGGTGACCGGGCCGCGGGCATTTACACCACCGGGCACCTGCAGAACACCGTGCATCTGCAGCGACGCAAGGTGGGCAGCCGCGCGGTGATCGTCGGTGCGGAACTGGTCAGCTATTCCGCGGTGCTGACGCTCAAGCACGCCGGTTGCGCCACCGCGCTGATGACCACCGAATACCCCTCCCCCGAGTCGTATGCGGTGTTCAACCTCGCCGGGCGCACCCCATTGCTCGGCGTCGACGTCGCGACCAGGACCAGGGTCACGCGGGTGATCGGCAAGCCTGTCGTGCAGGGCGTCGAAATCGAGCAGATCGACACCGGCCTGCGACGTGTCATCGATTGCGACACCGTGGTTTTCACCGGCGATTGGATTCCCGATCACGAGCTTGCCCGCGCCGCGGGCCTCGACATGGACGCGGGCACGCTGGGCCCTGCCGTGGACACGGCGCTGCGCACCAGCAGGCCCGGTGTGTTCGCGATCGGGAACCTGCTCCATCCGGTCGACACCGCCGATATCGCCGCGCTCGACGGCAGGCATGTCGCCGGGCAGGTGCGCGACTACCTCGACGGGCGTGCGGCTCCGGGCACCGCCGTGCGTATCCAGGCCGATGCCCCGTTGCGCTGGGTGGCACCGACCCTGTTGCGCCCCGGCGATCCCGCCCCGGCCAGGGGACGGTTGCTGTTGTGGACCGACGCGCTCACACGGATCCCGAAAGTCACTGCACGCCAAGGCGGCAACGTGATCGGGCGTAAGACGCTGCCCTGGGCCGCCTCACCCGGGCGGGTCTTCCGAGTGCCGTCGAGCATTCTCGACGGCGCCGATCCGCACGGCGGTCCCGTCACTCTGTCGCTGGGGTGAACTCGATGTTGAGTTCGGTGAGCCCGCGCAGCAGGAACGTGGGCTCGTAGGTGTAGCTGCGGTTGCCGGCCGGACCGTGCGCGGTTTCGCTGATCGTGATGTCGCGCATGCGGTCCAGGAGCCGGCGCACGGTGATCTGCCCCTCGACCCGGGCCAGCGGCGCACCAGCGCAGGTGTGGATGCCGCGGCCGAATGCGATGTGTTCGCGGACGTTCTTGCGATTCGGATCGAATGTCTGGGGATTGTCGAATTTGCGGGGATCACGGTTTGCCGCACCGAGACAGAGCATCACAATCGTTCCGGCCTTCAAATGCACCCCACCGAGCGTTGTGGTCTTTCTCACCAGCCGGAAGTCGATCTTCGTCGGGGCGTGCATCCGTAGCGCTTCCTCGATGAATGTCGGTATCCCCGACGGATTCTCGCGTAACAGCTGCTGATAGTCCTGGCGGTCGCCGAGGGTCTGCACGGCGGCGGTGAGCAGCTTGGTGACGGTCTCCTGACCGGCGGCGAACAGGAATGTCGCGGGCTTGACCACCTCCAGCAGATCCGGCGTCGAGCCGTCGGGATAGGTGGCCGTCGCCATGCCCGACAACACGTCGCCACGTGGCTCGCGCCTGCGCTCGGCGAGGTATCCGGCGAACTTGTCGTCGAGGTACTGCAGGGGGTCGCGGCCCACGGCCGACCCGTCCAGTGCTCCGACGTGGTTGCCCTCCGGAGGCCCGGCACCCAACTCGGCGAGGAACTCCGGCCGGTCCTGCTCCGGAACACCAAGCAGGTCGATGATCGCCGAGGTCGCGAAGGGTTTGGCGTATTCCGACAGGAATTCGCATCTTCCGTTGTCGATGAACTTGTCGAGCTGACGATCGACCAGATGCCACATGTAGTCCTCGTTCTCCTTGAGGCGTCGTGGCGTCAGCAGCTTGCTCAGCAGCGAGCGGGCCCGCTCGTGGGCAGGCGGGTCCATCACCACCATGTGCTCGTGGATCGGAAACTCGTGGCGGTGCGCCTCGATCTGCTCGGTGATGTCGTCACCCTCGGGCACGAACGGCAGCGGCGGAAACAGCCCACCGATCGCGTTGACCGCCGAGAACGAATCGTGGTCCTTGAATGCGGCCAGCACTTCCTGATAACCGGTCACGGCGATGACGCCGTGGTGCGGTTCGGCGCACACCGGTCCCCGACTGCGCAGGTATTCGTAGTACTCGTAGGGGTCCTGGGTGACTGCCGGGTCGGTGAAGTAGTCGACTGAGGCGAGATCGGTCATGGCTGGCGTGGCCTTTCGGTCATTCCGTCGAGCATCGGTCTTCCTCGGGATCAATATTTGATCGATCGATCAAACTGATAAGGTGGCTCATGCCTACCACCTCTTGTCGTGCCCGGTCAAGGGATGCAGCACCGGTCCCATATCGGATGTTCTGCAACGGTTCTGGGGGCCCCGCCTGATGCCGGCCGCACGCCGCCCCAGGGAGAAGGACGCGGGCACCCGTCAACGTTTGATCGAGGCAACCGCTCAGATCATGCGGACCGAAGGCTATGCCGCCGCAACATCGCGGCGCGTGGCCGCCGAGGTCGGAGTGAAGTCGGCCCTGGTCTACTACTACTTCGACACGATGGACGATCTCTACATCGCGGTCCTGCACAACGGCGCTGAAGCCGCGCTGGCCCGGATGCGCGCGGCGATCACCGACGACGACCCGTTGCGGGCATTGTGGCTGATGAACACCGATTCCCGTGTCACCGGGCTGAACATGGAGTTCATGGCCCTGGCCAATCACCGCAAGGCGATCGGCGCGGAACTCAAGGCGTTCTCGGAGCGCGTCCGCGACATCGAGACCGCGGCCATGGCAATGGTGCTGCGCACCCACGGCATCGACATGGAAGAGTTTCCGCCCGTCGTCATGTCGATGCTGCTCACCCAGACCGCACGCGGTATCAGCTACGAGAACGCCGTCGGCGTCAACCAGGGCCACGAGGAGTTCCGCGCCTTCATCGAACGGCTGTTACAGCGGTTCGCCACCACACGTTGACGCCTACTTCAGCATGCTGCCCGCGTCGACCGTGAGCGGCAGGCCGGTCACGTACCGGGCTTCATCAGAGGCCAGGAACAGCACGGCATTACTGATATCGACCGGCTCGACCCAACCGATCGGCAGTACGTGCATCATCTGCGCGACCACAGCCATATCGTCGGGGCCCGGGCTCTCAAGGTCCGGGCGGAACAACTTCATGGTGCCCTCGTTCATGAACAACGGGGTGTTCACATTCGTCGGATGCACCGAGTTGACCCTGATCGAGTGTTGCCCGAGCTCGACGGCGAAAGTCCGCATGAGGCCGACGACCCCGTGCTTGGCCGCGATGTAGTGACCGGTGTGCGGATAGGCCTTGAGCCCGCCCACTGAGCTGGTCAAGATGATCGATCCGCCGTGCCCGCCCGAAAGGAGATGCGGCACCGAGGCTTTCACAGTTTTCCAGACGCCGGAGAGGTTGACGCCGATCATGTCGTCCCAGTCCTGCTCGCTGGTCTTGTCCAGGGTCTCGCCGCCGTTGCCGATGCCGGCGTTGGCGACGATGATGTCGAGGCGGCCCAACTGCTCGACGCCGCTGTCCACCGCAGCCTTGACCGCATCGAAATCACGCACGTCGACTTCGGCCGTGACGATGCGCCGATTGAGCCCCTTGACCAGATCAGCCGTCTCAACCAGATCCTCGGGCGTGGCCGCAGGAATATCGGCGTTACTGCTGATCCGCCGACACACGTCGACCGCGATGATGTCCGCGCCCTCCTGCGCCAGCCGCAGGGCATGACTGCGACCTTGACCGCGTGCGGCCCCGGTGATGAATGCGACTTTTCCCTCAACGCGACCCGCCATTGCCATCCTCTCAACAAATTTGATCAGTCGATCAAACAGTTGCATCGAAGATACCTGGTGTCAAGGGGGTTTTTGATCGATCGATAAATCGGTCTCTGAGTCTCAGAGCCAGGTGTCGTTGGTGGTGGCGGTCAGGAACGCCTCCAGGTCATTGCGCCATGTCGCCGGGGTGTTCTTGTCCGGCTCGATCCCGGTGTATTCGCCGCGGTAGAACAGAAGCGGACGCGGCTTGCGTTTGGGCACTTCGGAGAGTGACTGTACGGCGCCGAACACCACGAAGTGATCGCCACCGTCGTGCACCGAATCCACCGAGCAGTCGATGTGGGCCAGCGCACCCTCGATCACCGGAGAGCCGAGTTTCGATGGCCGCCAATCAATCCCGGCGAACTTGTCCGGCTCCTTCGAACCGAACCGCGCCGACACGTGCTGCTGGTCCTCATGCAGCATGTTGACGCAGAACTTGCCGCTGGCCTCGATGGCCTGCCACGACCGCGACACTTTCGTCGGGCAGAACAGCACCAGCGGCGGGTCAAGGGACAACGCCGCGAACGACTGGCAGGCGAAGCCGATGGGCGCTTCTTCATGCACGGTGGTGATGATCGTGATACCAGTGCAGAACTGTCCGAGCACATTACGGAACGTGCGCGGATCGCGCGGTTCGGCGCTCACTGGTTCTTGAATCCGACGGTGAAGTCGTGTCCCCACAGGCTCACCGCGGTGGATTCGCGGGCGACCCAATCCGTATCGTCGACTTCGAGGCCCTCACAACCGAATTCGATGTCGAACCCACCGGGCGTCTTCATGTAGAAGGACAACATCTTGTCGTTGACGTGGCGACCCAGTGTGGCCGACATCGGCACCTTGCGGCGCAGCGCACGATCCAGGCAGAGACCGACATCGTCATTGTTCTCCACCTCCATCATGAGGTGCACGATGCCGCTGGGTGTCTGTCCGGGCATGAAAGCGAGGCTGTGGTGGCGGGGATTGACCCCGAAGAACCGCAGCCATGCCGGGGGGCCGTCGGCGGGTCTGCCGACGAGTTGCGGTGGCAGCCGCATGGAATCACGCAGCCGGAACCCCAACACGTCACGGTAGAAGTGCAGCGACTCGGCGTCGTCCTTGGTGGTCAGCACGACGTGACCGAGCCCCTGCTCCTCGGTGACGAACCTGTGCCCGTACGGGCTGACCACGCGCCGGTGCTCGAGTGCGACGCCGTGGAACACCTCGAGGGTGTTACCCGAGGGATCGTCGAAGATGATCATCTCGTCGACGCGGCGTTCGGCCAGTTCCGCGGCCGTCGCTTCCTTGTAGGCGGTGCCCTCGACGTCGAGGCGGTTGCGGATGTCCTGCAGGTCGGCGGCGTTCGCCGTCTCCCACCCCGATTGCAACAGGCGATCGTGCTCGCCGGGCACGATCACCAACCGCGCCGGAAACTCGTCCATGCGGAGGTAGAGCGCACCTTCGGTGGCACCCTTGCCTTCGACCATGCCGAGCACCTTGAGCCCATACTCGCGCCAGGCCGCCATATCGGTGGCCTCCAGCCGCAGGTAACCCAATGACCGGATGCTCATCGTTCAGCCTCCAAGGAAATCGATCGTGAGCTTGTTGAACTCGTCGAATTTCTCGACTTGAGCCCAGTGACCACACTGCCCGAAAACATGCAGTTGCACCCGCGGAATCTGCTTGACCGCAACCAGTGCACCGTCAAGCGGATTGACCCGGTCCTCGCGGCCCCAGATCAGCAGCACCGGCTGGCGCAGCTTGTACACCTCGCGCCACATCATGCCCAGCTCGAAATCCGCCCCGGCGAACGAGCGGCCCATCGCCCGCGCCGCAGCCAACGACTCCGGCTGCGAGGCAATCGCGAAGCGCTCGTCGATCAGCTCCGGGGTGATGAGCTTCTGGTCGAAAACCATGATGCGCAGGAACTTCTCGATGTTCTCGCGGGTGGGCTCTGCGGTGAACTTGCCGAGCAACTTGACGCCCTCGGTGGGATCGGGGGCGAACAGGTTGACGCTCAGACCGCCCGGGCCCATCAGCACCAGCTTGCCGGCCCGGTCCGGATAGTCCAGCGCGAACCGCACCGCGGTGCCGCCGCCGAGCGAATTGCCCAGCAACGGGATACGCCCCTGCAGACCGAGGTGGTCGAACAGGCCCAGCAATGCCTTTGCGCTGTACCGGTTGTACTGCTCGTGCTCGGTGTGCTTGTCCGAATGGCCATAGCCGGGTTGATCGACCGCCAGCACGTGGAAACGCTCGGCCAACACGGCGATGTTGCGGCCGAAGTTCGACCAACTCGACGCGCCGGGTCCACCACCGTGCAGCAACACGATGGTCTGCGCATCGGGATCGCCTGCCTCGTGGTAGTGCAGCCGCATGTCTACGGGATTACCCGTCGCTTCGCTCGCCCCGGACCGCACCTGCGCGTACCGCGAGGTGGCTTCGAAGGTGATCTCCTGTGTTGCAGTCATCAGACCATCGTGTCCGCAGGCGGCAGCCCGAACTCGTGGTTGCCGAAGATCATGTACGCCCGCTCGGGGTCATTGGCGGCGTGCACACGACCGGCATGGGCGTCACGCCAGAACCGTTGCAGCGGCGCACTGTTGGCCAACGCGGTGGCGCCGGCTGACTCGAAGAGCCGGTCGACCGAGGCGATGGCACGGCCGGTGGCGCGCACCTGGTCGCGCCGGGCCCGGGCGCGCAACTCGAACGGAATCTCTTTGCCCGCCGTCAGCAACGCGTACTCGTCGCCGACGTTGCCGATCAACTGCCGCCAGGCGGCGTCGATATCGCTGGCGGCCTCGGCGATCCGGACCTTGGCGAAGGGGTCGTCCTTGCCCTTCTCGCCGGCGAACGCCGCACGGACGCGCTTGCCCTGGTGCTCGACGTGCGCATCGTAGGCGCCGTAGGCCATGCCGACGATCGGCGCCGAGATCGTGGTGGGATGCACAGTGCCCCAAGGCATCTTGTAAACCGGCGCGGTGTTCTTCTCGTATCCGCCTGCCGTGCCGTCGTTCATCGACTTGTAGGACAGGAAGCGGTGGGTGGGGACGAACACGTCCTTGACCACAACGGTGTTACTGCCGGTGCCGCGCAGGCCGACGACATGCCACACGTCGTCGATCGCGTACTCGGTGCGCGGGATGAGGAAGCTGCCGAAATCGACCGGGCGACCGTCCTTGATCACCGGGCCGCCGAGGAACGCCCAGGTGGCGTGGTCACAGCCGGAAGACCAGTTCCAGGAGCCGCTGACCAGGTACCCGCCGTCGACCACGGTGCCCGCACCCATCGGCGCGTACGAGGACGACACCCGGACCGTCGGGTCCTCGCCCCACACCTCTTCCTGTGCCCGCTGATCGAACAGCGCCAGGTGCCAGTTGTGTACACCGATGATCGAGCTGACCCAGCCGGTCGACCCGCAGGCGCTGGCGATACGGCGCACCGCCTCGTAGAACGCCGTCGGATCGCACTGCAGGCCGCCCCACTGTTCGGGCTGCAGCAGCTTGAAGAAGCCCACCTCGTCGAGCGCCTTGATCGACTCATCAGGGATCTTGCGCAGATCCTCGGTGGCCTGGGCGCGCTCGCGCACCTGCGGCAACAGTTCGTCGATGCCGGCCAGGACCGCCTGCACGTCACGCTGTTCAATGGATGTCACTGAATGCCTCCCGAGAATCGGATCTAAAGAGAGATTAGAACACGTTACGATTTGTGTCGAGCAGCGCCGTGATACAGCCGCTGGACCTGGGCAAGTATGTTTTTGTAACATGTTCTAGTTATGAGCGAAGAGAGGGGGCTACCCGTGACGGATGAGCCACTGGGCAGCCACGTGCTCGAACTACAGGTGGCCGCAGTCATCGAGGAAACCGCCGACGCCCGTTCCGTGGTGTTCACGGTCCCCGACGGGGCCGACATTCCGTCCGACAGACTCCGCTACTCGCCCGGCCAGTTCCTGACCCTGCGCGTGCCCAGCGACCGCACCGGGTCGGTGGCGCGCTGCTACTCGCTGTCGAGCTCGCCGGTCACCGACGATCAGCTGACCGTGACCGTCAAGCGCACCGTCGACGGATATGCCTCGAACTGGTTGTGCGACAACGCGCACGCCGGTATGCGGATACATGTGCTGGCGCCGTCGGGCACCTTCGTCCCCAAGGACCTCGACACGAATTTCCTGCTGTTGGCGGCGGGTAGCGGTATCACTCCGATGATGGCGATCTGTAAATCCGCGCTCGCCGAGGGCAGCGGGAACGTGACGCTGGTCTACGCCAACCGCGACGAGAACTCGGTGATCTTCGCCGCGACGCTGCGCGAACTCGCCGCCAAGTACCCCGATCGACTGACCGTCGTGCACTGGCTGGAGAGCGTCCAGGGCCTGCCGAGCGCATCGGCGCTGGCCGCCCTGGCCGCTCCGCACGCCCACGCCGACGCGTTCATCTGCGGGCCGGGGCCGTTCATGGCGGCCGCCGAGGAGGCGCTGCGCCAGGCAGGCACCCCGGACGAACGCATCCACATCGAGGTGTTCAAGTCACTTGAGTCCGATCCGTTTGCCGCCGTCGTCATCGAAGAAGACACCAGCGACGAGGGGCCTGCCACCGCCGTGGTCACCCTGGACGGCGAGACCCACGAAGTCAGCTGGCCGCGCTCGGCGAAACTGCTCGACGTGCTGTTGGCCAAGGGACTCGACGCGCCGTTCTCCTGCCGGGAAGGACACTGCGGGGCATGCGCGGTGCTCAAGAAATCCGGTGAGGTGAAGATGGAGATCAACGACGTGCTCGAACCGTCCGATCTCGAAGAGGGGCTGATTCTCGGCTGCCAGGCCACGCCGCAGTCGGATTCGGTCGAAGTCACCTACGACGAATAGCGACGGGATACCTTTCTTGACGATGACCGTAACGATGAACCGGCTCGCCGCGGCAGGCGCGGCGGCCCTGGCGACCGCGGTGCTGGTGCACCCCGCGTCGGCAGCCGCCGCCTCCAACTCCGCGACCACCTCGATCGCTGTCGATCCGGCCACCCAGATCGAAATGCACGTCAACGCCGACTGCGCGGGCGACCGGTGCACGTTCAACACCACCGCCAACCTGCTGGCAGGCGGCGCGCCCACCGGCTTCCCCGGGGACACCTGGGCCAGGCAGACCGTGACGCTGCGCAGCACGGACCGCAACGTCTGGCAGCAGGTCTCCTACAGCTCACCCTCCGGTATGCCGCGGGAGACCAAGGGCTCCAATCACGACAACGTGGTCTCCCGGATGCTCAAGTCGCTCAACAGCGTTGAGATCTCGGTGACCTACTTCGGCGGCGGCCCGATCGAGCGTTTCAAGCTCGACGGCGATTCGATGCCGATCGACTGGGGCAGCGGCCGGCCGGCCACCAACTCCACCCTGATCGCGTGCAGTCACATCCAGGTGGTCTACGGCGGGGTGAACCTCACCACCCCGGACGCCTGCGCGCAGACCACCTTCTGAGACTCCACCCCTACCGCGGCAGGCCGAGCAGCCGTTCGCCTGCCAGGGTCAGCAGGATCTGTTCGGTGCCGCCTGCGATGGTCAGGCAGCGGGTGTTGAGGAAGTCGTGCACCGTGGGGTTCTCCACCACACCGCCGCCTTCGGAGCGCTCCATGCGGAACTCCGACAGACCCTGCCGGTAGCGCACCCCGATCAGCTTGCGGGCGCTGGCCTGGGCACCGGTGTCGTGTCCTTCGACGGCCGCCTGCGCGATGCGCTGATCGAGCAGTGAGCCCACCTGTGCCCCCAGGATCAGGTCGCCGAGGCGGTCCTGATCGGCCGGATCGATGCCGGGGCCGCGCAGCGAATGCAGCAGTTCCTCCATCGGATTGCCCAGCGCGGTACCGCCTGCCATCGCCACGCGTTCGTTGGCCAGCGTGGTGCGGGCCAGCCGCCAGCCGTCGTTGACCGTGCCCACCACCATGTCGTCGGGCACGAACACGTCGTCGAAGAACACCTCGTTGAACAGTTCGTCGCCGGTGATCTCGCGCAGCGGACGGATCACGATGCCCGCCGACTTCATGTCGACGAGAAAATACGTGATGCCTTTATGTTTCGGCGCGTCCGGGTCGGTGCGGGCCAGGCAGACTCCCCAGTGCGCCTTCTGCGCCGCCGAGGTCCACACCTTCTGGCCGGTCAGTTTCCAGCCCGGCTTCCCATCCGAGCTCTCTGCGCGGACGGCCTTCATCCGCAACGCAGCCAGGTCCGAACCGGCACCGGGCTCGGAGAACAGCTGGCACCAGTTCAATTCGCCGCGCAGCGTTGGCGGCACGAACCGGTCGATCTGCTCAGGGCTGCCGTGCTCCAAGATGGTCGGCACGGCCCACCAGCCGATCACCAGGTCCGGTCGGTCCACTTTCGCCGCGGCCAGCTCCTGATCGATCAGCAGCTGCTCGGCCGGTGAGGCGTCACGGCCGTAGGGTTTCGGCCAGTGCGGCGCCAGCAAGCCGGAATCAGCCAGCGCCACCCGCTGTTTGTCGGCCGGCTCGGCAGCGACCGCAGCGACCGCGGCGCTGATCTCCGGACGCAGCTCCGCCACGGACTCCAGATCGATGCGCAGCTCGCGACGCACGCCCTCCTGCGTCAGCGCGGCAACGCGGCGCACCCAGCGGCGTCTGCCACCGAGGAAATGCGAAATGCCATATGCGCGACGCAGATACAGATGTGCATCGTGCTCCCAGGTGATGCCGATACCGCCGAGCACCTGAATGCAGTCCTTGGCGTTGGCCTGGGCGGCGTCGATACCGGTGGCCGCGGCGACCGCGGCCGCGATCGAGCACTGAGCGTCATCGGCCGCACCGGCGGCGCGGGCCGCATCAGCAGCCGACACCGAAGCCTGCTCGGACCGCAGCAGCATTTCGGCGCACATGTGCTTGACGGCCTGGAAGCTTCCGATCGGCTTGCCGAACTGCTCGCGCACCTTGGCGTACTCGGTGGCGGTCTGCAGCGCCCAGCGGGCCAGTCCCGCGGCTTCGGCCGACAGCACGGTTGCGGCCACATCCTCGAACCGCTGCACAGAGACCGCCAGCACCTCGCCAGGCACGGAATCCAGCACGACCCGGGCCAGCGGTACCGAGAAGTCGGTCGCCTTGAGCGGTTCGATCGTCACGCCCAGGGCCGCGGCGTCGATCAGCACGACCACGTCACCGACCGGTAGCAGCAGCACTCCGGCAGTGTCGGCGCCCAGCACGTGCTCGACGGTGCCGGAGACCAGGCCGCCATCGATCTGCAGCTCGGTGTTCAGCGCGACGCCTGCGCTGCGCTCCCCCGAGACCAGGGCTTCGAGCACTTCGGCGTTGCCGGTGACCAGGGTCGCCAACGCCGTCGTGGAGACCGGCCCCGGAACCATGGCTGCGGCTGCCTCGTCGACCATCGCGCACAGATCCTCGACGGTCCCACCGGCGCCGCCCTGGTCTTCAGCGACAGCGACACTGAAAATGCCCAGCTCAGACAGGCCGCGGTAGGTCGCCCGCCAAGCTTGCGGATCGTGCTCGACCTCACGCACGGCGGCCACCGCGCCGGACGCCGCGGCCCAGCTCCGCACCAAATCGCGGGCGGCGAACTGCTCGGAGGCACTGGTCCCCTGGGACAACACTGACACGGTCGACTCCTAGCCGTAGGACGAGAAGTCCATGCTTCTCACTAGAACGTGTTCTAATGGTGACAGTGTTCGACCGTCAAGTCGACCGGCGTTGCAGCAGGACACGCCCGTGTCTTACCGGCTCGGGGGTGAGATGAAGGAGACCGGCGTGCGTATCGTTTTCGACGAGGTACGCAATGAGAAGGAGTCGCCCACGACATGGCCGGATTGTCACAGCCAGCACGGCCCGAATCATCCGGCTCGGATTCGCGACCACGTGAGGTGACGAACGTGGCGGTCCTCACCGAGTCGGAACTCGGCTCCGAAGCCCAGCGCGAGCGGCGTAAGCGCATCCTCGACGCCACGCTGGCCATCGCCTCCAAGGGCGGTTATGAAGCGGTGCAGATGCGCGCGGTGGCCGAACGGGCCGACGTCGCGGTCGGCACGCTCTACCGTTACTTCCCGTCCAAGGTGCATCTGCTGGTATCGGCGCTGGGACGCGAGTTCGAGCGCATCGACGCCAAAACCGACCGGGCCGCACTGGCAGGCGGCACCCCGTACCAGCGGCTGAATTTCATGGTCGGCAAGCTCAACCGGGCGATGCAACGCAATCCGCTGCTCACCGAGGCCATGACGAGAGCCTTCGTCTTCGCTGACGCCTCGGCCGCCGGCGAGGTCGACCACGTCGGCAAGCTGATGGACTCGATGTTCGCGCGCGCCATGAGCGACGGCGAGCCGACCGAGGACCAGTACCACATCGCCAGGGTCATCTCCGATGTGTGGCTGTCCAACCTGCTGGCCTGGCTGACCCGGCGCGCCTCGGCGACCGACGTCAGCAAGCGACTGGACCTGGCCGTGCGCCTGCTGATCGGCGCAGAGGACCAACCTAAGATCTAGCGGGTGAGCGATACCCGGGCCGACCTGTCGCGTGTTCTCAGCGAGGCGGCGCGGGCCACCCGCTTGCTGGTCACCTCGGACTTCGACGGCACGCTCGCCCCGATCGTCAACCATCCGGCCGATGCGCGTCCGCTGGCCGATGCCGCTGAGACGCTGGTCGCCCTGTCCGAATGTCCCGACACCGTCACCGCGCTGATCTCCGGGCGCGCGCTGGAGGTGCTGCGGGACCTGTCGGGGATGCCCGCCGCGGTGCATCTGGTCGGCAGTCACGGTGCCGAGTTCGATTCCGGTTTCACCCATCCCATCGACGAATCCCTGTTGCGCACGATCGCCGCGGAGCTGGCCTCGATCGCGGCGGACAAGCCCGGCGTCACCGTCGAACTCAAGCCCGCCAGCGTCGCCCTGCACGTACGCAATGCCGACCCCGCCGACGCCGAGGCCGCCCTCACCGAGGCCCGTAACGCGTCGCAGTCCTGGAACGCCCAGTTGACCGAGGGTAAGGCCGTGCTCGAATTCGCGGTGATCTCAACGGACAAGGGTGAGGCGATCGACATCCTGCGTGACACGCACAACGCCTCGACGGTGGTGTATTTCGGCGACGACGTCACCGATGAGAAGGCCTTCCGGGCGCTGCGCGGCAACGACGTCGGCGTCAAGGTCGGCCCGGGCGACACCCTGGCCGGCTACCGGGTGGCCGAGCCGAAAGACGTTGCGGCAGCATTGAAGTACCTGCTCGGCGAGCGGCGGGCCCGCTAGGCGGGCGGACCCGACGTGCGGCCACGCACCACCTCGGTCTCCAGCACGTCGATGACCGGCAGTCCCGAGCGCGGCGGATGATGCAGCACCCGACCGGCCCGGCGGCCCTTCTCCACGCTGGACTGCACGACCGTGGTCAGGCCGCGCCGCAATGCCTCGGGGACCCCGTCGAATCCGGTGACGGTCATCTGTCCCGGCACGTAGATGCCGCGGGAGCGCAGGTGGTCCATGGCCGAGATGGCAAGCACGTCGGCCGTGCACATCAGCGCGGTGATGCGCGGGTTGGCCTGCAACGCCACCTCCGCGGCCGCACCACCGGAACTCGCCAGGTGCTCGTAGCTTTCCACCACGGTCAGCGAGCCGGGCGGCAGACCGGCACCGAGGATCGCGTCGTACACACCGTGGATACGCTCCCGTTGCACGTGGAAGTGGGGTGTCTGGACGCGCTCCGGGTCGGCCAGCGCCGGCTTCTGTGGATCGCCGTGGGGCCAGTCGCGGCCCAGCCGCATGGTGAGCAGACCGATATCACGGTGACCGAGCTCCAGCAGATACTCGGTCAGCTGCCGCATGGCGGCCCGGTCGTCGATGCCGATGCGCGACACACCGGACACGTCCTTGGGCTGATCCACCACCACGACGGGTAGATGCCGCTGCCGCACGAGCGGCAGGTACGGGTCGTCGTCGGAGACGGAGTACACCACGAAGCCGTCGACCCCGGCGGAGAGCACCGCCGCCGAGCCTTCCTCGAAGGTGCGGTTGGGCCCCACCGCGACCAGCAGTAGGCCCTGGCCGGCTTCCTCGCACGATTCGGCAAGCCCGGCAACGAAATCCAGCGCGGCCGGATCGCTGAACGAATAATTGAGCGGTTCGGTGACCATCAGCCCCACTGCGCCCGCCCTGCGGGTGCGCAGTGAACGTGCCACCGGATCGGGTCCGGGATAGCCAAGCCGCTTGGCCGCCTCGAAGATTCGGTCGCGCAAATCCGCCGAAAGCTGATCCGGACGGTTGTAGGCGTTGGAGATCGTGGTGCGCGAAACCTTCAGATCCGCCGCCAGTGAAGCCAGGGTGGCCCGTCTCGGCGGGTCAGGACTCCTGGACATGCTCTCTGAGGCTAGTGGATGGCCGAGTGCACAGCCCGGTTGCCCACCCATACCACCAGCCAGATCACGCAGGCGATGGTCACGATGACGAAACTGGGGGGCATGTTGAAGATCGCGGACACCGCCAATCCCGCCCACACCGACGCCAGGCTGATGCCCGTCGAAATCGCCATCGCGGCCAGCGGTTGAGCCGTCAGCATGATCGCCGTCGCCGCAGGGGTGACGACCAGCGCGAACAACAACAGCGTGCCCACGGCCTGCACGGCCATGGTGACGGCCACCCCGAGCAACGCCATGAACAGGATTGACAGGGCCTTGACCGGAACCCCCTTGGCCTCGGCGACCTGCGCATTGACCGACGCGAACAGCAGCGGACGGTAGACGAAGATGATGGTGGCGGCCAGGAGCACCAGCAACGCGGTGAAGGTCAGCAACTGCTGATGCGTGATCGCCAGCAGATTGCCGAAGAGCACGTTGGTCAGTGTCGACGAGTTCTTGGTGGCCAGCGAATTGAAGAACAGGCCGAACCCGGTGGCCAGTGCCAGCACCGTGCCCGTAGCCACCTCCCGGTCGGCGGCGCGTTTGCCCATCGCACCGATCACCAGGGCGCCGCCGATACAGAACACGCCGAGGCCCAGCACCACGGGCAACCCGAGCAGCGCGGCGCCGGTGGCACCGGGAAGACCGATGTGTGCCAGCGCGTGTGCGGCGAACGCGGTGTTGCGCACGATGATGAAGTATCCGATCAGCCCGGCGGCGAGAGCGACGAGCGTGCCGCCGATCAGCGCGTTGCGCATGAACGCCGAACTCAGGATCTGCCACCAGTTGTGCTGGTAGCCCAATGCCAGGTTTCCCGCAGCCAGCAGGCCCGTCGGCATCACCCCCCGCTCCTCATGTACATCTGCCCCTGCAGCGTGTTGGCGACCTGCACCCTGGTGCCGTACAGATGCGTCAGCAGGTCGGCGTCGACGACCTCGTGGATGGCGGCATGGTGAGCATGCCCGTCCAGCAGATAGATTGCGCTGTCCAACACCTCCAGCAGTGGGTTCAGGTCGTGGGCGACCACCAGAATCGTCACATCGAGATCGTTGTTCAGGCGCGCCAGCAGAGACACGATCTCGTGCTGGTTGCGCAGGTCCAACGCGGCAAGCGGTTCGTCGAGGATGAGTAGTTTCGGCTGCCCCACAAGAGCATTGGCCAGGGCCACCCGCTGACGCTGGCCGCCGGAGAGCTGCGAGACGCGCATATCGGCGAAGTCGGTGGCCTCCACCCAGTCCAGCGCCTCGGTGACCCGGTCCTGGTCGGCGCGGCTGGTGCGACCGAACCCCCAGCGGCGCCCGGTCAGGCCCAATGTGACCGCATCCCTGGCACGGATCGCCTCACCCGCTCCGGCGACGTAGTCCTGCGGTACGTAGCCGATCAGGTCGTTGTGCTCACCGGGGCGGCCGTCGAGCACCTGTACCGAACCCGATGCGACCGGCAGCAGGCCCAGCACGACCTGCAGCATGGTCGACTTACCGGACCCGTTGGATCCGATCAGCGCGACGATGCCGCCTGCCGGGATCGAGAAGGTGCCCTCCGACCAGATCAGGCGGCCGCCGCGGACCACGCTGACATCGTCGAAGACCAGTGCCGGTGCCGTGTCGTCGTCGGGCACTAGGGCTGGATTTTCAGGGCGTCGGCTAACGCGGTGAGTTGGTTCACCTGCCAAGCCTCGAACGAATCCGCTCCCGGCGCCACCGTTTCGGTGACATCCACCACCGGAACACCCGCACTCTCGGCCGCGGCGCGCAGTTGCTGGGGCACCGAGCCCTCGGTCTGGGTGTTGTAGATCAACACATCGACGCCCTTGTCACCGAGCAACCGCAGGAACGCGTCGAGATCCGCGGGCGAGGGATCGGCCTCATTGGAGGAGGCGACCTGATAGCCCGCAGGCGTGCGGTTGGTCAGGCCGGCCGCAGCGGCCATGTCGTCGAAGACGGCTTCCGTCGCGGCGTAGCTCTTACCGGAGGCTCCGTTCTTGATGTCATCGATCAGCTTCTGGTAGGGACGCATCGACTCGGTGAACTCCGTGTGCCTTTCGGCGAAGTAATCCTTTGCCTCAGGGGACAATTCGCTGAGCTTCGCGGTGACCGCATCGGACACTGCGGTCACCGCGGCCGGGCTGTACCAGGCATGCGGATTGGTTTCCTCGGCATGAGCGTCGTGGTCGTGGCCCTCGTGATCGTGGTCGGTGCTGTCCTCGATCGCCGCGACCACCGGTGCGTCCGGCGCCGAACTTTCGGCGAGCTTGCTCGCCCACTCGTCGTAGTGACCCCCGTTGATCACCACGAGTTGCGCGCCCTCGAACTTCGCTGCGTCCGACGGCGACGGCTCGAAGTCGTGCGGGTCGACCGACGATCCGGCAAGCACCGTGGTCACCTTTGCGCACGCGCCGCCCAGGCTTGAGACGATGTCGCCCCACTGGTCGACGCTGACCACCACGTCGACCGGAGCGGCCGGACACTCACCCGTCGGACCCGCACTCCCGGAGGTGTCGTCGGAGCCGCAGGCCGCCAGGCCGAAGGGGGCAACGAGCACCAATCCGGCGGTCAGCATGCGGAGCTTGAGGTTCACGGGCAAAGTCACGCCGATAACGATAACCGTTTGCATTAGCTGGCGCACATCGGGCTCCTAGTGCTCGTGACCCACCGCACCGCTCAACTCGTTCGGCGTGTGGTCGAGGGTCACCGAAGCGGTCACCTCACCGGATTCCACGTCGAGAAGATGCAGCTCGTTGGTGGCGGAGTCGGCGACGTAGACATCGTGGCCCCGCGCGAACACGCTGGGTCGCGGCTGCTGCCAGTCGTCGGGCTCGGTCCACGGCTTCGCCACGGTGATGGTCTTCTCGGTGGCGCCAGAGACCGGATCGACGACGTGGAGATTTCCGTCGGTCCCCAGGATCAGCCCTTCACCGTGCGGGCCACGCGCCAGTGAACGGAACGAGTAGCTGACCGACGGGGGCAGTGCCACCAGCCGCAGTTGGTCGCTGGCGGTGTCGATGAGCGCGAACTGGTTCGGCCGCTCGAGCTCGGCGTCGGGATCGACCTTGAAATCAGCCAGCGCCACCGGCGAATCGTCGTGCCCCTTGACCGTGCCCACCCGGCCGTAGTCGCCAGGCGCCGCGACCTTGGTGAAGGCGCGGTCGGCGTAGGTCAATACCCCGTTTTCACAACCGAACACCACCGTCCCGCCTTCGACGACGCCTTCACCGTGAATACCGGGGCATTCGGCGTTGCGGGCGATCTCACGGTTCTCGGCGTCGAACGCGACGGCGCCGGTGCGCTCGTCGGGATCGCCCTCGCTGCGCACCCAACTGCCGTCGGCCAGTACCACGGCCACCCCGTGATGCGGAGTCGGCGAGCTCAGCTTTGCGGTCTCGACGAGGTCATGCGGGTCCAGAACGGTGATCTCACCTGACCCGTCGGCGAACAGCGCGGTGCGTTCGCCGTGCGGCACCACGTGGCCCGGTTCTGCTGCGGGGAATGTGGTCTCGGTCAGCGCGCCGGCGCGGGCGTCGAGCACCTGGAAACCCTGATCGGTGGACACCAACACGTGTGCATCGTCCCCGGCCGGGTTCACCCGAAGGAAGCCTTCCATCGGGATGTCGGCCTTGACCTCCAGATTGGTCCCGTCGAGCACGTACATCCCGCCGTCGTACGTCACCACCAGTGGCTCCGCGATCTGTTGCTGCTCAGGCTCACTGCCGCACCCGGCCGCTACCAGGGTCAGCGCTCCGAGGGTTGCCGCCACTGCAATGGGTCTTGTCATCCGGTCTCCTTGTTGGGTAATGACGTCACATCAGGTTGGTAACAATGGTTTCGGTGTTGGCCCGCATCATGGCGAGGTAACTGTCCGCGGGTGTTCCCGGCTCGCTGAGGGATTCGGTGTAGAGCGTGACGACGTTGACGTTCACCCCGGCGTGCTCGGCGAGCACCCGCGCCAACCGGTCGGGCTGCGAGGAATCCACGAAGATGGCAGGCACACCGGCGGTGCGCACTGCCCGCGTCAGCGATTCGAGGTCCGATGCGCTGGGTGAGGCAAGGGTGGTGCCACTCGGTATCACCGCACCGATCACGGTGAAGTCGAATCGATCGGCCAGATAGCCGAGCACGTGGTGGTTGGTGACGAGTTTGCGACGCTCGGCGGGTATCACCGCGAACCGGGCGGCCATCGCCTCCGACAGGCGGGTCAACTCGTCGCGATACCGTCCGGCATTGGCCGTTATTGCCCCACTGTCGATTCCTGGCAGCTCACCGATCCGGTCCGCGATCACATCGACCGCCAGGACCATCCGCTGCGGATCGGTCCAGAAATGCGGATCGATCCCGCTGTCGTCGGTGCCCGAAAGCCGGAGCGGATCGACATGATCGCCGACGGGCAGGGTCGCGACACCGTCTTCGGCTGCGGCGTCGACATGACGTTGCATGGACTCTTCCAGGCCCAGCCCGTTGTAGACGACGAGATCGGAATCGCTCATCTGGGCCGCGTCGGCCGCCGACAGACTCGACGAGTGCGGATCGGCGTTGGGCTTCATCAGCACGCGGACATCGGCTGTGTCACCGACGATCTGGCGTACCACATCGCCCAGGATCGTGGTGGTGACCACGATGTCCGGCCGGCCGTCGCCACCCCCCTGGGCGCCGCAGGCTGCCGTCACCGCCACGACCACACCGATGACCAGCAGCCGCCACCACCGCCCGCTCATCGGCCCGTCTCCACCATGAAGCCAGGAGCGACAGAGGTTTTCAGCGTGCGCGCCAGCCGCAGCGGGTCGGCGTAATCGATCTCGTAGACGGCCCGGGCGGCGACGTCGTTGATGTAGGCCCGGTCGGCATCGACCTCGATCACGGGCGCCGCCGATGACACCGGCCCACTGAACAATTGGAGGGCGCCGGTCTGCGTTCCGGAGGGCACATCGAAGGCACGCAGCTGTCCGTCTTCGGTCAGTGCCAGCACAGATTCGGCTGAGATGGTGTTGACCGCGACCGCACCGGGAATCCGAACCGACGCCCAGTCACCACGCTTGGCGTTCAGCACCCAGACGTCGTCTCCGGCGATCGCGGCCAGCGTCATACCGCCGTGACGGTGCACGAGCGGGCCCGGCTGCACTGTGGGACCGCCGTTTCCGAACGGCAGCTGTTGCGCCACGAGCTTCCCGGCCCGTTTCGAGATCTTCACCGCACCGTCGGCACAGCCGAATACGACCGCACCACTCACCAGAGCCGACCCCGTCACCCCGGGGCATTGCCCCAACGTCTGCCGCGCACCGTCCCATGTGATGGCATTGACCGCGCCGCTGGGCGTCACCGCCACCAGATCCGCACCGAGCGGCATGACTGCGGCGGCATCGCGCAGACCGTCGAACCCGGCTGCGGATGCGATGTGGTGCTCGCCCAGGCGTTTCCGGTCGAGCACCTCGACTGTGCCGTCGCCGCGGCGCAGCGCGGTGAGATCGCGCTGTCCATCGGCGCGCTCGACCCGGCCGTCGACGGTGCCTGCCACGCCGGGGGCCATGACGTAATAGTGCGAGTGGTCGCCATGGTCGAATGTCCACGATCCGGCGTCAACGATCGTCAGCCCTGTCTCGCCGTGCAGGTAGGCAAACCGCCCATCACCGCTGACCCCGCCGGTCGGACCGAACTCGCCGAGCGACTCCTCGGTTTCGCCACCGGCGTCGTACACCACCGTCGCACCGGTGCCCGGCTCGACCAGCACCAGCCGGGTCACGGGATCCGCGCTCTCCCGCGCATCGATTCCTGTGTCGTCGTGGGCTGCCGACGTGGCTGGCACAGCGGGCTTTTCCGCGGGGGCGCAACCGGCCAGCACCAGCACGGCGGCCAGGACGAGAGACAGCGTCCTCATGCGGGTACCGCCTCCCGGCGCGACGTCACGGCGACAGCGGTGGCTGCGCAGAAGAAGATTCCGACGGCCACGGCGGCAATGCTCGCGCCGCCTGCCGTCGCGGCGTGCCAGGACAGCAGCAGGCCCAGCCAGACCGACAACACGCCGATGACGGCTGCCAGCGCCATGATGCGGCCGATGGAATGTGCCAGGAGCGTGGCGGCCGCAGGCGGTGCCACCAGCAGGCCGAGCACCAGCAGGGTGCCGACCACGTGGAACGAGGCGACGATCGCGACGGCGATCAACACCGTGAGCGCAATGCCTGCGAGCTGCGGTTGCAGCCGCAGCGTGGCCGCCTTGCGCGGGTCGAAGGTCACGGCGACGAACGCGCGACGGCCGACGAATGCGACGGCGGCGATGCCGACCAGTGCTACGCCCAGCATCGCGATATCGCCCGTGCGCACACCCAGGACGTCACCGAACAGGAAAGCCGTGAGATCGACTGCGTAGCTGCTGGAATGGGATACGGCGATGACCCCGACGGCGAGCATGCCGACCAGCAGCAGACCGATACTGGTGTCGGAGGAGAACCGCGCCGACCGGTTCAGCGCCGCGACACCGTAGGCCATTCCCAGCGCAGCGATCATCGCACCGACGAACACATTTCCGCCCAGCGCCGAGGCCAGCGCGACACCGGGCAGCATGCCGTGCGACATCGCGTCACCGAGGAACACCGCCCCCCGCAGCACGACCCAGGTTCCGACGATCGCGCACATCAAGGCCACCGCCGACCCCGCGATCGCCGCTCGCACGACGACCTCGGAGCCGAACGGTGCGCCCAACCAGTTCAGCATGCTTAAACTCTTATCATTAATGATAATCGTTTTCAATTTGGAGGTATCGTTGCATCCCGTCCTGCTGGACCGAGTGACGTTCGGCTACAACCGAAATCAGATATTCACCGAGCTGACGATCGAGATCGCCGGCTCGGCGACCACGGCGGTACTCGGCCCCAACGGCTGCGGCAAGTCGACCCTGCTCGGCCTCATCGCGGGCCTGCTACGCCCCCAGCAGGGTGTCGTCGACCTCGGAGGTGTCAATGACATCGCGCTGGCCGTACAGCGCGATCAGGTCGCCGACAGCTTTCCCATCACCGTGGCCGAGGCCGTGGCGATGGGACGCTGGCGGCGACGCGGCCTGCTGGGCCGGCTCAACGCTGCCGACCGCGACATCGTCGACTTCTGGGTGGCCGAGTTGGGGCTCGACGATCTGCGCAAGCGCCGGTTCGGCGAGCTGTCCGGCGGGCAGCGCCAGCGCGTGCTGCTCGCGCAGGCCTTCGCACAGCAGGCGCCGATCCTGCTACTCGACGAACCCACCGCCGGTCTCGACGCGGCAAGCGCCGAGACCGTCTACCGACAGTTGCGCAGGCTCGCCGAGTCCGGCACCACAGTCATCGCCGCCACCCACGACGACGATGCGTTCGATCGGTTCGACCACCGCCTCGACCTCGCCGGAATGTCGACCGCTACCGCAGTTCGTAACGGATGAGCCGAGCGCTGTTGGCCACCACGGCAACTGATGACGCATTGTGCAGAACTGCGGCGAGCACCGGGGACAACGAACCACCGGCCCCCACCAGGAGACCAATGGCATTGACCGCGATGGACATCGCATAGTTCTGCTGGATCACGTCGACGGCTCGCCCGCCCAGGTCCCGCACGTCGAGGAGCCGCCGCAGATCGTCACTGGCCAGCGCCACATCGGCGGTCTCGACCGCGACATCGGTGCCCCCGAGTCCCATCGCGATGCCGATGTCTGCCGCCGCCAGAGCGGGTGCGTCGTTGACGCCGTCACCGACAACCGCGACTGTGTGACCTTCGGCCTGCAGATCCCGGACCACCGCTAGCTTGTCCTCGGGCATGACCTCGGCACGCCATTCGGTAATACCGAGTTCCTCGGCCACCGCCGCGGCAGCGTCGGGATGATCGCCGGTCAGCATCACCAGTCGACACACCCCGGCGGCCCGCAGCGCCTGCAGCACCTCTACAGCCTCCGGTCTGACCTCGTCACGCAGGCTGATCAGACCGATCAGCTTTCCATCCACCGCCAGCAGCAACGGCGTCTCGGCACGCTTGCGCAGCTTGTCCACCCAATCCGATGCACGCTTGGTCACCCGGACGTTCTCCTGCTGGAGCAGCGACGGACTACCGAGTAGGAGCGTTCGCCCATCGGCCCTGGTCCGCATTCCCAACCCGACGAGCACCTCGCACTCCTCGTGCGGAGGTATTTCGATATGCCGTTCTTTGGTCGACCTGATGACGGCCGCGGCCAGCGGATGCCTCGCGTGGATCTCGGAACTCGCGGCGTAGGCAAGAACCTGTTCTGGCTCCCAGCCCTTCTGGAAGGCAACAACATTGGTGACAATGGGCCGGCCGACGGTGAGGGTTCCGGTCTTGTCGAAGACGACCGCGTCGACCTGGCCTGCTTGTTCCAGGTGCGACCCGCCCTTGATCAGGATGCCGCGCCGGGCGCCATTCCCGATCGCGGCGCTGATCGCGGTGGGCGTCGCCAAGCCCACCGCACAGGGGCAGGCGACCAGCAGCATCGTCATGGCACGGCGCACATCCCCGGTCACCATGAGCGTTGCAGCCGACAGCAGGAACGATGCGGGCACGAAGCGGCGGGAGAAATTCTCACCGATCGTCTGGATCGGCGCCCGGTCCTGCTGCGCTTCCTCCACCCGCGCGATGATCCGTCCGATCGTCGTCTGGGCACCGACCGCTTCAGCGGTGATGACCAACTCTCCACGCACAACGACAGAGCCTGCGTACACCTTGTCACCGGGAGTGATCGCCACCGGGAGGCTCTCTCCGGTGATGGCCGACTGATCGACGATGGCCTCGCCGGCACTGACCACGCCGTCGACTGCGATCGCCACCTGTTCGTGGACGATCACCTCGTCGCCGATTCGCACAGTGTCGATGGCCACCTCGATTTCGCCGCCGTCGGGCAGCCGGAGCCACACCGTATCCTGGGTGCCCTGAAGCAGATTGGCGATCGCGCGACGGGTGCGCCGCAGGGTCAGATCCTGGAGGTATTCGCCGATGTTGAGCAGCCATAGCACAGTCAGCGCCACCACGTTTTCGCGCAGCACCAGGCTGGCCACCGTGGCCGCTGAGACCAGCACGTCGGTCCCCGCGGCGCGATTGCCGGTCAGGGACCGCAGCGCACCGCGCAGAAACGGGTAGCCGGTGATGATGGTGGCCCCGGTGGCGAAAGTTCTGCTGGTTGGGCCGAGCAGCGGTGGCCGGGCTAAGCCGTAGCGTCGAATTCCCAACAATGCCAACGCAATCGCACCGATCGCCATGCGCATGACGTCGGCATTGTGGATGTCGGCGGAACGGGGTGTCCGAACCGGCACCAAACTGCGCGCCACGTCCGCGGCCGCCGAGATCGCCGCCATCACCGCGGCGCGATCACAGCGCTTCGGCGAGTACCACACCACCACGGAGGCGGTCCGCGGATAGGCGTGCACCACCCGAACGCCCGGCACCTGGTCCACCGCGTCCTCGATGGCAACCGCACGTATGGCGTCGCCACGGAACCATGGCGCCTGCACGCGCATCCGACCGGCGGCGTCGGACACGACCGTCAGGGCTGCCACAGTGCTCAGTGGTCGTGGGTGTGTCCGGCGTCCGAAACGGCGGGAGGCTGCGCTTCCTCACCGATCCGCTCCCGCGCCTCGGCCATCACGTCCGCAGCCTTCAACCGGGCCGATTCTGCGCCCTCTTCGGCCTTGCGGGTACCGCGCAGCGCCCACGCAGTGGTGGTCACCGCAGCCTCCCGCACCGGGGCCTTGGCGATCGCTTTACGCAACCCCTCATACGCCGCAACGCCAACAGCACCCGTGACGACCGTCGTCGCCGCTTTCGCCAGCAAACCGTGCAACACCATGCCGACAGCCTAACCCCCGGCGCCAGTGGGGGAAAATGATTGTCATTTTCGCCGCGCCGCGCGGTCGAACACCCAGGATCGGCTGGCATCATGGCCGCCGTGGCCATGAACCCGCCGGTGACGCGTTGGCGGCCCACGTCGATGCAAGCGCTCGTCGCCGGGATCGTGACCCTGGCACTCGTCGGCGGCCCGCTGCGCGGATTCGTGGTCGACACACCGGATGTGGCGACAGCCGCCACGGTGTTCTGCGGAGTGTTCGTGCAGGCGCTGCCGTTTCTGGCGCTCGGTGTGGTGATCAGCGGGCTGATCGCGGTGTTCGTGACCCCCGAGCGTCTGGCCCGCTGGCTGCCGCGCCGCACCGGCGCGGCAATCCTGGCCGCCGGTGTCGGCGGCGCGGCCCTACCTGGCTGTGAATGCGGTTCGGTTCCGGTGGCACGCAGGCTTTTCGGCGAGGGAGCGGTGGGCGCGGCGGCGCTGACCTTCATGCTGGCCGCACCTGCCATCAATCCCGTGGTGCTGGTGGCGACCGCGGTGGCGTTTCCCGGCCATCCGGAGATGGTGGCGGCGCGGTGCGCGGCCTCGCTGCTCACCGCGCTGGTCATGGGCGCGGCGTGGGCGCGGTTCGGCAGGCCGGAGTGGATCTCCCGGCGACTGCCCCAGCCGCACCACGGTGGCGGTTCCCGGTGGGAAGTCTTCACCGAGGCCGCCCGGCACGACTTCCTGACCGCTTGCTCCTACCTGGTGATCGGGGCTGCCGCCGCGGCCGCCCTGCACGTGCTGGTTCCCGTCTGGGTGTACGAGCATCTCGCAGGCCAGCTGCTGCTGGCAGTGGTGACAATGGCGTTGCTCGCGGTGGTGCTCGCCCTGTGTTCGGAGGCCGATGCCTTCGTCGCGGCGAGTCTCACGATGCTGCCACTGCTGCCCCGGCTGGTCTTTCTGGTGGTCGGACCGGCGGTCGACATCAAGCTTTTCGCCATGCAGGCCGGGATGTTCGGCCGCGCATTCGCAATCCGGTTCGCCCCGGCCACATTCGTGGTGGCGACCCTGGTGGCCACCGGGGTCGGGCTGCTTGTCCTGGGATCGGGATGAGCCGCGAAACCGAGAACGCACTACTGCTGCTGGTCGGGGTCAGCGCAGCGATCATCGCGGCCACCGGCAGCTACACCCGCTACGTCAAACCGTCCGTACTGCCATTCCTGATAGCGACCGCGGTGCTGCTCATCGCGCTGGCACTGGCGGCGATCACCCGCGACATCCGCCGGGGCGCCGCCGCCGAGCCCGGGCACGACCACGCGCACCGGTCGGGCACCGCCTGGCTGCTGCTCATCCCGATTGCCATGCTGGCGTTTGTGGTACCGCCGGCCATCCGGCCCGACGCGGCCTCGGTCAGCGAAGTCTCGACCGATGTACTGCGTCGGCCGTTCGCACCGCTGCCCGACGGCCGCGCCCCCGAACTCTCCTTACCCGATGTGCTCATCCGGGTCGCCCAGGACACCGCAGGCACACTCGACGGCCGCACCATCACGGTCCGCGGCTTCACCATGCGCGACGGCGACCGCACTGACCTGGCCCGGGTGGTCATCATCTGCTGTGCGGCCGATGCGCAACTGGCCCGCATCAGGTTGTCCGGACCCGCGACCGCCCAGATTTCGGGGTATCCGGAGAACACCTGGATCACCGTCGAAGGCACAGTTCCTGCCGGGCAGGGTGATTCGAGCCGACGGCAGCTCCCGACCATGTCCGTGCTGAGCGCCGCGCGCACCGATCCGCCGGCACACCCTTACGCGTGACCGCGGGCATCACGCCAGCAGTGCCATCTCCCTGGCGTTCTTGATCGCCGTGGCGACCTGTCGCTGCTGCTGCGGTGTCAGTCCGGTGATGCGCCGGGCGCGGATTTTGCCACGCTCGCTGATAAAGGTCCGCAGCAACTGAACATCCTTGTAATCGACCTTCGTGACACCGAGCGCGTCGAGTTGGTTGCGCCGGGGTTTCTTGACCTCGCTGACGGGTGGACGCTTTTTCGCCTTGCTCTTGCCTGCCATCACCAACTCGACTTCCGTACGCCCGGGAGCTCTCCCCGGTGCGCCATTTCCCTGACCCTGACCCGGGACAGGCCGAACTTGCGCAGATGCCCGCGCGGTCGGCCGTCCACAACATCACGGTTGCGTAGCCGGACCGGGCTGGAATCACGAGGCAGCCGCTGCAACGCCGAAACCGCGGCCGCCCGTTGCTCACGGGAACTGGCCGGGTTACGGATGGTCTCCTTGAGTTCGGCGCGACGTTCGGCGTAGCGCTCCACCAGTTTCCGGCGTTGTTCGTTCTTGACGATCTTGGACAGCTTCGCCATCAGCGTTCCTCTCGAAAGTCGACGTGGCGGCGGATCACCGGGTCGTACTTGCGCAGCACAATCCGGTCCGGGTCGTTGCGGCGGTTCTTGCGGGTCACGTAGGTGTACCCGGTCCCCGCGGTCGAGCGCAGTTTCACGATCGGGCGAATATCGTTGCGGGCCATCAGATCTTCACGCCCTGGCTGCGCAGCCGGGCGACCACCGCTTCGATGCCGTCCCGGTCGATGACCTTGATTCCCTTGGCGCTCACGCGCAACCGGACGCGACGGCCTTCCGAAGCCAGGAAGTACGTCTTGTTCTGAATGTTCGGGTTCCAGCGTCTACGGCTTCGCCGGTGTGAGTGCGACACCGTGTTCCCGAATCCGGGCGTTCGCCCGGTGACTTGGCAGTGGGCAGACATGGGGCTCCTTCGTCGTGCGGTAATCTAGCTAAACCGTAATGATAATCGTTTTCAATAGTCAATCGGGAGGCCAGGTGCGAACCCCTGTTGTGCTGGTCGCCGGCCAGGGCGATACCGACGGCGTCGTCGGAGAACTCAGTCGCAAACCCGGAACCGTGCTGGTCCGGCACACCTTCGACGGCCAGGTGGTGGTGCGCACGGTCGGCACCGCGGCGGCCACCTCGGACTGGGCCCTGGAACTGGCGCACGGCTGCATGTCCTGCACGGTGCGCGACGACCTGCTGATACTGCTGCGACGCCTGCACCGGCGCAGCGACGTAGAGCGCATCGTCGTGCAGTTGATGGCATGGATGGAACCGGAGCCCGTGTGCTGGGCCGTCAACAACATCCGGGTGCGCGTCGGACCCGGTTACCTCGACGGCCCGGCCGCGCGTGACGTCCGCATCGAGGCGGTGATCGGCTGCGTCGACACCATGCACTGGCTGCACCAGAGCGTCGGTGAGGACGAACTCGACGACGGCCGCACCGCCGCCCAGGTGGTGGTCGGGCAGGCGGAGTTCGCCGACGTGCTGGTGCTCACCGAGCCCGAGGCCACCACGCTGGCGGTGCTGCGGCGGCTCGCGCCGCGCGCCAGGATCACCGTCGGTCCGGACCGCGTCGAGCTTGCGTTGGCACACCTCGAACCCGACAGTCGCCGCGGCGGGGCCACCGCACCGCACGACCCGCTGCTGGCCGGTGAGCCACCACTGGACCGCGACGGGGAGGTCGGGATCGTCGAGTTCACCGCGCGCCGCCCCTTCCATCCGCTGCGACTGCACGCCGCGCTGGACCTGCTACTCGACGGCGTGGTGCGAACCCGCGGCAGGGTCTGGCTGGCCGGGCGCGCCGACGACGTCATGTGGATCGAATCCGCCGGCGGCGGATTGCACTTCAGGAATGCCGGAAAATGGCTGGCGGCAATGGATTCCAGCGAGCTGGCTTACACGGACCCACAACGACGCGCGCTGGCCGCGATCGATTGGGACGACGAATTCGGTGACCGGCACGTCTCACTGACGGTGCTGGCGTGCGGCGCACGCCCGGACGAGATCGTCGCCGGGCTGCGGGGCGCCCTGCTCACCGACACCGAATTCGCCCGCCCCGGCGAGTGGGACCGGTACCCCGACCCGTTCGGCGACTGGCACGAGGAACCCTGCGAGGAACCGGCCGACGAACCCGCCACACCAGGCCACCACGAAGGAGAAGCCCGATGAAACGCGACATCCACCCCGACTACCACCCGGTGGTCTTCCAGGACGCCGCCACCGGATCCCGGTTCCTCACCCGATCCACGGCGACCAGCGAGCGCACCATCGACTGGCCCACCGCCGAAGGCACACAGCGCTACCCGTTGATCGTGGTGGATGTCAGCTCCGATTCACACCCGTTCTGGACCGGCTCCAAGCGCCACATCGACGCCGCCGGACAGGTGGAGAAATTCCGCCGCCGCTACGGCTAGGTTTCCACCTTAGGGTGGGTCCATGCGGCTCAAACCCGGCAGGCCCGACCTGGCCGACTACGCACGGTTCGTCGATGCGCCGTCGGCCACCGCGGAATCTCCGCTGTGGGTGACGTGGGCAGGGGTCACCACCCTGTTGATCGACGACGGCTCATCGGCAGTGCTGACCGACGGGTTCTTCTCGCGGCCCGGCCTGCTGACCGTCGGCCTGGGGCGGCTGGCCCCGTCATTGCCCCGCATCGACGGCTGTCTGTCCCGGCTCAGGGTGGATCGCCTCGACGGGGTGCTGCCGGTGCACAGCCATTTCGACCACGCCATGGACTCCGCCGTCGTGGCCGAGCGCACCGGCGCGCCCTTGGTGGGCGGCACCTCGACAGCCCAGATCGGCCTCGGGTACGGCCTGTCCGCCGACCGGCTCATCACCGTCGACCCGGGCGCACCTGTGCGCCTTGGAGCCTTTGACGTCACGCTCTTCGAATCCGTTCACTGCCCACCCGACCGGTTCCCCGGCACGATCACCACACCGGTGGTACCCCCGGTCAAGGCGTCGGCATACAAGTGTGGCGAGGCGTGGGCGACGCTGGTGCACCACCGGGCCTCTCAGCGCCGCATGCTGATCGTCGGCAGTGCCGGGGCCGTCCCCGGCGCACTGGCCGGGCAACGCGCCGATGTCGTCTATCTGGGCATCGGGCAGCTCGGGATCCAGCCCGAGCGGTATCTGATCGACTACTGGACCGACACCGTGCGCACGGTCGGCGCCCGCCGGGTGGTCCTGATCCACTGGGACGATTTCTTCCGGCCCCTGGACAAGCCGTTGCGGGCACTGCCGTATGCCGGTGACGACCTCGATGTCTCGATGCGGGTGCTGACCCGGCTGGCCGATGAGGACGGTATCGGCTTGCATCTGCCCGCGCTGTGGGAACGCGCTGATCCGTGGCGCTGACGCTGGCGCTGATCGCGCTGGCGGTGGTGTTGGTCTTCGCCATGGTGCGCCCGAACGGGTGGCCGGAGGCCGTCGCCGCGGTGCCCGCCGCGGCGCTGCTCATCGCCTTCGGGGTGATTTCACGTGACGACGCGCTGGCCGAGGTGGGGCGCTTGCTACCCGTGGTCGGATTCCTGGCCGCCGTGCTGGTGCTGGCCCACCTGTGTGACGACGAGGGTCTGTTCCACGCCGCAGGCACCCTCATGGCCCGGGCCAGCAGAGGCAATCCGCGGCGCCTGCTGACGCGGGTCTTCGTCATCGCCGCGACGACCACCGCCGTGCTGAGCCTGGACGCCACGGTCGTGCTGCTCACCCCGGTGGTGCTGGCGACCGCGCGCACGCTGTCGATCCCGTCGCGGCCGCACGCCTATGCCACCGCGCATCTGGCCAACACCGCGTCGTTGCTGTTTCCGGTGTCCAACCTGACGAACCTGCTGGCGTTCACGGTCGCCGGGTTGTCATTCGTCCACTTCACCGCGGTGATGGCACTGCCGTGGCTGGCCGCGATCGCCGTTGAATTCCTGGTTTTGCGTTGGCTTTTCGCACGCGAGTTGCCGCGGGGCCGGGTCGCCGACGTCACACCGCCACCGGCCGAGATCCCTGTTTTCGTGCTTGTGGTGCTCGGGCTGACGCTTGCGGGTTTCGCGGCCGCCTCGGCGCTCGGCGTCTCCCCCGCCTGGGCGGCCCTGGCCGGTGCGGTAACTCTCGGTGTACGCAGCCTGGCTCAGCGGCGCAGCACATTTCGCGGTATCGCCCACGCCGTCAATCTGCCGTTCCTGGCGTTCGTGCTGTGCCTGGGTGTGGTCGTGTATGCGGTCGTGCAGAACGGGCTCGGCGACGTCATGAGCGGGGTGCTGCCCCAAGGTGATTCACTGCCCGCACTCCTGGCGTTCGCGGCGGTGGCCGCGGTGCTGGCCAACCTCGTCAACAATCTTCCCGCCGTGCTGTTGCTGTTGCCGCTGGTGACGGCCTCCGGGCCGGCGGCCGTGCTCGCCGTGTTGATCGGGGTGAACATCGGACCGAACCTCAACTACGTCGGGTCGCTGTCAAACCTGTTGTGGCGCCATGTCGTACACCGCCATGGGCTCAAGGCTGGATTCGGCGAGTTCAGCCGGGTCGGGCTGGCCACCGTGCCGCTGACGCTGGTGGTCTCGGTACTCGGATTGTGGGTCGGAGTCCGGTTGTTCGGGGTGTAGCTCACCACTCCTTGAGCACGCGAAGCTTGTTCGCATTGTTCATCGCCGCACGCCGCAGGCGCTTCAGCTCCGGGTAGAAGGCGTTGCCCTTGTTGGCTTCCTGACCGTTGAGCGGCAGGTCGAACGTGGCGATCAGCTTCTCTTCCAAATACCACGGCTCAGGGTGAACCAGCCACGACACCAACGCGTTCTCGGCCATCCACTGCGTCAGAACGGCTTCACCCCCGGCAAAGGTCCGCCGGTCGCCGTTGCCGATACGGCGCAGCTTGAAGCCGAGCTCTTCCGCGAGCAGGATGCCGAGCGTCTTGCGCAGCGTAGAGCCGTCCGCGTCCGCGTTGGCCGCGCCGTAGTGATACCTCACCCGCTTGCGCAGATCCTGGGTGCTCGGCGGCTTTCCGCTGACCGGCGGGCGGGTGGGGCTGATGCCGACGTAGAGCAGGGTGAGGCCGTCCCGCTGTTGACATCCCGAAACGTCGATGTCCGCAGGCACCTTACGAAACCACCAACCGTTGGCACCGGGCGCCTCGGGAACCGGGCAGGGATCGCTGAACACTTCCTCCCGGGTGAACGGCCGGGCGGCAAGAAAGCCCGCCGGGCTGCTGGCACTTCGCCCTTTGGACACCGGTTAGCTCCGGCGCTGACGGGCGATCTCGGCGAGCACCACACCGGCGGCCACCGACGCGTTCAGCGACTCCGTGGGCCCGGCCATCGGGATCGACACCACCGCATCGCAGTTCTCGCGGACCAGTCGGGACAAACCCTTGCCCTCCGAACCGACCACCACGACCATCGGACCCTTGCCCTCGAGCTCGTCGAGTGTGGTGTCGCCACTGGCGTCCAACCCGACGATCTGCAGGCCCGCGTCGGCACAACTCTTCAGTGTCCGAGTCAAATTCGTCGCACGTGCCACCGGGACCCGGGCGGCGGCCCCGGCACTGGTCCGCCAGGCCACCGCCGTCACCGACGCCGAGCGACGTTGCGGGATGACCACACCGTGCCCGGCGAACGCGGCCACCGAACGCACGATCGCGCCGAGGTTGCGGGGATCAGAGATGTTGTCCAGCGCCACCAGCAGCGCGGGGGCACCGTCTGCCTTGGCAGCGGCCAGCAGATCATCCGGGTGCGCATACGAGTACGGCGGTACCTGCAGGCCCAAGCCCTGATGCAGCGCGTGCGCACTCATCCGGTCCAGGTCGGTGCGGGGCACCTCAAGAATCGAGATGCCCGAATCCGCGGCGAGCTGGACAGATTCGGTGACCCTCTCGTCGGCCTCCGTGCCCAGCGCGATGTACAGGGCGGTGGCAGGGACCTTCGCCCGCAGGCATTCGAGCACCGGGTTGCGGCCGAGCACCAACTCGGTGTCGTCGGTTCTGCGGTTGGAGCGCTGCTGCTGCGCCTTCTTGGCGGCCCTGGCCTTCTTGGCCGCCGGATGATGGGGGCGTTGGGCTGCAGGCGGGGTGGCTCCCCGGCCCTCCAGCCCGCGGCGGCGCACACCTCCGGAGCCGACGGTCGGACCCTTCTTCGTGCCTGGTTTGCGGACTGCGCCGCGGCGCTGCGAATTGCCGGCCATTTACTTAGTATCCCCGTCCAGAGCCCACTGTGGTCCGTCGGCGGTGTCGGTGACCTCGATGCCCGCCTCCTTGAGCCGGTCGCGGATGGCATCGGCCGCCGCCCAGTCCCGGTTCTGCCTGGCCTCGGCCCGGCTCGCCAGCGCCCACTGCACCAAAACGTCGACAGCAGCCAGCGCGGCGGAGGTTTCGTCGCGCGACTCCCAGCGTTCGTCGAGCGGGTCGCATCCGAGGATGCCCATCATCGACCGGATCGCGGTGGCCTGCGCCATCGCGCCGTCGTGGTCACCGGCGTCCAACGCGCGGTTGCCCTCGGCGCGGGCGGCATGCACCTCGGCCAGCGCGATCGGCACCGACAGATCGTCGTTGAGCGCATCGGCGAACTTCTGCGTCCACTCACCGACGGCCACGTTGCCCACCCGGTTGCGCACGCGGTGCAGGAAATCCTCGATGCCGGTGTAGGCCTTGACCGCATCCTGCAGCGCGTTCTCCGAGAACTCGAGCATGGACCGGTAGTGCGCGCTGCCCAGGTAGTAGCGCAGTTCGGCGGCCCGGACCCGCTGCAGCACCGCGGGAATCGCGAGCACATTGCCCAGCGACTTGCTCATCTTCTCGCCGCCCATGGTGACCCAGCCGTTGTGCAGCCAGAAGCGGGCGAACCCGTCGCCCGCGGCCTGAGCCTGGGCGATCTCGTTCTCGTGGTGAGGGAAAACCAGGTCCATGCCGCCGGCATGGATGTCGAACGCCTCACCCAGGTAGGCCTCGCACATCGCGACGCACTCGGTGTGCCAACCGGGGCGTCCACGTCCCCACGGAGTCGGCCACGACGGTTCACCCGGCTTGGCGGCCTTCCACAACGTGAAGTCGCGCGGGTCGCGTTTGCATGTTCCCGCGCCTTCGCCCTGGTGGACGTCGTCGATCCGGTGGCCGGACAGTTGGCCGTAGGACGGCAGGCTGAGCACGTCGAAGTAGACGTCCCCGCCGGCGGCGTAGGCATGGCCGTTGTCGATCAGCCGCTCGATCAGCTCGACCATCTGGGTGATGTGCCCGGTGGCCCTGGGCTCGGCCGACGGCGGTAGCACACCCAGCGCGTCGTAGGAGGCCGTGAATGCGCGCTCGAAGGTGGCGGCCCATTCCCACCACGGGCGGCCTGCGTCGGCCGCCTTGTTGAGGATCTTGTCGTCGATGTCGGTGACGTTGCGAATGAACGCGACGTCGTAGCCGTTCGCGGTCAACCAGCGGCGCAACACGTCGAACGCCACCCCGCTACGGACATGTCCGATGTGCGGCAGCCCCTGAACGGTTGCACCGCACAGGTAGATCGAGGCGTGCCCGGGCCGCAACGGTACGAAATCGCGAACGGCACCCGCCATGGTGTCGTATAGCCGCAATCCGGCGCGATCGGTCACGACGCGCCAGCTTACCGGCCTATTCAGGCTTCCTTGACATCGCCGAGGACCAGGGCCGTGGCCAGGGCGGCCAAACCCTCCCCGCGGCCGGTCAGCCCGAGACCGTCGGTGGTGGTCGCAGACACCGACACCGGCGCCCCGATCAGCTCGCTGAGCAGCCGTTGGGCCTCGTCGCGGCGCGGACCGACCTTCGGCCTGTTGCCGATCACCTGGACCGCGGCATTGCCCACGCGAAATCCTGCTGCCTGCAGCAATCCGTGCACATGGCGCAGCATGTCGGCACCGGTGACCCCGCGCCATTCGGGTCGGTCGGTGCCGAATACCGCACCGATGTCGCCGAGACCGGCCGCTGACAGCAGCGCATCGCACAGGGCGTGGGCGGCAACATCACCGTCGGAGTGTCCGGCACAGCCATCGGCGTCGTCGAAACGCAGGCCCAGCAGCCAGCACGGACGGCCGGCCTCGATCGGGTGGACGTCGGTGCCCAACCCGACTCGTGGAATGTTCACGCGCGGCCTGCCAGGACCGCTTCGGCCAACAACAGATCCATCGGAGTGGTGATCTTGAAGGCCAGGACGTCGCCTTCGACGATCTGCACCTGGGTGCCGAGTTGCTCGACCAACGAAGCGTCGTCGGTGAAGCCACCCCCACCGGCCCGCGTATAGGCGCGGCGCAGCACCTCGGTGTGAAAGCCCTGCGGTGTCTGCACCGCACGCAGCCCGCCCCGCTCCGGGGTGCCCAGCACCACTCCGTTGGCGTCGACGGCCTTGATGGTGTCCGCGGGCGGCAGACCGGGAACCACTGCTGCGTGGCCTGATTTCAGTGCCTGCACCACGCGGGCGATCAATGACGCCGGGGTCAGTGCGCGGGCCGCGTCGTGCACCAGAACGAGTTCGGCATCACCGACGGCCGCCAGCGCCAGCCCCACAGACTCGGTGCGGTCGACGCCACCGGCCAATATCTCCGCGGCACCACCGAAGACCAATTTGGCCTCATCGGTGAGCGCCGGCGGCACCGCGACCACCACGCGGTCGACGACGCCGGAAGCATGCAACCCATCAAGGGCATGCTCCAAGAGGGGCTTACCGCCCAATTTGACGAATGCTTTCGGCCTGCCCGCGCCGAGCCGCTCACCAGAGCCGGCGGCCGGGACGACGGCTACCGTTGCCACAACGCGTCAGGACGCGGCGGCCAGAACCTCGTCGAGGATGGTCTCCGCCTTGGCGTCATCGGTGTTCTCGGCCAGCGCAAGCTCGCCCACCAGGATCTGCCGGGCCTTGGCCAGCATCCGCTTCTCGCCCGCAGACAGGCCGCGTTCCTGATCGCGGCGCCACAGATCACGCACGACCTCGGCGACCTTGTTCACGTCACCGGAGGCCAGCTTCTCGAGGTTGGCCTTGTAGCGGCGCGACCAGTTCGTGGGTTCCTCGGTGTGCGGCGCACGCAGCACCTGGAAGACCTTGTCGAGGCCTTCCTGGCCGACGACGTCACGGACCCCGACATACTCGGCATTGTCAGCGGGTACTCGAACGGTCAGATCGCCTTGGGCGACCTTCAGGACGAGATATTCTTTCTGTTCGCCCTTGATGGTCCGGGTTTCGATCGCCTCGATCAACGCAGCACCGTGGTGTGGATATACAACGGTGTCTCCGACCTTAAAAATCATCTGATTCGAGCCCCTTTCGCTATTCCATCCTAACACGGGCCCGGTTCGCGCGCCGATCAACTATGCAGGTCAGGGGCACTGCAGGTGAAGCGCAGGGGTTGACACGGTGACGAAACCATGCAACGCGGAGGCGTTTTCGGCGCCCGCGCACTGTGGTTTCGCACACTCATCGCCGACCCGATCCGACGGTTGCCAACCCTGCCGGTTCCGCGGGTCACCGCTACCTACTACTGTGCATAGTCGAAGTACGGCGACCCAGTTCAGGAGGCTTGAGTGAACCGCTTCACATTGCGCGCCTCGGCCGGTCTAGCCGCGTGCGGCCTGGCCGCTGCCGCGCTCACCGGCTGCAGTGCCGGACAGGTCTCCCAGACGTCGGTCCAGGAACCGGCGGTCAACGGTGTCAACGCGCAGGCGGGCGACATCTCGCTGCGCAATGTTCACCTGCGGGCGCCGCAGCAGTCCGACTACGTCGAGCCGGGCTCCGAGGTCGAGTTGCTGTTCGTCGCCGTCAACAATTCACCGGACCAGAACAACAAGCTCGTGTCGATCTCCTCGGACGTCGGCAACGTGACGCTGGCGGGCGACGGCGCCCTGCCCGCCACCGGCACCCTGGTGGTGGGCGAACCCGACGGCCAGCTCGCAGCACTGGAGAGCGCCGAGACCGCCGACGCGGTCACGGCCGACGTGGCGCTGAACAAGCCGATCACCAACGGGCTCACCTACGACTTCACCTTCACGTTCGAGAACGGCGAGGCGACCGTCGCAGTACCGATCTCGGCGGGCAATGAGCCGCGGCGCGACAAGACCGGCGAGACCGAATCCGCCGAGGGTGGCGAATCCGGCGGTCATCACTAGGAACCGCCCGGTGTCCTGACCCGTTTTGTCGGGACGAGCCGATACTGTCACGGCGTGGTCGCTTCGAAAGTACGTTCGCAGTATCGCTGTTCGGAATGTCAGCACGTCACACCCAAATGGGTCGGCCGCTGCGCGCACTGCGGCACCTGGGGCACGGTCGACGAGGCCCCCACCCTGGCTTCGGTAGGCGGCGGCGCAGTCCGACGCTCGGTCGCACCCAGTTCCCCGGCCGTGCCGATCACCTCGATCAAACCCGGCGTCACCAGCCATCATGCAACCGGCGTCAGCGAACTGGACCGGGTCCTGGGCGGCGGGCTGGTGGCAGGTTCGGTCACGCTGCTTGCCGGTGATCCCGGCGTCGGCAAGTCCACTCTGCTGCTCGAGGTGGTCAGCCGGTGGGCGCACAACGGCAAGCGGGCGTTGTACCTGTCCGGCGAGGAATCCGCGGGGCAGATCCGCCTGCGCGCGGAGCGCACAGGCTGTACCCATGACGAGGTCTACCTGGCGGCCGAGTCTGATCTGCAGATCGCACTGGGCCATATCGAGGAGGTCCGCCCCAGCCTGGTGGTGGTCGACTCGGTCCAGACCATGTCCACCACCGAAGCCGACGGTGTCACGGGCGGGGTAACCCAGGTGCGGGCCGTGACGACGGCGTTGACCTCCTACGCCAAGGCCGCCCCCGGTGACCGGCCGGTCGCGTTGATTCTCGTCGGGCATGTCACCAAGGACGGCGCCATCGCAGGGCCCCGGTCATTGGAACATCTGGTCGACGTCGTGCTGCATTTCGAGGGGGACCGCACCTCGGCACTGCGGATGGTCCGGGGTGTGAAGAACCGGTTCGGCGCGGCCGACGAAGTCGGATGTTTCCTGTTGCACGACAACGGGATCGAATGCGTCAGCGACCCGTCCGGACTGTTCCTCGACCAGCGGCCCGCGCCCGTTCCCGGCACTGCGGTGACGGTGACGCTCGACGGTAAACGCCCGATGATCGGCGAGGTGCAGGCCCTCGTCGGCACCCAGGCCTCCGGTACGCCGCGTCGCGCCGTCAGCGGCATCGACTCCGCGCGGGCGGCGATGATCGGCGCGGTGCTGGAGGGTCACGCCGGGCTGCCGATCGGGCGCAACGACCTGTACCTGTCCACGGTCGGCGGGATGCGCCTGACCGACCCGTCCTCGGATCTGGCCGTCGCACTTGCCATCGCATCGGCGTCGATGAACCTGGCGCTGCCGATGAACACGGTGGCCGTCGGCGAGGTGGGTCTGGCAGGTGACCTGCGCCGGGTGACGGGGCTGGACCGCAGACTTGCCGAGGCCGCCCGGTTGGGCTTCAACTGCGCGGTGGTGCCGCCCGGCGTAACCGCCCCTCCGGCTGGAATGCGCGTGATCACCGCAGACAACATCAGGACGGCGTTGCGGGCGATCAGGGATATCGCGGACAATAGCGGCCGATCCTAGGAGGGCCGATGGCCGTCAAATCCGGCAGGGCAGGCCGCAACGTCGTACAACTGGCGCGGCCGACGCTGCGCGAGACACTGGGCCGGCTGGCCCCGGGCACGCCGCTGCGCGACGGGCTGGAGCGCATCCTGCGGGGTCGCACCGGGGCGCTGATCGTGCTCGGCTACGACGACAGCGTGGAATCCATCTGCGACGGCGGATTCGAGCTGGATGTGCGGTACGCGCCGACCCGGTTGAGGGAGCTGTCCAAGATGGACGGTGCAGTGGTGCTGTCCAGCGATGCCAGCCGCATCCTGCGCGCCAACGTCCAGCTGGTACCCGACCCTTCGATCCCGACCGATGAGTCCGGCACCCGGCACCGCTCTGCCGAGCGCGCCGCGATCCAGACCGGCTATCCGGTGGTGTCGGTGAGCCATTCGATGAGCATCGTCACGGTCTATGTCGCAGGTGAGCGCCATGTGGTGCCCGAGTCCGCGACGATCCTGTCACGGGCCAACCAGACCATCGCCACGCTCGAGCGCTACAAGGGCAGGCTCGACGAGGTGAGCCGCCAGTTGTCGACCGCCGAGATCGAGGACTTCGTGACGCTGCGTGACGTCATGACCGTGGTCCAGCGCCTGGAAATGGTGCGCCGCATCAGCCTGGAGATCGACGCCGACGTGGTTGAACTCGGCACCGACGGCCGCCAGCTGAAACTGCAACTCGACGAACTCGTGGGTGACAACGACATTTCCCGTGAGCTCATCGTGCGCGACTATCACGCCAACCCAGACCCACCGACCGCAGCGCAGGTCAGCGCGACCCTCGACGAGCTGGACGCCCTTACCGACAATGAGCTGCTCGACTTCACCACGGTGGCAAGGGTTTTCGGCTATCCGTCAACTATGGAGGCGCAGGACTCGGCGATGAGTTCACGCGGTTACCGCGCCATGGCGGCGATCCCACGCCTGCAGTTCGCCCACGTCGATCTGCTGGTGCGCTCATTCGGCTCATTGCAGGGTCTACTGGCCGCGAGCTCCGACGATCTGCAGTCGGTGGAAGGGATCGGGTCGATGTGGGCCCGCCACATCCGCGAAGGTTTGTCGCTGCTCGCCGAATCGACTATCGCCGACCGGCTGGCCTGAGCCGGCTCAGTTACCGGGAATCGGGCCGGGTGCGGCCGGGGCACCGCCCGGCGGCGGAGCGGGATGCTGGGCGGGATCAGCCAGGGTGAACGGCACCGACGCGGATCTCAGATTGCCCAGTTGGACGATGAGGTTGTAGGTGCCTGCGCCGATCGGCTGGCGCGGCAGCGGGCATTGCGGCGCCGATCCCATTCCGGTCCAGGTGACCTCGGTGGTGACCTGCTCCCCCGGATTGAACGTCTTGACCAGGGTCTCGTTCGACGGTGCGCAATCCAGGTTCGACCACAGCCGGGTGTTGTCCAGTGAGTAGACGTAGGCGGCGAGCACCGCTGCACCCACGTCGCGCTGGCAGGCGACCAGCCCAATGTTGGTGACCACCATGGTGAACTTCGGCTGATCGCCGACGACGTATTCGGGTTGGCTGGTGATGCCCTTGACTGCGAGCGTCGAATCCGGGCAGTCGTCGCCCTCCTTGAGCACCGGAGGCGGCGTGACGGCGGCGGTCGGGGTCGCCGTGGGTGGTGGAGCTTGCTGAGCCGGTGGCTTCACCGGCGTCTTGACCTCGGGGTTCTCGCCAGGCAGCGGCGTGGGTGGGGCCGCCTCGGCAGACGATTCGTCGGCGGGCTTGGTCTCAGCGCCTGAGCTGTTGGTCATGATCACCGCGACGATCGCGGCGATGACCCCGATGACGACTACCGCAATTCCGATAGCCAGCGCCCTGCGCCGCCAGTAAATCTGAGCGGGCAGCGGGCCCTGAGGATCCAATTCCAACACGACCTTCACGGTAAGCCCAGGTCATGCCCAGTTGCCCGAGGCGGCCCGGCGTGTCGTCTGTGGGCTTTATGTGCTCCTGGCCTCAGGATTCGCCGATATCGCCCAGATGATCCCGCAACTCCACCCGGCCGTCGGCCAGATGATACGTCGCGCCGACGATGGCCTGCGTGCCCGCGGCGATACCCTGCGCTATCGCCGCCGAGCGCATCCGCAGTTGCGCAACCGTCTCCTTGACGTGCTGGGCCTCGAATTCGTCCACGCGGGTGAGCCCGGAATGCCGGCCCATCAGGATCGACGGGGTCACCCGCTCCACGATGTCGCGCACATAGCCCCCGGGCATCTCGCCTTCGTCGAGTGCGGCGATCGCCGCCTTGACCGCACCGCAACTGTCGTGGCCCAGCACCACGATCAGCGGCACGTCGAGGATTGAGACCGCGTATTCGATCGAGCCCAGCACCGCGTTGTCGAGGACATGACCGGCGGTACGCACGACGAACATATCGCCCAGACCCTGGTCGAACAGGATCTCGGCGGCCACCCGGCTGTCTCCGCAGCCGAACACCACCGCGGTCGGCTTCTGCGTGTGCGCCAAGCTTGCCCGCCGCGCGATGTCCTGGCTGGGATGCTGCGGTTCGCCGGCAACAAAGCGCTCGTTACCCTCCTTGAGTGCCTTCCAGGCGGATATGGGGTTCGAGTTGGGCATGGCTACCATTTTGCCTGAACGCGTCATGACCATCGACGCGGGTGAGCTTTTGCGCTGGTATTCGCACGCGCAGCGGGATCTGCCGTGGCGCCGCAACGGCGTGACGCCGTGGCAGATCCTGGTCAGCGAGTTCATGCTCCAGCAGACACCGGTGGCGAGGGTGGAGCCGATCTGGCTGGCCTGGATCGAGCGTTGGCCCACCCCGTCGGCCACCGCTGCGGCGGGGTCCGCGGAGGTGTTACGGGCCTGGGGCAAGCTCGGCTATCCACGGCGCGCCAAGCGCCTGCACGAGTGTGCGGTGACGATCGCCGCCGATCACGGCGACGAGGTGCCCTCGGATGTCGAGACGCTGCTGGGCCTGCCTGGCATCGGCGCATACACCGCGCGGGCGGTGGCGTGCTTCGCTTACGCGGCCCGGGTTCCGGTGGTCGACACCAATGTGCGCCGGGTGGTGGCCCGCGCGGTACACGGCCGGGCGGATTCACCCGCGAGTGTGCGCGACCTCGACGAGGTGGCGGCGCTGTTGCCCGAGGATGAGACGGCACCGCGATTTTCGGCCGCACTGATGGAACTCGGCGCCACGGTGTGCGTCGCTCGCGGACCACGGTGCGGCACCTGCCCACTGAGCGAGTGCCGTTGGCGTTCAGCGGGATACCCGGCGGGGACACTCGCCAAGCGGGTGCAGCGCTACGCAGGCACCGACCGTGAGGTCCGCGGAAAGTTGCTGGATGTGTTGCGCGGCAGCACTACCACGGTCACGCGAAGCGAACTTGACGTGGCATGGCCGGCGGATCCGGCGCAGCGTGACCGCGCCCTGGATTCGCTGCTCGTCGACGGTCTGGTGGAGCAGACGGCCGACGGCCGGTTCGCCCTCGCCGGCGAAGGCGACGGTTAGGCGCTCACCTCGACTTCAGGTGCACCACAGGCAAATCGGCGCCGATAGTCCGACGGCGTCACCCCGATGACACGGCGGAAGTGGTGACGCAGCAGGGTCGCGGTACCGAAACCCGACCGCTCGGCGATCCAGTCGACGTCGAGGTCTGTCTCCTCCAGCAGCCGACGCGCGTACAGCACCCGCTGATCGGTGATCCACTGCATCGGCGTGGTACCGGTCTCCTCCACGAAACGACGGGCGAACGTGCGCGTGGACATCGCCGCCCGCCTGGCCAGCGTGGTCACCGTATGCGGCTTCTCCAGATTCCCGATGATCCAATCCAAATGCGGGGCAAAGCGTTCCGAACACCGGACCGGGATCGGCTGATCGATGAACTGGCGTTGACCGCCGTCACGCTGCGGCGGCACCACCATCCGTCGCGCGATCTTGTTGGTCACCTCACTGCCCAGCTCGCGCCGGACCAGGTGCAGGCACGCGTCGATGCCTGCGGCGGTGCCTGCACTGGTGATGAGGTTGCCGTCGTCGACGAACAGCACGTTGCGGTCCACCTTCGCAGTGGGGTACATCCGCGCCAGCGCGTCGGCGTGCATCCAGTGGGTGGTGCACGGCCTGCCGTCGAGCAGACCGGCCGCGCCGGCCAGGAAGGCACCCGAGCACACCGTCAGGATGATCGAGCCCGCGTCGGCGGCGGCCCGAACCGCCTCCAACGCCTCCGGCAGGTACTCGGATCCGCCGATCGCCGGGATCGCCACAAGATCGGCACCCACCAACGCACTGAGGTCGTGGTCGGGGGTCAGTTGGGCGCCCACCGATGTCCGCAGCGGTTGGCCCGCCACCGGTCCGCACACCTTGAAATCGAAGTTGGGCACGCCGTCGGCGGAGCGGTCGATGCCGAACACCTCACAGATCACCCCGAACTCGAAAACCGCGAGCCCGTCGAGCACCAACGTGGATACGCTTTTGAGCATGGCAGTATTTTACCCAAAGGTGTCCTCACTGCCACTGTTGGCAGAATGTGATGTCCACGAGCATTACTGCCATGACTATTGCACTCGCCCTGTTGATCATCGTTTCCCCGTTCGCCGTGGCCGCCGCGCTGAGTTGGGCCGCCCACCGTGGCGATGCGCTACGCATCCGACTGGACCAGTTCCGGGTGGCCTCCCCGCTGGCGGGCCTGCTGGGCGCCGATGCCGCGAACTATGAGGTGTACCGCGCCGAGCGGGACCTCGACGCGATCCGGACGCGCTTCGAGCATCACCCGACCTGGCCGACACCGGGCGTGTTAGGTGAGCGACGCTAGAAACTTCTCGACGGCCGACCGGTACACCCCGGGCTGCTCGTCGTGGACCAGGTGGCCTGCCCCCGGTGCATACAGATAGGTCGCCCGACTCGCCATCTGAGCCATCTGACGCATCTGCCCGGGCGGTGCCACGGAGTTACCCGCTTCGATCAGCAGTGTCGGCGCCGCCACGGCGCGCCACTGCGACCAGTAGTCGCGCGTTCCCCACTGGGCAGCGATGTCCAACCACCACTGCGGTTCACCGTGCAACCGCCAACCGGTCGACGTCCGATCGAATGCCTCCAGGAAGTACTGCCCGGCGATCGGACCGAATTCGTCGTAAACCTCCTGCGCGGACCCGAATTCGACCGGCAACGCATGCACCCACGGTTCCCACGGACCGGTGGTGCGGCCGCGGAAGTCCGGCGCCATGTCTTCGACCACCACCGCGGTCACCAGCTCGGGGCGGGCGGCGGCCAGACACCACGAATGCAACGCCCCCATCGAATGCCCGACCAGCCGGACCGGCCGGTGCAACCCCGCCACCGCCTCACCCAGATCCTCGACAAACCGTTCGGTACTGATCGGGTACGGATCGCGGACGTCACGCCCGCGATGCCACGGCGCGTCGTAGGTATAGACCTCACCCAGCCCGACCAACCACGGCAACTGGCGCGACCAGGTACTGCCACGCCCCATCAGCCCGTGCACCAGCACGATGGGCTCGCCCTGACCACCGCGGTGGGTGAGGAATTTCGTGACCATGCCGTTATCTTGCCGTGGCCGCGCGGTAGCCTGAACGGCATGCCCGTCGTGAAGATCAACGCCATCGAGGTCCCGCCCAACGCCGGCCCGGAACTGGAGAAGCGGTTCGCGAACCGTGCACACGCCGTCGACAAGCAGCCCGGCTTTCTCGGCTTCCAACTGTTGCGTCCGGTCAAGGGCGAAAACCGCTACTTCGTGGTCACACAGTGGGAGTCCGATGAGGCGTTCCAGGCGTGGGCGACCGGGCCGGCCGTCGACGCCCACAAGGGGCAACAGTCCAACCCGGTGGCCACCGGAGCGTCACTGCTGGAGTTCGAGGTTGTGTTGGACGTTGCGGGGTCCGGCACTCAGGCGTAGTCGCAGCCGGGGGCTGCGCCGGACGACTGGCCTGGCGGCCATCGTCGCGGTTGCCACCGCCCTGGCTTGCGGCTGTTCGCACAGCGTGGCCCCAGCGGCCGAGGTGTCCTACGGCGCCCACATCGACACCAACACTCCCCCAGGACTGCGGGCCAAGCAGACCATGGACATGCTGAACTCGAACTGGCCCATCGGTCCTGTCGGCGTACGCACACTCGCCGCCCCCGAGAAGGTCGACCTGGTCGGGACGAAACTGGACTCCATCTGGTGGGATCGGCCCTTCACGGTCACCGCTGTGGACATCGGCGCCGGCTCGGCCACCCTGCATGTGCTGACGTCCTACAACGTGTCCCAGGACATCGAGCTGAAAACCAATGACGCCGGCCTCGTGGACCGCTTCGAGGTCACCACCGAGAAGCCGGTGATCCACAAATGGGCCGACATCGACACCGAATTGGCGAAGTCGGGCGCGCGCTACTCCTACCAGGTGTCCAAGGTGAACGACGGCAAGTGCGAGCGCGTCGCGGGCACCAACACCGACCTGTCGTTGCCACTCGCCTCGATCTTCAAACTCTATGTGCTGCTTGCCGTCTCGGATGCCATCAAAGCGGGGACACTGAGCTGGGACGATCAGCTGACCATCACCAAGGACGGTAAGGCGCTCGGCTCGGCAGGGCTGGACAAGCTGCCGCCGGGGGCCCAGATCACGGTGCGGACCGCTGCCCAGCAGATGATCTCCGCAAGCGACAACATGGCCACCGACCTGCTGATCGGTCGCGTCGGGACCGGCGCGGTGGAACGCGCACTGGTCACCGCCGGTCACCACGATCCGGCGAGCATGACACCGTTCCCGACGATGCATGAGGTGTTCTCGGTCGGCTGGGGCGAACCGAATCTGCGTGAGCAATGGAAGAACGCGTCACCCAAGGACCGCGTGCAACTACTCAAGCAGACCAATTCCCGTCCCTACCAACCAGATCCGACCCGCACGCACCTGCCGGGGTCCAATGACGGACTGGAATGGTTCGGCACCGCGACCGACATCTGCCGGGTGCATGCCGCGCTGCAGGCTTCCGCCTACGGCGCCGCCGCACCGGTCAAGGACATCCTGTCGGCCCTGCCCGGGATCGACCTGGACCCGGACAAGTGGACCTACATCGGCGCCAAGGGCGGAAACCTGCCGGGGGATCTCACCTTCAGCTGGTACGCCGTCGACCACACCGGGCAGCCATGGGTGGTCAGCTTCCAGTTGAACTGGCCACAGTTCCGCAGCCCCACCGCCGCGGGCTGGCTGTTGTCGGTCGCCAAACGCGCGTTCGCCCTCGCACCGGTGGGCTAGTTGCTGCGCAGTGTCCAGGCGTGGCCACGGAAGTGCATCACCGTCCGGCTCACCGGCGCGATGTCGATGCGCCAGAACGATTTCGGCGGGGCATCGAGGGCGACGAGGATGGCGGCGCGCACTACCGCGGGATGTGTCACGGCCACCAGCCGGCCGCGGCGGTTGGTGAGGGTGCCCAGCCAATCGCGCACCCGGCCGATCAGGTCGACCACGGATTCCCCGCCATGGGGTGCCTGGGCGGGTTCGGTCAGCCAGATGGCCAGTTCGGCAGGGCGCACCCCGCCTAACACGTCGCCACGCCACCGGCCGAAGTCCAGATCCGCCAATCGCGGTTCCACCTCGGCGCGCACGCCGAGCAGTTCAGCGGTCTGCCGCGTCCGCTTCTCGGGTCCGCAGTAGGCAGCGTCAACGGTGCCCAGTTCGATCGATGCGTCGGCCTGGCGGTGGCCCACCGGGCTCAGCGGCTCGTCGGTGGGGAACCGTCCGGCTGCCATGGCGTCGGTGAGTGCATGCGAAACCAGGGTCAGCCGGACGACCTCACTCACGCGGTGACGGGCTCCCGCTTGGCCTCCAGCAGCCGGGACACCATCGCCCCGAACACCAGGCCGATCGTCGTCCACATGACCACCTGGGTGCCCAGTGAGTACAACCGGAATTCGTACAGATCATCGGCCGGGAAACCGGGGAAGACGATCGCGCCCGCCTCGTCGACAACCGGACCCGGGGTCTCGTCGATCGTCGGCAACACCAGGTAGACCACCGCGATGGCCACCACATAGGCACCCGTCGCCGCGAGCGTGGCATTCCATGCGCCGAGCCTGGGCACCAACCGACGGCCCAGGTACACCGCGGCGACGAACAGCGCCACCGAGAGCGCAACCAGCAGCACGTACAGCAGGGTGCGCTGGTTGATCGTCTCGTCCAGGCTGACCGCAGGCGGGTTGGGCGGGTACTTCAGCGCAGGCACGATCCACAACGAAACGAGCATGCCCCCTGCGCTCAATGCCGCCAGCGCGCGGACCGACAGGTTGGTGCGGCCGTAGGCGACGACGAAGACCACCGCCAGCAACACCCCCATCGCCACGCTGAACGCCAGCACGCCGAAACCCATGCCGATCGTGGATTGCACCGTGCGGGTGATCTCAGCGCCCTCGCCGCCGTGGCTGTGGCTGTGACCGCCGTGGGCGTGCTCGAGGGCGGCACGTGCCGTACCGACGCCGTCTTCGAAGTCGATGGCACGGCCGATCACGGGTTCGACGAAGATCTTCGCCCAGATGAATGCGAGCACTCCAGCGATGGCGCCGGCAAGAACGCCGCGCCAGATGATGAACTTTTCCATCGCGTCAGGTGTCCCCGCCGGTCAGTGGCAGGGGAAACCGAGCAGGTGGCGAGCGTCGTGGACGAACTCGTGAATGTAGGTGCTGTTGCCGAACACCGAGGTGGCGCCTTGATCCATGCCCACGAAGTACAGGATCACCAGTGCCAGGAAGGCGGTGAGGGTGAGCCAGGCGACGGCCTTGGTGGCCGAGAGGTCTACGGGCCGAACACGACTCTGGTGAGCCTCAGGAGATGTCATCGGGGGTCCTTTCCGGGAGTTCGCGTCCCAGTCCGCGGAGTGACAGGCGCAAGGGTCTGACTGTTCACAGTGGCGCGACCGTTCTGGATTCTCACCAGATTCCTTTGCGTGTCGATTACATCAGCATCGTATGCCACGCAAAAGCCCCCCGAGGCTACTCGGGGGGCTTTCGCGATTACGTACTACTCGGCGGGGGTCGCAGCAGCGCCCGGCGAACCGGCCACAGTGGCGCCGGCCAGATCCGGCTCGACAGGCTCGGACTTCTTGGCTGCGCCGGAGAACGTGAACTTCGCGTCCTCACCCGCGCCTTCGCCGTCCCAGCCCTCGACATCGACCGTCACCAGCTGGCCGGGGCCGATCTCATCGAACAGGATCTTCTCCGAGAGCTGGTCCTCGATCTCGCGCTGGATGGTGCGCCGCAGCGGGCGGGCTCCCAGCACCGGGTCGAAGCCGCGCTTGGCCAACAGGGACTTCGCCTTGTCGGTCAGCGTCATCTCCATGTCCTTGGCCTTCAGCTGGATGCCGACCCGGCCGATCATCAGCTCCACCATCTGGACGATCTCGTCCTGCGTCAGCTGATGGAAGACGATGATGTCGTCGATACGGTTCAGGAACTCCGGGCGGAAGTGCTTCTTCAGCTCGTCATTGACCTTCTGCTTCATCCGCTCGTAGTTGTTCTCGCCGCCACCCTGGGTGAAGCCGAGGCCAACCGCCTTGCTGATGTCGCTCGTACCGAGGTTGGACGTGAAGATCAGCACCGTGTTCTTGAAGTCGACCGTGCGACCCTGACCGTCGGTGAGCCGACCGTCCTCCAGAACCTGCAACAGGCTGTTGTAGATCTCCTGGTGGGCCTTCTCGATCTCGTCGAAAAGAACGACCGAGAACGGCTTGCGGCGCACCTTCTCGGTGAGCTGGCCGCCCTCCTCGTAGCCGACGTACCCCGGAGGGGCACCGAACAGCCGCGAGGCGGTGAACCGATCGTGGAACTCGCCCATGTCGATCTGGATGAGCGCATCGTCGTCGCCGAACAGGAAGTTCGCCAGTGCCTTGGACAGCTCGGTCTTACCGACACCGGACGGGCCGGCGAAGATGAACGAGCCCGACGGGCGCTTGGGGTCCTTCAGGCCGGCGCGAGTGCGGCGGATCGCCTTGGAGACGGCCTTGACGGCGTCCTCCTGGCCGATGATCCGCTTGTGCAATTCCTCCTCCATGCGCAGCAGCCGAGTGGTCTCCTCCTCGGTCAGCTTGAACACGGGGATACCGGTCCAGTTACCCAGCACCTCGGCGATCTGCTCGTCGTCGACTTCCGCCACGACGTCAAGATCACCTGAACGCCATTGCTTTTCGCGCTCGGCCCGCTGTGCAACCAGGGTCTTCTCCCGGTCCCGCAGGTTCGCGGCCTTCTCGAAGTCCTGCGCGTCGATCGCGGATTCCTTCTCCCGGCGGGCGTCGGCGATCTTCTCGTCGAACTCGCGCAGGTCCGGCGGAGCGGTCATCCTGCGGATCCGCATCCGGGCACCGGCCTCGTCGATCAGGTCGATGGCCTTGTCCGGCAGGAACCGGTCGTTGATGTACCGGTCGGCCAGCGTGGCCGCCGCGGCGATGGCGCCGTCGGTGATCGACACCCGGTGGTGCGCCTCGTAGCGATCACGCAATCCCTTGAGGATCTCGATGGTGTGCGCAACCGTCGGCTCACCCACCTGGACCGGCTGGAAGCGTCGTTCCAGCGCGGCGTCCTTCTCGATGTACTTGCGGTACTCGTCGAGGGTGGTGGCACCGATGGTCTGCAGCTCACCGCGAGCCAACTTGGGCTTGAGGATGCTGGCGGCGTCGATGGCGCCCTCGGCCGCACCCGCACCGACGAGCGTGTGCAGCTCGTCGATGAACAGGATGATGTCGCCGCGGGTGTTGATCTCCTTCAGCACCTTCTTGAGGCGCTCCTCGAAATCACCGCGGTAGCGGCTGCCCGCCACCAGTGACCCGAGGTCCAGGGTGTAGAGCTGCTTGTCCTTCAGCGTCTCGGGCACGTCACCGTGCACGATCGCCTGGGCCAGGCCCTCGACCACGGCGGTCTTACCGACGCCGGGCTCACCGATCAGCACCGGGTTGTTCTTGGTGCGCCGGCTCAGCACCTGCATGACCCGCTCGATTTCCTTCTCGCGGCCGATGACGGGATCGAGCTTGCCTTCCATCGCGGCGGCGGTCAGGTTGCGGCCGAACTGGTCGAGCACCAGCGACGTGGACGGGTTGCCGGACTCGCCGCCCCGCCCGCCGGTGCCTGCTTCGGCCGATTCTTTGCCCTGGTAGCCGCTCAGCAGCTGGATGACCTGCTGGCGCACACGCGTCAGCTCCGCGCCGAGCTTGACCAGAACCTGGGCGGCCACGCCCTCACCCTCACGGATCAGCCCGAGCAGGATGTGCTCGGTGCCGATGTAGTTGTGGCCGAGCTGCAGCGCCTCGCGCAGGCTGAGCTCCAGCACCTTCTTGGCGCGCGGCGTGAACGGAATGTGCCCGGACGGGGCCTGCTGGCCCTGGCCGATGATCTCCTCCACCTGGCTGCGCACACCTTCGAGCGAGATGCCCAGCGATTCCAGCGACTTGGCGGCTACGCCCTCACCTTCATGGATGAGGCCGAGCAGGATGTGCTCGGTGCCGATGTAGTTGTGGTTGAGCATCCGGGCTTCTTCTTGCGCCAGGACGACGACCCTGCGGGCACGGTCGGTGAATCTCTCAAACATCGGTGGTTACCTGCTCTCCATCGCGTGGCGGTACTGACGCGCAGTACTGGCCACGTAGTACCTGGGGTCCACTGTAGTGGGCGGCAGCCACGGGTGCGGAGGTTGGCGGTCCGTTCCGCCCAACACCGTGGCCCTGCACCCGTCGCTGTCAATGAGCAACGTCAATGGTCACGGATTCGTTTCCCGTTACGCCCGGTCGGCAGTTCGCCGCTAGCGAAAGAGCGGCCGGGCGGTCACCACCCGGCCGCACCGGCAACTTTTGCCTACGTTGCCGCGTGGAATGCGTCGATCACGTCGGCGGGGATACGTCCACGGGTCGAGACGTTGTGTCCGTTGCGCCGGGCCCATTCGCGGATGGCCGCACTCTGCTCGCGGTCGATGGCCCCACGGCCACGGCCGGCTCCGGCAGAACGGCCGCGGCGACGGCCACCCACCCGGCGCCCCGCCTCTACCCACTGCTTCAGATCGTTGCGCAGCTTGGTCGCGTTCTTTGACGAAAGATCAATCTCGTAGCTCACCCCGTCGAGCCCGAATTCGACCGTCTCATCGGCGGTGGCTTCGCCATCAAAATCGTCGACCAACGTGACAGTAACTTTTTTTGCCATTACCCCACACCGAACCCTTCTGCGCACGCATTGGTGAGTAGCCCGTACTGACACGAGTATCCCGCGCCCCGGCACCAATGTGCCACAAAGACGCGGACCATTTCAACAACGCACAGGTCGCGCCAGTTCAGTTGCTGTGCCGTCGAACAATCGGGAACAAAACCGTCTCCCGAATTGACAAGCCGGTCAACGCCATCAACAACCGATCGATACCCATTCCGGTGCCGGTGGTCGGCGGCATCGCGTACTCCAATGCGGCAAGAAAATCGTCGTCGAGAACCATTGCCTCGTCGTCACCGGCAGCGGCCGCCCTGGCTTGCGCCTCAAACCGTTCGCGTTGGATTACCGGGTCAATGAGTTCTGAGTAACCCGTCGCCAGTTCGAAGCGGCGGACATACAGATCCCATTTCTCCGTTACCCCCGGGATGCTGCGGTGAGCGCGCGTGAGCGGGCTCGTCTCGACGGGGAAGTCGCGCACGAACGTCGGCGCCCACAACTTTTCACCGACGGTGTGCTCCCATAGTTCCTCAATCAATTTTCCGTGACCGAAACCACGGTCACGGGGAATCTCGACTTCGAGACGGTCGGCAATCTGCCACAACTGCTCGGCGGGAGTATCCGGGGTGATCTCCTCCCCCAGAGCTTCGGACAGCGACGGATACATTTCGACGGTGTCCCATTGTCCGTCGAGGTCATAGAGGCTGCCATCCGGCAATGGCACCTGCCTGGTGCCGATCGCCTCGTCGGCCACCTCTTGAATAAGCTCACGCGTGACGTTGGCGGATTCGTTGTAGTCGCCATACGCCTGATATGTCTCCAACATCGCAAATTCGGGTGAGTGGGTGGAATCCACACCTTCGTTACGAAAGTTGCGATTTAACTCGAAGACCTTCTCGAATCCGCCCACCAGAGCGCGTTTGAGGAACAGTTCAGGCGCGATACGCAGGTAGAGGTCGACGTCGAGCGCGTTGGAGTGGGTGACGAACGGCCGTGCCGCAGCACCACCGGCAAGCGTCTGCAGCATCGGCGTCTCGATCTCGAGAAAACCGCGGCGCTCCAGGGCTGAACGCACCGCCCGCACCACCGCCACCCGTTGGCGCGCGATCGTGCGAGCCTCCGGGCGCACGATCAGATCGACGTAGCGCTGACGCACCCGAAGTTCTTCGCTCATTTCTTTGTGAGCAACCGGAAGCGGGCGCAGAGACTTGGACGCCATCTGCCACGAATCGGCCAGCACGGACAGCTCACCGCGCTTGGAGCTGATCACCTCGCCATGAACGAAGACGATGTCGCCCAGATCGACGTCACTCTTCCATGCGTCCAGCGACTCCTGCCCGACCTGCGCCAGGCTGATCATGGCCTGCAGTTGGGTGCCGTCACCCTCCTGCAGCGTCGCGAAGCACAACTTGCCGGAGTTCCTGGCGAAAACCACCCGACCTGCGACGCCGACCACCGCACCGGTGTGGGTGTCAGCGGCAAGATCCGGATAGGTGGTGCGCAGCTCGGCCAGCGTGTGGGTGCGGGGAACCTCCACCGGATACGGTTCGCGACCTTCTGCCAGCAGTCGCTCCCGCTTGGCCTGCCGGATGCGGAACTGCTCGGGTAGGTCGGCCTCGTGCTGGGACGTATCGTCACTATCGGCTGGGGTCACAGAGTGCCAGCTTAAATGAATGCCGGCCCACCCCATCCGTTGCGATCAGTGGGCCGGTTTGAGGCGGCCCCGCTGATTGTCCCGGTTGCGCTCGAACACCAGCCGCAGGCCGTCCAGCGTGAGGTGCCGGTCGTAGTGCTCGACGCTGCGCAGGTCGGGGAGCACCAATGGTGCGGTGGACCCGGTGGCCACCACCGCGACGTCGTCACCGGAGAACCCGTCGACGTCCTCACGTACCCGGTTGACCAGGCCGTCGACCAGCCCGGCGAACCCGAAGACCGCACCCGCCTGCATGCATTCCACGGTGTTCTTGCCGATCACAGACCGCGGGCGGGTCAACTCGACGCGGCGCAGCGCGGCGGACCGGGCCGCGGCGGCATCCGAGGACACCTGCACGCCCGGGGCGATCGCGCCGCCGAGGAATTCGCCCTTGGCCGAGACGACGTCGACGCAGATCGACGAGCCGAAGTCGACGACGATCGAGGCGGTACCGTATTTGTGGTATGCCGCAAGGCAATTCACGATGCGGTCGGCTCCGACCTCTTTGGGATTGTCGACAAGCAACGGGATGCCGGTGCGCACGCCCGGCTCGATCAGCACATGCGGCACCGCAGGCCAGTACTGTTCGAGCATCAACCGCACCTCATGCAGCACCGACGGCACGGTGGACAGGCCCGTGGCACCGGTCAGGCGCTCGGAATCATCGCCGATGAGACCGTCGATGGTCAGCGCGAGCTCATCGGCGGTGGCCTCGGCTTCGGTGCGAATCCGCCACTGTTGCACCACCTTCGCATGGTCTCCCGTTCCGGAGAGTAGCCCGACGATGGTGTGGGTGTTGCGGACGTCGATGGCGAGCAGCACTGGATCTACCTGCTTGCGAGCAGGCCGGCGCCCGCGGGAACGTAGGCCGGGTCGTGGCGGTGGACTCCGAGGTCGATCTGTCTGTTCTCGGCGTCGACGAACACCACCCTGGGCTGGTAGCCGCGGGCTTCAGCGTCCGCCATGACGCCGTAGGCGATCAGGATCACGAGATCCCCCGGGTGGATGAGATGGGCTGCGGCGCCGTTGATCCCGATCACGCCGGTGCCCCGTTCACCGGTGATCGCATAGGTCACGAGCCGGGCGCCGTTGTCGACGTCGACGATGGTCACCTGCTCCCCCTCGAGCAGGTCGGCGGCGTCCATCAGATCGGCATCGATGGTGACCGAGCCGACGTAGTGCAGATCGGCCTGGGTCACCGTGGCGCGATGGATCTTCGATTTCAGCATCGTGCGCTGCATCAGTTCCTCCAGGGCAGTTCGTGATTGTCGTCCGAGGAGACCCCGGGATGGCCGTCGATACCTGTGGGAGCTCCGATGTCGACCGCGATGTTGTCCAGCAGTCGGGTGCGCCCTAGGATCCCCGCCACCAGCAGCCGAGCCGGACCCGCTGCAGGCGCCGGGCCCATCATCGGGTCGAGGACCTGTAGGTAGTCCACCTCGATGGCGGGCACCTCGTCGAGCACGGCCCTGGCGGCGTCCACGGCTGCGGCCGCACCCCCAGAGGCGGCGTACATCCCCGCGAGCAGGGCAGCCGACAACGCCCCGGCCTGCTCGCGCTCGACCTCGTCGAGGTAGCGGTTGCGCGACGACAAAGCCAGGCCGTCCGACTCCCGCACGATCGGCACGCCGACGATCTCCACGTCGACGTTGAGGTCGGTGACCATCTGCCGGATCAGCACCAGCTGCTGGTAATCCTTCTCCCCGAAAAACGCCCGGTCGGGCCGCACGATCTGGAGCAACTTGAGCACCACCGTCAGCACCCCGGCGAAATGGCCTGGGCGGGAGCTGCCTTCGAGCTCGGCGCCGAGCGGTCCCGGCTGCACCGAGGTGCGGGTGCCGTTGGGGTACATATCGGCCGCGGTCGGGGTGAACGCGATCTGGACCCCTTCGGCACGCAGCCCGGCCAGGTCGTCATCGAGCGTGCGCGGGTAGGCGTCGAGGTCCTCCCCCGCTCCGAACTGCAAGGGGTTGACGAAGATCGACACCACCACGACGGCGCCGGGAACCCGCTTGGCCGCCCGGATCAGAGCGAGATGCCCGTCGTGCAACGCACCCATGGTCGGCACCAGCATCACCCGGCGCCCGGTGGCCCGCAGTGCGCGGCAGACCGAACCGACATCATCGGGGCGGGAATACACGTTGAGCGCGCCGGCATCGAACTTCGGCGCATTGCTGACGGTCATCGTTGACTCGCTTCTGCCAGCACCGCAAACACATCCTCCGGCGCGTGGGCACGCTGGGCGGTGCGCAGTGAGTTTGCCCGATATGACTGTGCAATTTGCTGATCGACTGTGGCCAGGGCGTCCAGGTGGGCCGCCACCGCCGCGGCGTCACCACGGGCCACCGGCCCGGTCAGCGCGGCCTGACCACGCTGCAACGCGTTCTCCAGTGCAGCCTGCGCCAGGGGCGCCACGACACGTTCGGCAAGACCGCCCGGTTCGTCGCCGACCAGTTCCTGGCCGAGAAGCTCCTGGCCCCTCAGCGAGGCGCGCAGTACCTCCACGGCGTCCAGCGCCAGGGTCACGAGGTGATTGCTGGCATGCGCCAACGCCGCGTGGTACCGGGCTCTGGCAGCCTCGGAGACCCGGAACGGCTCACCGCCCATCTCCAGCACCAACGCCTGGCCGATCGCGTAGCCGACCTCGTCGGCGGCGGTGATACCGAAGCAGGTATCCGCCAGTCGCGCGATGTCCTCGTCCGAACCGGTGAAGGTCATGGCGGGGTGGATGGCCAGCGGAATGCATCCCTGCTCGGCCAACGGTGCCAGTACCGCCACCCCGTTGGCTCCCGAGGTGTGCACGACGATGGTTCCCGGCCGCACCGCACCGGCTGCGGCCAGCCCCGAGATCAGCCCGGCCAGCTCCGCATCAGGAACCGTCAGCAGCAACAACTCGGCCCGCTGGGCGACCTCGTGCACCGGCAACACCACAGTGTCGGGCAACCGGCGCTGTGCCCGCAGGCGCGATGCGTTCGAGATCGCACTGCAGGCCACCACGACGTGTTCGGCCCGCTCGAGCGCGTAACCGAGCGCCGTACCCACCCGGCCTGCAGAGATGATGCCGACCGCGAGCCGCGCCGGACGCAGTCCTTCGCGGGGGCACCACCCGCTTGCGGGGGACTGCTCCATCGCAGACGACCTCACAAGTTGACGTAGTTTCGTTCGTTCCAGTCCCGCAGCGCGGGTACCGGACGGTCGTCACGAGACTAACTCACTCGTCTTTCCGCCTGCGACGGCCGCCACCGGACGGGGCGGCCTGGAACCGGGCCAGCAACTCGGTCACCGACTGACCGCCTGCGTGCTGGCCGTTGGAATCCTCCGGTTCGGGCTCCGGTTCCGGCTCGGCCTCGGCCTCGGCCTCGGGCCGGCCCGGATCGGCGGCGTCGGCCGGGGCCGAGTGACGGCCACGGGGAGGCACTGCAGCGGGGCCCGATTCCGGTTCGGGTGCCCGTCGCCGCCCGACGTACTCGGTCGATGAGCCGTTCTCCTGCACCGGCGCGACCCAGTTGCTTCCCGGCGCACCTGCGGGGATCCACTCCCCTTCGGCGGGCGCCGGTTGCCAGCCGGTCGGGGCCGGTTCGGGTTGTTCTGGCGGTTCCGGTTGCGGCGGCTCGGGTTGCCACGGAGTTCTGGGCGGCTGCGGCGTCTCGACGCTGGGCGCCGGTGCCCATTCGGGGGCGACCGGTTCCGGTGCGGCAGGCGGGGGCTCAACCGGTGGTGACGGCGGCGGAGGCTCGAACGGCGGTGACGCGACGGGCGGTGGCGCAGCCGGCGGCTCGACCGGCGGCGGTGGTGGCGATTGCGGTGGCGGTGGCGCCCAGGTCGAGACCGGCTCGGGTCTGCGGGCATCGGTGCCACGGCGGGGTGGTTCCGGTCGACGCGGCGTCGGTGGGCTCTCCGGCTGCCGTCGCCTGCGGGCCTGCTGGTCCGGGGCAGGCGGCGGTTGCGACGGCAACCGGTGCGCGCCGCCCCCTGCGGCCGGTGCCGCCCAATCGCCCTCAGGGGGATGCGGCTCGGCCGGTACGTCGATGATGGGGCTTTCCTCAGTTCGGATGTCGGCGCGGAGGTCGTTGTGGATGTCGGTCACTTCGGTGGCAGGCACGTCGAGTCGGCTGGCGGTGACCCGACCGGCGGCCCGCCGTGCGGTCTTGTCGGTCTCGAGGGCGGGCCGATGGGCCAGGTCCGTGTCGAACAGGATCTCGAGGTTGGTCCGCAGCGCGGCCAACTCGGCGCGCAAAGCCGCCACTTCGTCGGCCGCCTGCGCCCGCAGCTCGGAAGCCAGTTCACGGCGCAGCTGCGTCTCGACGGTCAACTCGTACTCACGCCTGGCGGAGATCTCACGGTCCAACTGCAAGTCGTAGACGAGTTTCAGGTCCCGCGCCTTGGCCTGGTCAAGGTCACTCTGGCGGCGATAGATCACGGAGACGAAGGCCGCCACCACAGCGGCCCACAACGCCAGGATCACAGCAAGTTTCAGCAACTCCACACGGTCGGTGAACACCAGCGCTGAACTCGCGAGGATGGCGAGCACCAGCAACACCGTCAGGAGCAGCCAGCCTGGCCTTCGGCCGCCGCGCCGTGGCCGAGCGCCGCGGGGCAGAACGGTCATGGGGCGACTGTACCTGCCACAGGTCACTGCGCGTGTCGACCGCTGCGGCGATTCGGCGATCTACCTTCCGCGACGGACTATTCCGGTGCCGCGTCGGTGTTCTCGGGCGGTTCCGGCGGAGACTTGCAGCAATGCTGCAACCACAGCGCCGCGATTGCCAGCGCCACCGCACTGATGACCGCGACCACCACACCTGCGGTGTCCTCGAGCGCGACACGTTGCGTGCCGCGCCGCGGCAACACGTAGACCAGCACGCCGATCCACCAGCCTGCCACCAGGGCGCCCACCCAGGCTGAGGCTTTCGCGATCAGCACCGAACGCGCCACGGCCAACGGGTCCAGCCGGCCCCCGCCGACACCGACCTTTCCGTCGTTGACCTTTGCCCGTACATAGAACGCCCAGGCCGTCTCGACCACGGCGACGCCGAGCAGTGACAGCCCCGTCCACATCGTGATCGGCGGGAACCAGCGATACAGAATGTGCACCAGCAGGTAACTCACAATCGCGACACCGGCCGCGGCGCCCGCGAGGTCCCGTTTGCGGGTCGGCCCCATCAGTCGACCGCGGGTTCGGATCGCAGTTCCAACACGAGGTCGGTCGGCCTGACCCCGGCTCGTTCGGCCGGGTCGATCTCGGAGAGCAGGCGCTGCACAGGGCGCGATTCGCCGGACACGGTCAGCGCTGCATCGGGGTCGAGCGCCAGCCACGGGATCAACACGAAGGCCCGCAGGTGTGCCAACGGGTGCGGCAAGGTCAGACCGTCCTCGCGCGAGGTCACCTCGACCGCGCCGGCGTGGCAGGTGACCAGGTCGACGTCGAGGGTGCGGGGTCCCCAGCGTTGACCACGTACCCGGCCCGCCGCCTCCTCCAACTCCTGACCACGCCGCAACCAGCCGTGACCGTCAAGGCGCGGATCCTCGGCGATCAGCACGGCGTTGAGGAACGGCCCCTGCTCGACACCGCCCCACGCATCGGTTTCGTAGACCGGGGACAACCCACGCACCGCAGCGCCCAACCCGTCCAGGACCGACTGCAGCCGCGCCATCCGGTCACCGAGGTTGGATCCGATGGACAGAACAACTGAAGTCATCCGGTGCTCCTCGCGTCCGCGCAATTCATCGGGACCGCCTCGCCACCACAGCCACATCGTCGAACGTCAACGGGATCGGCGCACTGGGCTTGTGCACGATGACCTCGACGGCGTGCAGCCGGTCGTCGGCCATGATCGCATCGGCGATCTCGGCGGAGACCGTCTCGATCAGATTGCGGGGCGGGCCTGCCACGATGTCGGCGGCGCACTGCGCCAGCGCCCCGTAGTCCAAGGTGTCGGCCAGGTTGTCACTGGCCGCGGCCACACTGCAGTCCAGCCACGCGATGATGTCGACGATGAAGTCCTGACCGTCGCGACGCTCATGCTCGAAGACACCGTGGTTGCCGCGGACCTTCAAGCCGCGCAACTCAATTCGATCAGCCACCCTGACCTCCCGAATTCCACGCGTCCAATACTTTCAACGCGTCCACCGAAGCCACCACGTCGTGCACTCTTACCCCCCACGCCCCGTTGACCCCGGCCAGGGCGGAGATCACCGCGGTTGCGGTCTCACGCCCGCCCGGCGGACGAGGGGTCCCGTCCGGATCTGCCAGCAGGGTACCGAGAAACCGCTTGCGTGACGCCCCGACCAGCACCGGGATGCCGGTGCTGACCAGTTCGGGCAGCGCGTGCAGCAACGCCCAGTTATGTTGTGCCGTCTTGGCGAAACCGAGACCCGGGTCGATGATCAGCTGCTCCGGGTCGACCCCGGCGGCGACAGCGGCGTCCACCGCTGCGAGCAGTTCGGCACGCACCTCCGCGACGACGTCGCCATACCCCGGCACCTCGTGCGTCTGCGCGGCACCGATCGACCGCCAGTGCATCAGCACCCACGGCACTTTCGCCTCGGCCACCAGAGGCGCCATGTTGGGATCGGCCAGGCCACCTGACACGTCGTTGACGATCTGCGCCCCGTGCTCGAGCGCGGCCGCCGCAACATCGGCATGCATGGTGTCGATACTGACCGTAATGCCCTGGCCGACAAGCTCTTCGATCACCGGAACCACGCGGGCCGCCTCGATCAAGGGGGCGACACGGGTGGCGCCGGGCCGCGTGGATTCACCGCCGACGTCGACGATCGCGGCGCCCGCGGCGGCCAGTTCCACGCCGTGAGCCACGGCGCGTTCCCTGTCGAGGAACAGTCCACCGTCGGAAAACGAATCGTCGGTGACATTGACGACCCCCATGACCTGCACGCGCGTCCCGGGAGGGGCCATTGGGCTCGGTGGTTTCACTTGCGCAGGATGAGTTCCAGCGCCTCGGCTCGAGATGCCTTGTCGGTCTTGAACTGCCCGCGCACCGCCGATGTCGTCGTCACCGCGCCCGGCTTCCGGACCCCACGCATCGCCATGCAGAGATGTTCGGCCTCCACCACCACGATGGCGCCCCGCGGAGCCAGCTTGCGCATCAACGCGTCGGCGATCTGAGCGGTCAACCGTTCCTGGATCTGGGGCCGCTTGGAGTACAGGTCGACCAGCCGGGCGATCTTCGACAGGCCGGTCACCCGGCCGTCCTCGCCCGGGATGTAACCGACATGGGCCACGCCGTGGAACGAGACCAGATGGTGCTCGCAGGTGGAGTACAGCGGAATCTGTTTGACGAGAACGAGTTCGTCGTGTTGCTCGTCGAACGTGGTGTTGAGCACCGCATCCGGGTCGGTGTACAGACCGGCCATCAGCTCCTTGTAGGCACGGGCGACCCGTGCCGGCGTGTCGACGAGTCCCTGCCGGTCCGGATCCTCTCCGATGGCGAAGAGCAACTCCCGCACAGCGGCCTCAGCGCGCGGCTGGTCGAACACCCTGGTGGTGATCGTGGCTGTGCTGTTGTTGTGGTTGGTGCTCAGCGACTCCGTCATCGAAGCTTCCGTTCTCGATCACCCATGGGCCGGTGGATTGGACCGGTCCCCTGCATGACCGCCATCCTGGCCAGATTCCTCATTCGAGCTCGGCGTTCCGGGCGCTTCCGGCGTGCCGCCCGGTTGGCCGGGATGTGGGTAGGGCTGATACGGGTACGGCTGGGGCTGTTGCCATCCCGACGGATGTGGTGGCGGATACCAGTACCCCTGCTGCGGATGGTATCCCTGCTGCTGTGGCTGCTGCTGTTGCGGCGGCTGTTGCTGTTGTTGTTGTGGGGGTGGCGGCCAGCCGGGGGCGTGCCAGCCGGCCGGGGCGCCGTAGTCGGGCTGGGTCGAGCCGGGTGCGCCGTTGCTCGGCGCACCGTTGGTCGCCGAACCGTTCTGTCCGGAGGCCTGCGCCTCCTTGCTGGCCGCGGCGATGGCGGCCTTGAACGCCGGCTCCGGAACGGGCGGCGGCCAGGGCTCGCCACGTTCGATGGCCAGCTCGCCCGGGGTCTTGATCGGCGGCTTGTCCGACGGCACGCGGCCTCCGAAGTCGTCGAACATGGTCAGGCGCGGCCGCTTCTTCACCTCACCGAAGATGGCTTTCAGCTCCGCGCGGTGCAGGGTTTCCTTCTCCAGCAGCTCGCCGGCCAAGGTGTCGAGCACATCGCGGTACTCGGTGAGGATCTCCCACGCCTCGGTGTGCGCGGCCTCGATGAGCTTGCGCACCTCGTCGTCGATGATCTGGGCGACCTCGTGGCTGTAGTCCGCCTGGGTGCCCATCGAGCGGCCCAGGAACGGATCACCGTGCTCGGTGCCGTACTTGACCGCGCCCAGCTTGCTGCTCATGCCGTATTCGGTCACCATCGCGCGGGCGATCTTGGTGGCCTGTTCGATGTCCGAGGAGGCACCGGTGGTCGGCTCGCGGAAGATCAGCTCCTCGGCGGCGCGGCCGCCCATCGCGAACACCAGCCGGGCGATCATCTCCGAGCGGGTCAGCAGGCCTTTGTCGTCCTCGGGCACTGACATCGCGTGGCCGCCCGTACGACCGCGGGCCAGGATCGTCACCTTGTAGATCGGCTCGATGTCGGGCATCGCCCAGGCCGCCAGTGTGTGGCCGCCCTCGTGATACGCGGTGATCTTCTTCTCGTGCTCGCTGATGATGCGGCTCTTGCGGCGCGGTCCGCCGACCACCCGGTCGACTGCTTCCTCCAGCGCCGCGCTGGTGATGACGGTGCCGTTCTCCCTGGCGGTGAGGAGTGCGGCCTCATTGATGACGTTGGCCAGGTCGGCGCCCGACATGCCGACGGTCCGCTTGGCCAGCCCGTCCAGGTCGGCGTCCGGGGCGATCGGTTTGCCCTGCGAGTGCACCTTGAGCACCGCACGCCTGCCGGCGATGTCGGGGTTGGACACCGGGATCTGCCGGTCGAACCGGCCGGGACGCAGCAACGCCGGGTCGAGAATGTCGGGTCGGTTGGTGGCTGCGATCAGGATGACGCCCTGGCGTTCGCCGAAGCCGTCCATCTCGACCAGCAACTGGTTGAGGGTCTGCTCACGCTCATCGTGGCCACCGCCGAGGCCTGCGCCGCGCTGGCGGCCGACGGCGTCGATCTCGTCGACGAAGATAATGCAGGGGTTGTTCTGCTTGGCCTGCTCGAACAGGTCACGCACCCGGGAGGCGCCGACGCCGACGAACATCTCGACGAAGTCCGAACCCGAGATCGTGAAGAACGGAACGCCCGCTTCACCCGCCACGGCGCGGGCCAGCAGCGTCTTACCGGTACCGGGCGGACCGTAGAGCAGTACGCCCTTGGGGATCTTGGCGCCCAGCGCCTGATACCGCGACGGGTTCTGCAGGAAGTCCTTGATCTCGTAGAGCTCCTCGACCGCCTCGTCGACACCGGCGACGTCGGCGAAGGTGGTCTTGGGCATGTCCTTGGAGAGCTGTTTGGCCTTGGACTTGCCGAAGCCGAAGCCCATCCGGCCGCCGCCCTGCATGCGGGAGAACATCACGAACAGGCCGACCAGCAGCAACAGCGGCAGCATGTAGATGAGCAGCGAGCCGAACACGCTGCCCTGATTGACCACCGTGTTGATCTTCGCGTTCTTGGCGGTCAACGCGTCGAAGAGCGGTACCGCGTAACCCGTCGGGTACTTGGTGATGATCTTGTCGCTGTTCTCGGTGTCGCCGTTGCCGCTCTTCAGATCCAACCGCAGTTGCTGTTCGCGGTCGTCGATCTGGGCGCTGTTGACGTTGTCGGCGTTGATCTGGGACATCGCCACCGAGGTGTCGACGGGTTTGTAGCTGCGGGTGTCGTCACTGAAGTAGAAGAACGACCAGCCCAGCAACAACACCACCGCGATCACGGTGAGCGTGCGGATCAAATTTTTCCGGTTCATCGATCATCGCCCTCGTCGGGCAGGTCCTTCCGATACGCGCAGCTGGGCAAGTTATAAGGCTACCGCTAGACCAACGTCCGGCGGTTCCCGACGGTGTCTGGTCCCCGGCCGCCCACTGTGCCAGGGTGAGATCGTGATCACACCAACCCAACGGTTAGTCGATACCAATGGCGTGACGTTGAGGCTGACAGAAGCTGGTGAACGCGGTAATCCGGTCGTCGTGCTGGCCCATGGATTTCCCGAGCTGGCCTACTCCTGGCGGCATCAGATTCCGGCGCTGGCGGCGGCCGGCTACCACGTGCTCGCCCCCGACCAGCGCGGTTACGGCGGCTCGTCGCGACCCGAGGCTATCGAGGACTACAACATCACCGAACTGACCGCCGACATCGCCGGCTTGCTCGACGATGTCGGCTGTCAGCGCGCGGTGGTGATCGGGCATGACTGGGGATCGCCGGTCGCGACGAACTTCCCGCTGTTCTTTCCCGACCGGGTGGCCGGGGTCGTCGCGATGAGCGTGGCCCCGGTGCCACGCGCATCACGACCGCCCACCGAACTCTGGCGCAAGATCTTCGGCGACAACTTTTTCTACATCCTGTATTTCCAGGAACCCGGGGTCGCCGACGCCGCGCTGGGCGCCGACCCGCGCGAGTCGATGCGCCGCATGATCGCGCTGGAGGGGTTCGGCGGGCCACCCGAGACCTTGGCCGGCCGACCGCTGCCGCCGCTGCCGAGCTGGATGAGCACCGAGGAGTTCGACCGTTACGTCGAGGCATTCTCGGAGACCGGCTTCACCGGACCGCTGAACTGGTACCGCAACTTCGACCGCAACTGGGAGCTCACCGAAACCACCCCGGCCCCGACCATCACGGTGCCGACCCTCTTCCTTGCAGGCAGCGCCGACCCGGTGCTGAGCTTCACCCCCCGCGACCGGGTGCGGGAGGTGGCCACCGGTGATTACCGCGAGGTGCTGCTCGACGGCGCGGGCCACTGGCTGCAGCAGGAACGGCCCGAGGAAGTCAACGCGGTGCTGCTGGAGTTCCTCGCGGAGTTGCCGCGATGAGCGCTCGCGCGGAGAGTCAAAGGACTGCGACGAGACCCCTGAACTTCGGCGCCTTCATCACACCGTTCCATCCCGTCGGCCAATCCCCCACCACCGCACTGGAATACGATCTGGACCGCACGGTGGCGCTGGACCGGCTCGGATTCGACGAGGCCTGGTTCGGTGAACACCATTCCGGCGGTTATGAACTCATCGCCTGCCCGGAGGTGTTCATCGCCGCGGCGGCCGAACGCACGCGACACATCAGGCTGGGAACCGGAGTGGTGTCCCTGCCGTACCACCACCCGCTGATGGTGGCCGACCGCTGGGTACTGCTCGACCATCTCACGCGCGGCCGGGTGATGTTCGGCACCGGGCCCGGTGCGTTGCCCTCGGATGCCTACATGATGGGCATCGACCCGGTCGATCAGCGCCCGATGATGCAGGAGTCCCTCGAAGCGATCCTGGCGTTGTTCCGTGCCGCACCCGACGAACGCATCGACCGGAAGACCGACTGGTTCACGCTGCGGGATGCGGCCCTGCACATCCGGCCCTACACCTGGCCGTATCCGGAAATATCGACCGCGGCAATGATTTCGCCGTCCGGGCCGCGTCTGGCCGGGACGCTCGGCACATCGCTGCTGTCATTGTCGATGTCGGTGCCCGGCGGCTACGCCGCACTGGAGACCACCTGGGGCATCGTGGCGGATCAGGCCGCCAAGTCCGGCCGGGACGCCCCGGACCGCAAGGACTGGCGCGTGCTGGGAGTCATCCACCTCGCTGACAGCCGCGAACAGGCCATCGAGGATTGCACGTACGGGCTGCAGGACTTCGCGAACTATTTCGGCGCGGCCGGTTTCGTCCCCCTGTCCAATGCCACCGACGCGCGCGACAAATCAGCCTATGAGTTCGTCGAAGCCTATGCGTCCAAGGGGAATTGCTGCATCGGCACGGCCGCCGACGCGATCACCTACATCCAGGACCTGTTGGACCGCTCGGGCGGCTTCGGCACGTTCCTGATGCTCGGCCACGACTGGGCTCCGCCTGCGGCGACCTTCCACTCCTATGAGTTGTTCGCGCGTGAAGTCATCCCGCACTTCAAGGGGCAACTGACGGCGCCGCGGGCTTCCCACGACTGGGCCAGTGGCAAACGGGATCAGCTGCTGGGCCGGGCGGGCCAAGCCATCGTCAACGCCATCACCGAACACACCACCGAGGGGAAGAGCTGATGCGGGCCGCCGCGCTGGGAAACACCTCCCCACGGCCCGCCCTTGTCCATTCGCAGGCTTGCTGATACGCAAAGAGATTGTGAATAACTGACCTGCACGACAACTAGCGAGGTGACGAGCACGTGGATTCCACTGACGCCGTCGATTATGCGCTCGGGGGGCTGTGGCAGCCGGCATTGGACTGGGGCAACCTGCTTCCCAATGACGCTGTATCCACCTTCGACACATTTGTTGCCCATGATCGCGATTCAGCCGAGGAACGAGCCGCGCAGGTACTGTCGCCACACCGGCTCACCCTCGAGGACCCCCGGAGCAAGATCGATACTGTTTACCGCATCGGTCCATATGGAGCGGTGAGCATCTACGCAGCGCAGTACGGGGCCGGCGTCACGATTGACCGTTCCGCCCAGAGCAATTACATGATCGCCATGCTTCCATTCGGGGGGCGAATGGATGGGCGTCATCAGCGTCAGGAGTTCTACGCGCCGCCTGGAGTGTCCACCGTCGTCCTGTCTGAGGGCGATCCCGTCCACATGCGATGGGAGCGTAGAACCCGCGTGCTGGGGCTCCGTGCCGACTTGGGCCCGCTGACTGATCGACTTACCATGCTTGCCCCCGAGACGCGGGTGCGCAGCCCACTGCGATTCGATCCCGTGCTGGTGTCGCGTCCGATACACCAAATTTTGTTGGGCACAATGCAATTGCTCGCTCAGTCCTCGGTGAGTGGCGTCGGGCCGAGCAGGATGGTGGCTCGACTTGCCGAGAACGCGATGGACGCAGTACTCCTGGCATTGCCACACAACTACTCGCGGGCACTCAACGAGCCGATGCCGCCGATATCGCGGCGCACAGTGAAGTCGGCGGTCGACCGCATTGCCAGTGAACAGGGCGCTGAGTACACGGTGGGCGAGTTGGCAAGACTGGCCGGTGTCAGTCTGCGCACCCTGGAGGCGGGGTTCCGTGCGGAGCTGGACTGCACACCCCTTCAGTATCTGCGCCGGAGCAGGCTCGCAAAGGCTCACGCCGAACTCGTTGCGCTGAAGGGTGCTTCGGAGACAACCGTGGGCAGCGTGGCCGCACGATGGGGCTTTTTTCACATGGGGCGGTTCGCCGCAGATTTCCGACAACAATTCGGAACATCGCCGTCACAAGTGCTGCGCACCACATCGCGCGGGCACTGAAGCGGGAGGGGCGGGGCAGCGTCGCCCGAGCCGCAGATGTTGACTCAGATGCGCAGGAGGCTTTCGGCGTTCCGGTGAGCGATCGCGGCTCGCTGGTCGGGGGTCAGATCGGCAAGGTCGAGGAACTGCGAGACGCTGTCGCTTTGAACATACGGGTAGTCCTCCGAGTAGAGGATGCGCGCGGTGTCTACCTCGGCGAGAACGTATTTCCAGTACTTCTGATTGTACATACCCGAGGGTGTCACCCACACGTTGTCGCGGTAGTACTCGCTTATCGGTCGGTCCAGATGCTTGCAATACCCGAAGAGTTCGTCGAGACGGTCGAGCCACCCCGCAACGAACTCACCCCAGTGACCGCTGAGGAGTTTGAGGGTGGGATGTCGGTCCAAAGCGCCCGACAAGATCAGGCGCAATACGTGGATGCCCGCCTCTGCGTGCCAACCAAACCCTGGTCCTGCAAAAACCCATTGCACTGCCTCTGGCCAGTTTCCCGCATAGTAGGTGCGTGACACCGATGCCGGCGGCGGTCCGGGATGGACATAAATGGGAAGGTCGACTTCTTCGGCTGCGGTTAACAGCGGAGTAAACCTCTCATCGTCGAGGAACCGTCCGCCACAGGTTCCCATAGTGAGCGCGCCGACGAAGCCCAACTCGTTCACGCATCGCTTCAACTCGTCCGCGGCTGCAGCCGGATCGTACAGCGGAACGCTCGCAAATCCCCGGAACCGAGTGGGATGCTCTGAGATTTGTTGTGCTAGAGCATCGTTGACCTGTCGACATAGTGTGACGGCCTCTGGGTGGTCCAAGCTGCCGGGATGATTTGCGCCGTGTGACACCACTTGCACATCGATCCCGACACGGTCCATGTGGGCCAACCGGTTTCCACCGAGCCGCTCAGCAGAATCACTGTCCGGCATGAACGCCTTGACAAAACTCGCGAAGCTCGTATCAGACGATACCGCGGGTACGCCTGCAAGCGCCTGGACGCGCGCGATGGCGTCGGGATGGTGAAAATGCTCTTCTACGGTGATGATGCGCATGATTTCCTTAACCTCTACCTGACGGCTGTATGGCGCGAGACACCATACAACGATCCAATACCCTTGCTGTCCAGAGTTTCTCGCGCGGACGCAATCGGCTCGTCTCTACCACCAAGGTTCCGTACCCGCGATAAGGGCGCGAGCCGCGATACGCAGGTGGACGTCCGAATTTCGCAACGTTGGAACTTTTCTCTTCGGCGGGCACCGAATTCTGGTGATTCGCTCACCAAATCGCACGAAGCTCACGTGGTCCGCGGAATATCCACCCCCGTACCTCGGGTTCGTGGACAGGATCAAGCCGTATACCAGGGAAGTTCCCGAACAGTTCCTCCATAGCGATGCGCGCGACCTGCGGCGCGAAAGCTGCCCCCGAACAAGTGTGGCGGCCACGCCCAAAGGCGAGATGGCGATGCGCCTGACGGTCGATGTCATAGATCTCGCTACTGGGAAATTCGGACTCGTCGCGATTTGCCGAACCATAAGCCAGCCAGACGGTGTCGTAGGCCTTGACGTCTTGCCCAGCAAGCACACAGTCCTGCGGCGGGCGGCGGCTGGATCCGCTGTACAGGGGCGAGATCCACCGCAAGCCTTCGTTGATCGCCGCCCCGATCAACGACTTGTCCTTGGCGACCCGCTCCAGCAGGTCAGGTTGAGTGTTCAGGCCTAAAAATGTTGAACCGCAGGCATGCCCGGGTTCTTGTAACCCGCCCAGCAGTAGCACGTGCAGCGTGGGGTAAAGCTCAGCCAAATCGCCGGCCTGTCCCGGTCGGTCCTCGGCATAGAGCCAGTGGGCCACGATTCCGGTTACCTCGGCCGCCGGCCGGCGGGCGAGACCCTCAACCATCGATCGGATCTCGGCCTTGGCCGTGTCAGCGGCGATGAACCCAGAAGGATTCGCAAAGTTGCCATTCTCATCCATCGCCAAGTTGGCGATGCCCGAGGAGAGCTGGTGGAACCAGCGGCGCAGCGTGACGTCGTCGGTTTCGGTGAACCCGAGGACGTCGCCGACGCTGCGCACGCTGACCGGCTCGAAGTAGTCGGCCATCAGTTCCGCCGAGCCCTGTTCCCGTATTTTTTCGATCTGTGCCTTGGCCAATGGCCGTATCTGCTCTTCAAGCCGCCCAGCGAAGCCACGTGGCCGCAATGGGGGATCGATCGCGGCGCGCAACCGCTTGTGTTGCTCGCCATCGGTGAGCCCGACGTGCGGGACGCCGAAAACCCGTTCGTGCACGAGGCTGGTGCCGCCGACGAATCCGTCGCTGCTGGGGATCTGCATACACAGCTCCCATGTGCTGGCGACCCAGGCACCGATCGCGGGGATATACGCGAGTGGAGCCTCTCGGCGCAACCGTGCGAAGACCGTATCGGTGTTGGTTTCCATCTCGGTCACGGTGAGGTGCTGAATCCAGTCACGCGTTTCCGACGACATCGCAGCGGACGCTGCTTGATCAGTCATGAGTCCTCTTCATTCATCTCTACGGGTGCCAACACCGCAATCTCAGATGATGTGGGTGATCTGGTCCTGCCCGCCGACCAGTGCTTTACCGTAGGTTTCCATCGATATATGAGGCAGCATGACTCCGTGCCGGGCCGCGATGTTCGAGTCGCGCCAAATCCTCTGCAATGCATTGACTTCGGCAAAACTGCCCGATCCGTTGGCGTCGAGCAGCAGGTTGAGTGCCTGGTTGATGCTGCGCAGTGCGACCCCCGCATCGCTTCGTATCCGGGCACGGGCCACCAGGTCGGGAAACTCGCCTCGCTCTGCGTAACGCTGCACATCCGCACAGGCGCGGTAAGCATGCAAATGGGCGGTGTCGACTTTGACCGCGGCTTCGGCGATGAGGAGCTGGAAAGCCACCGAGTCACCGCGACGGTCGAATATTGTGTAAGCCTGGGACTTCCCGGCACCTTTGATCGCGATGTCCAGTGCCGCACGGCCGAGCCCGAGCTGGGGTCCGACGAGCACCATCACGAGCATCGGCCCCATCGCCGATCGGTACAGGGCCGAATCAGGGTGCTGGCCGATGTTGGCGCCGTCCATCGCCGGCGCTACGGGTATGAGTCGGTGTTCAGGTACGAATACATCTTCGGCGACGATGGTGTTACTTCCCGAGGCACGCATTCCGGCCACATACCACGTGTCTTCGACGTGAAATTCGCCTCGGGGGATCGCCACCATGGCCTGGTCGATGACGGTCTCGTCGTCGCCGAGCACCGAGACTCCCCCGTACGCCCAGTCAGCGTGCAGGCTGGCCGATGAGTAGGCCCACTTTCCGGACACGCGATATCCCCCTGGAACTCTGCGCGCCTGGCCGGAAGGTGCCAGCACACCGGCGATGACGGTGTCCGGACCAGTCCCATAGAAGTCATCGACGAGACGACCGCCGGTCTGTGCGGCCACCCAAGCGTTGATATTGGACAGCGCCACAACCCACGCGGCACCTCCGTCTGCTTCGGCGACGGCTGCAGAGACATCGAGCATTGTCCGCAGATCCGTTTCCGTGCCGCCATATCGATGCGGTACGGCGATGCCGAAAGCGCCGGCTTGCTTCAGCGCGGTGATGACCTCTTCGGGAACACGCCTGGCCCGTTCGCCATCGGCAGCATGTTGCCGGATGAGCGGAGCCAGATCGCGGATCCGTTCCAGGACAGCCTGCCCCGTTTCGGCAGGACTGTTCTCCACCATCGTCATTGCGAGTTCCTTAACTGTTGTACGGATGTGTCGGGTTCTGCGCGACTTTCCCCGGTTTACGCGGTGGGCCGCAGGAAGCGAGAGCCGTGGAAGATGAGCGGTTCTGCCAGTGGTCTGGCAAGTACAGCCTCGACACTGAGCAACACCACCGTGTGGTCGCCGGCCGCGATCTCACGTTGAAGGTCAACTCCGCAACGGCAATACGGCCGACAGTGCGTGATGAGAACGCCTCGCAACCTACCGGGCCAGTGCTGCCGACGGCGCAAACCACCGCGACGCCACTGGGGAAACAGCTGAATGCGCGCTTGAGCTCCGTTGTGCCAGCCACTGGGCTCAGCGCTGGGGGCGCCCACCTCTATCTGATCCCGCCAAATATGCACTGGCCCACGGTAATCCTTTCGTTGATTTTATGTCAATGACTGAAAGTCAAATGGAAGGCCCCGAGGCTTAGACTGTTCTGTCGAAGGCTGCAGTGGAAGGAACGCATGACCAGAACGTCGGGAAGTCGGCGGACCACCACACGGGCGGCGCAGGCGATCGACACACGCCGACGCCTTCTCGCTTCTGCGGTCGAGTTGTTTTCGGACACCAGCTACGAGGACGTCGCCGTTGCGGACATTGCAAAACACGCCGGGGTGGCACACGGATTGTTGTTTCACTACTTCGGCAACAAGCGCGGCATCTTCTTAGAAGCGATGGAACATGCCGCCGACCAGCTGCGCGAGGCATTTGTCGCCCCGACAGACTTGCCACCGGGTGCGCTGGTCCGGGAGGCGTTGCGTTCACACCTGACCTACCTCGGTGCCCACCGCGGCCTGGCGCTACGCCTTGTCCTCAGCGGTCGCAGTGTCGATCCGAAAGCTTGGGAGGTTTTCGAGTCGGCCCGTTGGCTGGCACTCGACCGCATCCTCTCCGCGCTCAACGTGCTCGACGAAAACGATGCGCTGCGAATGACCATGCGAGCTGCAGCCGCTGCGGTCGACGAGGCGTCTGTGCACTGGCTGCGCAACGGTGAACCCTTCGAGACAGAACCGCTCGTGGAGTTCATGGTTGAAATGCTGGCTTCGGGCCTTCGCGGTGCTGCTCTACTCGATCCCAGCCTTGATGTCAGCGACGCGCTGCGGAAGTTGGCAGACCCAGGTGTTGAGTAAGGGCCCGGTCGTAACGCGTTGGCCGTCGAGACTGAAAACACCGTTGCTCACCGGCCGGCACTGCAAGATCCTGGTGACGCCGTGACGGGCCGGTAGTGTCCCTGGCATGCCGATCGCTGCGCACACGAAGTTGCGGACCCGTGCCCTCGTCATCGCGGTGGCGGGCCTGATCGCTGCCGCGGTCTCGGCCTGCGATGCCACCTCAGGTCCCACCGCCGGTGGCGCCAACACCGAGACGCGGCAGGTCACCGTGATCGGGTCCGGGAAGGTCCAGGGCACGCCGGACACCCTGACCGCCGATGTGGCGATGGAGTTTCTCGCCGCCGACGTCACCGGGGCGCTGAACCAGTCCAGCCAGCGCCAGCAGGCGGTGATCGACGCGCTGGTCGGGGCGGGCATCGACCGCAAGGACATCAGCACCACCCAGGTCAGTGTGCAACCGCAGTTCGCCCCCGACTCTGCAGGCAACGGGGCGATCACCGGTTACCGGGCCAGCAACGCCATCGAAGTGAAGATGCGGGACATCACCAAGGCTTCGCAGAACCTGGCGCTGATCGCCGGCACCGGTGGCGATGCCACCCGGATCAACTCCGTCGGTTACTCGATCGAGGACGACTCACAGTTGGTGCGTGACGCCAGGGCCGGCGCCTTCGAAGACGCCAAGGACCGTGCCCAGCAGTACGCCGAACTGTCCGGGCTCGACCTCGGCAAGGTGATTTCCATTTCCGAACAGTCGGGCTCCACACCGCCGTCGCCACCCACCCCGATGCCGCGGATGGCGATGGAAGCCGTACCGGTCGAGCCCGGCCAGCAGACCGTCAACTTCAGCGTGACGGTGGTCTGGGAACTGACCTAAGACTGCTCGTAGACCCTGGGTTCCAGGGTGCCGATGTAGGGCAGATCGCGGTAGCGCTCGGCGAAGTCCAGGCCGTAGCCGACGACGAACTCGTTGGGGATGTCGAAGCCCACATAGGCGACATCGAGTTCGGCCCGCACCGCCTCGGGTTTGCGCAGCAGCGTGCACACGCGCAGTGACCGCGGGCTGCGGGTGGCCAGGTTGCGCAACAGCCACGACAGGGTCAGACCGGAGTCGATGATGTCCTCGACGATCAGCACGTCCCGGTCATGGATGTCGCGATCGAGATCCTTGAGGATGCGCACCACGCCCGACGACGAGGTCGACGAGCCGTACGAGCTGACCGCCATGAATTCCAGCTGGGTCGGCAGCGGGATGGTGCGGGCCAGGTCGGTGACGAACATCACCGCGCCTTTGAGCACCGTGATGAGCAGTAGATCGTCATCACCCATATCGTCCCGGTACTGCTCGGCGATCTGGGCGCCGAGTTCGGCAGTGCGGGTCCGGATCTGCTCCTCGGAAAGCAGCACCGACTTGATATCCCCGCAGTACAGCTCGGCAGATTGTGCGGCCACCCCGACAGCGTGCCATGCGGTCCCCGGCATAACCAACGCGACCAGCCAGTCGGACCGTGTCAGCTGGGTCTACGGGGCGAGATAGCCGCCGTCGACCACAAGCGAGGTCCCGGTGACGTAGCTGGCTTCGTCGCTGGCGAGAAACAGGGCGGCATATGCGGTTTCGATCGGGTTGCCCGGGCGGCCGAGCACGGTACCCGCGATCAGGGCCGCGTTGATCTCCGGAGCCTGATGCTCGTTCATCGGCGAGAGGATGTAGCCGGGGTGAAGCGAGTTGCACCGCACGCCGTCGGGCCCGTGCGTTGCGGCGACGTTCTTGCTCACGTTGAGGATCGCGCCTTTGGCCGCCTGATAGGCGTAGGAGTTCGGCACTCCGGCCAGGCCCCAGATCGACGAGACGTTGATGATGGAGCCCTTCCTGGCGTCGACCATGTGCGGCAACACCGTCTTCATGCCGTGGAAGATGCTCTTGAGGTCGATATCGAGCACGCGGTCGTAGATCTCGTCGGTCGTCTCGAGGATCGGCTCGTAGAGGCAGATCGCCGCATTGTTGATCAGGATGTCGATCCGGCCATGCTCGGCGACGATCTGGTCGACCACCGCCTTCCACTGGTCGGATTTGGTCACGTCCATCTTGAGGAAGGTGACCTTGCTGTCCTCGGTGTCGGCAGCGTCAAGGACGTCGGCCGAATACACGGCCGTCGCGTTCTCACGCATGAAGAGTTCGGCCATCTCGCGACCTTGCCCGCGGGAGGCGCCGGTGATGAGCGCCACCTTGTCGTCGAGTCGTCCCATGCTGGTGTCCTTTCGGCGGGTTCCTCCACAAATTTGTCATATCGTCTGACGATCCTTCGGATTGTATTACCATCCGATGATCGCCTGTCAACGGGCAAATCGTATGGAACAAGGGAGGTCTCATGACAGCAGGCTCGGCGCCGATCAGCGTCTGGCAGGTCAAGTACGGCGAGCGGGTGGTGCGTCGCAGCGACGTGCTCAACGACTATGCGCAGTACGGGCTGCCGGACGGCGACCTGAACATGGACTACAACTTCTGGGTGTTGCGCGCCGGGGAGAAGACCATCCTCGTCGACACCGGCTACGACATCTCCGCTCGCGACTGGCTCGGCGAGATCAGCGTGACTCCGCCGGCCGTCGGCCTCGAACTCGTAGGGATCGACCCGACGACGGTCGACATGGTCATCACCTCGCACTTCCATTACGACCACATCGGTGAGCTGCGCCTGTTCACCAACGCGCAGGTCGTCTCGGGGCAAGCCGAGTACGACTACTGGTTCGGCAAGTGGGATGCAGGCACGCTGGAAGGCGAATTCACCACGGCCGAGAATCTCGAGCCGGTGCGCAAGGCACGCGACGAGGGCAGGTTGCGGTTGATCGCCGAGGAGACCGAGGTCTTCCCCGGGATCACGGTCTATCCCATCGGCGGGCATTGCCCCGGCGAAATGCTCGTCCGCATCGAGACCGCCGGGGGCGGCGTGATCCTCGCCGTCGACGCCGCCCACTTCTACGAGCAGATCGAGAACGAATGGCCGTTCTTCGCGTTCACCGACCTTCAGCAGATGAAGGACGGCCTCGCCTTCATCAATCGCCTGGCAGCGCAGACGGGCGCCGAAGTCATCCCCGGACACGACGCGCGCGTCCGTGACCGCTATCCCGCAGCACCGGGCCGTGCCGCCGAAGTTGCCAATGTCCTCGCCTGAGTCGCTCACACGCGTCCGCGATCACCTCGCCGACGCATAGGCTGGACGCCATGCCTGGCAATTCGCTCGCCGAATCATGGTCGGCCGCGCCGGTCGGTCGCACTGCTGCGCCCCTGCGCGAGCAGGTCATAGCGGCGCTGCGGCAGGCGATTCTCGACTTCAAGCTGGTGCCCGGTCAGCGCCTGGTGGAACGTGAGCTCATCGAAAGCCTCGGGGTCTCCCGCACCACCGTCCGAGAGGCGCTGCGCGAACTCACCTCGGAAGGGCTGGTGACGGTCGTGCCGCAGCGAGGCGCGATCGTCAGTGCGCCTTCGCTCGACGATGCCATCGATCTCTACGAGGTACGCGCCTCACTCGAATCGCTCATGGTGCAGCGATTCGTCGAACGGGCCTCCGATGACCAGGTGGCGCAGCTCGGCCGCACGGTCGAGCAGTTCGCCGGAGTAGTCGAGTCGGGTGCCGAGGTCCGCGACATTCTGGCGGCCAAGAGCGAGTTCTACGTCGTGCTCATCGCCGGGGCCGCGACCAATGCGGTCCAGCAGTTGCTCGAAGCCATCCAGGCCCGGGTACAGGCATTGCGTGCGACCTCTCTCGCCGAACCGGGGCGCGCCCACGACGTCATCGGCGAACTGCGGGGCATCGTCGAGGCCGTATCCGCCAGGGATGCCGCGCGGGCCTCTGAGCTCATGGCCGCCCACGTGCGCACGGCGGCACATACCGCGCTGTCCAGCCTCAAAGACGGCATCGCCTGACGGCGACGCCACTCTGTTCTCACCGTATTTCACCGCGCCGCAGCGGTCCCTGGTGTGCCCGAAAACAAATCAGCCCGAAGCCAGATCTTGGGCACCGCACAAACTTGCCCAGATTGAATGACTGTCATACAAAATTGGGGTACGTTACGACCACTGCAGCGCGTCATCGCCAGACAACGCAACAGGAAGGTCGCGCGTGGACACAACAAGGACCGGGGCACCGCCGAGCCGCGCCCGCATCGCGGTCGCCGTCGGCATCGGCAATTTCATGGAGTGGTTCGACTTCGCGGTCTACGGGTTCTTCGCCGCGATCATCGGACAATTGTTTTTCCCTCCTGGCACCTCCCCGTTCGTCGCACTGCTGTCGTCGCTGGCCGTATTCGCGGTCGGATTCGTCATGCGCCCGCTGGGCGGCTTCGTCCTCGGCCCCATCGGGGACAGATTCGGCCGCCGGATGCAGCTCGCCGTCTCCGTCGTCGCAATGGGCACCGCGACCACGCTGATCGGCGTGCTTCCCGACTACGCGACCATCGGCATCGCGGCGCCGTTCCTTCTCGTGCTGCTGCGATGCGTCCAGGGCTTGTCGGCCGGGGGTGAGTGGACGGGTTCCGCGGCGTTCCTCGTCGAGTCGACCCCGACCAACCGTCGCGGCATCTTCGCCAGCGTCGTGTCGGGAACGGCCGCGCTGGCGACGATCGTCGGCAGCCTGTTCGCCCTCCTGCTCAACACCGTGCTCACCGAAAGCCAGATCCTCACCTGGGGATGGCGCGTGCCGTTCCTGATGGCGGCACCGCTGGCACTGGTCGGCCTCTACATCCGGTCGCGCCTCTCCGAGACCCCGGTGTTCGAGAAGGTCAAAGCCCAGCAGTCCGCGCAGGCCCCGGATCGGCTTGCCGTGTTCCGCGGATTCCGGCACAACCTCAGGCCCATCCTGCTGACCCTGGCGATCGCCTCAGTCCAGGGTCTCGGTTTCTATTACCTGGCGACATATGTTGTGAATTACCTGATTTCGACCGTGCGGCTGGATCGCGGCACAGCGCTCGGACTGGCCGCGATCGGCCTCGCCGTCTACATGGTCCTGTGTCCGGTGGCCGGTGCGCTCTCGGACCGGTACGGGCGCCGCAGGCTCAACATCATCGGCACCATCGGCTACGTCGTGCTGCCCTTCCCGGTTTTCCTGATGATGTCCGGCGGCCATGGCCTCGCCGTCATCGCCGGGATCAGCATCCTGAGTCTCGCCCAGTGCCTCGTCAGCGTCACGACCGTGGTGATGCTCGTCGAGCTGTTCCCCGCCTCGACACGCGCCTCGAGCAGCGCTCTCGGCTTCAACTTCGCGCTGGCCTTCATCGCCGGTCCCGGGCCTTTCATCGCGGCCTGGATAGCCGGCCTGACGGGCAGCGCGGTCGCCCCCGCCGGCTACCTCGTGCTCGTCTCGGCGATCGCGCTCGTGGTGATCGTCAAGTGGCTTCCCGAGACGGCCGGCCGGAACATCGCCATCGACCACCCTGCCGGCGACCATCAGGCAGGTGAGCGCTCAACTGCGGACGTACCCGCCGATGCGGTCGGATCGAAGGGAATCGCCTGATGAGCTCCGAAACCTACCGGGTGACCATCGTCAAGTACGGCGAGCGTGCCACCCACAAGTCGGACGTCTATCTCAACCACCACATCTACGGCCAGGAAGACGGCCCGATCGGGATGGACTACTTCTTCTGGGTACTGCAGAACTCCGATCGCACGATCGTCGTCGACACCGGGTTCTCCAGGCACGGCGGGCAGGTGCGCAACCGCACGTTCGGCATCGAGCCCCTGCGCGCCTACGCGGCGCTCGGGGTGGATCCCGCCGCCGCACCGGACGTCGTCGTGACACACGCGCACTACGACCACATCGGCAATCTCGACCTCTTCGGCAAGTCGAAACTGTTTATCGCCCAACGCGAGTACGACTTCTGGACCGGCCCCCTCGGCGCGCGCAAGCAGTTCCACTATTCGGTCGAGGATGACGAGATCGCCGCACTCGTCGCAGCAGACAAGCAGGGCCGCGTGCACACCTACTCCGGATCGCTCGAACTCGCGCCCGGCGTCACGCTGCTTGAACTCGGTGGACACACGCCGGGGCTCAGCGTGGTGCTCGCCGGAACCGACGAGGGCACCGTCCTGCTCGCGTCCGACTCGATGCACTATTACGAGGAGCTCGAAGCCGACATGCCCTTCGCATTCGTCGCCGACCTGCCCGCCATGTATTCGGGTTTCGACACGATCAACGAGCTCGTCTCGTCCGGTCGGGTCGCACACCTGGTGTCCGGCCATGACCCGGACACCCTGTCGCGCTTCACCCCCGTCACCGAGGGTGAGCTCGCGGGGATCGCCGCGACGATCGGGTCACTCACGTGACGACACCGGGCAGATTCTCGGGACGCGTCGCGGTCGTCACCGGGGCCGCATCCGGCCTCGGACGCGCCTCGGCGCAGCGGCTGGCCGACGACGGGGCGAACGTCATCGCGGTCGACCTCGACGGCGACGCCGTCGAAGCGCTTGCCGCCACCTTGGCGACCGAGTCGATCGGCGTACGCGCCGACATCGCCGAGGAGAAGGATGTCGATGCCTACGTGGCCGCGGGCCTCGAGAAATTCGGGCGGATCGACCTGCACCATCTCAACGCCGGAATCTTCGGCAGCTTCGCCGAGCTTCCCGATCTGACCGTCGACGATTTCGAGCGGGTGATGGCGGTCAATGTGCGCGGCCAGTTCCTCGGCCTGCGGGCCGCGTTCCGGCTGTATCGCCGGCAGGGCACCCGCGGGTCGATTGCGGTCACGGCATCCATTGCGGGACATACCGGTTCGGCTGATCTGCTGCCGTATCAGACCTCCAAGCACGCGGTCGTGGGGCTCGTGCACGCGGCGGCCGTCTACGGCGGACCGCTCGGCATCCGCGTCAACGGCGTCGCCCCAGGCATCGTGCCGACCGAGCTGTTCGCCGCGGCCGCCTCGACGTCGGGTGGCAAAAACGACATGGTGCAACGCGCCTCGACGACGCCGTTGCGACGGGCAGGCACCGCCGACGAGATCGCCGGGGTCGTCTCGTTCGTGCTGAGCGAGGACTCGGCCTACATGACAGGAGAAATCCTCGCGGTCGACGGCGGTGCCTCGATCGTGAACACGGTGCGGCCATCCGGCGGTGCCGGAGCGTGGGACGCGGGCGGGCTCGACGCCGCCCTGTACGGGAAGGAGTGGGGCCGATGACGGCACAGCTACCGCGAATCGGTTTCATCGGTCTGGGCAACATGGGCGGGCGCATGACGGCGTGCATCGTCCGCGCCGGCGTCGGGGTGCTCGGCTTCGACACCCGCGACGGGGCCGCCGAGGCGCTCGGCGCGAAGACCGCAGCCACCGCCGCAGCGGTGGTCCGGGATTGCGACGTGGTGCTGCTGTCCTTGCCCGACAGCAGTGTCGTTGAGGCCGTTGTCTATTCGGATCCGGCGTTTCTGGAGGCGGTACGGCCCGGGCAGGTGATCGTCGACCTGTCGACCTCGGCACCCGCGTCGACCCGGCGCATAGCCGCGGACGTGGCCGCACGTGCGGCGAGCTATCTGGACGCGGGCATCTCGGGCGGGGCCGCAGCCGCCGAGAAGGGCACGCTCACCCTGATGGTGGGCGGTGACGCTGCCGCCGCGGAAATCGCCCGGCCCGTGCTGGAGCTGTTCGCGGACAAGATCTTTCTGTGTGGCCAGAGCGGCGCGGGTCACACGGTAAAACTCCTCAACAATTTCCTCAACGCGGTGACCCTCTCTGCCACGGCCGAGGTCATGGTCGCCGCCAAGAAAGCCGATCTCGACCTCAAGACCGTGCTCGACGTCATCAACGCCAGCTCGGGAGTGAGCTTCGCCAGCACCAACCGCTTCCCGAAGATCATCGAGGGCGACTACCTCAAGGGCGGGCTCACCAACACCCTGATGCTCAAAGACGTCACGCTCTACCTCGATCTGGTGGCCACGCTCGGCGTCGCGAGCCTCAACGCACCCGGGCCGGTCGCCGCGTTCGGCCTCGCCCGCCAACTCGGCTATGCCGACGAGATCAGCAATACCGTCGTCGACGCGATCGGCGACATCTCAGGTGGAATCCGCCTACACGACCCGAAAGGAGACGCTTCTTGATCATCACCACAGCGCGTTCGCAGGCCGGGGTTGCCGGCAAGCCGGGCTCACAGTTCACCGGTGCGGCATACCCGTACCTGACCATGCCGGCTACTGACGGCGTCACGATCAACACCGTCGATTTCACCCCGGGTGCCCGTACCCATTGGCACTCGCACGAGCGTGGCCAGATTCTTCAGGTCCTGGCCGGCCGTGGACTCATCCAGTCGGAGGGCGGACCTGTGCACGTGTTGCGCGCCGGTGACACCGTCTGGGCGCCTCCCGGTGAGCGGCACTGGCACGGCGCAGCTCCCGACAGCTTCATGGTGCACACCGCGATCTCACTCGGTGTCACCGCGTGGGAGGTCCCGGTCACCGACGACGAATACACCGCACCCATCACCGAGGAGAACGCACCATGACCAGCGACGGCACGCACGGCGAGAGTTACCGACGCGGAATCGCGATCCGTAAGGAAGTGCTCGGCGACGCGCACGTGCAGAAGTCCCTCGACGCGGTGAGCGAATTCTCCCGGCCCATCCAGGAACTGGTGACCGAGTACTGCTGGGGCGAGGTCTGGTCCCGCGACGGCATCGACCGGCAGACCCGCTCGATGCTGAACCTCGCGATGCTGACCACGCTCAACCGGATGCACGAACTCGGGGTGCACGTGCGCGGGGCGATCAACAACGGTGTCACGCCCACCCAGATTCAGGAGGTGCTCATCCAGTCGGCGGTCTACGCCGGCGTGCCCGCGGCGCTCGAGTCGTTCCGCGTCGCGGAGCGGGTGTTGAAAGAGATGGGCGTCGATGTCTGAATCCGCAGCGCCGTCACTCACGATCGGGTTCATCGGGCTCGGCAGGATGGGCAGTCCCATGGCCCGGTTGCTGATCGACGGCGGGCACCGGGTGCTCGGATTCGACCTCGCCCCTGAGGCACTCACCCACCTTGCCGAGGCCGGCGGCACTCCGGTGCACTCCGCCGGTGAAGCCGCGGCCGCCGATGTCGTGGTGTTGATGCTGCCCGACTCCACGGTCGTCACCGCGGTGCTCCGCGATCACGACGTGGTGGCCGCACTTGCCGCCGACAGCATCGTGATCGACATGAGTTCATCGGAACCGATGCGTACCCGCGAGCTCGCCGGCGAGTTGGCAGAACGTGGCATCCACCTCGTCGACGCCCCCGTGTCGGGCGGCGTCCGCGGCGCGGAGACCGGGAAGCTGACGATCATGGTCGGCGGCGAGGCCGGCATCGTCGCCCGCGTCATGCCGGTGCTCGAGTTGCTCGGCCGGCCCGTGCGGGCCGGCGACGTCGGCGCAGGCCACGCCGTCAAGGCACTCAACAATCTGATGTCGGCCACGCATCTCTGGGTGACCAGCGAGGCGATGATCGCCGGGCAGAAGTTCGGGCTCGACCCCGAGGTCATGTTATCGGTGTTCAACGGGTCGAGCGGTCGAAGCGGTTCCACCGAGAACAAGTGGCCGAACTTCGTCCTGCCGGGTGGCTACGACTCCGGCTTCGGGCTGCGACTCATGCTCAAGGACATGTTGATCGCGACCGCGCTGGCCCGTGCGGTCGGGGTCGAACCGGCCCTCGGCGACGAAGCCGTCCAGCTCTGGAGCCGCGCGGCCGATGATCTCGAACCGACCGCCGACCACACCGAGGTCGCCCGGTGGATCGGCTCGTCCGCGCACCCGTCCGGCCACTGACCAATCGACCGAAACTCAAAGGAGAGAACACATGACGCTGTCGACCCGCCAGCATCAGGTCAAGGACGACTTCATCCGCATCCGGGGCACCTGGAGCGACCTGTGGGAGAGCATCCTGCTGCTCGACCCGGAATTCCTGGAGGCCTACACGGCGTTCTCTTCGGTGCCGTGGCGTGAGGGCCACAACCACCTCGACGACGTGACCAAGGAGCTCATGTTCATCGCGGTCGACGCCGCCGCGACACACATGTACGCCCCCGGCGTGCGCCAGCACATCAAGGCGGCCTTCGCCGCGGGTGCGACGCCGAGCGAGATCATGGAGGTGATCGAACTGACCTCCACACTGGGCATCCACGCCATGAACATCGGGGTTCCCATCCTGGTGCAGGTGCTCGTCGAGAAAGGCCTGCGCACCGGTCCGGCACCGCTGGACGCCAACCAGGAGCGCATCAAGGCCGAGTTCACCGAGAATCGCGGCTACTGGCATTCCTTCTGGGACGAGATGCTCGAACTCGACCCCGACCTGTTCGAGGCGTACACGGCCTTCTCGAGCGTGCCGTGGAAATCGGGCACCTTGTCGCCGAAGGTCAAAGAGCTCGTCTACATCGCCTTCGACACCGCCGCGACCCACCTGTACGTCCCCGGACTGAAGCTGCACATCGAAAACGCGATCGGCTACGGCGCGACGGCAGGCGAGATCCTCGAGGTGATGGAGATCGCCAGCGTCATCGGCATCCACGCCGCCACGACGGCCGTGCCGATCCTCGTCGAGGAAGCCCGCGAAGCCGGTCACGAGCTCTAAACCTCTTCGACACGCAGCCGCAGCACCCCGTCGCGCCGGCCCGCGATCAGCCGCTGCCGACGCAGCTCTGATCCGACGGCCACCCCGCCCTGTCCGCGCCACCCGGTCACCAGCCGGTCCACCCCGCGGATCTGGGTGTCGGTCAAACCACTGGCGCCTCCGGCCAGCAACCAGGCCCGGATCACCCGCCGCCGGACCGCGTCGGGCAGCCCGTCCAGTCCGGCGATGTCCAGGCCGTCGTCACCGGTCGACGCCACCTCGAGTGCGTCGCGGGCGAGTTGGTCGAGGGTGTCGGTGTCCTCCCGCAGTGCGGTGGCGGTGCGGCCGAGCGCCTCGGCCACGCCGCCGCCGAGCACTTCCTCCAGCAGCGGCATGACATCGAGGCGCAGCCGGGTGCGGGTGAACCGCGGTTCGAAGTTGTGCGGGTCGTGCCACGGGCTGAGTCCGAGCTCGCCGCACGCGGCATATGTGACGCTCCGGCGCACCTCCAGCAGCGGCCGGTGCCACGGGGGATCATGCGGACGCATGCCCGCGATGGACCGCGCCCCCGATCCGCGGCCCAGGCCCAACAACACCGTCTCGGCCTGGTCGTCGAGGGTGTGGCCGAGCAAAACCGGCGCATCGTCGCAGGCCGCCCGCAGCGCGCTGTAGCGGGCCGCACGCGCGGCGGCTTCCGGCCCGCCGACCCGGCCGACCACGACGGGCAGCACGTGGGCTGCCGTGCATCCCACCGTCAGCGCCTGATCGCGCGCAGTCTCGGCCACCGCCCGCGACCCCGGCTGCAGACCGTGGTCGACGATCAGCGCGGTGGTCGGTCGCTGGGCGGCCGCAACAGCGGTGAGCGCCAACGAATCCGGGCCGCCGGACAGTGCGACGCACCAGCGGTCGCCATCGATCTCGTTGTCGAGGGCCGCCACCGCGCGCCGCAACGCCGCTACAGCACCCGATCGATCCATTGCTGCGGCTCATCGATTTCGCTTGGGAGCGGGAGGGTTTCGGGGCTGGTCCACACAGTGTTGAACCGGGCCATGCCGACAGCCGACACCACGTGGTCGACGAACGCCTTGCCACGGGTGTACTGGCTGAGCTTCGCGTCGAACCCGAGCAGCGCCCGGAGGATCCGTTGCACCGGAGGCTGCTTGCGGTGCCTGCGCTCGTCGAAGCGACGCCGGATGGTGGCCACCGACGGGATGACCGCGGGTCCCACCGCATCCATCACGTGGTCAGCGTGCCCTTCCAGCAGCGTGCCGAGCACCAGGAGCTGGTCCAGCGCGCGGCGTTGCGGTTCGGACTGCACCGCACGAAGCAGCCCCAGAACGCCGGTGGAACCGGGGTCGGTCTGCGCACCGTTGCGCTGGTTCCGCACGAACTGCGCGAGCCTGCCGATCGCCGCGGCGACCTCCTGATCGGCATCGGAGGTGAGCACCGCCAGGGCTTGCGACATGTGGCCCGTGAGCCAGGGGTTTGCCCGGAACTGGACCCGGTGGGTGACCTCGTGCAGGCACACCCACAGCCGGAAATCGCTTGGGCTGACCCGTAGTTGGCGTTCCACCGCGATGACATTCGGGTACACCAGCAACAGCTCGCCACCGCCTGGCGCGAAGGGGTCGAACTGGCCGAGGATGCCCGCCGAGATGAACGCCAGCACGGCCCCGGTCTCGGCGCCGGTGACGCGGCCGGTGATGAAGCCGGGTTTGTGGTTGTCATCGGTGGCGCCCGTCATCACCCGCATCGAGCGGGTGGCCGCGCGGATCCAGTCTGGACGGTCGATGACGCGGGCCTCGGGCACCTCCGCGCCCTCGTTGAGCCCGGTCACGTCGCGCACCGGCAGTTCCGCGGTACGTGCGCTCTCGAAGAGTTGTTCGATGGCCTGATTGCGGGTGTAGTCGGTGGAGGCAGGCCCGGGCCGGGCCAGCTTCGCGCCGACTGTCGCGGCGAACTCCCAGTCCACGGCGCGGCCTGCGGTCATGTTGGCGGGATTGCTCATGCACCACATCCACAGGAGCGCAACACCGCGGCCAGCGCATCGATCGCGGTGCGACCGGAGAGCCCGGCATTGTTGGAGAGCAACGCGAACGTCAGCACCCGGCCGTCGTCGTCGGTGACGATTCCGGCCAGCGCGTTGGTTCCGGTCAACGAGCCGGTCTTGGCGCGCAGCCAGCCGGCGGCGATGCGTCCGGCGTCGGTGTCGAGATAGCGGTTGGACAGGGTGCCACTGCCGCCGGCGATCGGGAGCAGATCGACCAGCGGCCGCAGAGTGGGTTCGGAGTCGCCCGCCGCGGCGTTGACCACCTCGTCGAGGGTCTGCGCGGTCAGCCGGTCCTCGACGGACAGACCGCTGGAGTCGACGAGGTCGGCTCCAGCGGTGTCGATGCCGACGCTCTCGAGCTGGCCCAGCACGGCCTCGACGCCGCCGGTGAAGCTCTGCGGACGGTGCAGCTCGTCGGCGACCTCACGGGCGATCGATTCGGCCATCACGTTGTCGGAGTCGTTCATCATCTGCCGCAGCCGCTCGATGAGCGGCGCGGACTGCACGGTCGCGATCTCCCGGCCACCGGGGGCACCCGAGGCCAGCACCGTGACCGTCTCGGGATCGACTTTGAGCGCCACCGCCAATGCCCGGCCCGCGTCGAGCGCCGGGGTGACGGAGCGTCGGGACTCCACGGTCACCGGTTGGGTGCGGCCACCGTCGAGCATCACCGACTCCATCGGTGCGATGTCGCCGCCCTCGATGTCGGCCGGATCCCAACCGGGCGCCATGGTGGGGCCCGAATAAGCACTGGTGTCCACCTGGACCGCGGTCACCTTGATCCCGCTCTGCCTGATCTGGTCGGCGAGATCGCTGATCCGGGCCGCGCCCTTGTACCAGGTGTCGGTACCGGCTGGAGCGGCCGACAGGGTGGTGTCGCCGCCGCCCTTGAGGATCACCAGGCCGGGTCGGGAGCTTGCGGCCAGCACGGTCGTGGCCAGGCGGGCGTCGCGCTCCAGGGTGAGCAGTGCGGCGGCAGTGGTCAGGACCTTGTTGACCGACGCGGGCTGCATCGGCACGTCAGAGTGCTGTTCCCACAGCTGCGCCCCGGTGCTCGCGTCGGTGATGCGGCCGGTGACATCGCCGAGGTTGGGGTCGGCCAGTGCGGGTGCCAGCGCCGCGGCCAGACCACCCAGCGTGGGTGTCGGCGCGGAATCGGCGACCGGGGTGATACCCGGGTCGGCCGTCGCGGCCGGCGGCGCCGGCTTGACCGACTGCGCCTCGCTGGAGCGGTGCCCGGTCGTCACAGCGGCCACTGCGACGACGGCGGCGACCAGCACAATGACCGCGACGCCTACCGCCACATGGGTGGACCGCCGCCACCGAGTGGGCCGCATAATTCTCCTGCTCTCGATCGATCCGGATGAGCCACCCCTTTGGAGCAGCCTATCGCTCCATTAGGGTTGACCCGCGTCGTCGCCCGACGACCCCATTTACCAGCAGATGCGAAGGAGCCGCGACGGTGGAGTTCGACGTCGTCATCGAGATCCCGAAGGGTTCGCGCAACAAGTATGAGGTGGATCACGAGACGGGCCGGGTGAAACTCGACCGCTACCTCTACACCGCGATGGGTTATCCCGCCGACTACGGGTTCTTCGAGAACACCCTCGGCGAGGACGGCGACCCGTTGGACGCGCTCGTGTTGCTGCCGGAATCGGTCTTCCCGGGTTGCGTCGTCGAGGCCCGGCCCGTGGCGATGTTCAAGATGACCGATGAGGCCGGCGGCGACGACAAATTGCTGTGTGTGCCTGCCGGTGACACCCGCTGGGACCACATCACCGATCTCGGCGATGTGTCGCAGTTCGAACTGGACGCGATCAAGCATTTCTTCGTGCACTACAAGGACCTGGAGCCGGGCAAGTTCGTCAAGACCGCCGACTGGGTGGGTCGCGAGGAGGCCGAGGCCGAGTTGCAGCGTTCGGTGGAGCGGTTCAAAGCGGGGCATTAGTACCGCGCGGCACTGATTTTTCCCCGTCGTAACACGGGGTAACCCAGCTGTCCCACGCAGCTTCGATGATTGAGCTGTGTTGCTGCATCAGGGCATGGGGCTTGAGGCGTACAACGCCTTGCCGATGCGCCGTGCCGTGCACGCGGTCTACGAATGCTGCTTCTGCGTGGCGCTGGCCGCCGATCTGGCACGCCAACGCCCGTACGCCGACTACGACACACTGTTCCGGCAGGCCGACGCGCTGCTGTTCGACCTGGGTGCGGAATCCCTCGGTGCGGTGTTGCAGGCGTATCCGCCCATCGCACTGAGCCCGGGTGACCAGTCGGTGGTGCTGGCGCAGCTCGCGAAGATCAACCGCACCCGGCTGAGCCGCATGCTCGGGCCGGAGGGCGGCTTCTCCAACTGGTAGGGCAGCTAACGCCCCGGAGGGTGAACCACGTTCCGCAACGGTTCGCCACGCTGCAGCCGGCCGATGTTGGCGGCGATGTCATCGGCTCTGGCGGCGAAGGTGTTGGCGGTGACGCCGGATACATGGGGTGTCATCAACACGTTCGGCAAGGTGTGGAAGGGCCGCTCCGCGGGACTGCCGTAACCGGTGGAGTCGGGGTAGGTGTACCACACGTCGATCGCCGCTGCCGCGATGGAACCGGTGGAAAGTGCTTCGTAGAGCGCTGATTCCACCACCAGCGGTCCGCGGCCGACATTGATCAGCACACCGGCAGGCCCGAGCGCGGCCAATTCCTCGGCACCGATCATGCCGACGGAGCGCTCGGTGAGCGGCGCGCAGACCACGACCACCTCGGATTCGGCCATCAGTCGGCAGAGTTCGCCGGTGTCGGCCGCCCAGTTCAGCCCGGCGGCCGCGGCGTCCAGCGTGCCGCTGCCGGTGACGGCCCTGCCTTCAGCACCGAAGGCGCGCAGCAGCTTCCAGGCGCTGCCACCAATATGGCCGAACCCGACGAATCCGACGCGGGCGCCCTGCAGCGAACTGGACTGACCGATCGAAGCGTCGTAGCCGGGCGAGGCCCACCGGCCGGTGCGCAACGCGCGGTCCTGCTGGGGCATCTGCCGCCGCAGCATCACCGCGGCAGCGGCGACGTACTCCGCGATCGACTGCTCGTGGTGAAAGGTGTTCGCTACCTGGACATCCGGGCCGAGTGCGGTGAGGTCGACCCGATCGGTACCTGCCCCGTTGACATGCACCAGCCGCAGCTTGGGTGCGGCGGCGGCCATCGGGGCGGTGAAGCGGCTGCCGACGAAGACATCGGCATCGGCCAGCTCGGCTGTGATGCCGTCGTCTCCGGGAACAACCCAGCGCACGGTCGCAGACGCCGGCAGGCCGGCCTCCAGGCGCGTGCGATGGGCGGGCAGGTGAGTATCGGCGACCAGTATTTTCATGATTCAGTTCCGTTGCAGTGCGGGTTTTTTGCTGTCGAACTTCCAACCGGGGATCAGGTACTGCATCGCCACGGCGTCGTCGCGCGTGCCGAGGCCGTGGGCGAGGTAGAGCTCATGCGCCGCCGCGACGCGCTCGTCATCCAGCTCGACCCCCAGACCCGGCGTCGTAGGCACGTCGAGGTAGCCGTCCACGATCCGGTACGGCGCCTTGGTGATGCGCTGACCGTCCTGCCAGATCCAGTGGGTGTCGATCGCGGTGATGTCGCCCGGCGCGGCGGCGGCCACGTGGGTGAACATCGCCAGCGACACGTCGAAATGGTTGTTGGAGTGCGAGCCCCAGGTCAATCCCCACACATCGCACAGCTGCGCGACGCGGACAGACCCGCTCATCGTCCAGAAATGCGGATCCGCCAGCGGGATGTCCACGGCGCCCGACCGGATGGTGTGCCCCAGCTCGCGCCAGTCGGTGGCGATCATGTTGGTCGCGGTCGGCAGTCCCGTGGCCCGCTTGAACTCGGCCATCACCTCCCGACCCGAGAACGTGCCCTCAGGTCCGACCGGATCTTCGGCGTAGGCCAGCACATCGGTGAGGCTGCGGCAGGTCTGGATCGCATCGGTGAGCAGCCAGCCGCCGTTGGGATCCAGGGTGATCCGGGCGTCGCCGAACCGTTCGGCCAGCGCGGTGACCGCCTTTGCCTCATCGGCCGCGGGCAGCACGCCACCCTTCAGCTTGAAGTCCCGGAAGCCGTACCGTTCCCGCGCCGCCTCGGCCAACCGGACCACCGACTCGGGCGTCAGCGCCTCATCGTGGCGGATCCGCAGCCACTCGTCGGCATCGGCGTCTTCGTCGGCCGCCGACCGGTACGCCAGGTCGGTGCGGTTGCGGTCCCCCACGTAGAACAGGTAACCCAGTGCCTGGACGCGGGTACGCTGCTGCCCGTCGCCCAGCAGCGCCGCCACCGGCACCCCGAGGTACTTGCCCAGCAGATCGAGTAGTGCGGATTCCACCGCGGTCACCGCGTGCACCGTGATCCGGAGGTCGAAGGTCTGCGCTCCGCGGCCGGCCCGGTCTCGGTCGGCGAAGGTCTTCCTGATCGCACCCAGGGTGGCGTGATAGGCACCGAGAGAGCTGCCCACCACCAGCCGACGGGCGTCGTCGAGGGTGCGGCGTATCGGTTCCCCGCCCGGCACCTCCCCCACCCCGGTGTTCCCGTCGGAATCGGTGAGGATCACCAGGTTCCGGGTGAAGAACGGACCGTGCGCACCGCTGAGGTTCAACAGCATGCTGTCGTGGCCGGCGATCGGGATCACGGTCATCTCGGTCACGGTCGGGGTTTGCGTATTCACGATGTGCTCCTGTCTGCGAACCATTTGTCGCCGTTGGCAACCGGGCGGACCACTCGGGAGACCTTGTCGCACACCATCCGTAGGGCCTCGACGATCTCGCCTTCGCGTTGGGGGGTCAGCCGCGCGCACGGGATCGATGCGCTGATGGCGTCCTGCGCCGGCTTCAAGTACCGCAGGGTGACCGCGAAACACTTGATCCCGACGGTGTTCTCCTCGTTGTCCGTGGCGTATCCGCGGACCCTCGCCTCGTCCAGCTCGGCCTCCAGGGCACCACGATCGGTGATGGTGTGTGCGGTCAGCGGGGCGAGCGACTGCGGGATGTGCACGTCGAGTTCGCTGCCGAACCGGTCTGCGAGCAGCGCCTTGCCCAGCGCGGTGGTGTGGGCCGGTAACCGGCGCCCGACCTTGCTGGCGGCCCGCACGTACTGACGGGATTCGCGGGTCGCGAGGTAGACGATGTCATGACCGTCGAGCCTGCCGAGATGAAACGTCTCATCGAGCTGACCGCGCAGGTCGTCGAGAAACGGCATGATCATCGGCAGATACGGATCGGCGTCCAGGTAACTGGTGCCGACCAGCAGCGCCCGCATCCCGATGCTGTAGTGGGTTCCCGCGTTGTCGGAGCGAACCCAGCCCTGGGCCACCAGCGTCCGCAACAGCGCATGTGCGGAGCTGCGCGGCATCTCCAGTGCCGCACAGATCTCCCGGATCCTGCTCGGCTCATCGGGGCGCGCCGCCAGATACTCCAGCAGTTCCACGGTGCGTACCGCCGACTTCACTTTCGTCAATTCAGCCTCCCATCAACTGACGGACGATCAGGACCACGGCCCCCAACGCCGAGATCACGATTGCCGCCCACCGCTGCCGCTGCCGGTCCAGGTGACGGTTGACCAAGCGGGACAACAGGTATCCAGCCAGCCCCGCCGGGACCAGCATGGCGAACATGGTGACGGTCCGATGGTCGATCGAACCGGTGAGTGCCAGCAGCAGGATCGACAACAGCGAGCCCACCAGAAAGAACCCGTTCATGGTGCCGCGCAACCGGGCACCGGTGTTGTTCTGCCACACCAACGCCATGGGCGGGCCGCCGATCGCGGTCGCGGTGCCGAGCACGCCCGAGGTGGCGCCGGCCAGCACCAGGTTGCGCCGGTGCGGCGTCGGTATCCAGCCGAAGCTGGTGAGCGCTACCCCGCCGAGCACCACCGCGGCCAGGATGTAGCCCAGGGCACGTGCCGGCAGCACCGTGAGCAGCAGGGCCCCCGCGACGGTTCCCGGTATCCGCCCGGCCAGGGCCCAGCCGGTACCGGCCAGGTCTATCTGCTGGTGTTCGCGCACCACGACCATCAACGTGACCATGGTGGCCAGCATGATGAGCGTGCCGGGGATCAGGCCGGGATCGACGACCGCGACGATGGGCGCGGCCAGCATGCCCATGCCGAACCCGATCGACGCCTGCATGCACGCTCCCAGCACGATGGCGGCGGCGATGATCACATAGCCTGCGACACTCACGCCGACGCCGGCATCGCCGGTTGCAACCGGTGATGGCATTCGGCGATATGCCCGGCGGTCGACGGGTCCGGCAGTGCGACCGGTGCCTGCGTCGAACAGATCTCGGTGGCATGGGAGCACCGGGTCCGGAAACGGCAACCCGACGGCGGATTCAACGGCGAAGGCACCTCTCCGCTGAGCAGGATCCGGTCAGTGCGTTGCGCGGCATCCAGTTTCGGTGCGGCGGACATCAGTGCGGCCGTGTAGGGGTGGCTCGGGTTCTGGTAGACGTCCTCCGTGGCGCCGCTCTCGACCATGCGGCCCAGGTACATCACCGTCACCCGGTCCGCGACGTGCCGGACCACCGACAGGTCGTGGGAGATGAAGATGTAGGAGATCTGCAGCTGCTGCTGCAAGTCGTTGAGCAGGTTGAGCACCTGGGCCTGCACCGAAAGGTCCAGCGCCGACACCGGCTCGTCGCAGATGATGACGTCGGGATTGAGTGCCAATGCCCTGGCGATGCCGATGCGCTGCCGCTGCCCGCCGGAGAACTCCTGGGGATACTTGTCCGCGGCCTTGGCACCGAGACCGACCAGATCCAGCAGGCCGCGTACCCGCATGTCACGGTCCTTGCGGTTCGGGTACAGGGTCTTGTGACTGCGCCACGGCTCGGCGATGATGTCCCCCGCGGTCATCCGTGAGTTCAAGGATGCGTAGGGGTCCTGAAATACCATCTGCACCCGGCGACGGAACTTCAGCAGATCCTTGCCGCGCAAGCTGAACGGGTCGATGCCGTCGAAGGCCACGCTGCCCTCGTCCGGTCGCTCCAGCATCATCAATGTGCGTGCCAGCGTGGACTTTCCGCAGCCGGATTCACCCACCAGGCCGAGCGTCTCACCGCGGGCCAGGTCGAGGTTGATGCCGTCGAGGGCCACCAGCCTGCTCTTGCCCACCCGGAATGATTTGCGCAGGTCGCGAACCGCTAACAGTTGATCAGACATTCTCTACCTTCTCCGGGAAGTGGCAGGCACTGCGCCGGCCATCGCCTTCCAGCACCGGCCTGGTGGTGATGCAGATGTCAGCGGCCAGCGGGCACCGGTCCTGGTACACACAACCCGCCGGGATGGAGTGCAGATCCGGTGGCACGCCGCCGATCGATTTGAGTGCCTCACCGCGCGCGGCATCCACCGGTACCGAACTGAGCAGGCCCGCCGTATACGGGTGCCTCGGATTCCCGAACACCTCTGCCACCGGCCCGGTTTCGACGATCTGACCGGCGTACATCACGGCGACCCGGTCGGCCTCCTCGGCCACCAGCGCGAGATCATGGGTGATCAGCACGACGGCCATGTGGTATTCGGTGCGCAGGTCCCGTAACAGCGCCATGATCTGCGCCTGCACAGTGACATCCAACGCGGTGGTCGGTTCATCGGCGATCAGCACGGTGGGGTTCAGCGCCACCGCCATTGCGATGAGCAGCCGCTGACGCATGCCTCCGGAGAACTGGTGCGGGTAGGAGCCCAACCGGTTCTCCGGCTCCGGGATGCCCACCCGGGTCATCAGCTCGACCGCTTTCTGTTTGGCTTCCTTGGCGCTCAGGCCGCGGTGGATCCGAAACGGCTCGGCCAGTTGGGTTCCCACGGTGTAGAGCGGATTGAGTGCAGTGAGGGCATCCTGGAACACGATGGCCAGTTCGGTGCCGGCGAGCTTGCGTCGCTGCTTGCGATCGGCCTCGAAGAGATCGACGCCGTCCCCCTGCCCGGCCAGCACCGCCGAGCCGGAGACGACGCGCGCGACAGGCTCCAGCAACCCGACCAGCGCGGTGGCGGTCATCGACTTGCCGCAGCCCGATTCGCCGAGCAGCGCCAGGGTCTCGCCCCGGTGCGCCTCGAAAGACACATTGTCGACGGCGCGCACGGTGCCTGCGATGGTTCTGATGTCGACGCACAACCCGTCGACCTCCAAAGCCGGGTGATCCAGCGCTGCGGTCATGAGAGGGCCTTTCCGGTCTTGGTGAAGCGGGACAGGCGGTTCTGCGGGACGGTGAGCCGCCAGCGCTGGGCGGGATCGGTGGCGATGCGCGCCCAGGCTGCGAGGATCGTGGCCGACACCGTGGTGATGACGATGGCCAGGCCGGGGAAGAACGACAGCCACCACGCGCTGTGCAGGTAGGTACGGCCCTGCGAGACCATCAGGCCCCAGCTGACGTCGGGCGGCTGGATGCCGATGCCCAGGAAGCTCAAGGAGCTTTCCGCGAGCATCACGTAGCAGAAGTCCAGTGTCGCAACGGTGAGCAGCGTCGGCAGCACGATCGGGAGCACGTGGCGGCCGATGATCGAGGTTGCGCTCGCCCCGAACGTGCGGGCCGCATCGACGAAGATCCGGCTCTGCAGTTCGGCCGACTCGGCGCGGGCGGTGCGCAGGTAGACCGGGATCCGGGTAATCGCCAGCACCAGGATGATGTTGGCCGCGCTGGGCGAGAACACGTACAGCACCACCACGGCGAGCAGCAACGACGGGAAGCTCATGATGACATCGGCGACCCGCATCGCCACCGTCTCGCGCCAGCCACGGTGAAAACCGGCCCACATTCCGATCACCGATCCGATCACCGCCGAAATCAACACGGCCGGAACGGCGACCGACAATGTGGTGCGGCAGGCGACGATGAGCCGGGCCAGCATGCTGCGGCCGAGCGGGTCGGTGCCCAGCACGTTGGCCCAGCCGTGGGCGAGCGTGAAGGGGGCCTGATTGGAGTTGTTCAGGTCGATGTCGGTGGCCAGATTGCCGACCAGCATGGGACCGAATATCGCGGTGAGAAAGACCAGTCCGAGCGTGACCGCGGCGACGGCGGCCACGCGGTCGTTGACGAGCATCCGCAGCCACACACTGCGGCGGCCGCGGCGGGCCGATTCCGTTTCGGCCTCGCCGACGATCGCCGTCGTCGGCTTCACCGGCACCAGGTCGATTTGTGCGCTCATATCGCTGAACTCCTAAACCTTGACCGGTTCCCGAACGCGGGCGTCGAGCAGCGCGTAACAGGCGTCGATGATGATGTTGAGGACGAAAATGCTGACCGCGGTGAGCAGTACGGCAGCCTGCAGCACCGCGAAATCGCGTTGCAGGATCGCGTCGATCATCAGCTTGCCGATGCCCGGCCAGCCGAAGATGGCCTCGACGACCACCGCACCGTTGATCAACCCGACGGCCAGATCACCCGCCACGGTGAGGGCAGGGGCCGCCGCGTTGCGCAGGGCGTGGTGGCTGACCACCCGCAGATCGCCTGCGCCCTTACTGCGGGCCAGCCTGATGTAGGGCGCCGACAGCGCCGAGACCATGGCGCCCCGGACCACCTGGGTCAGTACCCCGAGTGGACGGATCATCAGCGTCGCCACCGGCAGAATCCAGGACAGCACACCACTGTCGACGCCGGAGGTGGGCAACCATCCCAGCAGCACCGCGAACAACCACACCCCGGTGATGGCGAACCAGAAGTCCGGGATCGACGCGGCGGTCATGGACAGCAGGCTGGAGAACCGGTCGGCCAGTGAGTTGGGCCGGTAGGCCGCCCAGCAGCCGATGATCACCGCGCAGACGATCGCCAGCAGCATTGTGGTGACCGCGAGCTGCAGGGTGGCGGGGAAGGCGCGCAGTGCCATTTCCGACGCAGGCTGGCCGGTACGCAGTGAGGCGCCGAAGTCGAGATGGATGACGCCCTTGAAGTAGTCCGCCAGCTGAGTGAGCAACGGTTGGTCGAAACCGTTGGCGGCCCTGAACGCATCGCGCTGCTCGGCGGTGGCCGACTCGGGCAGGTACAGGTTGGTGGGGTCACCGGTGAGGCGGGCCAGCAGGAACACACCGAGCAGGACGACGATCAAAGGGAGTGCGCTGGTGTACATCCGGCGCCGCACGAACGGGAACATTGCTAAGGCCTTCCGCTGATCACTGCTTGTCGGTGCGGTCGGTGGCGAACGTCATCGCAGACAGCCGCATCTCGTCACCGGTCGCGGAATCGGGCTCGTAGTCCACCCGGGGGGACTTGGCGAGCACACCTGTCATGTGGGCGATGTAGGCGAACTGGCCGATCTCTTCGGGTTCGTCGGCGAACACCTTGGCGTAGGCCTGCTGGCGCTGTGCCCCGGTGAGCTCGCCGGCCGCCTCGATCTTCTTGTCGAAGGCCGGTGTGCCGTACGCACTTTGCGCCCCGTCGCTGCGCATGTACTGATCCACGCTGAAGGCCGCGTCACCGGCCTGGTTGCCGTGCATGATCAGCGCGATGAACGCCCCGGCGTCGGCCGGGAACGGCCGTAGCTGGTACTGCAGCTGCGCGGCGGTGTCCATCATCTCGATCTTGACGTTCAGACCGATCTTGGCCAGTTCATTCTGGATCACCTCGACGGTCTCGGTGACTTTCGGGAACTGACTGTTGCGGCCGATCAACCGGATCTGGTGGTCGACAGGGACACCGTCTGCCCTGGCCTCGTCGACCAGTTGCTTGGCTTTGTCCGGATCGTAGGGCCAGGGCTGCAGGTTTTCGTTGTAGCCGACCACGCCTTCCGGGATGAGTTGAGAGGCCGGATCACCGAGGCCACGGAACAGGGCCTTGACGATTCCGGTGCGATTGACCGAATAGTTGATCGCATGGCGGATCCGGATGTCGTCCAGCGGCGGTTCGGTGGCGGTGATACGCAGCGCGGTGGTTTCGTTGTTGGGGAACGGCACACCGAGATCTCCGGCTCCGTCCTCGGGGCCGACGGACGTGCCGATGTCGGCTTCGTCGTTGACCACCATCGCCGCGCGCACGCTGCCTTCGCTGCGCCACTGGTATTCGGCGCGCGCGAAGGCCGGTTTGTCACCCCAGTACCTGTCGTTGCGGTGCAGCAGGAGCTTCTGCCCGTACTCCCACTTCTCGATGGCATAGGGCCCGGTGCCGATGGGCTCCCGCACCTTCTCGGTCGCGCTGGTGGACTTCGGCACGATCTCGACGAATGAGATACGCAGCGGCAGAATCGGATCCGGTTTGGGTGTGCCCACAACAACGGTGTTCTCATCAGGCGTGGACACCTGGAGTTTGTCGTCGCCGAAGACGTAGCCGTCGACGTTGCACTGCAGGTCGGAGTTGACCGCCCGGTCGATCGAGAATGCGGCGTCGGCGGCGGTGAACGGTGCCCCGTTGGAGAACACGACGCCGGGACGGACATCGAAAGTCCATTGCGTGGGCGCGGTCTGGCGCCAACCGGTGGCCAGCAGCGGTAACAGGTCGCCGGTTTTGGGATCGCGTTCGATGAGCGGCTCGGTGATGTTCGACCGGACCACCACGCCGGTCGAGGTCAGCGAACTCTCGCAGGGCTCCAGCGTCGGCGGCTCCTGGGGCAGCACGATGCGCAGGGTGTTCGGGTCGTAGCCCGCGTGACCGGTGTTGGCGACCGAGCAGCCGGCGGTGGCTACGCACGCGGCCAGCACGACAAGAACACGTCTCATGGATCCTCCAGGATGTGACGTCCACGTATGTGGATGCTGGTTGTGACCGCAGACACACGCTAGGAACGGTGCCCACCCGCGTCAACCCGGTGAAATCGGCTGGACAAGCCCCATCGGGCGGTTCGGTCACGTCGGCTGGAGCACTGCAATAACGGCGCTGAGCTGGACTTTCCAATGCGCCGCCAATCGATCGATGCGGCAAATGCGCTCTCGTCGAGCTAATTATGCAGCTTCGATATCAAGCCATGCTATTTCCGTGTTGGACGGGTATTTGCAGGCAGGCTTACCGTGAGTTCCGTGAACACCCCCGATTCCACCCGCCGGGTCCTGCAGGTGGGACCGCTGAAGCCGTCCCTGGTCGACACTCTGCGAACCGACTATCACGCCCATGTGCTGCCCGATGGTGCCGAACGCGACGCTTTCCTCGCCGAGCACGGCGCCGGGATCATTGCGGCGGTCACCTCAGGACGGACCGGCGTCGACGCGGAGTTGATGTCGGCACTGCCGAACCTGCGTGCAGTGGTGAACTTCGGCGTCGGGTACGACACGACCGATATCGAGGCCGCCGCGGCCAGAAACGTCGCGGTCAGCAATACCCCCGATGTGCTCAGTGACTGCGTGGCCGATACCGCGGTCGGATTGGTCATCGACGTCATGCGCCAGTTCTCCGCGGCTGACCGCTACCTGCGCGCCGGCCGCTGGCCGGTCGACGGAAATTATCCACTGACCCACAAGGTTTCGGGCGCCCGCGTCGGGATCATCGGGCTGGGCCGCATCGGAACGGCGATCGCCACCCGACTCAGTGCGTTCGGCTGCCCGATCAGCTACCACAACCGGCGGCAGGTGGAAGACAGCCCGCACACCTATGTGTCCTCCCCTGCCGAACTGGCGCGCGGCGTCGACGTGCTGATCATCGCCGCCGCCGGCGGCAGTGGGACGCGCCACCTGGTGGACCGGGACGTGCTCGAGGGGCTCGGGCCGGACGGCTACCTGGTCAACATCGCCAGGGGCAGCGTTGTCGACGAGGAGGCGTTGGTCGAGGCGCTCGCGGCGGGCCGGTTGGCAGGCGCTGGGCTGGACGTGTTCACCGACGAGCCCAACGTGCCGGCGGCACTGCTGACGATGGACAACGTGGTGCTGCTGCCGCACGTGGGCAGCGGCACCGTCGAGACCCGCGCGGCCATGGAGGAGCTCACGCTGGCCAACCTGGACAAGTTCCTGGAGTCCGGCGAGTTGGTCACCCCGGTGCCGATGCCTGCACACACCACGCGCTGACCGACACCTAACCGACCGTATCCTCCACCAGGTCGTCGGTGGTCCATTCGCGCTGCGGCAGCACGTCACGCAGCAGCCGAAGCAGCGCCGGGTTGGTGCTGTCGCCCCGCCAGACCGCGTCGAGTTCGACCGGCCGTTCGCGGAACGCGCCGATGGACCGGAACACGACACCCTCGGGGTGCAGCGTCGCCGCCGAGGCGGGCACCAGTGCGATACCGATGTCGGACCGCACCAGCACCAGCATGGTGTGCACCTGTGTGACGTACTGGATGTAACGCGGTGTGGCGCCTGCGATCGTGAAGGTGCTGATCAACAATTCGTTGAAATACCGCGCCTGCACCGGCGAGTACATGATCATGTCCTGGCCGTCGAGGTCGCCCAGGGTCAGCTGGCGGGTGACCTCTACCAGCGGATGCCTGGCTGGCAATGCGGCGATGAGCTGTTCGTGCAGCAGAGGCCGCGAAACCAGGCCCGGACGTTTGAACGGCGGCCTGGCCATCCCCAGATCGAGCTCACCGGTCATCAGCCCTTCCAGCTGAGCCGCTGTCACCATCTCCCGCAGATCGAGTTTCACATCGGGCAGCTTGTCGCGGGCCGCCTCCAGCAGTGGCGGCAGGACGGCGTGGGCGGAGGCCGCAGTGAACCCGATGACCACCGTGCCGAGGTCGCCCGCAGGAACCCGTTTCACGTTGAGGGCGGCGCCCTCGGCCAGTTGCAGGATGCGTCGCGCATCGGGCAGGAACGCCACCCCGGCAGGCGTCAGGGTGACCGAACGGGTGGTGCGATCGATGAGATGGACGCCGAGCTCGTTCTCCAGTTGTTGAATCTGCCTGCTCAGCGGCGGCTGAGTCATGTGCAGGCGTTCCGCCGCCCGGCCGAAGTGCAGCTCCTCGGCCACCGCGATGAAACACGACAGCCGCGACAGTGAGAACATCGACGCAGCCTATCGGCCGTAGGCTGGGATAACTCGTGTGCGGCCACGTCCCGGCTAGTATTTTGGCGATTGTCGCCGTAGGCGCACGAACACGTCGGAGGTGACGATGAGTAGCCAGCAGGATCCCGCCCTCAGCGGTAGCAGTGCGGCAACCAGCTGCGCGGTCGAGGAACGCCGCATCGGCGAGGTCAGCGTGGTAGCGGTGACCGGAACGGTCGACATGCTCACCGCGCCTCAACTCGAAGAGGCGATCGCCGCGGCCGCGAAGAGTTCACCACCGGCCATGGTGGTCGACCTCAGCGCAGTGGAGTTCCTGGCCTCCGCCGGTATGGGAGTGCTGGTCGCCGCGCACGGCGACCTGACCCCGGCGGTGCGATTCGCCGTGGTCGCCGACGGACCCGCCACCAGCCGACCGCTCAAACTCGTCGGGATCGCCGACGTCGTCGACCTGTACGCCACACTGGATGAAGCACTGAGCGCCCTGCGCGCATAAAACGGACTGCAATCGGGTAGCCAACAAGCGATATGAAAGAAGCGCAACCAAGCTCAAGCGCAGGCTTCGCGAAGGTTGACCTCGCCGCTCCGGAACGCGCCGCGCAGCTTCGGCATGAGTTCACGGCCTGGCTGCGCAGACACTTCGCCCTCGATCCGATCAAGGCCAGCGACGTGGTGCTGGCCGTCAATGAGGCGTTGGCCAACGCCGCCGAGTTCGCGTACGTGAGCGCGCACCGTCCCGGCGTCATGCACATGCGGGCCGACTACGACCGTGATGCGGCAACCCTCACGGTGACCGTCGCCGACGAGGGCGCATGGCGGGCCACCGACCACGAGGTCAACAATCCCGCGCGCGGCCGCGGTATCCCCCTGATGCGCGCACTCACCGACCGGGCCACCATCGATCCCACTCCCCACGGCACCCACGTGCGCCTGCAGTGGGATCACATCGCCACGGTGCCGGGCGCCGCGGCCGACGCTCAGAACTGAGGCAGCCGCACCACCTGAACGAAGAATTCGTCGATCTGGCGCACCGCACTCATGAACTGGTCGAGATCAACAGGTTTGGTGACGTAGGCATTGGCATGCAGTTTGTAGCTGCGCAGAATGTCCTCCTCGGCTGAGGAAGTCGTGAGCACGACGATCGGGATATGGCACAGATCGGCGTCGGACTTGATCGTCTCCAGTAGCTGCCTGCCGTCGTACTTCGGCAGATTGAGGTCCAGCAGGATCAGTTCCGGTCTCGGCGCGTTCTTGTGGGCACCTCGCCGGTAGAGGAAGTCCAGGCCCTCTTCGCCATCGTGGGCAACATGCAGATTGTTTTTGATCTTGTTGTGCTCGAAGGCTTCCCGGGTGATGAGCTCATCTCCCGGATCGTCCTCGACCAGCAGGATGTCGATCGCTCGGGATTCTGATGACGTCATGGGGAATTGCCTTCCAGCTGGGCCGCGGGCATACCGTCCGGCACGGTGGTGGGGGTGACGGGCAGGGTGAAACAGAACCGGGTGCCGCCTGTGTACGAGGTGTCGATCCAGATCGCTCCGCCGTGGTGCTCGACGATCTTTTTGGACAGCGCCAGCCCGATTCCGGTGCCGCCGTAGGAGTCACGGCCGTGCAGCCGCTGAAATATGACGAAGACCTTGTCCACAAACTCCTGACCGATACCGATTCCGTTGTCCGCCACGCTGAATACCCAGTTCTCGGAGTTTTCACCCGTGCCTTCGACAAAGTCCACGACGATGCGGGGCGAGATGTTCTCGGAGCGGAACTTCACCGCGTTGCCGATCAGGTTCTGCCACACCATCGTCAGCAGCGTCGGGTCTCCGTCGACCTGAGGTAACGGCCGGGACGGCAGCACCACCTCGGCGCCCGATTCATCGATGGCGGTGGCGAGGTTCCGCAACGCGCTCGCCACCACGGCATTGAGGTCCACCTCGGTGTGGGTTGCGTTGAGCCGCCCGACGCGTGAGAAGGTGAGCAGATCGTTGATCAGCACCTGCATGCGCTTGGCGCCGTCGACGGCGAATCCGATGTATTCGACGCCACGCTCATCGAGCTGGTCACCGTAGCGCTTCTCCAGCAGCTGGCAGAACGAGGCGACCTTTCTCAACGGCTCCTGCAGATCATGGGATGCCACGTAGGCGAACTGCTCGAGTTCGGCGTTGGACCGCCGCAGTTCGACGGCCTGCTCATCGAGCGCGATCCCGGCTGATCGCGCCGCCTCGAGTTCCTCCACGATCCGCTGCCGCATGTCATCGACGTCTGAGGCGATGGCCCGGATGTCTTTGGGCCCACGCCCGATGACGCGTTCGGAGAACTTGCCCTGACTCATTCGCCTGCACGCGCTCGCGAGCGCAGACAGCGGGCGGGTGACCGTCCTGCGCACCAGCACCGCCAGCAACAGCGTCATGACGAAGAAGGCCACGATCATCGCGATCATCACGCCGTCACGCCAGCCGCGTACCTGGGCAAGCTCGTCGAGCGCCGCCGCCCTGGCCTGACCGAGATTCTGGTTCTGCACATCGAACAGCCCACGCAGGCGCTCGAATTCGGCCTCCCCGTCCACCGCGACAGCGGCGGTCGCCTCCGGGCGGCCCGGGATTACGCGCGCAATCAACGGCTCCGCGTATCCAGTTCGCCACGCCGAGGCCGCCCGTTCGATCGCATCGAGGTCGGCGATGAGATCGGTGCGGTCTGCCACGTAGCTCCGGATGCGCTCGGCGGCAAGTGCTTCCGCACGCTGCCCGTCGGTGTAGGGCCTCAGGAACTGGCGGTCGGCCGCGAGCGCGTAACCCCGGACGGCCGTTTCCTGATCGCGCAGCGCCGCCTGCAGCTGGTAGGCGGCGACTCCCGCCGGCTCGATGTGGTTGGTCAGCTCACGCGTCACACCGTCGGTGCGACTCACCAGGAGCACCCCGGCCACCGCACCAGCGAGGACCACCACGCCCATCACCGACAACACGAGATCCTGCCAGCCGCGGACGGTCAATGTCATGTAGCGGATCGTTCCACCCGGATCACCGCTATGTCATCGCTGAGCCCCCCGTGTTGGCCTGCGCGCGACTCCGCCTGGCCGATGAGCGCATCGACGAATTCCGGGCCGGGCAATGCCGCGAGGGAACGCGCCATCGCCAGCAGCCCGTCTTCCCCGAGACGTTCGTCGCCGCGCCCCGAATGGCCCTCGAACAACCCGTCGGTGAGCAATAGCAGCCCATGTCGCTCGGGCAGTTCGAGATGATTGACCGGCCATTCGGTGGCCCCGAGACCCAGGGCGGGCCCGGCCGGAGGTTCCAGCCAGTCGACGGTGTTCCTGCCGTGCAACAGCATGCCGGGATGGCCGGCGCGGACCACGTCGAAACGTCCGCTGTCAGGTTCGAGCACCACGCTGAGCAAGGTCGCGAAAATCCCGCTGCCGGGGCGTTCGGCGGTCAGCACCTGTTCGAGCTGACGCATCCGATCGTTGCCGCGCAGCCCGGCGAATGTGAGCGCCCGCCACCCGATGCGCAAGGCCACCCCCAGCGCCGCCTCATCGGGCCCGTGACCGGCGACGTCACCGATCATCACGTGAACGGCCCCGTTCGGCGTCTGGACCACATCATAGAAATCACCGCCGACCAGGGCGTGCTGCCTGCTGGGTCGCGACTGGGTGACGATGTCGACACCTGGATGCTCCGACAGCACCGGAGACGGCAACAGACCACGTTCGAGCCGCGCGTTCTCCCGCTCGCGCATCCGGCTGGCGTGCAGATCGACCGCGGTGAGCTGGGCGCGTTTGCGCTCGATCGAATACAACACCGCACGGCGCAGCGTCTCCGGGTCGACGCGGCCTTTGACGAGGTAGTCCTGGGCCCCTGAGGCCACCGCTGAGGTTCCGAAATGTTCGTCGTTGAGGCCGGTGAGCACGATGACCGGGATGGTGGCGTCCAGATGGCCCAGGCGGTGCACCGCATCGATGCCGGTCGAGTCGGGCAGGTTCAGATCGAGCAGCACACAGTCCGGCCGGCCGGCCGCCAGACGGCGCTCGGCCTCGGCGATGGACTGCGCCCACTGAAAGTCGATGTCAGGGGCGCCCGCGATGAGTTCTTCGACCAGGAGCGCATCAGCCCGGTCGTCCTCGACGAGCAGCAACGACAGCCGACGTCGGGCCGCCGTATCGACGATGCCCGGACCGGGCTGCACGTATTGCGGATCTAGTGGCGCGCGCATGGGAAATCACGTCCTTCACGTAACGAAGTCACCCGGTCGCGCTGACCCTGCTTTAGTGACGCTTCAGACAATACCCACGCTTGGCGTCGATTCAGTACGTGTCCGGCACATACCGGCGTATCTCGACTGCTCCACTACCACCGCTGTGAGCTACCAGCGCGGGCTCCGCGCCTGGTAGGCAGGATCGATGCTGCGCATGTAGCCGGTGTCGTCGCGATCGGTGATGCCGCAGCGCAGATACTGCTCGTGCAGCGACGCCAGGTTGTCCTCGTCGATCTCCACGCCGAGTCCGGGCGCCGCGGGAACCGGCACCGCACCGTCCCGGAACTCCAGCACCCCAGGCTTGACGATGTCCTCGGTCTTCCAGGGCCAGTGGGTGTCGCACGCATAGGTCAGGTTGGGGGTGGCCGCCGCCAGGTGCACCATGGCCGCCAGGCTGATGCCCAGATGCGAATTGGAATGCATCGACAGTCCGAGCCCGAATGTGTCGCAGATGCCGGCAAGAAGCCGGGAGCGCTGTAACCCACCCCAGTAGTGGTGATCGGAGAGCACGACCCGCACCGACTGTTTCGCCACGGCGGGCGCGAGTTGGTCGAAGGCCACCACACACATGTTGGTGGCCAACGGCATCGGGGCCTGCGCGGCGACCTCGGCCATGCCGTCGAGATCCGGCGTCGGATCCTCGAGATACTCAAGCACTCCGGCCAGTCCCGAAGCCACCTTCACCGAGGTCTGCGGTGTCCAGGCAGCGTTCGGATCGAGCCGCAGCGGGTGATCCGGGAATGCGGTCCGCAGCGCCTCGATGGCCGCCATCTCCTCCTCGGGCGGGAACACCCCACCCTTGAGTTTGATTGCGGTGAACCCGTATTCGTCGATGATGCGACGGGCCTGCGCCACGATCCCGTCCGGATCGAGCGCCTCACCCCAACTGTCGGGTTCCGCACCGGGATGGGCGGCCCACTTGTAGAACAGGTAGGCACTGAACGGCACGGCATCACGGACCGCGCCGCCGAGCAGATCGGATACGGGCCTGCCGGTCGCCTGACCCTGTACGTCCAGACACGCCACCTCGAACGGTGAGAACACCTGGTCCAGCGCGCTGGCGGTGGTGATCATGCCCGCGGTCCCGACCGCGGCGTCGTCACCGCGCAGCCGCTCGCCGATGGCCGAGCGGATAGCGTTGAGCGCAAACACATCCTGACCGGTGATGGCGTCGGCTGCGGCCCGCAACCGTTCCAGGTGCACGGTATCGGCGTAGGTTTCGCCCAGACCGGTCAGCCCCGCATCGGTGTCCAGTTGAATGATCGCCCGCAGCGCAAAGGGCTGGTGCACGCCGACGGTGTTGAGCAGCGGTGGATCGGCGAACGCGATCGGGGTGATCCGCGCTCCGGTGATGCGGATCGAGTGGCGTGCCATCAATGCACGAGCGCGTCGGCGAGCACCGCACGCCCGGCGGCCAGGATGCGGGCCAGTTCAGCGACATCCTCGGGGCTGGCCTCGATCAGCGGGGCCCGTACCGGCCCGGCAGGCAACCCCTCCATCGTGACGCCGGCCTTGATCAACGACACCGCGTACCCGGGCACCTTGTCACGCAGCCGCACCAGCGGATGGAAGAACTCACGCAGCAGTGCGGCGGTCAGCGGCTCGTTGCCGGTTTCCAGTGCCTGGTAGAACGCCAGCGACACGTCGGGGGCGAAGGCGAAGGTGGCCGACGAATACAGTGTCACCCCCAGGGCGCGGTAGGCCTGCTGGGAGACCTCGGCGGTGGGCAGCCCGTTGAAGAACTGGAAGGGCTTGCCCGTCGGTGCCAGCGCATCGGTCACCGCACGCACAATGCGACCGACCTGATCGAAATCTCCTGTGCCGTCCTTGAACCCGACCACGTTGGGCAGCTGGGCCACCTCGATGGCCGAGTCTTCGGTGAAGCGTGCGTTGTTGCGGTTGTAGACCACAACCGGCAGGTCGGTGACGGAGCTGACCTCGCGGGTGTAGGCCACCAGGCCGGACTGCGGCATTTCCACCAGGTAGGGCGGCAGCAGCAACAGACCGTCGGCGCCCGATTCGGCGGCGACCCTGGCGAAGGCCTTCGCCGACGCCAGCGACCCGCCCGCCCCGGCGTAAACCGGCACCCGGCCGGCTACCACATCGACGGCGGTCCGCACCACGGCGCGCATCTCGTCGGGGTCCAGCGCGTGGAATTCTCCTGTGCCACAGCCGATGAAGACTCCGCCGGGGCCGGCTTCGACACCCTTGGCGACGTGCTGGGCGAGTCGGTCCACGTCCACCTCGCCGGTCGGCGTGAGTGGTGTGACGGGGAAGAACAGGACACCGTCGAGCATTGCTTCTACTCCTCTAACGTAGGGGTCGGTCAGTCTTTGGTGAGTTGGCCGTCGACGCGTCGCCACAGGCCATCGGGGTTGCCGTCAGCAATAGCACTGGGCAACAGAGACTTTGGGGCATCCTGGTAGCACACCGGCCGCAGGAATCGTTCGATCGCCCTGGCACCCACCGAGGTGGTGCGGGAATCGGAGGTCGCCGGGAACGGCCCACCATGCACCATGGCGTGGCCGACCTCGACGCCGGTCGGCCAGCCGTTGAACAGGATTCGGCCCGCCTTGAGTTCCAGTACTTCGAGCAGTTCACCTGCGGCGTCGTAGTCGGATTCGTCGGCGTGGATGGTAGCGGTCAGCTGTCCTTCGACGCGGTTCGCGACCCGACTCATCTCGGCAGCGTCAGCACAGCGCACGATCACGCCGGATGCACCGAACACCTCTGCCTGCAACGCCTTTGAACCCAGGAATGCGGTGGTGCCGGTGGTGAACAGCGCTGCGCGGCACGACACGGACGGGCCTTGCGCCTCGGTACCCTGCGCGACGAGTTCGGCCTCGTTCTGCAGCGCCGCCACGCCGTCGCGGTAGGTGTCGGCGATACCGGGGGTCAGCATCGCCGTCGGGGCTGCCGCGGCCACGGCCTCGGCGGCCGCGGCCACGAAGGTGTCCAGGTCGGGCCCGTCCACCGCGATCACCAGGCCGGGGTTGGTGCAGAACTGTCCGGAGCCCAGGGTGAGGGAGCCGACGAACGCGCGACCCAGGTCGGCGCCGTGGCTGGCAAGCGCACCGCCCAGCAGGAACACCGGATTGACGGCGCTCATCTCGGCGTACACCGGGATGGGTTCCGACCTGCCCGCAGCGGCGGACACCAGTGCCATGCCGCCGGCCCGGGATCCGGTGAAGCCCACGGCCTTGATGCGCGGGTCCGTGACCAGGGCTGCGCCGAGGTCCGGGCCGTACCCGTAGAGCAGCGAGAACGTGCCCGCAGGCAGCCCGGCCGATGCGACGGCCTCGGCGATGGCGCGACCGACCAGTTCTGAGGTGCCGGGGTGGGCGTCGTGCGCCTTGACCACGACGGGGCAGCCGGCGGCGAGCGCGGAGGCGGTGTCACCGCCGGCCACCGAGAACGCGAGGGGGAAGTTGCTGGCGCCGAACACCGCGACGGGGCCCAGCGGCACGCTGCGCGCCCGGATATCGGGGCGCGGCAACGGAGTTCGGTCGGGCAGCGCGGGGTCGATGCGGGCCTGGTTCCAGCCGCCTTCGCGCAACACACCGGCGAACAGTCGGAGTTGCCCTGCGGTCCGCCCGACCTCACCGGTGAGCCGGGGGCGGGGCAGCCCGCTCTCCGCGTGCGCGCGGTCGACGAGGGCGTCGCTGATCGACTCGAGGTTGGTGGCGATCGCCTCGAGGAACCGGGCCCGGGTTTCGGCCGTCGTGGAGCGGTACGCGCGGAACGCGTCGTCGGCCGCAGCGCACGCGGCTTCGACGTGTGACGCGTCGCCATAGGCATAGGCCGGTTCGAGCGTCGCACCCGTCTGCGGGTCGATTCCCCGGATCTGAGCGCCCGCGCCGCGTACCGGCGCCCCTGCGATCAACATCTGTCCGGTCAGGTCTGTCGTCTGCACCATGGATGTCATAGTGGCACCGTACGACCCCGATAAATACATGTCCAAGTCAAATTTACGGCTTACTAATCCACTAATTGGATTAGTAGGCGCCTATCTGCCCTGGGTTACGAGGCCCTCGGTTGACCGCGCAATTGGAGCCGCCGCAGCACATCGTCGCCCAGGGCGCGCAATGTCTGATCCGGCGCCGCGGAGATGAGCGTCACACCGTCGGCAACCCCGGCCGCCTCGATGTCGGCGATCAGCCCGGCCAGCCCGTCGACCGTACCGACGTAGCGCACCGCGCCGTCCGCACCGGCCATCGACAGGCGCCGGGCCGACCGGTAGTCGGCGGCCACCGCAACGGTGACATCCAGGATCACCGAGACACCGTCGTCCTCGGCCCGGATACCGACCCGCTTGCGGCGCGCCTGCGCCAGGTCAGGTGCCGAAACCCGCACCGTCGGCAGTTCACCGTCGGTCAGCTCGGCCCAGTCCCCTGCATCTGCCACGAATAGCCGCACCCTGGCCACAGTAGGCCGACCTGTCAGGGCCGCCCATGGTTGCGCTCAGGCGGAATCCAAACCGTTTACGTGGCGTCGCGGACCCGGGTCTTGTAGAGGCTGGCGGCCGTGGTGATGGCCAGCGTCACGATGATCACCCCGAGGCTGGCAAGCGTCGGGATCTCCGGCACGTGCACCGGCTCACCACCGTTGATGAACGGCACTTCGTTCTCGTGCAGCGCGTGCAGCACCAACTTCACCCCGATGAACGCGAGGATGAACGCCAGGCCCTGAGACAGGTACACCAACCGCTTGAGCAGATCGCCCAGCAGGAAGTACAGCTGACGCAGACCCATCAGCGCGAACACGTTGGCCGTGAACACCAGGTAGGGCTCCTGGGTGAGCCCGTAGATGGCGGGGATCGAGTCCAGCGCGAACAACAGGTCGGTGGTGCCCAGCGCGACGATCACCAGGAACATCGGCGTCATCAACCTCGCGCCGTTCTCATGCACCCACAACTTCAGGCCGTCCCACTTGTCGGTGGTCCGCAGGTGCTTGCGGGCGAACCGCACCACGCCGTTGTCGCCGTCGTCGTCATGGTCGGTGTCGCGGACCAGGTTGATCGCGGTGTACACCAGGAACGCGCCGAAGATATAGAACACCCACGAGAACTCGTTGATGGCCACTGCACCGAGTGCGATGAAGATGCCGCGGAAGATCAGCGCCAGGATGATGCCGACCAGCAATGCCTGCTGCTGATAGATCCTCGGCACCTTGAAGCTGGCCATGATGATCAGGAAGATGAACAGGTTGTCCACCGACAGGCTGTATTCGGTGAGCCAACCGGCGAAGAACTCCAGCCCGAACTGGCTGCCGTGGAAGAACCAGACCCACAGCCCGAACGCGATTGCAAGGCCGATGTAGATCGACAGATAGGTCGCGGTCTCACGCGTCGACGGTTCGTGTGGCCGCCGTCCGATCACGATCACGTCGAACAGCAACACCGCGATCGTCACGCTGAGCGTGATGATCCATTCGAGCTGAGTTACCTGCATCAATTACCTCCGGTCGCCGAACACGCCGGAGGTCTCTTCCACCGGCGACTGGGCCGGCCTGCGGCACCGATCGGTTACTGGCGACCGACGTGATGACGACACCGCAGCGAAGGAATACTCCCCTCCGCCGACAAGTGTGCCTGACACCGACCGCGAACCGAAATCGCACCGGGCGCGCCGCACACGCGCTCAGCCGTGTTCACCCGGGCTTAGTAGTTTGTAGTCGTGACAGCTGCGGACGACGGGAACCGGATTCCCGCCCAGTACGTGCTCTCCCCATCCGCCCCCGAGCCGCGCACTCTCATCGACATCCTGCGTGACACCGCTTACCGCTTCCCAGATGCGCCGGCACTGGACGACGGCACCGTTCAGCTCACCTACGCCGAGCTGGTCGCCGACGTCGACGACAGCGTGGCCTGGCTGGCCGCCCGCGGCATCGGCCGCGGGGACCGGATCGGCATCCGGATGCCGTCGGGCAGCTATGCGCTCTACGTCGCGATCCTGTCCGCCCTGGCTGCCGGTGCAGCCTACGTTCCGGTGGACGCCGATGATCCCGACGAGCGCGCCGACCTGGTTTTCGGCGAAGCCAATGTGGTCGGTGTGATCACCGAGGCCGGCCTCGTGCGCGGACCCGGTTCATCGCGGGGCTGGCGCGCCGCCGCGCCACTCGGCCGCGACGACGCCTGGATCATTTTCACCTCGGGATCGACCGGTACCCCGAAAGGTGTTGCGGTGACGCACCGCAACGCCGCGGCGTTCGTTGATGCCGAAGCGGAGATTTTTCTGCGGGACAACCCTCTTGGCCCGGGTGACCGGGTACTGGCCGGCCTCTCGGTGGCGTTCGACGCGTCGTGCGAGGAGATGTGGCTGGCGTGGCGGCACGGCGCCTGCCTCGTTCCGGCGCCACGGTCGCTGGTGCGCAGCGGCATGGACCTCGGTCCGTGGCTGGTGAGCCGCGACATCACCGTGGTGTCCACGGTGCCGACCCTGGCCGCGCTGTGGCCTGCCGAGGCGCTGGAGGCCGTGCGGCTGCTCATTTTCGGCGGCGAGGCCTGCCCACCCGAACTCGCCCAACGGCTGGCGGTGGACGGCCGCGAGGTGTGGAACACCTACGGGCCCACCGAGGCGACCGTGGTGGCCTGTGCCGCCCCCCTCGACGGCCTCAGCCCCGTGAGCATCGGGCTGCCGCTGGCCGGCTGGGACCTGGCGGTCGTCGACAAGGACGAACTGCCGGTAGCCCTCGGTGAGATCGGGGAACTGGTCATCGGCGGCGTGGGCCTGGCCCGTTACCTCGACCCGGACAAGGACGCCGAGAAGTACGCACCCATGCCGACCCTGGGCTGGAGCCGCGCGTACCGCAGCGGTGACCTGGTGCGGCTGGAATCCGACGGGCTGTATTTCCAGGGTCGCGCCGATGACCAGGTCAAGGTCGGTGGACGCCGCATCGAACTCGGCGAGGTGGATTCCGCGCTGGTGAACCTGCCCGGTGTCAGCGGTGGCGCTGCCGCGGTACGCAAAACTGCCAGCGGGACCCCGCTGCTGGTCGGCTATATCGCCAGTACCGACCCGGAGTTCGACCTGGCCGCCGCCCGCGCCACGCTGGCCGAATCGCTGCCCGCCGCGCTGGTGCCCCGCCTCGTGCTGCTCGACGACCTGCCCACGCGCACGTCGGGCAAAGTGGACCGCAACGCGCTGCCCTGGCCGCCCCCCGGCAACCCCGAGCAGGGCGCCCCCGAACTCAGCGGCACCACGGGTTGGCTGGCCGGCCTGTGGCACGACGTGCTTGCCGCGCCGATCGACGGGCCGGAGGCCGACTTCTTCGCACTCGGGGGCGGCTCGCTCTCGGCGGCGCAGCTGGTGGCGGCGTTGCGGCAGCGCTACCCGCAGGTGACCGTGGCCGATCTCTACGATCACCCCCGCCTCGGCTCGCTGGCCGGGTACCTGGACGAACTCAAGCCGCCGCCGCGGGCGCAGACCCGGATGGTCAGACCAACGCCGCGGTTCACCCAGGCCGCGCAGGTGGCATTGTCCCTCCCGCTGGCCACGCTGACCGGCGTGCAGTGGGTGGTGTGGCTGGCGCTGCTGAACAACCTCGCCGCCACCGTGGGGCTGGTGCCGTGGGCGGTGCCCGTCAACTGGTGGTGGCTGCTGGGCGGATTTGTGCTGTTCATCACCCCGCTGGGCCGGATGGGCATCGCGGTGCTGTGCGCCCGGATGCTGCTGGGCGGGCTGGAGCCAGGAACCTACCGGCGCGGCGGCCCGGTACACCTGCGGGTGTGGATCGCCGAGCGGCTGGCCGATGCCAGCGGCGCGGAGAACCTGGCCGGTGCGCCGTGGATGGTCTACTACGCCCGCGCGCTGGGCAACACCGTCGGCAAGGGCGTCGACCTGCACTCGGCGCCCCCGGTGACCGGGATGCTCAAGCTCGGCCACCGCTGCTCGATCGAACCCGAGGTGGATCTGACCGGGCACTGGATCGACGGTGACCTGTTCCACGTCGGGCCGGTGTCGGTGGGCAACGACGCCACCATCGGCGCGCGCTCCACACTGCTGCCCGGCGCCAGCGTCGGTAAGAACGCGGACGTGGCGCCCGGTTCGGCGGTGATCGGAAAGGTCAAGAACGGCCAGTTCTGGCGGGGCTCACCAGCGGTGAAATCCGGCAAGGCGCGTCACCCGTGGCCGGACCACCGACCGCATCGCGCTCCGGTGTGGGTGGTGGTCTACGGGATGACCTCGATCCTGCTGGGCAGCTTGCCGCTGACCGCACTGGCCGTCGGGCTCGCAGTGATCGGCTGGGGCATCCACAACACCACGTCACCGGTCGAGGCGATCCTGCCCGCCCTGGCCTGGACGCCCGTTGCAGCATTGGCGGCACTGGTCAGCTACGCCGTGCTGACCGTGATCGGCGTGCGGGTGCTGTCGCTGCGCCTGTCCGAGGGTTACCACCCGGTGCGCAGCCGCGTGGGCTGGCAACTGTGGGCCACCGAGCGGCTCATGGACGCCGCCCGCAACTATCTGTTCCCGATCTACGCCAGCCTGCTCACCCCGGGCTGGCTACGCCTGCTCGGCGCGAAAGTGGGGGCGGGAACCGAGATTTCGACGGCGCTGTTCACCCCGAAGTTCACCGAGGTGCAGGACGGCGCCTTCCTGGCCGACGACACCATGGTGGCCTCCTACGAACTGGGCGGCGGCTGGATCCATGTCGCGAAAGCCACCATCGGCAAACGCGCATTCCTGGGCAACTCCGGCATCACCCAGCCCGGCCGGAAAGTGCCCGACGATGGATTGGTCGCGGTGCTGTCCGCCACCCCGCACAAGGCCAAGGCGGGGTCATCGTGGCTGGGCAGCCCGCCGGTCCGGTTGCGCCGCAACGCCACCGCGACCGACGTGCTGCGTACCTTCCACCCGTCAAACCGGCTGAAGGTCATGCGCGCCACGGTGGAGACCTGCCGGCTGATCCCGGTGATCATCACCTTCGCCATCGGCATCGCGGTGCTCGGTGCAGCCCAGGCGCTGACCGTCCGGTTCGGCTACCTGTGGGCCGCACTGGCCAGCGGGCTGGTGTTGCTGGCCGCGGGGGCGGTGGCCGGGACGATCGCCGTGATTGCGAAATGGTTGGTGATCGGCCGGATTCGCGCCGTCGAGCATCCGCTGTGGTCGTCGTTCGTGTGGCGTAACGAGGTGTCGGACACGTTCGTCGAGACCGTCGCCGCCCCGTGGTTCGCCCGCGCCGCCAGCGGCACCCCGGTGATGAACCTCTGGCTGCGTGGCCTGGGCGCCTCGATCGGCCGGGGCGTCTGGTGTGAGACCTACTGGCTGCCGGAGGCCGACCTGGTGACCCTGGGCACCGCGGCCACGGTCAACCGCGGTTGCGTGGTGCAGACGCACCTCTTCCACGACCGCATCATGCAGATGGACACTGTTGTGCTCGAAGAAGGTTCGACGCTGGGCCCGCACTGCGTGGCGCTGCCCGCCGCACGGCTGGGCGCCGGCGCCACCGTCGGGCCGGGCTCGCTGGTGATGCGTGGCGACGAGGTGCCTGCCTCGACACGCTGGCAGGGCAATCCGATCGCCCCGTGGAATCTGTTCGGTAAGAAACGCAGCTCCGGGTCGGCCAAGAAAACAGAAGACGCCGCCGCGTGACGCGATCGAAGAAGGCCGCAAAAGCGGCGTTTCCCGCCCCTGTCATCGATCCCTACCTGCCCGGTAACGGCAACTTCGGCTACCGGGTGTCGCGCTATGAACTCGACCTCGAATACAAGGTGGCGATCAACCGGCTGGCCGGATCGGTCACCATCACCGCGGTGACGCTGGCCGCGCTGCGCGTATTCACCCTGGATCTGTCCGACGCGCTGACCGTCTCCAAGGTTTCGGTGAACGGGCGCAGGCCCGCGCAGTTCCGATGTTCGGGCGGAAAACTGCTCATCACACTGTCCTCGGAACTACCTGCCGGGGCCGCGATGTCGGTGGTGGTGCGCTACAACGGGAACCCGCGGCCGATCGACTCCTACTGGGGTGAAGTGGGTTTCGAGGAGCTTTCCAACGGGGCACTGGTGGCCGGACAACCCAACGGGGCCGCATCGTGGTTCCCCTGCGACGACCATCCCAGCTCGAAAGCCAGCTACCGCATCCAGATCAGCACCGACAGCCCGTACCGCGCGATCGCCAATGGCGAGCTGGTGTCACGCAAGGTCCGGGCCGGGCATACTGTGTGGACCTATGAGCAGGCCGAACCGACCTCGAGCTACCTGATCACGCTGCAGATCGGCATGTACGACAGTCACCGGCTGGCCAAATCATCGGTGCCGATGCACGCGGTGTTGCCGCCGGGTTTGCGGCGAGAGTTCGACCACGATTTCGCCCGGCAACCGCAGATGATGAAGCTGTTCGTCAAACTGTTCGGGCCCTACCCGCTGTCCACCGGCTACACCGTGGTGGTGACCGAGGACGACCTGGAGATTCCCCTTGAAGCACAGGGCATCTCGATCTTCGGGGCCAACCACTGCGACGGGCACGGCAACGCCGAACGGTTGATCGCCCACGAACTCGCCCACCAGTGGTTCGGCAATTCGGTGACAGCGCGCCGCTGGCGGGACATCTGGCTGCACGAGGGCTTCGCCTGCTATGCCGAATGGCTGTGGTCGGAGCACAGCGGCGGGCCCACCGCCGAGCACTGGGCACGCCGCTACTACCAGCGGTTGGCCGATTCGCCGCAGGATCTGCTGCTGGCCGATCCGGGGCCGAAAGACATGTTCGACGACCGGGTGTACAAACGCGGGGCGCTGACGTTGCACACGTTGCGCGGCCGCCTCGGTGACGACAAATTCTTTGCGCTGCTGCAGGATTGGACTACGCGCTACCGCCACAGCACCGCGTTCACCGGTGACTTCACCGGGCTGGCCGCCGGATACACCAGCGAGTCACTGCAGCCGCTGTGGCAGGCCTGGCTGTATTCGAAAGCGCTGCCCGAGCTATGACCGACGGTGGCGGCCTACCTGCTGCCGGCGGCGCGGTCACCCGCGGCAGCGTCGCCCGCGTCGGCGTCGCCACCGCGATCACCGCGATCTGCGGCTACGCGGTGCTCTACCTGGCGGCCCGCGATCTCGAACCGGAGGGGTTTTCGGTCTTCGGCGTGTTCTGGGGCGCGTTCGGTCTGGTCACCGGGGCCGCCAACGGCCTGTTGCAGGAGGCCACCCGCGAAGTCCGCTCGGCACCGTACGCCGGGGTGGCCGCCGAGCCCCACACCCATCCGATGCGGGTGGCCGCGATGGTGGGTGTCGTCGCGGCGATGGTGATCGCCGGGAGCTCACCGTTGTGGGCCTCGCAGGTGTTCGTCGAATCGCGAGCCCTGAGCGTGGCGCTGCTCAGCATCGGACTGGCCGGGTTCTGCCTGCACGCCACCCTGCTCGGCATGCTGGCCGGGGTGAACCGGTGGACCGAATACGGAGCCCTGATGGTCACCGACGCCGGTATCCGGGTGGCGGTGGCAGCGGCGACCTTCGCGCTCGGTTGGGGGCTCGTCGGGTTCCTGTGGGCCACCGTAGCCGGCGCGGTGGCGTGGCTGATCATGCTGCTCACGTCTCCGGCGTCACGAAGTGCGGCCCAGCTGGCCACCTCGGGAGGCACCGCGACCTTCTTGCGCGGCACCGCCCATTCGATCGCCGCCGCAGGTGCCAGCGCCGTTCTGGTGATGGGCTTCCCGGTGCTGTTGAAGGCCACTTCGGGCGATCTGGGCGCGACCGGCGGCGTGGTGATCCTGGCGGTGACGCTGACCCGGGCCCCGCTGCTGGTGCCGCTGACCGCGATGCAGGGCAATCTGATCGCCCATTTCGTCGATCAGCGCAGCGCCCGCCTGCGCGCACTGCTGGTCCCGGCCACAGTGGTGGCAGGCCTGGGCGCCATCGGTGTGCTGGCCGCCGGGGTGCTCGGACCGTGGCTGCTGCGGGTGGCGTTCGGCGAGGAGTACCTCGCCGCGGGCGAACTGCTGGCCTGGTTGACCGCGGCGGCCGTGGCGATCGCGATGCTGACGCTGACGGGTGCCGCGACGGTGGCCGCCGCGCTGCACCGGGCATACGCGCTCGGCTGGATCATCGCCACCGTCACCGCGGTCGGGTTGCTGCTGCTGCCGCTGGCGTTGGAGACGCGCACGGTGATCGCCCTGCTGGGCGGCCCTCTGGTGGGAATCGCGGTGCATCTGACCGCGCTTGCCCGGCAGGCACCTGCCCCTTCGGAGCGGCTCCGGCCGCGACATTGAGCTTCAGTGTATTTTGGTGCCCATCGACATGGCCTACCACGACGTTTGGATCGTCATCCCCGCCTACAACGAGGCGAGCAGCATCGGCGACGTCATTGCTGACGTTCGTTCGGTATTCGCTCACGTGGTGTGTGTCGACGACGGCAGCCGCGACGACACGGCCGCCCTTGCCCTGGCGGCGGGCGCGCACGTAGTCCCCCATCCGGTGAATCTGGGGCAGGGCGCGGCGATCCAGACGGGCGTGGAGTACGCGCGCAGCCGCCCCGGTGCCCGCGTCTTCGCCACCTTCGACGCCGACGGCCAGCATCAGGTCAAAGACGTGGTCCGGATGATCGACCGGCTCGACTCCGACGACGTCGACCTCGTCGTCGGCACCCGGTTCGCCGGCCGGGAGATTCAAGCCGTCACCCAGACACCTGCGTTGAAGCGGGTCATCCTGCGCGCCGCGGCGTTCCTGAGCCCGCAGAGCCGGGCGCTGGGGCTGACCGACGCGCACAACGGGCTGCGGGTGTTCAACAAGAAGGTCGCCGACGCACTCAACCTCACCATGAATGGGATGAGCCACGCCGGTGAGTTCATCACGCTGGCATACGAAAACCGTTGGCGGGTGGCCGAGGAACCGGTCGAGATCCTGTACACCGACTATTCGAAGTCGAAGGGCCAACCGCTGCTCAACGGCGTCAACATCGTCTTCGACGGACTGTTACGCAGGAGGCTTACCCGATGAACTGGATCCAGGCACTGTTGATCGTGTCAGTGCTGGCGCTGCTGGTGTACCTGTTGCGTTCGCGCACCAGCGCCCGATCCAAAGCGTGGGTGAAGGTCGGTTACGTGCTGTTCGTGTTCGCGGGTATCTACGCGATCCTGCGGCCCGACGACACCACCGTGGTGGCCAATTGGCTTGGTGTGACACGCGGTACCGATCTGATGGAGTACGTGCTGATCATCGCGTTCGCCTTCGTCACGCTCAGCACCTACATGCGGTTCAAGGACATCGAACTGCGCTACGCCAGGCTGGCCAGGGCGGTGGCGCTGCAGAACGTCCGGGTGCCCACTACCGACTGAGCAGCGTCGTCAGCAACCCGATCCGGGCATCCTCCAACTCCGGCTGCGGCAACACCGCCCGCACGATCGCGGCACCGTCGAAGGCATTGATGAGGACGGCGAGCACCGCGGCGAAGTCATCCTCGGGGAACTGGTCGGCGCCGGGCACCGACGTGGCGGTCTCATAGATGTTGGCGGCGTACTCGGACAGGACGTCCTGCAGGGTGGCCCTGAGCTTTTCGTCGGTACGCGCGGCGACCATCAGCTCATACATCACGGTGTTGGTGTCGTTGGCCGTGACATCGCGGACGATCCTCAGCACCGCCTCCAACGGTGGCTGCTCGGCCGGGATCTCGGTGACCAGCTTGGTGAACAGCTCCAGTTGCCTGCGCATCACTTCATAGGCGGTGGCCGCCATGAAGTCACCCATGGTGGAAAAGTGCCGGAACAGTGCACCGTCGGAAACCTTGGCCCGCCTGGCGATGACCGCCGCCGAGGCGCGGGCGTAGCCGACCTCGATGATGGTCTCGATGCTGGCATCGAGCAGGCGGGCAACGGTTTCCTCGCGACGTTGCTGCTGGGTTCTGGCCATGTCAGACAGGCGTTTTCACACGTCGGTCAGCGCCCGCACGCAGGTAACGGCCGGACTTCACGGTCTTACCATAGCCGTCGCGGAACTGCCCGTTGCGGAACACCACGGCCCCGTTGACCGCGGTGGCCACGATCGCGTCGTCGTTGCGGTTGACCATGCGACTCAGGCCGCCGTAGAAGGGAACCGTCTCCTCGTGATAGCCGTCCACCGCGTCGTCGAGACCCTTCGGATCGATGACCACGAAATCGGCCCGCTCCCCTTCCCGCAGAGTGCCCGCGTCGACACCGAACCAGTCGGCAACCTCGGCTGTCAGCCGGTAGACCGCGTGTTCGGTGGTCAGAAACGGACGCCCGGCCAGCTGTGCGTCGCGGACACGTTTGAGCAGCCGCAGCGCGTAGTTGTAGAAGGCCATGTTGCGCAGGTGCGCACCGGCATCCGAGAACCCCATGTGCACGGACGGCTCTTTGGCCAGCTTGTCGAGCTGCCGGGGGCGGTGGTTGGCCACGATCGTGGTCCATCGAACATTTCGTTCACCATTCTCGACGAGCACGTCCAAAAAGGCGTCGAGCGGGTGCAGGCCTCGCTCCTGCGCGATCTGGCCGAAGCTCTTGCCGATCAGTGTCCCGTCGGGGCATTGGACGATGGTGGCGTCGTGAAAGTCCCGGTGCCACAGGGTGGGACCGAGCTTGCGCCGGTCAAAGGACTTGCGGAACCGGTGTCGGTACTCGGGGTCGGCGAGCAGCTTGTTGCGTTCCAGTTGGTCCTTGAGGTGCAGGGCCGCGGTGCCGGCACCGAACTCTTCGAACACCGGCAGATCGATTCCGTCCGAATACAATTCGAACGGCACCGGCAGATGCTGGAAGCGGACTTTGGCATCCAGGATCCGGTTCAGCAGCCGGGTGCCCGGGCCGAGAACCTTGACGGCCCCCGGTGAGGACTTGGCGTCGGCCGAAACCAGCAGGCTCACCCGCACCCCGCGGCGGCGGCCGAACATACCGCTGCTCTGCAAGAAGAAGTTCAGGGCTTCCTGAGCCTTGGCGACATTCGGGGCGCTCTGCAGCACACGACCCCGCTTGCGCAACACCTTGATCAACCGTTTGCGTTCGCGCCAGGTCGCGAAGGTCGACGGCAGCGCGCGGGACCGGAACCGGTCGCCGTCGAGTTTGTCGATCGCGGCATCCATCCCGGACATGCCGAGCAGGCCGGCATCCATTGCCTCCTCAAGCTTCTCTGCCATGGTTTCCAGCTCGGCGTCGGTGGGTGTCACGCCCCTGGTGGTGGCGCGGTCCAGGCCGAGCACCGAGGTGCGCAGGTCCGAATGGCCAAGCAGCGAGCTGATATTCGGTCCCAGCGGCAGACTGTCGATGGCGTCGATGTACTCGGCCGGATTTGTCCAGGTGCGGTTCTTCTCCAACGCGCCGAGCACGAATTTGCGCGGCACCGCCTCGACGCGGCTGAACAGGTCGGCGGCGTCCTCGGTGTCGGCGTAGACGGTCGACAGCGAGCACATGCCCAGCAGGACGGTGGTGACGCCGTGGCGCACCGACTCACGCAGGCCGGGGTCGAGCAGGACCTCGGCGTCGTAATGGGTGTGCACGTCGATGAATCCGGGGACCACCCACTTTCCCGCCGCGTCGATGACATCGGGGCAGCCGGTCTCATCGAGGGGATCGACCGACACGGCGGCCACCACGCCATCGCGAATGCCCAGCGTGCGGACCTTTGGAGGGCTGCCGGTGCCGTCGAACCACAGGCCGTTGCGGACGATCACGTCATAGGGCATGACGTCACGCTAGCGCTAAAAGTGAGTACTCACAATCTTTTCTACCGGGGATTGTTGCGGAAAAAATCAACCGTCTTCTCGATACCCGGTCCCAGCTCGACGTGCGGCTGCCAGCCCAGCACCTCGCGCGCCCGGGTGATGTCCAGCTTGGAGCGTCGCAAATCCCCCAACCGCGGCGGATGGAACTCCGGCTCATCCCGCGCCCCGACCGCCGTGGCGATGGCCGAATGCAGTTCGCGTGTCGAGGTTTCCACCCCGGTGCCGACGTTGAAGCGCTGCCCACCGCCGTGGGTTCCCGACGCCTTCACGAACGCGTCCACCACATCGTCGACGTAGACGTAGTCCCGGGTGTCGGTGCCGTCGCCGAAGATCTTGGTCGCACGCCCGGCCAGCAGAGCCTGGGCGAAAATCGCCACCACCCCCGCCTCGCCGTGCGGATCCTGCCGCGGGCCGTAGACGTTGGCGGGCGCGATGTGCGAGCAGTCCAGGTCGTACAGGTTGCGATACATGTTCAGGTACACCTCGCCGGCGACCTTGCCCGCGGCATATGGCGAGGCCGGGTCGGTCGCGATGTCCTCGCTGGTCGGGTACGTCGGCGGGGTGCCGTAGACCGAGCCGCCCGATGAGGTGTGCACGATCTTGCGCACGCCGGCCCGACGCGCGGCCTCAGCCAGCCGGACGGTGCCGACGACATTGACCGTGGCATCGCGCTGCGGGTCATCTACCGAGCGCTTCACCGAGATCTGGGCCGCCAGATGAAAGACGACCTCGGGTCTGGTCTCGGCGAGCAGGCCCGACAGGTCCGCGTCGACGATGTCGGCCTTCACGAACTCGAAGTCGTCGCTTGCCTCCGCGCCGGTCATGTTCTCCGCGCGCCCCGAACTGAGGTCGTCAAGTCCGATGACTCTGTGCCCATCGGACAGCAGCCGGTCCACCAGCGTCGATCCGATAAAGCCTGCCGCTCCGGTCACCAGTGTTCGCACGGGCACACCATACCGACGGCGGCTATGGACCCGCTCGGTCCGTACAGTCGGCAAGAGTGAACTGGGTCGCCCGCACCGCTGCTGCGCTGATCGTGCTGCAATTGGTGGTCCGGGCAGTGCTGGCGTTCGGCGGCTACTTCTACTGGGACGACCTCATCCTGGTCGGGCGCGCCGGTACCCAGGATCTGCTGTCCCCGTCATTCCTGTTCGACGATCACGACGGCCACGTCATGCCTGCCGCGTTCCTGATATCCGGGGTGATCACGCGGCTGGCCCCGTTGAACTGGGTGCTGCCTGCGCTGAGCCTGATCGTGCTGCAGCTGCTGGCCTCGCTGGCGTTGCTGCGGGCGCTGTGGGTGATCCTGGGCTGGCGTCCGGTACTGCTGCTGCCGTTGACGTTCGCATTGTTCACCCCGCTGGGTGTGCCGGGCTTCGCCTGGTGGGCGGCCGCGCTCAACTCGCTGCCGATGCTGACCGCGATGGCATGGGTGTGCGCCGAGGTGGTGCTGCTGGTCCGCACCGGGTCGTCTCGGTACGCGATCACCGGGCTGCTGGTGTACTTCGGCGGGTTGTTGTTCTTCGAGAAGGCCGCGGTGATTCCGTTCGTCGCATTCGCGGTGGTGGCGCTGCTGGGCTACGTGACCGGGTCGTTCGGTCTGGGCGACGTGTGGCGCCGCGGAATCCGGTTCTGGACGGGTTCGCTGGCACTGACGCTCGCCTGGATCGGGGTGTATCTCGTTGTCGTCGACCAGAAGCGGTGGAGTTTCGACCTCTCGATGACCTGGGATCTGCTGAGCCGGTCGGTGACCCATGGCATCGTCCCGGGCCTGGTCGGCGGGCCGTGGTCGTGGCAACGCTGGGCCCCGGCCTCGCCGTGGGCGACCCCGCCGGTGAGCGTGATGGTGCTGGGCTGGATAGGCCTGGCGGCTGTGGTGGCGGTGGCGCTGGTCCGCAAACAGCGAATCTGGCCCGTACTCGCGGTGGCGCTGGGCTACGCGATCGCCTGCCAGGTGCCCATCTACCTGATGCGCTCATCGCAGTTCACCGCACTCGAACTGGCACAGGCACTGCGATACCTCCCGGACCTGGTGGTGGTGCTGACACTGCTGGCGGCCGTGGGGTTGTGTGCGCCCAACCGAAAGTCCCCGCGGCTGGACGCTTCAGTGCCCCGCACTGTTGTAACAGTCTGTCTGGCCGCGGCTTTCGTGGCCAGCAGCCTGTTTTCGACGCTGACGTTCCTGCGGGTGTGGCGGGACAACCCCGCCCAGTCTTATCTGCAGAACGCCCAGGCCGGGCTGGCGATGGCCTCGGCGGCGCCGCAGTTGGACCAGGAAGTCGACCCGCTCGTGCTGCAGCGGGTGGCCCACCCCGAGAATCTGGCCAGCCACATGTTCGCCCTGGTCCGGGCCAGGCCCGAATTCGCCCCGGCGACAACCGAACTGCGCATGTTCGACCGCAACGGTCACCTGGTCAACGCGCAGGTGACCTGGGTGCGTGCCCTCACCGAGGGCCCGGCACCGCAGTGCGGGTACCTGGTGCAGCCGGACTTCCCGGTGCAGATGCCCCTGGACGGGCCGCTGCTGCCCGCCGACTGGACCGCCGAGATCAACTACCTGGCCAACAGCGATGGCTCACTGACCATGTCCCTGGCCGACGGTCCGGAAGCCAAGGTGCCCGTGCACCCCGGGCTCAACCGCGTATACGTCCGACTCCCGGGAGCCGGCACCGCGATCAACGTGCGCGCCAACACCGCCGCCCTGTCGGTGTGCATCTCCCCCGGACCCGTCGGATTCCTGGCACCGAGGTAGCCGCAGGGTGACCGCGGGCGTAAATCCTCGACACCACCCGCACCTGGGTCGATAACATGGTCAAGTCATTACCGGGGGACGGCGCCTTGTCTGGCTGGCAGTCCTGGCCACTCTCCCGTAGGACATCACACGTCTGTCGTGGTTCCTCGGTTGGCCACTCGGACTGTCGGACGCGATGTTCACCAGCCTGCACGATCCGCCCATGCTCCCCACCCTGGGATTGGCACTGGCCTTGCTATCCACGGGAGCGGCCGCCCTGACCCATGGTCTGGTCCGCACGATGGGCGAGGTCTTTCCCCGCTAGATCTGGTTTCTCGCCGGGCGGCGCGTCCCACCGCTGTTGACGATCAATCCGGCCAGCATCGTCGCTGTCTCGCTGTCACCGGCATTGATGAGTGCGTCATGACTTCGACTATGGCAGTGAGATCACCGCCCGCACGGCCTTATGGTGGGACGTCAACCGACGCCCCGACGACCAGAGTCGGCGCCGCGGGAAGGTATTCATCCGGCTCCCGGCCGCGAACGACGGCCGCGATGTAGTCCGCCGCAGCGCGCGCATGAGCAGCGAGGTGAACGTCCACGGTGGTCAGGGTGGGTTGTGAGTACAACGACAGCCTGGTGTGGCCGAGGCCCATCACCGAAACATCCTGCGGGACCCGCTTGCCCACGGCATGCACCCCACTGATGGCGCCGACGGCCATGGAGTCGGCTGCGGACAGGATCGCGGTGACTTTCGGATGATCTGTCATCAACTGCTCGGTCGCCGCCCGACCGGATTCCGGGAAGTATTCGGCGTGTCTGACGTGCACCTGCACACCAGCACTGCGCAGTGCGTTCTCCATGCCGCGCAACCTCTGGATCGTTGTCTCGCTCCTCGGCGCACCCGTGACGATGCCCACGTGTTCGTGCCCGAAGCTGACGATGTGCTCAGCCATGAGCTTGCCAACTGCTTCGTTGTCGGCGGTGAAGGACGGGACACCTTCAAGCCGAGGAGACATGGTCACGACAACCACGCCAGATGCGGTTATCTGCTTCACCAAAGCCTCAAACTCTTTGGCATACGTGATCTGGTCAAAGCCCCCGCCAGCGATGATCAAACCGTCGACACGCTGCTCCCACAGGCGCCGGCACTGATCCAGTTCGAGCTTGGCGGACCGCTGCATGTTGGAAACGATCGCCAACATCGAATGCGCCTCTTCGGCTCTGACCGTCACCGATTCGGCGATTTCTCCGAAATAAGGGTCCAGCATGTCGCCGACGACGCATCCCACGGTGTTACCACTGCCGCGGCGCAGGTTACGGGCCACGATGTTCGGAACATAGTTCAACTCAGCGGCGGCGGCCCGCACGCGCTCTGCCAAATCCTGGTTCACGGACGGCTCCGCGCGCAGCGCTCTCGCGGCCGTGGCCACCGAGACTCCTGCGCGGCCCGCTACGTCAATGACGGTTGCCTGCTTCACGCGACGTTCACGATGCGCCATCTCGAACTTGCCTCCCGAACCCCTGCTTCCTCCCAGCCCTCTGTGCCGGCCGAGGGAGCCTATCGCCGACTCTCATCGCCCCTGAAATTGCGGGACCCTCCCTTCAGCGAAGGCCCGACGACCCTCGATTCTGTCCTTCGTGTCCCGCAGACTTCCCCACACGAACAGCTCCAGTTCAAGTGCTGAAGCCAACGGCATCGCCATGCCCTCGCGAACAACCCGCTTGATAGCACGCACCGCCAGAGGTCCATTGCGCGCGATACGGTCGGCCACTTCCCGCGCTCGCGGAAGCAATCTCTCGGGCGTTTCCACTTCGCTCACCAGACCACATGCCAGCGCCTTGGCGGCGTCGATGCGGTCGCCGGTCAAGAGCAACTGCATCGCGACAGACTGCGGTATGGCCCGCGGCAGGTGCTGGGTGCCGCCTCCCCCCGGGATCGTGCCGTGCCGAACCTCTGCGAGACCCAGCTCAGCATTGGACGACGCGAGCCGGATGTCACAGGCCAAGGCCATCTCCATTCCCCCGCCGATGGCGTAACCGTTGATTGCGCAGACGATGGGCTTATCAATGTCCATCCCCGCGAGAAGATGGTTGGACTCCGCCGAACCGAAAGTCAGCTCGGCAAAACTCTCAGGAGGAGGCATGGTGCGCTTCAAGTCGGCCCCAGCGCAGAAAGCCTTGGTCCCGGCCCCTGTCACCAGCGCTACGCGGATGTCGTCGTCACAGCCGACTCGCTGCCACGCCTCACGCAAATCACGTCGCATTTGCGCATCGATCGCGTTGAGCGCCTCGGGTCGATTCAACGTAATCTCGGCGACACCATCGTTTACCACCACATCAACGGGCACGTGCCTGCTCCTTCACGACAAGGTTTGGCGAATAAAACGAAGATCGGCACATCGCTCACAGACTCACCGGGTCGCTGTGCTCGTATTCCAACAGACCAGCGCGCTCCAGGGCAGTACGAATGTTCTGCTTGCGCTGAGCTGAGACTTGCACCGCAGGCATACGCACTCGAGAAGACGGAATCTGCCCCAGTTGGACCAGTGCCTCCTTTGTCGCACTCGCTTCACTCGCCAATCCCCGTGGGACTTGATTTTCGAAGACAGCATCCATCAGAGGAAGACACGACCGGACAAAAAGATCCCGGGCGTGTTCCAACCGATCCTTCTCGACGAGTTGCAGCAAGTCCGCCCACAGCCTCGGCTGGATCGCACCAATGCCGATCAGGGCACCGTGCGAACCGTGCAGGAGCATGCCCAACATCCCCGGCGCATCAGTAGCGATGAGGACACGCGTCTTTTCTGACAGCAGGTCCCATAGTTCGGTGTAATCCGTGATATCAACTGAAGCGGCCTTGACGGCTACCACATGATCAACTTCAACCAATCGCGACAACACATCGAGCGAGTACGCCGAACCCGTGTAAGCCGGATACTGGTGAACGATCATCGGCAAGCCGACTCGCCTATCCAGCTCGGAAAAGAAGTGCAGCACTGATTCAGCATTCGATGCAAGCCGACGGTACGGCCGCACGTCCACCGGCGGCAGGACCAGCAGACCGTCTGCGCCGGCGGCTTTGGCCTGCAGACCCTGTTCCACCAGATCCTCAGCGTGGTAACCGAAAATACCGCTGTACACCGTCTGATCCTGGGTGCAGTTCTTCTTCGCTACGGTGATCACTTCCGCGCGCTCCCGGGCGTTCAGCGTGAGAAGCTCACCCAGGTGTCCGTTGACGGCCAGGCCACGGACACCATCGACTGCCGCTGTTGCACCCAGATGTGATTCCAACGCCGGAAAATCGATCTCCAGACTGCTGGCAAACGGCGTTACCGTCGCGGGATAAAGCCCAGTTGGCTCTGCCTCGTTCATCACGAAATCTCCTTGTTATTCGAACATAATCGGGAAGGACCGGGTGCAGCGTCGATGGTGCACACGATCAAAACTCATGCCCCAACGTCGGTGGTGACCAGGTTTCCGCCCGGAGCAGGCTGTCTGCTCGACTGAGCACTGGCGACGATGCGGCACACCTCAGGCGGCGCAGTCACCTGCACCCAGTCACGATCGGTCCGGTTCTCCGCCGAGACCGTGGCGATCAGGTCCACCTGCCCCACTTGAAGGGAGTAGGTGACCTGAGAGCCGAGATAAGTCCTGTGCTTGACCCGTGCCCTCCAACTGTTGGGGCCGGAATCGCCGTGCGTCTCGATCTTGAGAGCCCCGGGACGAACGAGGACCGATGACTTCCCGGCACCTGGGAGCGGATCTGACGTTGTGGTGCACCTGACCTCCCCGAGTTCGGTCTTGGCCACCACCCGGTCGCTGTCCTGCCGAAGATCAGAAATGGGAAGCAGATTGACCGGCCCGACGAAATCCGCCACAAATTCATTGACCGGCCGTTCGTAGATCTCTTCGGGAGTACCCGCCTGGACGACGGCGCCATCACGCATCACCAGAATGCGATCAGAGAGCGACAACGCCTCCTCGCGGTCGTGTGTGACATACAAGGCGGCAAAACCGATGCGCTGCTGGAGTTCTCGCAACTCGAACCGCATCCGCTCCCGAAGCTTCGCATCAAGGTTGCTGAGCGGTTCGTCAAAGAGCAGAAGGTCCGGCTCGTAGACCAGTGTGCGCGCCAATGCAACACGTTGCTGCTGCCCACCACTGAGTTCGGAGGGGTACCGCCGGGCAAGATGCGTACAGTCCATCAACTCCAGCATTCGCCCAACACGATCATCAACTTCTCCATGCCGAGCCTTGTCGCGTTTGCCAATCCCGTGACGCAGCGGGAAGCCAACATTTTCGGCGACGGTCATGTGTGGCCAGACTGCGTACGTTTGAAACACCATTCCCAGTCCGCGCCGTTCAGGCGGAACATAGGCGCCGGACTCCGACGAAAAGACGACCTGGTCACCGATTTCGATCACACCGCTCGTCGGCGTCTCCAACCCCGCTATGGCCCGGAGCGTCGTGGTCTTCCCACACCCGCTGGGTCCGAGCAGACAGATGAACTCGCCGCGCTCGAGCGTCAGATCCAGGTTGTCCACGGCCACCGTGGTGGTGCCATGGGACTGATACGCCCGGCGGAGGTTTCGTACACGAACTAGTGGCATCTCAAGTCCTCACATCGATGTGGCCGGCGAAGCCGGAGTGGGCTCGAATTGGATCAGGGTGAACTCGGGCGACGAGCCGGCTGTGGTGAATCGTGCGGAAAGCGGCATCCCCATGACAACGTTCTCGGGATCAACACCCACGACCTGACCCATCAATCGCACCGGAACGTCATCCAGCGCAATGATGCCCACGGTGTAGGGAACGTCCAGGTATCCAGGTGCAGTCGCGCGACCGACAACGGTCCAACTGAACAAGGTGCCGCTCGGCCGCTGTTGCTCCCAGGCGAATTCAGCGGCTCGACATCCCAGGCAGATCGCTCTGGGTGGCCAGTTCATCCGACCGCAACCGCAACAACGGGGTAGCACCAACTTGCCTAGTGCGGTTCCCTCCCAGTAGGGGGCGAACAACGGATCCTCCAGATCCGGCGCCGGTACGCTACGCAGGTCCATGACGCCTCCCGAGAACAGCGATGGATCCATCTCCGAGATTGCCCCATCCGGTCACGGCAATATGACGCGCGTTCTCAACTTGCCGTTCTTCGCATGTCCCACGCAGTTGGCGAGTGGCTTCCACAATGTGATTGAGCCCGACCATGTGGCCCTCCGACAGCAGCCCGCCGTGCGTATTGACCGGCAGCTTTCCGCCCAGCCGAATGCCATCCTCGAGGATCAGGCGCCCGATGGTCTCCGGTGTCGCAAACCCGGCAGCCTCTAGTTGGTGGGCAACCTCGAAGGTGAAACAGTCGTAGACCATCGCCGCGTCCATATCGCTGGGACCCAACGAAATCGAGTTCCACAGACGCGCGGCCGCCTTCTCGAGGCCGACGTGGAGGAATTCATCCCGGTTGGTGATGTCATCAGGCGGGTCGGCGTGCCCCTCTTCCGTCGCGAGAATCCCGACGCCGGGCCTCTGGCTTACCTCGCCCGGTTGGGCCGAAACGATGACCGCACAGGCGCCATCAGATTCCAGACAGCAGTCGAAGAGCAGATACGGATCCGCGATCATCCGTCCCGAGAGGTATTCCTCCAGACCCAGAGGGCGCCCGTACATCTGCGCGTCCGGGTTGAGGTTCGCGTGCGCACGAGCCGCCAGCGCGATCTCGGCGAGGTGCTCTCGCCCCAGCCCGTATTCATACATATACCGTCGACAGAGAAGGGCGTACCGCTGCGACGGCGTATTGCACCCGACCACATATTCCAGATGTGTGCGGAACTGCTGTGACGGAAGGAAAGACTTCCGTTGCGCTTTGCGCGGGCCGGAATTTCCCTTGATTGCCCGAATGAGAAGCACATTCTCGGCAGCACCGCCGAGCACATACAGCGATGCCATGCCGAGGGCTGACACAGCGCTGGCACCGCCTATGTCGATGAGTGCGCGCAATCTGACATCGGGCAGAGACATCTGCGCCACGACCTCATCGGTGCCGATGTGCCCGTGGTAAACAATGATGCCGTCTATCTCGGCCACCTGGATGCCCGCGTCAGCCGCTGCCTTCTCTATTGCCTCGGCGGCCAACTCACCGACCGATCGCTCCGCGTTCTTGACGTACTTGGTGTTCCCGACCCCGCGTATGTAGGCCATGGCGTCCTTGGTCACGGCGAGCCCACTTCCTCGAACACCGCGCGGGCGTCGACGGCAAGAGCTCCATCGACGTTGACCATCACGGGGTTCACCTCGGCCTCTCGTAGGTGATCACCGAATGTCAGTCCCCACTCGGCGAACCGCTGCATCATGTCGATGAGCGCCTCACGGTTGGCCGGCTCGGCACCGCGATACCCGGCCAGCAGTCGATCCAGGACCGGATGGGAGGAGACCAGCGACGTCAGCTGAGCCTTCGTGGCCGGCAGGACGACGGCCTTCACATTTGGAAAGAGCTCAGCGTGGACACCACCCAGACCAAGGACGAGAAGCAGTCCGAACGCGGGATCTCGTTTCAGTCCCATCAGGACCTCGATCCCGTCGACCATCCTCTGAAACAGAATCCGCGACGAGGTCAGACCCTCCGTCCGCGCAATGTCCGCGAAGGTGGCCAACTGATTTCGAAGTTGGACCGAATCCGTTATTCCGATGGCCACTGCGCCCTTGTCGGACTTGTGACTCAACTCCTGCGCGTCAATCTTCATCGCGAGCGGGTAACCCAGGTTGACCGCTTCTTTTTCCACCTCACCGACGTCGAGGCTGCCCTCGACCAGCGTGCCCGGTGCACAGGCGACGCCGGCCCGTCCGAGCGAATTCAGGGTGTCCCCCGCAGTAAGAGTTCTGGTGGCAGGGCTCCGGCCAGGTGCGGAACATGTTCTCGTCGACGCGGTCTCGGACAGCAGTTCCGTCAGTTCGATCGTTTGCTGGGTGTCCTGCTGATCCTGCCGGAACCGTGCGCTGGCCTCGGCCGCGTGAACTGCTCTTTGCGGGTCAGGAAACGCACTGATCCCAGCACGGCTGAGCACTGCTGCGACCTCGGCACTCATGCCGACCCAACCAACGTAGAGCTCCTGAGAGATCTGTTCCCGGACAACGGCCATGGCTTCTGCCACGGGCAGAGCAAGGGTCCCGCCGGCTCCACTGGCAACCACCAGCGCATCGATCGACGAGTCCTCGGCCATGGCGACCAACATCGCGGGAAGCATCTCTGGACTGGCCCACGTACCAGTCACGTCAACGGGGTTCTCGAGCCCGTCCTGAGCGGAGATCGATTCGACCGCGGCTCGAACGTCATCCGAGAGGGGTGGAAGTCTCCAGCCGAGATCGCTGAGGCAGTCCGCCGTGTACGCCCCCGCTCCACCAGAGGTCGAGATCACCGCGGCGCGACGGTGGTGTTGTTGTTGCCCTCGTGGCACTGCCTGCATGACCAACGCCGCCGCGACGTCGTAGAAACGCTCGTAGCTGGATACCCGGAGCATTCCGCTCTCATGGGCGACCGCGACAAACCCCTGCTCCACGCCGGCCAATCGGCCGGTGTGGGTCTGTACGGCTTCCCGGCCGGCGCCGGAGAGCCCCACCTGAAGCAGGACAACAGGTTTGCCCAGGACTCGGGCTCTGAGCGCGGCCCGACGAAACCGCGCCCCGTCTGTGATGCCCTCGACGAAGAGAAGCACGACGCGGGTGGCTGGATCCTCCACCACCTGTTCGAACAACGCCTCCAGCGACAAGGCGGCCTCGTCACCGGTGCTGATGAGCCAGGAATACCCCACTCCACTACCTCGGAAGAGCTGCAGCAGGTAGGAGATCGACGAGCCGCTCTGCGAAATCATCGACAGCGATCCGGGCGTCAAACCGCCGTCGTGTGCCCCCGAAGCGAAACTGCCGTTCACCATCGCACCTCCGCAGAGGACGCCCATGGAATTGGGGCCGATGACCCTCATGGCGTAACGATTTGCCACCTTCCGTACGCCTGCCTCGAACGACGCGCGCGCATCTGCGCCTCGCGACTCGCGGGTCAGCACCACACAGGTCTGCACCCCTAGTTCGCCGGCCTCGGTCAGCACGTCCACCACACCGGATACGGAAATCGCGATGATCACCAGGTCCGGAACACTCGGAAGATCGGACAACGTCGAGAATGCGTCGACGCCCATTACCTGGCGCCCGTGGTATCGGGGGTTGACCGCGTAAATTTTCGTGCCGGTGGCTGAGTCCACGAGATTTCGCAGCACTCGCGCCCCGTAATAGTTCTTTCCGCCGAGTTCCGAAGCGCCGACCACGGCCACGCTACTGGGCGCGACCAATCCAACTTCGTTATTCACGTGATTCGCTCTTCCCTGGATGTTTTGGCAAAGTCGTCATCGACGTCAAGAGCGTCCAATGAGGCCCATGAACAGGTCGTAATCCTGAGCCATCTTGTTGATGTCGGGGATGTACATCTCATCCGGATTCTTGATCGCGCCGGGAACGTCTAGGACCGAATTGCCGCGGCGGTCTCCAGCCAAAGCAGTTTGGCCCTCGATACTCATCGCATAGTCCATGAACACCCTCGCCGCATTGGGATGGGGGGATTCACTTGCCACAAATGTTGTGTTCAAGAAAGTCGGTGCGGGCTCGAGCTCGACATAATCAATCGGTGCGCCCTGCTTCTTGAGAGCCTCGATTTTGTGGAGAAACCCTGGACCGATGGCAGACTCCCCGGCCGCGATCCCCTGCACAAGCGAGTTGGCTTCGTCCCAGAAGCGTGGATTGAGCTTCATTATGTCGGTAATAAATTCCTGCCCGAACGTCTCCAGATAGTACCTGTACAGGTTCGTGTGCGAATCCGTGTCGGGTCGGGGTTCCCAGAAGCCCATCCGGTCTTTCCAACGGGCGTCCCTCATGTCGGCCCAGCTCTTAGGGACCTCATCCTTCGTGACCAAGTCGGTGTTGTATGCCACCCCCATGACGGTCGGCGTCAGCACCATCGTCCCGTCTTTCCAATACTTCGGGTCCCAAGCATCAGCGTTCGGTAGCTTGACATCGGTTGCCACGATTCCCCTCTTGAGAGCGTCTTGTAGCCACAGAGGTGAGGCCAGATCCACGACATCTGCAATCCACGAGCGGGCCGCAAGGTCGTTCTCCATCCGTTCGATCAGGGTGTTCGAGCCGCCCGCTGACCTGTACACGTCAACACCGATGTCGGGGTACTTCTTCTTGAAGCCTGCCGTGAGGTTGTCGATGACGTCCTGGCCGATCGAGAAGTAGAGTTGGACCTGCCCCTCCTTCTTGGCGGCCTCGACAACCGCATCCCAACTATCGGGGACCGTTGGTCTCGCGGAGTCAGATTCATTTCCCGCTCCACATGCACTCAGGGCAAGACTGAAGAGGACGGCACCCGCACCCGCCAACACTTGACGCCGCGAAAAGTTTTCCATAACGCACCTTCCAGAATTCTTCGTTGGATCTTGGTTGGTTAGTTGGTTTCCCGATTCGAGCTTGGATTGTCAAAAGAGATCGGCTATTGGGCACCCTTGAAATTTCCGACCCGTTGCACGATTAAAGTCAAGATCGCTGACAGTGCAACAACCACAAGGCTGACTGCAGCCAGCCTCGGAATCGACCCGTCGTTCCACAGCTGCAGAATCTCCACCGAGATAACGGGCGTTGATGGACTGGCAACCAAGGCTGATGCCGAGAGTTCTCGCGACATCAGAACAAAGAGGAAAAGCCATCCACCGGCGATAATGGGGCCGATCAGTGGCACCGCAATGCGTCGAAAGGTTGTCAGCCATGATGCCCCGCAGACGTACGACGCCTCGTCCATCTCCGAACTTCCCTGCTGGAACGCGGCCGTGGCAGTCCGAGTCCCCTGCGGCAGATAGTGCCCGACATACGCGATCAGCAGGAGGACGTTGCTGCCGTACAGCGCGAAGGGCGGCCCCAGATAGACGATGAGCAGACCGGCGCCCAGAACCGTGGCCGGTACTGCCGCCGGGAAGGTCGAGAGGTAGTCCAGGACTCCGCGACCCTTCAGGCGACTACGGACAACGGTGTAGGCAATGAGGACGGCCATCAGCATGCCAACCGTTGCTCCGATCACACCGAGCCAGCCACTGTTCAGCAACGATGTGGTCACCAGATTCGACCCGTCCGTGAGCCAGGTGAAGTTCTCCAGGGTAAGGCCGTCAAGGCTGATCTTTCCGCTCCAATAGTTTTGGAGCGAGACATTGATCAGCGCGAAGACTGGGAGGATGACCGTCACCAGCACATAGCCAACAACGCCGGCAAACAGTGGCCAGCGCCATCGGCCCAACGACAAGCGGTTGCGACGCAACCCTTTTCCGCTCATGGTGACGAATCGGGAACACTGGCGGAGCATGCGACGCTGAAACCACAAAACACTCATAGTGACAATGACCATGATGGAACTCAAGACGGCGGCCGGAGCAATTTCCCGTGGGTATCGGCGCAAGAAATCGTAGATGAGAGTGGTGTACACATTCACATCTCCAGCCTTGCCGATGATCTGCGGGATTGAGAAGTCTGCGAGAGCAGATATAAAGGCCAACATTGCGCCGGCCATGATGGCTGGACGCAGCAACGGGATCGTAATTTTACGTAGGATCGTGATTGTGGATACGCCGGCCGACCGGGCAGCCTCTTCATAGGCTCCGTCATACTGCTGAAAAGCGTTGGATATCGTCAAATACACGTACGGCGTGATGTAGATTCCGATAACCCACGTCACTCCCCACACGTTGTAAATGTTGATGGGCCCGATTGCCCCTCCAGAAACTGCGCGAAGAAATCCATTGATCAACCCGACGTCCGGCGACAGCAGGAGAACCCAGGCCACCGCACCGACAACGGGCGGGAAGAACAGCGGCATGATCGGCACGATGCCAAGAAAGCGGGCGAACGGGACGTCGGTCCGTGTCACCAACCACGCCAGCACCACACCGCTGACAAGCGCGATAACGGTCGCGCCCACCACGACGATCGCGGTGTTCAGCGTTGCCGACAAGACGACCGACGATGCCAAGGTCTCACGGTACCAATCCAACGTGAAACCAGATTCCGGCATGTAAAAGCTCCGGCCAAAAATACCAATACTTGGCGCCACCACCGAAAAAACAACGAAGGCAGCCACAATGCAGAGGATGACTATTGGCCATCGATGAGACCCCATCGACCTGCCTTTAAATGGCAACGAACGACGTCGACTGGGCACCTTTAGATCAGCCATAGCAGCCATTACCCTTTCAAAGTAAGGGCGCTTCACCTTGGGAGTGATGGCACCTTTAATAATTTGTCAACTGTTCGCTCGAGAACGTTGCCTATCTAGATAAAACATTACTTGAGACAACGTTGTCTCGATGTTAGGCTAATCGCCAACAAGTCGTCAACCCCCTACTTTCGACCCGACCATGACGTAACCCCGACGGCGCCTCTCGGCACCGATCGTGAGGCGACCCGCGAGTCGCGTCCCAAAGCATCAAAACGAAAGGCACCGCGATGCTTGATAGTTTCGAACGTCCACGGATGACGACACGAGTCGAGCACAGCGTCCTCTACAGAAATGAGGGGGAATTCTGTGGCATGCCGTTCCTGTTTGGGCTCTGGAGGACTGCGGACGACTCACTGCTCGCCTCATTTCGCCGCGTCCCCGTCAACTATTCGAACGCGGACGACATCCACCACGACAATCTGACGGTCTCCCGCGGCAAAGTGGTGACAACGAGGTCGCACGACAACGGCGAGACCTGGGATCTCGAGTCCATGGGCGAACTCATGGATCTTTCGACGACGTCCGACCAGATCGAGGCTGACGGCGCCGCGGACTATTCGCTGGAAGGACCGGTCGACTTCCACGATAAGGACGTGTTGGTCGCCAGCGGTGGACTTCCGGCGATCTTTGTCCCTGATGCACGTCCATGGATGCGCATCTCCACCGACGGCGGCCGAGTCTGGCGGCGTCCGATTTTCCTGCCGATGTCGGGTATGTCCTCATTATCCGGGCAAGGATCATCCGCAGTGAGGGCAGATGGGATGTGCCTAGTCGCGCTGACGGCTGTAATGCCCGATGGTTGGACCCGCTGGCCATTGGTCTATGCGAGTCCCGACGGAGTGCGGTGGAATTTTCTCTCATTCATCACTCCCATCGGGGATTGGGAGGCTCTGGACGAGAAGTCGGGGTCGCCACGATTTGGCGCTCACCGCTATTTCTACCCACGACCGTTGTTCTTGCGTAGCGGCCGGTTGATAGCAACCGTGCGGTGCCAGCGCGATCCGACCACCGTGTTGTGGACAGAACTGTTTGAGAGCATGGATGGTGGCCGGACGTGGCAGTTCATCTCGCGGGTCAACGATTGGGGTGCGCCCGGTGACATCACCGAACTGAGCGATGGCCGCATCGTCTGCGTCTACGGCTACCGACTTCCGCCGTACGGAGTTCGATATCGGGTCAGCGACGACGGAGGGCATACGTGGGGTTCCGAGACGATTCTGCGTGCTGACGGTGGCAGCTGGGATCTTGGCTATCCTCGTGTCATAGAAATCGAACCCGGCAAGTGCCTGGCCATCTACTACTTCAATCTCGCCCACGACGCGATCCAGATGAACGGTGGGGTGCGCCACATAGCGCAGTCTGTCTTTATCCCGGAATAGGCGCTGCCCAGGAAACACCCGGACCTCCTTGGATGGTCCTCGGCGGAGGTGACACGATCTGGATGTGATGTTGTACGCCCTGGAAGTCGATCGCCCACACCACATTCGGTGCGTCGGCCAGAATCGGTGGGATCGACCAGATACCAGCCGTCTTGCGCGGGCTCACGACTTTGACATGAAGGCCCTCATCTGGGCGTCCGGATCAGCCAGGGTCTGCGACAACGGCAGGCGGCGGTGGGTGGAACGAGCCAGCCCAATAACCTTGCACGCCAACCGATCCGACATGCCCAGAATGTCTTTGAGCATGTCCACGGCGCGGCGCTTGGCAGCTGGGCTCAGAATTTGCCCCTCGCGACCTCCCGCAACGCGTCCTTCTCCAACTCGGCATCAGCCAGCCGCTTGTGCGGCGCCAGTTGTACAGTGTCGGCGGCGATCTCCTCACCGGTCTTGCCCTCCGCGGTGAGCTCATCAGCGCGGTGCAACTTGCCCACGATGTCCTCAGCGAAATGGCGCTTCCGACCACCCATACGTTCATCCTTCTCGCCCGACATCGCGCCACAGGACTCTAAAACACGCTGGAATCATGAGACCAGCCTCGCCGCCTCACTTCCCGCACGAGCCAAGTTATGACGCCGAACGGCCAGCCAGCGACCTCGACGGATAGCGGAGTAAGCATCCGTTCTCAGCGACCCACGACGACGGATTCTCCGGCGGACTGCTGACGATCGAGACCCGTCGGATTCCTGGCACCGAGGTAGCCGCAGGGCTGAGATACTGATACCCGTGGGTGTGCTTGACGGGTTCTATTCGACGTGGTCGAAGGCGCGGGAGACCTTCGGGCAAGGCACTCCTGATGACGGGTCGCAATACGACGGCAGTTCCAAGCTGATGCAGATGAAGACCGCCGTGGAGGCGGCCGCACCCGATGACCGGTGGCAGGGCAGCGGGGCCGACGCCTACGCGGCGGCCAACAAAGAACACGCCGCCGTGTACGGCAAGCTCGCCGAACTCGACAAAAAGATGGCGGCCGAGGTGAAGAACGCGGCCAACGTGGTGACCGCCGGTCGGGAGAATCTCGACACCACCCGTAACTGGGTGGACAGCATGGTCAAGTCGCTGCCGGAGACCTCTGCGGCCGACCGCGAACGCAAGCTGGTGCCCATCGCCAACGAAGGTGTGACGAAGGTCAGCACCATCGTCGAGAACGCCACCCGAGACATGACCGGCATCAGCGGACGCATCACCGGCTACAAAGGCGAATACGACGCCCTGACCAACCAAAAATTCGCACCCGGGAGCGAGAAGCCACAACAGGGACCCGTCCAAGGCCCACCCAGCATGTCCACCGCTCCCAGCGGACGGTGGGACGGCCCCCCACCCGCTGGCGTGACGCCAGGCACCGGGTTCTGGGCAGTCGATTACTCGAAACCGTCAGACGGCAAATCGCCCTTCCCAGCGCCTGCGCCATACCAATCCGGCCCGCCCTGTTTGACTGAGGAAACTTCGACCGGTCCGACCTCGGGGGTATTGACGGTGGGCGGCTATAACCCCCAAAGCAAAGATGCGCGCGGATTTGACCTGCAAAATACTTATCGATTTCGAATCTCCGGCACCGAGTTCAGCGGGGACACGAGGATGGTCAACGTTGATGGAAACTGGTATCAGGCACAGTGGCAAAACTATCAGTACGAAATGAATAAAATACCTGTCATCCAAGGAGCAGGCGACCTTGGAGCAATTACAGTGCCCATAATGAGTGAAGCCGATGACTGGCAACGCGTTTCCATTCCCCAGATCATCCGTGAATCCGAGCTGTATGACGGCGGCACATTTTATATTCCAGATGGGACTGGAGCATCCACCAAAGTTGTTGACGGTAAATTCCAAACGAGCACGCCAACCGTCCCCATAATGAGAAGTGGAGGTTGAGATGAGATGCCCGGAAACACAACGTCAGGCTCGCGGATTGCGAAAATTTGCATCACTGCGTCCAACTACGAATAGAAATTCGGTCTGATGTCTGGAATCGCGATTACCGCCGGAACGCTTCTCTTGATGGCGTTATTTATCCTCTTGACGTACCGCCATTTCCGGAACATCGCGTCCGGCCGAAGGGACCCAATCATTAACCCCGGTTGGACCACCAACATGAGACCAGCCTCGCCGCCTCACTTCCCGCACGAGCCAAGTTATGACGCCGAACGGCCAGCCAGCGACCTCGACGGATAGCGGAGTAAGCATCCGTTCTCAGCGACCCACGACGACGGGTTCTATTCGACGTGGTCGAAGGCGCGGGAGACCTTCGGGCAAGGCACTCCTGATGACGGGTCGCAATACGA